>NZ_AKJE01000036.1 GCF_000282495.1 Pseudomonas sp. GM79
GCTTGTCGCTGACCACCGCCACTTCGTGTTCGATGGCGTCGAGTACCAGCGCCGGGCGACCTTTGAGCGGCGTGGAAATCACCAGCACATCGACCCCGGCTTCGACCAGTTGGCCGATGCTGTCGAAGGCCGGCACACCGGGATGTTCCGTGGCCAGCAGTTGTCGGCGCTCGGCAGCACGGGTGACCACGCCTACAAAGGTCGCCGCCGGCAAACTGCTGATCAGCGGAGCATGGAAAAACCGGCCGCCATGGCCGTAACCGACAAGTCCGATACGCATGAAAGTATTCTCCTTATAGTTAATTACCGGATGTACACGGACCTTGTGGGAGCGGGCTTGCTCGCGAAGGCGATGTGTCAGGCGATATCAATGTTGAATGTGCCGCCGTCTTCGCGAGCAAGCCCGCTCCCACAGGTTTTGTGTATGCCGTGGTTAACGGCAGAGTTCGCGGGTCACGCGGTCGAGCATCATGCGATTGGACTCGTCCGGCCGGTCTTCCCAGGCGAATACCGAGACGGTAGCGATGCCATCGAACTTGATCTCGCGCAGGGTGCCGAAAAACGCTTCCCAGTCGACCTCGCCCTGGCCGATGTCCAGATGCTGGTGCACGGTGGCGGTGACGCCCGGCGGGTTGACGATGTAGCGCAAGCCCGAGGAAGCCTTGTGGTTGTAGGTGTCGGCGATGATCAGGTGGCTCAGTTTCGAGCCGGCGTACTTGAGCATCGAGGCGATATCACCAACACCGTCGTCATAGAAAAACGTGTGGGGCGCGGCGTAGAGGTAGTTGATCCAGTCCCGGTCCAGACCACGAATGATGTCCACCGACTCGTTGTTGCGCTCGCAGAAATCATAAGGGTGGGCCTGGATATCGAGCTTGATGCCTTCGCGTTCGAACTCGGGGATCAGCTCGTCCATGGAGCGCATGAACTGGTTCTCGCACACCAACGGGTTGTCCGACTGGCCGGTGAACTCGGTGTTGACCAGTTCGCAGTCCATCTCCACGGCAATCTGGATCGCGCGCTTCCAGTTACGCACGGCGGCCACACGCAAACCTTCATCGGCGGCAGCCCAGTGGTACATCGGTAATAAGGAAGAGAGTTTGACCCCGGTGTCGCTCAGGGCTTTGCGAAATTCCTTGATCCGCGCCTTATCAACCCGTGGGGCTTTATAGAACGGCAAGAAGTCTTCCCGGGGCGACAGCTCGATGTGTTCGTAACCGAGCTCGGCAACCTTGTCGACCATCTTGCCCAGGGACAGGTTGCGGTACATGTAGGGATCAAGTGCGATACGCATGTTTTTTTGTTCTCCTTAACCAGAATCTGAACCCAGACACCAACCCTGTGGGAGCGGGCTTGCTCGCGAAGGCGGTCTTTCAGTCAACAAGGATGTTGTCTGACACTCCGCCTTCGCGAGCAAGCCCGCTCCCACATTGGATTTGGGGTTAGCCGTAGAAACGGGGGCGGTCTGGCAGGCCGACTTTTACGATCTGGCCGCTGCTCTGCGCTTCGATGCAGGCATCCGCCGCCACCGCTGCCGCGAAACCATCCCATGCCGACGGCCCGCCGACCTGCCCGGCCCGCACGCCATCGATAAACGCCTGCAATTCGACGTCGTACGCGGCGATGAACCGGTCCTTCCAGTCCATCAAAATTGCATTGGACAGCTTCGCCCCGCTGCGCAATTGAACCTGCGACGGCTCCGGCAGTTTGGCGATGCCGGTCTCCCCCACCACTTCGCACTGGATGTCGTAGCCGTACTGGCAATTGACGAACACTTCCACATCAATGCGCGTGCCCTTGGCGGTTTCCAGCAACACGATCTGCGGGTCTTTCAAATGGGCGTGGGCCTTGCTGGTCTTGCGCGGGAACACCACTTGCACCGACACATAATCGTCGTCGAGTAACCAACGCAACACGTCCAGCTCATGGATCAGCGTGTCGGTGATCGCCATGTCGGTCTTGTAGTTTTCACCCACGGTCGGGTTGCGGTGGGCGCAATGCAGCATCAACGGCTCGCCGATCTGGCCGCTGTCGATCACTGCTTTCAACGCCCGATACCCTTCATCGTATGGGCGCATGAAACCGACCTGCACCAGCCGCTTGCCGTGGGCCACTTCGGCCTCGACGATCTTGCGGCAGCCTTCGGCAGTGACCGCCAGCGGTTTCTCGCAGAACACCGGTTTGCCGGCGGCAATCGCTGCCAGTACAAATTCTTCGTGGCTCGGGCCCCAGGAAGTCACGAGGATCGCGTCGACTTCCGGTGCCTTGATCAGCGCATGACCGTCGGGATAGACCTCGGCAGTCAGTTTCAGATCGGAAACGACCTTGGCCGCTTGCTGCAAATTGATGTCGGTGACCGCGACGACCTGGCTGTTGAGCAAGGTCTGGCTGCAACGACGGATGTGGTCCTGGCCGATGGCCCCGGTGCCGATAACGCCGATCCGCAACGAATTGGAAAGCAAAGACATATAAACACTCCTGTTTGTTCGTTTCAGGGCAATCAGTATTGACGGGCCTTGGCCAGCCGTTCATTGAGGGTCTTGGCCACCGCATCGGTGCGGGCGCTGGTGGAGACTTGCGCCACGCCGACCCGCCACCACGACAGGTATTTGTGAATCATCGTCTTGGGCAGGACCTTGATATCGATCAGCGTCGACACCGTCTGCAACCGCGCATCCGCCAGGGCGTCTTGTAGTTGCTCGACCGTGTTCACTTTGTATGTCTTGCAGCCATAAGCCGCCGCGCTCATGGCGAAATCCACCGGCACGAAACCGCCATCGAGCTTGCCGGTTTCCGGATTGCGAAAACGGAACTCGGTGCCGAAGCTGTCCATGCCGTGTTCCATTTGCAGATTGTTGATGCAGCCGAAGGTCATGTTGTCCAGCAGCACCACGTTGATCTTGCGCCGCTCCTGGATCGAGGTCGCCAGTTCCGAGTGCAGCATCATGTAGGAGCCGTCGCCCACCAGTGCGTAGACCTCGCGCTCAGGCTCGGCGAGCTTCACGCCCAGTGCGGCGTTCACCTCGTAACCCATGCACGAATAACCGTACTCGACGTGGTAAGTGTTCACGCCCTTGCTGCGCCAGCTGCGCTGCAGGTCACCGGGCAAACTGCCAGCGGCGGCGACGATCACGGCGTCATCGGCCAGGGTTTCATTGAGCACGCCAAGCACCCGGCTCTGGGTCAGGCAGGAGCCGGTCAGCTCGATGAATTCGCGCAGCACCGCCGGGTCCATGTGGTCGTTGATTTCCGGGACGAAATCTTTGGCCTGGTATTCGACCTGATAAATGCGATCGACTTCCTCATCCAGTTGCGTCTTGGCCTGACGGGGCTGATCGCCCCAGCTCGAGCGGTAATCACCCAGTACTTCGGCCAGTGCCTGCAGACCGGTTTTGGCGTCCGCCAGCAGTTGCACGCCGTCGAGCTTCAGGGTATCGCAAGGGCTGATATTGAGGTTGAGAAATTGCACGTCCGGGTGCTTGAACAAGGATTTCGACGCGGTGGTGAAATCGCTGTAGCGAGTGCCGACACCGATGATCAAATCAGCGTCCTTGGCCAGCAGGTTCGCCGCCAGGCAACCGGTTTCGCCGATCCCGCCGACGTTCAGCGGATGGCTGGACACCACCGCGCTCTTGCCGGCCTGGGTTTCGGCAAAGGGAATATCGAAGCGCTCGGCGAACGCCTGTAACGCTGCATTGGCGCCGGAGTATTTGACCCCACCGCCGCAAATGATCAGCGGCTTGTGCTTGCCTTTGAACAATGCCACGGCATCGCCCAGCATCGCTTCGGTGGCCGGGCGGCGCTCGATGCGGTGTACGCGTTTTTGCAGGAAGTAATCGGGATAGTCGTACGCCTCGGCCTGCACGTCTTGCGGCAAGGCCAGGGTCACCGCGCCGGTTTCGGCGGGGTCGGTGAGCACGCGCATGGCGTGGATCGCCGCGGTCATTAGTTGCTCGGGACGGTTGATCCGGTCCCAGTATTTGCTCACGGCCTTGAAGGCATCGTTGGTGCTGATGCTCAGATCGTGGAACTGTTCGATCTGTTGCAGCACCGGGTCGGGTTGGCGGCAGGCGTAGACGTCACCGGGCAACAGCAGCAAGGGAATACGGTTGGCAGTGGCCGTCGCGGCAGCGGTCAGCATGTTCGCCGCTCCCGGCCCTACGGATGAAGAGCAGGCGTAGATCTTGCGTCGCAGATGCTGTTTGGCAAAACCGATGGCGGCATGGGCCATGCCTTGCTCATTGCGACCCTGATGCACGATCAGGTCGCCGCTGTCCTGTTCCAGGGCTTGCCCCAGACCCAGCACATTGCCGTGGCCGAAAATGGTAAAGATCCCGGCGACGAATTTGCTCTGAACCCCATCGACCTCGATGTACTGGTTATCGAGGAATTTCACCAGGGCCTGGGCCATGGTCAGTCTTGTTGTGGTCATGCTTGCACCTTTTCTGTATGCAAATCCGATCAATGTGGGAGCGGGCTTGCTCGCGAAGGCGGTGTGTCAGGCGATTTCAATTTTGAATGTGCCGCCGTCTTCGCGAGCAAGCCCGCTCCCACAGTTGATCTCCATCAGTTCAAAAACAGTGTCAGCTCAGGGATTTCTGCAGGTGATCCATGCTCGCGCCGATCGCCGTCTGGATATCCGCCAGGCCATGGACGCTGTCGGCGAACGGTTCGAACGACAGGTAGCCGCTGTAGCCGGTAGCGAGCAAGGTCTCGATCTGCGCCGCGTTGCCGAGGATGTCGCCCTCGCCCACCAGCACCCGGTGGCCGTCGCGGATGGTCGCCAGCGGCGCCTCGGCATCTTCGACGCCGGAGATGTGCACCAGCCCGGTCAGCTCGGGGAAGAACTCATGTTCGCAGGCCAAGTGATGGTGAAAGGTGTCATGCACCAGACGGAACACATCCAGCCCACCGATGGCCTTGATCGCGTCGACCGCCGTGCGTTTGCGCCGCAGTGAGCATTCTTCGAAACCCAGCGGCTCGATGAAACCGAGGATGCCGTGATCACGCAGGATCGGCGCCAGTTCACTCAACGCCGTGCGTAGCCCGGAAGCACGCTGCGCCTCGGTTCGTGGATCGGCACGGTCGTTCAATGGGCACATCACCAAACCCTGCGCGCCACAATCACGGGCATAAGCGGCGAGCTTCAGAGCGTGTGCACGGCGCTCGTCATTCCAGACATCGAACGGATACAGCGCGTTGATCGACAGCACGGTGATGCCTTTGGCCGCGCACAGCTCACGCACATGTTCGGGCGCGGTGCCGTCCTCGATCTCGACACCCTTGAGGTCGTTGCGGATCTCGATGGCGTCGGCCTTGAGGGTCACCGCCAATTCGATGAACGCAGGCAGGGACAAGCGTGGGGCGACCATACGGTTCAGGGCGAAACGCAGAGGTTTGCTCATTTTTTGTTGTTCTCCGCACAAGTGAATTATTTGGCTGTCGGCATGCTGAATTCAGGGCCCTTGGCAATGCTGTCGGGCCAGCGCTGCATCACGCTTTTGTAACGGCTGTAGAAGCGAATGCCTTCTTCGCCATAAGCGTGGTGATCACCGAACAGCGAGCGCTTCCAGCCGCCGAAGGAGTGCCAGGCCATGGGCACTGGAATCGGTACGTTGATGCCGACCATGCCAACCTTGATGTTGCGGGCAAATGAACGGGCGATGCCGCCATCGCTGGTGAAGCAGGACACGCCGTTGCCGAATTCATGGGCATTGATCAGCTCCACGGCGCTGGCGAAATCCGGTACGCGCACGATGCCCAGCACCGGGCCGAAGATCTCTTGCTGATAGATGCTCATCTCGGTCGTGACGTTGTCGAACAGCGTCGCGCCGACGAAGAAACCATTCTCGGCCCCCGGCACCTTGAAGTTGCGCCCGTCGACAATCAGCTGCGCGCCCTGGGCCACGCCTTCGCCGATAAAGCCTTCGACCTTGGCCTTGTGTTCAGCCGTGACCAACGGCCCCATGTCACTGTCGCTCTGCATGCCGTTGCCGACCTTAAGTTGATCGATGCGCGGCAGCAGTTTGGCAATCAGTTGGTCGCCGACATCGCCGACCGCCACGGCAATCGAAATCGCCATGCAGCGCTCACCGGCCGAGCCGTAAGCGGCGCCGATCAATGCATCTGCCGCTTGGTCCAGATCGGCATCGGGCATGACGATCATGTGGTTCTTCGCCCCGCCCAACGCCTGTACGCGTTTGCCGCGCGAGGTCGCTTGCTGGTGGATGTACTCGGCAATCGGTGTCGAGCCGACAAAGGAAATCGCCTCGATGTCCGGGTGTTGCAGCAAGGCGTCGACCGCGGCCTTGTCGCCCTGAACTACGTTGAACACACCGTCCGGCAATCCAGCTTCGGTCAATAATTTCGCCATCAGCAAACTGGCCGACGGGTCGCGTTCAGACGGTTTGAGGATGAAGCAGTTACCGGTGACCAGCGCCAGCGGGATCATCCACAGCGGCACCATCACCGGGAAGTTGAATGGAGTAACGCCGGCACACACGCCCAGCGGCTGGCGCAGGTTCCAGTTGTCGATGCCACCGCCGATGTTGTCACTGAAATCGGTTTTCAGCAGGTTCGGCGCACCACAGGCGTACTCGACGATTTCGATGCCACGCGTCACTTCGCCCTTGGCGTCCGAGAACACCTTGCCGTGTTCGCGGCTGATGATTTCCGCCAGTTCATTGTGATGGCGGTCGAGCAGTTCCTTGAATTTGAACATCACCCGCGAACGGCGCAGGGACGATTGCTCGGACCACGCCGGAAACGCCTTCAGGGCCGAGGCGACGGCTTCGTCCACGGTCTTCTGGCTGGCCAGCCCGACCCGCGCCTGAACCGCGCCGGTGGCCGGGTTGAAGACATTGCTGAAGCGCTCGTTGCCGTTGTCTTGCACCTGACCGTCGATGTAATGGCCTAAAACCTGGGCGTCGCTCATTGTTCTTGTTCTCCCTTCGAATGTTGAAATTCAGGCTTTTTAGTTCAGAGCTCAAGCAGCCAACTGTGCTGCGGATCGTTGTGGAACTGCCAGACGCGTTTCGGCCCGGCCATCACGTTCAGGTAATACGACTCGTAGCCGTAGGGCACGCTGACCGGGTGATAGCCCTTGGGCACGACCACCAGGTCGCTGTTTTCCACGGCCATGGCCTGGTCGATGCTGCGATCGTCGGTGTACACCCGCTGGAACACGAAGCCTTGGGGCGGATTGATCTGGTGGTAATAGGTTTCTTCAAGAAAGCTCTGGTGCGGCAGATCGTCGGTGTCGTGCTTGTGCGGCGGGTAGCTCGACGAATGCCCGGACGGCGTACGCACTTCCACCACCAGCAGCGAATGGGCTGGCTCGGTGTCTGGCAGAATGTCGCAGACGTAACGGGTGTTGGCGCCCTTGCCACGCACGCTGCGTTTCATGCTGTCGGGTTGGATCAGCCGTGGGCTGTGATTTTCGGCGGTCGAACCGGGCGCGGCGCAGACGGCGATCTGCACGTCGCTGAGCGCAACCACTTGCGCCTGACTGTCCGGTGGCAAGTACGCGGCGAACGGTGATTTGTCTTCGAACACCGACTGGCGATCGCCGATGTTGTCCCAGTCGAACGCGCCCTGCCCCGGTGCTTCGCCCTTGATGCTGACCCGACCGCTGAGCAGCACCAGACACAGTTCCTTGTCACCGGTGCTGACTGGCAAGGTCTCGCCCAGGCTCAAGCGATAAGCGGCGAAGCCGACGTATTCCAGCTCACCTTTGCCCAGCTCGACCATGGTCCGGCCGCGGGCATTGCTTTTGACCAAAAGGCTCATCACTTAATCCTCTCGTCGAGCAGCGCACGCAGCGTGTCGTAGCCTTTTTTGGCGTAGACGTAACTCGGCGCCACCGCTGGATCCTGCTCGGCCTCGACCACCAGCCAGCCGTGGTAATCGGCACCCAGCAGGACGTCGAGCAGGGTGCCAAAATCGATATCGCCATCGCCGGGCACGGTGAACGTGCCATTGATGATGCAGTCCGGGAAGCTCCACAGGTTGTTGCGCGCCAGTTGCACCACCGGTTTGCGCACGTCCTTGAAATGCACGTGGCAGATGCGTTCGATGTGTTTGCGCAACACCTGCAAGGGTTCACCGCCGCCCATGTAGCAGTGGCCCGAATCGAACAGCAGGCCGACTTCGCTGCCGGTCAATGCCATCAGTTTGTCGATGTCGGCCGGGGACTCGACGTAGGCGCCCATGTGATGGTGATATGCCAGGCGCACGCCTTGGGACAGGGTGAAGCGTGCCAGTTCGGTGAGTTTGTCGGCGTATTCCTGCCAGGCCTGCTCGGTGTGAAAACGCGGGCGCTCGACCAGTGGAATGCGCTGGCCTTGAATGGAGTCGGCGACTTCGCCATAGACCAGCACCTTGGCGCCGTTCTTCGCCAGTAGCTCGACATGGCTGGCGATGGCGTCGATTTCCTCGGCCACGGAACGGCGGGCCAGACGGCTGGAATACCAGCCGGACACCAGTGCCAGATCGTAGGGCCGCAGCACGTCGCCGACGCCTTTGGCATCTTTGGGGAATTTACCGTTGAGTTCGAAGCCTTCGTAGCCGATGTCCTTGCCTTCGCTGAGGGCGGTGCTCAACGGCGTCTCGCCACCGAGGGACGGCAAGTCGTCGTTGCTCCAGGAGATCGGGTTGATGCCAATTCGGATAGCGGGCATGGCTGCACCTTTTATTGTTTTTACTAAAATGTTCAACCGATCACATGTGGCGAGGGAGCTTGCTCCCGCTCGGCTGCGAAGCAGTCGCAAACCTGTGAATGCGGTTTACCTGATGCACCGGGCTGGTTGATTTGGGACTGCTTCGCAGTCCAGCGGGAGCAAGCTCCCTCGCCACAAAAGCCCCATCAATCAGCTAATTTGTTCAGGCCCGGGCCGTGCGCCAGGCGTCGATCAATTCGACGAACGTGCCCTGCACCTGGCGGATCAGCGTTTCGTCGTCGATTTCACCGGCCATCCACGCGCGGCTCGGCTCCTGGAAAATCGTCCGGCCTACGGCGAAACCACGGCAGGTCTGGCTCTGGCTGGCCTGCTGAAACCCTTCGGCCAACGCCGCCGCCGGTGCATTCAAGCCCAGCAGCACCACGCCACGGCAATACGGATCGCGTTCCTGAATCAGCTCGTCGAGTTGTTTCCATTCCTCGGCGCTTTGCGCTTCGATCTTCCACCACGCCGGGTAGATGCCCAGGTTGTAGAGGCGTTTCAGCGCGCGATACAGCACGTCCGGATGCTGTGATGGGTGATCCTTGGGCGGAATAATCTCCAGCAGCAGTTCATGACCGCTGACTTGCGACGCCTGATACAGACCCTTGATCTGCGCTTCCTGCTCCAGACGCAGCAGCGGCTCGTCGTCGGGATGAAATTGCACCAGGCACTTGATGATTTGTTCCTGCGGCCAGGCGATCAGGTTGCTGCCGATCGAGCGACCGTGCTCGAACGCCAATGGCCGCGACCCCTGCACTTCCACCGGCCGTGCCACCCACCAGCCGCGACCGGTGGCGGCGTTCAGCGCGTCCTGACCGAAACGTTGATCGGCCAGCAAGCCGACGTCGGCGTCGACGCCCTGCTCACGCAAATCCGCTTCGACCCGCTCCACGGCTTTGATAAAGAGTTGTTTGAGTTCGCCAATGCTGCTCAGGTCGCGCCCGCCCTTGTGGGCCAGTTCCACCAGTTGCCCGCGATGATCGAAGGCAAAGATGAACAGCTGCTTCCACTGTTTGCGCGGCACACTGACCTGATGCAGACGCTGCAACACGGCGTCCTGATCCGGCCGGGTGATCGGCACCGGGCTGTTGAATAGATAGTCGAGTTCGGCGCGGGTCGGCATCGCCGGGGCGCAGGCGTGGCGCGACACCACCAACCCGCCGCAGGCATTGGCCAACTGGCAGCAGCGCTCGTCGCTGGCGTCCTCCAACCAACCGCTGAGGAAACCCGACATGAAGGCATCGCCGGCCCCCAGCACATTCAGCACTTCGACGCGCACGCCGGGATAGATTGCGCCGTCTTCCAGACGCGCCGGAATCGCTCCGTGAATCACCGTGCAGCCTTGCGGGCCGAGCTTGACCACCAACGTCGCCGCGCTCAGGCGCCGGACGTTTTGCAATGCAGTGAGCAAATCCTCGGAGCCCCCGGCAATCAGGAATTCTTCTTCAGTACCGACGATCAGGTCGAAGCGCGGGAGGATTTTCTGCACGTGCTGGCTGACATTCTGGTCGGCGACGAACCGGGTTTCGCCGTCCGCCTTGCCGGCCAGGCCCCAGAGCACCGGGCGATAGTCGATGTCCAGCACCCGTTTGACGTTGTGCTTCTCGGCATACTCCAGGGCCTGGATGCTCGCCTTGTAGACGCCGTCGGTGGAGAAATGGGTGCCGGTAATCAGCAGGGCTTTGCTGGAAGCAATGAAGGCTTCGTTGATGTCTTCGGCGCGCAACGCCATGTCGGCGCAGTTTTCGCGGTAGAACACCAAGGGAAAGGTTTCGCGGTCCTTGAGGCCCAGCAGGACCATGGCGGTCAGGCGTTGCGGATCGACCTTGATGCCGCTGACGTCGCAGCCTTCGCGGGTCAGCGATTCAACGAGGAAGCGACCCATGTGGTCGTCCCCTACCCGGCTCAGCATCGCCGATTTCAGTCCCAGCCGAGCGGTGCCGAAGGCGATGTTGGCGGACGAACCGCCGAGGTATTTGGCGAAGCTGCTTACATCCTCCAGCCGCGCTCCGACTTGCTGCGCATAGAGGTCGACGCCTAGGCGCCCCAGGCAAATCAGATCCAATTGACGCCCACTGGCAAAACGAGTCTGGCCCATGCTGGCTCCTGTTATTTTTATCAGCCTGCGTTCGGGGCGATGAAGGCGCCGAACGCTCTTGGTGGATGCAGACTAAAACGACCGGGACCGAACAATCAATAATTATTCTAAATATTTTTTACGTGGAATATTTTTTCCAATAAACTTTTACACAAGCGTTCCAGACACAGTGCATCGTTTCAGCAGACCCCAAGGCGGGCGCAAGCTCAAGATTTTATTCCGGCCTACCCTGTAGACTGCGCACAGCCAACCTATTGTCAGGGGATGACGCGCCCCGTCATCTCTATAAGCACAAGCCAGAAGGATTCCTTATGTCCCGCACCGATCAGCCGGCTACGACCGAGAGCACGCCCGACAGCGATCTCGCCAGCCCTCCGATCAATGCCGAGCGTTTGTTGCAGCTGATCACCGATGAATACGAAAGCCTGCCGCGCCAGCTCAAACGCATCGCCAGCTACATGAGCCAGCAGAGCGACCGGATCATGGTCGACCGCATCAGCGACATCGCCCGCGAATGCGAAGTACACCCATCGGCCATCGTGCGGTTTTCCCAGCGTTTCGGGTTCAGCGGTTTCAGCGAAATGCAGGCGCTGTTTCGCGAGGCCTACACCCACAAGACCACGCCGGTGCAGAATTACCAGCAACGCATCCGCAGCATGATCGCCAACAAATCGCAGAAGGCCAGTGGCGGCGACCTGGCGCGCGAATGCATCAACGCCACCTTGTCGGGCATCGAGCGGCTGGGGCTGGAACTCGATGACCAAGCCTTCGACAAGGCCGTGGACCTGGTGGTGAATGCCGACAACATCTACGTGGTCGGGGTGCGCCGCTCGTTCGCGGTGGCCGATTACCTGGTCTACAACCTGCAACACACCAACAAGCGCATCCACCTGGTGTCGGGTCTGGGCGGCAGTTACCGCGAGCAGATGCGCAGCGTGCGCGCCAATGATCTGGTGATCGCCATCAGCTTCACGCCCTACGGCAAGGAAACCCAGCACTGCCTGCGTATTGCCCAGCACCATCAGGCGAAAACCCTGATCATCACCGACAGCAACCTTTCACCTTTGGCCAAGCGCGCCAACACCGTGCTGCTGGTCAACGAAGGCAGTTCGTTTGCCTTCCGTTCGTTGAGTGCGACCTTGTGCCTGTGCCAGGCGCTGTTTATCGCCGTGGCTTATAGACTGGAATTGAAGGTCGATGAGATTCATGAGCAGGTAGGTTTTGAGGATTAGCCTCCGAGGATAAGCGCGAGGCCGTTTGCAGGTCGCTGAACCTCAGCTAAGGTTGTCCATCCCCCAAGGACCGTCGAGGAGAGGCTCAATGAAACTGATCGGCATGCTGGATTCGCCCTACGTGCGGCGCGTCGCCATTTCCGCCAAATGCCTGGGCATACCGCTGGAGCACAAGTCGGTTTCGGTGTTCAGAAACTTCGAGCAGTTCCAGCAGATCAACCCGGTGGTGAAGGCGCCGACCCTGGTGCTGGATGACGGTGAGGTGTTGATGGATTCGACGCTGATCATCGATTACCTGGAGGCTCTGGCCGCGCCGGGTAAAAGCCTGATACCCAACGATCTGCAGCAACGCTTGCGCTCGCTACGGCTGATCGGCCTGGCGTTGGCGGCATGTGAGAAATCGGTGCAGCTTTACTACGAACGTAACCTGCGGCCAGCGGAAATTCAGTACGCGCCCTGGGTGGAACGGGTCGAAGGGCAATTGGCCGCGGCGTATTCGGCGCTGGAGCGGGAGTTGGAAAAACAGCCACTGAAGACCGACGGTTCGATTGCGCAGGACGGAATTACCCTGGCGGTGGCCTGGAGTTTTACCAACCTGGTGGTGCCGGATCAGGTGGAAGCCACGCGGTTTGCGCGGATCAGCGCGTTCACGGAGTATGCCGAGGGGCTTGAGGTGTTTGTCGGTACGCCGATCGATTGAGATTCTTTGCGCCAGTTCCGAAGCCTTCGCGGGCAAGCCTCGCTCCTACAGGTAATCAGTGTTCGCATGATCGGCGCAGAACCTGTAGGAGCGAGGCTTGCCCGCGAAGGCGTCCTCAAGTCATTTCCATTTCCTTCGGTTCAACCTGCGCTGCCCCTGCAAACCGATCCGCCAGAAACGGTGTGATGTCCAGCGGCAACGGCTCGTTGTTCACCAGTTTGTCCAGCAACACGCCGGTGATCGCCGACGTCAGGATGCCGGTGCGGAAATGTCCGCAGGCATTCAGGTAACCCTCCACCCCTTTCATCGGCCCGAGAATCGGCAGTTCGTCCGGCGAGCCTGGACGCAACCCGGCCCAGCAGCGTTTCAGGCTGATGTCGGCCAGTGCCGGAATACAACGCAGCGCCCCTTGCACCAGGCCGCTGATTTCCGGGTAGGTGGTGGTCACGTCGAAACCCTTGTCTTCGGTGGTACTGCCGATCAGGATTTCGCCGTTGTCTTTCTGCGCCACGTAACAGTCGCTGGTGGTCAGGCAACCGTGCAGGATCTTCGGCATGCGCTCGGTCAGCAGGATCTGGCCCTTCACCGGGTTCACCGGAATGCGAATGCCGGTGGCCTGCTCGCTGAGATCGGCGGCCCAGGCACCGGCGGCGTTGATCAGCGTATCGCAATGGAACACTCCAGCCTCGGCGGTCTGCACGCCGCTGACCCGCGAGCCGTGGTGCAACACGCCGGTGACGTTGGTGTTGAAATACAGATCCACACCGTTCTGCCGCGCGCCTTCGGTGTAGGCATCGGCCAGGCGGAACGGGCTGACCTGATGGTCGCAGAGAAACTCCAGCGCCCCCCTCGCCTCATGGCTGACACTCGGTTCGGCTTCGCGCAATGCTGCTTGATCGAGCCAGCGCACCTGATCCGCGAGGTGCGGAATGCAAGCGACGATGTGCTCGGCGTAGAGCCGGTCTTCGTCGTCGTAGATCACGAACTTCAATCCGGTCTTTTCGAACTTGAAATCCATCCCGTGATTCTCCTGCAACTCCCGATGCAGGTCCGGGTACATCGCGTTGGACTGCAAGGCGAAATCGAAGAACGACTGCGGCAGGATGTGCGGTGTGCTGGAATCCACCGCTACGGCGGCACCCTGGGCTTCGCGCTTGCGATTGGCCGACATCATGCGAAAGAAGATCACCCCGCACCCCAGGCCTACCGACTCGCCGATCGCCCAGAGGCCGCCGGCCGACGCACGGGTCGCGTTGCCCGGACGCTTGGCGTCGATCAGCGCGACTTTCAGGTGTTTGCGCTTGGACAATTGATAGGCGCAGGACGCCCCGATTGCTCCGCCGCCGGCGATGACCACGTCGTAGAACTTACTCATGGCTTGCGGCCTCCGTGCCGACAGACTGGAACGCGGAAAAAGGAATCGGGTCGACGGGAAAACGCGGTCGCAACCAGCCCACGTCTTGCCGGCCGGTGGCTTCGCGCAACCGGTCGGTGCAATACCCTACACACATGCGCCCCTGACAATCGCCCATGCTCACACGGGTGCGCATTTTCAGGCTGGCCAGGTCTTGCACGCCCTGCTCCAGCGCCCGATCGATGTCGGCGCGGGTCGCGTGTTCACAGCGGCAGATCACCGTGTCGGCGGCCGGCAGTGCGGTCTGCCCGGCGCCGCGTTCGGTATAGCGGTCGACGGCGGCGCGAAAGCGCACGATGGACTTGAGTTTCGACAAGTAACGGTCGCGCCGGACAAGCGCCAGTTCCAGGTCCAGCACATTGCGTTGCAGCAGGATCGACACCGCCGCGATCCGTCCCGCGAGCATGGCCGCCTCGCCACCGCGAATCCCGCCCATGTCACCGGCCAGGTGCACGTGGGGCTCGCTGCTTTGCTGCCAGACATTGGCGCTGGCCCGCAGATAGCCGTCGGCGCTGAAACCGTGATTCAGGCCCATTTGCTGACTGAGTTGGGTGCGGGGAATGAAGCCGTAACCGATCGCCAGGGTCTGCGCGGCAACCTGCTCGGCGCGACTCAGGTCTGGAACCCAAGTGCTGGAGTACGGCGCGACGGTCACCGAGTTCAATTCACCCTCGCCCTGTGCCTCGACCACGCCCCAGCCATAGTGCATGGGAATGCCGTGCAGTTTCAGGTACGCGAGCATGCTCAAGCCATCGAGAAACAGCTGTGGCTTGTTCAACAGCGCAAGGCTTTCCCGAGCGATTTTGCCGAACGCGCACGCCTCGTAAACCCCGGCGACACTCACCCCGGACGTGTGCAGTTGGCAGGCCACCAGCGGCAACAACGGACCGGTGCCCGCGATCACCACCGGTCCTTGCGGTTTAACGACGCCGCTCTTGATTTGCAGTTGCAGACCACCCAATAGAATCACGCCGGGCAAGGTCCAGCCGGGAAATGGCACGCTGCGTTCATGGCAACCGGCAGCCAACAGCAACTGCGAATACTCGATCTCCTGCAAGCGCTCGTCAGCGTCCAGCAGCACCAGTGCGCGAGTGCCTTCAGCACCCACCACGCGATGGTTCAGGCGCACGTCGATCAGGCCCGACTGCTCCCGGAAATCTCCATGCAGCTTGGCCAGCGCTTCTGAATAGCGCGGCCCCAGATAGTCCAGCTGGACGCCATCACGCAACGGTCCGCGATAAACCACACCGCCGAGCCGCGAGGCTTCTTCCAGCAAGGTACACCGCACCCCATGCCGGGCCAGTTCAATGGCCGCCGCCATGCCCGCCGGCCCGCCGCCGACGATTACCGGATGCAGGCTCATAGCACCTCCTGCCCGGTGATGCGGTTGACCCGGGTTTCGACGTCCATGCCCTCACGCACGATCGTCTGGCAGGCGCGACGTTTGTGTCGGCCATTGATTCTCACCAGGCAGCATTGGCATACGCCCATGCCGCAATAGGCACCGCTGACTTGATCGTGATCGTTGCGGGCCACTTGGCGTATGCCCAGTGATTGAATGACCGTCAGGACGGTTTCGCCGATGGCGGCGTTGACGGTTTGGCCATTGATGCGCACGGTCATGTCCGCCTGCATCAGCGGCTGGATATCGAAGGTTCTGTCTTGGCGTTGCATCGCGAAGTTCATCCTTGAAAAGTTCAGGTAAGGGTTGTTCAGCTCCATGCTGCACTTACACCCTGCCGGCCAACCGGACAGCGCAATCGTTGCGCGCTGAAGTACTGTAGCCAATGCCGCAGGAGGGTCTGGATTTTTTATGTTAGGGAATATCGCCGAAGGAAATATTGATCCAGGCCAGTGAAAGCGTGTCCTTTCATCCTGAGTGACTGGCAGACCGCTTTCGCGATGCAAGCCCGCTCCCACAGGGGTTATGGGGAGGGCACCAATTTTCTGAACACCATGGACTAAATGTGGGAGCGGGCTTGCTCGCGAAGGCGGCGTGTCAGGCAACATCGTCGTTGCCTGACAGAATGCCTTCATCGAATCGCTACCGGAGCCCAAAAGCAAAACGCCGCTTCTACCTGAAGTAGAAGCGGCGCAAGCAAGTGCCTCGAAGGGCTCACGTCAGCAAGGCAATCAGAATGATGATCGGGATCGGTACACCAAGAAGGAACAGCAATATAGAGCGCATGAGGGTTCTCCTGGGTTAGCGAACAGGTGGCAGCGTCGTGGTTGTGGTGGTGGTCACGTAGGCATCGGTTTCCAGATACTCCACGGCATCCCGACGACGACCGCCGAAGATCGCGGCGAGGCTGGCAAAAAATGCACCGGCCAGTAGCGCGACGAACATCCACAACGCAGTCAACGCTGCGGCTTTGGCCGCGGTGTCAGCCGCTTGTTGCGCGGCCAGTTTGGCGTCGGCGACGGCTTTTTGGGTGCGGGCATAGACTTCATCGACACGACGTTCGGCGTCCGCTTGAGTGAGGTTGGTCCGCTGGGCGACCAGTTGTGCCAGGTAGGTCCGATCCTCGGGTGCCAATTGACCGTCGTTACGCAGGCTGCGCGCGAAGATCCGGGTGACGGTGCCATTGACGGCGTCCTCGCTGACAGCGACGGGCCTATCATCGCGAAACAGGCTGTCGACGAAGTAACCGTAAGGGTCACCGTCGGTATTACCGACCGCGCTACCGGCAGCCTGGGTCATCGCGCTGGCGGCACCGCCGGCGACCGTTGCCCCGGCCTGCACGCCGCCGCTGACGATGTTGCTGACCGAGCCGACCACCAGGGTCGCGGTCACCAGCGTCGCGATACACCAGGCCAGGAAGCCATGGGCGGTGTCACGGAAGTAGACCTCATCACCGTGCAGGTAGGCCCACCTCACCCGCAGGCGACCGGCGATGTAGCCGCCGAGTCCGGATGCCACGATCTGGGTAAAGGCCAGCCAGACAATCGTCGAGATACCCAGGCTTTTGGCGCTGACGCCTTCATGGGCCCACGGCGAAACCGCCGAAAAACCCAGGCCAAAACCAAGCAGTACGAGAATCAGCGACAACGCCGCAGCCGCCGCGGCCCCGGCGAAGATAGCGGCCCAGGACACGCCCGAGAGCGTGCTGAACTCATCTGCGACAGGATAAAAACCATCAGAGGATCTGTTCATTGTTGTAGTGCTCCAGGCAGGTATTACAACTCGTCAAACGAGCAATTGCAGTCAACGTGCCAGACGCACTATTTAAATAAATCTTTCTATTTCAAATAGTTGAAAACAATGAACTTCTCAGGGTCATGCAGTTTGCAAGGAGCCGGCCATATCGGCGGGTTTTATGCATTGCGCTAAATGAATTACTTGCGCTTGTAGCTCTTGTTGCCGCTGGGCGTCAGGCAATACACCCCGCCTCTTGGCCCGGTGCAAAACGTGCCGGTGCCGCAGGCGCAGCCATCGGAATCCTGCAGCAGCGTCTGCGGTCGCGCTTGGTCTTTACCGCCAAACATCGCCGAGCAACTTTTCTTCGAACCACTGATGGAGCCGTCATTGCATAGAAACAGATCGCCGTCGCAACGATCGATGCCGCCCTTCTTCCCCGAACATGGCGTGTTGGCAGCCCAGGCAGATGAGCCGAACATGCACAACAACAGCAAAAACATCGGCATCCAGCCACGAACCATTAAAGTGCGCACAGTGCAGCTTCCCTTTAGAGTTATGGCCGGATGATATCAACGTTCCAGCCAGGCTCACGAGGCAACATGAAAGTTAATTTAAAAAGCCGCGCGTAATTCTTGGCAAAATGAGCCCCACTTCGTATTGAACCGATTATCAGGCAAGCCCTATGACCCGCATCTTGACCATCGAAGACGACGCTGTGACCGCCCGGGAAATCGTCGCCGAACTGAGTAGCCACGGCCTCGACGTGGATTGGGTCGACAATGGCCGCGAGGGTCTTGCGCGCGCGGTCAGCGGCGACTACGACCTGATCACCCTCGATCGCATGCTGCCGGAGCTCGATGGCCTGGCGATTGTCACCACCCTGCGCACCCTGGGCGTGGCCACGCCGATCCTGATGATCAGCGCCCTCTCCGATGTCGATGAACGGGTTCGCGGCCTGCGCGCCGGGGGCGATGATTACCTGACCAAACCGTTCGCCACCGATGAAATGGCCGCCCGGGTCGAAGTCTTGCTGCGCCGGCAGAACACCGTGACCGCCCAGGCCACCACATTGCGCGTGGCCGATCTGGAGCTGAACCTGATCAGCCACGAGGCCAGCCGCGACAGCCAGTTGCTGACGCTGCTGCCCACCGAGTACAAGTTGCTGGAATTTCTGATGCGTAACACCGGGCAGATTCTGTCGCGGATGATGATTTTCGAAGAGGTCTGGGGTTATCACTTCGACCCCGGCACCAACCTGATCGACGTGCACATCGGCCGTCTGCGCAAAAAGATCGACCCGCCAGGCAAAGTCCCACTGATTCGGACGGTGCGAGGCTCGGGTTATGTCATTGCTGAACCCCTCTAAAGGCTGGCGCTCCTCCAGCAGCCGCTTGCTGGCGCTCTACAGTTCGCTGTTCGTGGCCTGGAGCGGGATTCTCATGGGCGTCATGTACTACGAGGTGTCCAGTTACCTGGACACCCTGGCCAAACATTCGCTGATGCAACGTCAGCATCTGTTTTCCCGATTCCAGGGCGCGCAACTGGAGGACGCCCTCGCCGCCAGTGTGACCTTCGACGTTCGCGGCATCGATGCCTATGGCTTGTTCGATGACCAGCGGCGCCACCTCAGCGGGCCCTTGCGCCAGATCCCCCAAGGCCTGCCGCTGGACGGCAAGATTCACATCCTCAGCGACTGCGTCGATGCCGACGACCCGACCCTGCCCGCCGACAGTTGCGATGCCTCGGCGACCCGGACCCTGGACGGGCGCTGGCTGGTATTGGTGCGGGACAACGGTTCGTTGTTTGCCGTGACCCGGATCATCCTCCACGCGCTGCTGTGGGGCGTATCGCTGACCATTCTGCCCGGCATCGCCGGCTGGCACTTATTGCGACGGCGCCCGCTGCGACGGATCCGGGCGATCCAGGCCAGCGCCGAAGCCATCGTCGCCGGCGACTTGACCCGACGCCTGCCGCTGTCCAGCCGCCGTGACGAGCTGGACATGCTCGCCGCCATCGTCAACGCCATGCTTGAACGCATCGAGCGCTTGATGAACGAGGTCAAGGGCGTGTGCGACAACATCGCCCATGACCTGCGCACACCGCTGACGCGCCTGCGGGCGCAGCTGTACCGGATTCAGCAGCAGGCCGATGACGGTTCGACGCTGGCCGTGCAACTGGATTCCGTGCTCGGCGAGGCCGATACCTTGATGGCGCGTTTTCGTGGACTGTTGCGGATTTCCGAGCTGGAGGATCGCCAGCGCCGTTCGGGTTTCGTGCAACTGGACCCGGTGCCGTTGCTGCAAGAGCTGCATGACTTTTATCTGCCGCTGGCCGAAGAAGACGAACTGACCTTTGATCTGCAACTGCCCGAATCCCTGCCCCGACTCAATGGCGACCGGGCGCTGCTGTTCGAAGCCGTGGCGAATTTGCTGAGCAACTCGATCAAGTTCACGCCGCCGGGTGGCAAGGTGATTTTGCGTGGGGTGAATGACGCCGGGCATACAAGAATCGAAGTACTCGACTCCGGCCCCGGCATTGCGCTGGCCGAACGTGAGGCGGTGTTTCAGCGCTTCTATCGCGCCGAGGGCGGTAACCCACAAAGCGGATTCGGGCTGGGCCTGTCGATCGTCGCGGCGATTGTCAGCCTGCACGGTTTTACGCTGGAAGTCGGCAGCAGCGAACTGGGTGGCGCGCTGTTGGTACTTGATTGCCGACAGAGTTTGATTCCTCAGGCCTGACACCATCGCCATCACAAAGAAGATCCAATGTGGGAGCGGGCTTGCTCGCGAAAGCGGTGTATCAGTCGACATCACTGTTGAATGTCAGACCGCCTTCGCGAGCAAGCCCGCTCCCACAGGGGATTTGCTTGGGCAGGGGAACTCAATTCAATACCCCGGAACCTCGCGCAGAAACACCGGCAGATCAGTGATCGGCGGCAGGGCCGGAATCTCGACGTACATCTGGACCACCCAGCCTCGGTGATAACTGGCGTGGTTGACCACATGCAACAGCATCGCGCCGGCGCTCATGACCCCGCTTTCCCCCGCGACGGAGGTGAATTCGATGGGTTGATCCAGCGAATCGTCGGTCTGGGCCGCACTCCATCCACAGAACCATTGATCGATCTCCTGTTGCGCCATTCGCAGCTCGGGGAGTTCGGTATGGAGCAGGTCATGTGAGGTTTTGAAGTCGTGCCCTCTGCCCTCCAGGTGGGCTTGCCAGATGCAGTCCACCACGTAGATATGGTTCAAGGTGCCGATGATGTTGTTGAACACCGACACCCGTTTGCGGTTGAGCTCTTCCGGTGGCAGCGCCATGAGGCTGTCAAAGAGTCGCTGATCGGCCCAGTGCCTGTAATCGGCGAGCATGCGGGCAGTGCGTACGTTGATCATCAGAGGTCTCCCATGAGGATGGGCGCATTGCCAAGAATAGCCCTCGCGGTGAATGGCATCGCAGACACTGATAACCGGCACCTTCACGACGACCTGTGTAGCAGCTGGCGCCAGGTGGGAGCGGGCTTGCTCGCGAATACGGGCTGCCAGTCGACAATGATGCTGCCTGACACACCGCTTTCGCGAGCAAGCCCGCTCCCACATTGGGCCAGCGGCTACAGGATTTCGTCGCGAATCAAATCAGGATCAGACGCTGCACCACCCGCTCGGCCAGCGCCAGGCAACTGGTCAGCCCCGGAGATTCGATGCCGAACAGGTTGACCAACCCCGGCACGCCATGCACATCCGGGCCGCTGATGATGAAGTCTGCGGCCGGTTCGCTCGGGCCGCTGATTTTCGGGCGAATGCCACTATAGGCCGGTTGCAGGCTGTTATCGGGCAACGCCGGCCAGTAGCGCCGGATCGCCTGATAGAAACCTTCGCTACGACGGGGATCGACGCGGTAATCGACGTGCTCGACCCATTCAACATCCGGCCCGAAACGCGCCTGACCGCCCAGGTCCAGGGTCATGTGCACGCCCAGCCCGGCGCTTTCCGGTGCAGGGTAAACCAGATGCCGGAACGGCGCCCGGCCACTGAAACTGAAGTAACTGCCCTTGCACAGCCAGGCCTTGGGAACGTGCTGCGCGGGCAAGCCTTCGATCCGGCTCGCCACGTCAGGCGCGGACAATCCCGCGCAATTGATCAACTGACGACAGCTCAACGTCATCGGCTGAGCCCCACCCAGGTGCAGCTCGAAACCGTGCTCGGTGCAACGGGCCGATTCCAATGGCGTGTGAAAGGCTATCGAAGCACCGCACGCTTCAGCATCTGCCTGAAGCGCCAGCATCAGGGCATGGGAATCGACGATGCCGGTGGACGGCGACCAGAGCGCGGCAACGCAGGACAACGCCGGCTCAAGCGCCTGCGCCTGCCCGGCATCCAGCCATTGCAGGTCATCGACACCGTTGCGCCGGCCCTGCTCCAGCAACGCCTGCAAGGCAAGGCGCTGACGGTCATCGGTGGCCACGATCAGCTTGCCGAGACGCTGGTAATCGACGCCGCGCTCATCGCAGAAGGCGTACAGACGTTGCCTGCCCTCCACGCACAATTGCGCCTTGAGACTGCCGCTCGGGTAATAGATGCCAGCGTGGATCACTTCCGAATTGCGCGAACTGATGCCCACGCCAATCCCCTCGCCCGCCTCGACCAGAATCACTTCTCGCCCGATCCGCGCCAGGGCCCTGGCCACCGCCAGCCCGACCACACCGGCCCCGACCACCACGCATTCGATATCGACGCTCACCTGCCCTCCACCCATTCCATCCAGCCCTCGCTCCCGATAATCGATCAGGCTGAAGAAAATCACCAGCCATGACGATTGCTTGCCGAAGGCTGCGATCTTTTGATCTTCGGCGGCCGCCGAAATACCAAAGATCAAAAGATCGCAGCCTTCGGCAGCTCCTGCGTTCCATCCAACAGCCATCAAAACGGCAATTAACTGTCAATTAGCTGAACCACTACTCACTTCAATAACCGAATCCCGTTTAACCGGCAATCAAGTGCACTTTTACGATTGACTTCACCCGCCTCGCTCAGTAAATTGCCCGGGCCGATAACACCGGCCTTTTATCAACTCACAAAAGAATCCAATGGACACAGTATCTAGTCGCTGTCGGATGACTGCAGATATGCAGGATCTGGCACATAACCCAGACAATGACGGGACTCGACTTTTCGGTCGGGTGAGCTGCGCTAGAGCCTGAGGCTCCACCGTAACTTGCCTCACCGGAATCAGTCCGGCCCAGAGGCATGTTATGAACTTCAAAACCACTGTAATGCCAGGCGTACGCGCCTTTGCATCGACCATGCGGGTCAAGCTTTGCCGTGAGCGTCTGTTGACGGCCCGGCCCAGCGCCCCGTTTTCCGCCCCTCCTGCCCACGCCAAGGCACAACCTCGTGCCAACTGGCGCGTCTGCCCGACGACGGGCCGGCTTCAGCAACGCTGGAGCTTCGACGAAAGCCAGGACCCACCGAGTCGGCGCATCGCGCGCCTTTTCCAGCAGGCGAGCCTGATGCTCGGCCTGTACGTTGGGCGCACTTTCAATTGATTTGAAGGCGCTTTTGATTTTAAGGAGCGTCCAAAGTCCTTCCTGAACGGTTTTCTTAAAACGAAATCCGACAACTTCTTATTGCCTGCTAAAAACAAAATTTATTGGAATTAGTTATGGACGAAGCCAGTAGTCGGTTCGCTGCCTGTCACGTGTTAGTTGATGGACAGCGAACGTTAAAACATCAAAACACAATCATCCGACTCGATCGCATATTTGCGGCTCGACATACGTGCGCTCGTCTTTGATTAGCTGAGTACCTGTGTGTCGTGCCGCAAGACTGCGGCAGGAGCACAGCAATGACCCTAGTAAACACCACAAAGAAAACCACCCGCGGCGCCTCCAGCGACAACGCCAAGCTGTCGATGCGTGCCGCCCGGGAAGCGCAAAACGGCCTGGCCGTCACCCTCACCAACCTCAACGCCACCGCTGACGGTTTGACCGAACTCGAAGCCGAAGGCCGTCTGGCGCGTGGAGGCCACAACGAAGTCGCCCACGACAAGCCGCCTCACGCCATCGTCCAACTGCTCAAAGCCCTGAACAATCCCTTCATCTACGTGCTGCTGACCTTGGCCGGTATCAGCTTCTTCACCGACTACTGGCTGCCGATCAGCCAGGGTGAAGGCGACGACGCCGATCTGACCAAGGTCATTATCATCATGACCATGGTCAGCCTGAGCAGCCTGCTGCGGTTCTGGCAGGAATACCGTTCGGCCAAGTCTGCCGAAACCCTCAAGGCCATGGTGCGCACCACTGCCACCGTCCTGCGTCGCCCACAAAAGGACCGCCCGCCAGTGCTGCGCGAAGTGCCGATGCGCGAACTGGTGGCCGGCGACATCGTGCAACTCAGCGCTGGCGACATGATCCCGGCGGACATCCGTCTGATCGAATCCCGCGACCTGTTCATCAGCCAGGCCGTGCTGACTGGCGAAGCCTTGCCGGTCGAGAAGTACGACACACTGGGGGACGTGGCGCAGAAGTCAGCGACCGGCAGCGCGACCGATCAGTCCAACCTGCTCGACCTGTCGAACATCTGCTTCATGGGCACCAACGTGGTCAGCGGCACCGCCAAAGCGGTGGTGGTCGCTACCGGTTCGCGCACCTACTTCGGCTCGCTGGCCAAAGCCATTGTCGGCTCACGGGTGCAAACCGCGTTCGACCGTGGGGTGAACAGTGTCAGCTGGTTGTTGATCCGTTTCATGCTGGTCATGGTGCCGATCGTGTTCCTGCTCAACGGTTTCTCCAAAGGTGACTGGAGCGATGCATTCCTGTTTGCACTGGCAGTGGCGGTCGGCCTGACCCCGGAAATGCTGCCGATGATTGTCAGCGCCAACCTGGCCAAAGGCGCCATGGCCATGGCCAAGCGCAAAGTGGTGGTCAAGCGCCTTAATGCGATCCAGAACTTCGGTTCGATGGACGTGCTGTGCACCGACAAGACCGGCACTCTGACCCAGGACAAGATCATTCTTGAGCACCATGTCGACATCAATGGCCAGCGCGACGATTCGCTGCTGGAACTGGCCTGGCTCAACAGCCATCACCAGAGCGGCCTGAAAAACCTGATGGATCAGGCGGTGGTGCAGTTCGCCAACCGCAATGCGACATTCCGCGTGCCGTTCGCCTACAGCAAGGTCGATGAATTGCCGTTCGACTTCGTGCGTCGGCGCCTGTCGATCATCGTCAAGGACAGCCGCGACGATCACCTGATGGTGTGCAAAGGGGCGGTCGAGGAAATGCTGGCCATCGCCAGCCACGTCAATGAAAACGGCACGGTCGTGGCGTTGGATGATCAACGTCGCCAGGCGCTGCTGGCCCTGGCCAACGAGTACAACCAGGACGGCTTCCGGGTGCTGTTGGTCGCCACCCGTGAGATCCCGAAGGCACAGGCGAAAAACCAGTACGCAACCACTGACGAACGCGAACTGGTGATTCGCGGCTTCCTGACCTTCCTCGATCCACCGAAGGAAACCGCCGGCCCGGCAATCGCCGCGCTGCGTGATATGGGCGTGACTGTCAAAGTGCTGACCGGCGACAACGCCGTGGTGACCTGCAAGATCTGCCGCGAAGTCGGCCTGGAGCCCGGCACACCGCTGCTCGGCCAAGACATCGAGAAGATGGACGACGCCACCCTCCAGACGCGGGTCGAGGAACGCACGGTGTTCGCCAAGCTCACCCCGCTGCAGAAATCCCGGGTGCTCAAGGCGTTGCAGGCCAACGGTCACACCGTGGGTTTCCTCGGTGACGGCATCAACGACGCCCCTGCCCTGCGCGATGCCGACGTCGGCATTTCGGTGGACAGCGGCACCGACATCGCCAAGGAATCGGCTGACATCATCCTCCTGGAAAAGAGCCTGATGGTGCTCGAAGAAGGCGTGCTCAAGGGCCGCGAAACCTTCGGCAATATCATGAAGTACCTGAACATGACCGCCAGCTCCAACTTCGGCAACGTGTTCTCGGTACTGGTGGCCAGTGCGTTCATTCCGTTCCTGCCGATGCTGTCGATCCACTTGCTGCTGCAAAACCTCATGTACGACCTCTCTCAGCTGGCGCTGCCGTGGGACAAGATGGACAAGGAATTCCTGCGCAAGCCGCGCAAGTGGGATGCGAAGAACATCGGCCGTTTCATGCTGTGGATCGGGCCGACCTCATCGGTCTTCGACATCACCACCTTCGCGGTGATGTGGTACGTGTTCGCCGCCAACAGCGTGGAAATGCAGAGCCTGTTCCAGTCCGGCTGGTTCATTGAAGGGTTGCTGTCCCAGACCCTGGTGGTGCACATGCTGCGCACCCAGAAAATCCCGTTCTTCCAGAGCACCGCCGCCTTGCCGGTGATCCTGATGACCGGGCTGGTGATGGTGCTGGGCATCTACATTCCGTTCTCGCCACTGGGCACGCTGGTCGGTCTGCAACCGCTGCCGTGGGCGTACTTCCCATGGCTGGTGGGCACCTTGCTCAGCTACTGCGTGTTCGCGCAGGTCATGAAAACCCTCTACATCCGGCGCTTCAAGCAATGGTTCTGATGGTGTAAGCCCCCGAAGCGAGGGGGCAAACCCAAATGACTTGAACACCGCAATCCCTGTGGGAGCGGGCTTGCTCGCGAAGGCGGTGTGCCAGGCGACATGAATGTTGACTGATGCTCCCTCTTCGCGAGCAAGCCCGCTCCCACAGGTTTCGTGTTTACCGCACCATCCCTCCGGCCCACGGGTCGTCAATAAATGCAGTACGCAAAAAGGGAGAGTCCTCATGTCGGGAGCTACTCTACTGATCAACCTCGCAGGCTCCATCGCCCTGTTGTTGTGGGGCACCCATATGATTTCTTCGGCGCTGTTGCGCGGCTTCGGCACGCCACTGCGTCAGTGGCTGGGCCACAACCTGAATAACCGCTGGATGGCTTTGCTGTCCGGCATCGGCATCACCGGCGTCCTGCAAAGCAGCACCGCCGTCAGCCTGATGGCGACTTCATTCACTGCTGCCGGGACACTGGGATTGGCGCCGGCACTGGCAGTGATGCTCGGCGCCAACATCGGTTCGACCCTGGTGGTGCAACTGCTCAGCGCCGATGTGTCGATGCTCACCCCCATGGTTTTGCTGTCGGGCCTGATCGTCTTTCGGCTGCGTGATGACTCGCGCTACGAAAGCGTCGGTTGCGCGTTGATCGGCCTGGGGCTGATGCTGCTGGCCCTGCGCATGCTCGGTTCGACGCTGGCAGAAGTGCAAGGCACGCCGATCTTCCAGCTCATCATGCAAAGCCTTGATGGCGACCTGCTGATTGCCCTGCTGGTGGCACTGATCCTCACCTGGCTCTGCCACTCCAGCGTGGCCGTGGTGCTGCTGATCGTCTCGTTGGCCGCCACCGGCATGCTCTCGGCCAGCACGATTGTCGCGCTGGTACTGGGGGTGAACATTGGCGGTGCGCTGCCCTCGGTCATCAATGCCGGTTCGAGCGTTGGCCGACGCCTGCCGCTGGGCAATTTGCTGGTGCGGGTGGTCGGTGCCCTGGCGGTCTTGCCGTTTGCCGGCTTGCTCGCTCAAGCGCCGCTCGCGCCCTCGACACTGGTGGTATGCCTGCACACCGGTTTCAATCTGCTGCTGGGGTTGGTGTTCATCGGCCTGACCGACGTGCTCGCCAATGCCCTCACCCGACTGTTGCCGGCGCCTGAGCGGGATGTCGACCCTGGCATGCCGCACTACCTGGATGAGGCCGGTCTGGAAGTGGCCAACATCGGTTTGTCGAATGCCGCCCGCGAAGCGTTGCGCATGGCCGACATGCTCTCGGCCATGCTCGGCCGGACGCTTCAGCTGTTCCACACATCGCTACCGAGCTGCGCCGATGAAGTGCGGCGCATCGATCAATCCCTGGACCTGCTCAGCGCGGCGATTCGGGCTTATCTGGCCGACATCGGCAAGGAGGGCATCAGTGACTGCGATGCCGACCGCTCCCAGGAAATCCTCACGTTCGTGATCAACCTCGAACATGCCGCGGACATTCTTTCCAGCAGCCTCGCACAGCTGGCCATGCGCCGCTTGCGCCGGGGTGAACAGTTCTCGGCCTTCGAACTGGACAACATCGCCCCGCTGCACGATGCCGTGCTGGACAGTTTGAGCCTGGCGATCACCGTGTTCCTGCGCGAAGACATCGCCACCGCGCACCAACTGATCCATCGCAAGGAAATCGTCAGAAGGCTCGAAGCAGAAGCCAGCCGCGAGCACTTTCGCCAGTTGCAGGAAGACAAAAGTACCTGGGCGGAATCCGGCGATATTTTCCAGCGGGTGCTGCGTGATTACCGGCGTGTGCATCACCACATCGCCGCGCTGGCGTATCCGCTGCTCGAACGCGCCGGTGAGCGCTCGATCGAGAGCATCGATCAGGCAAAGGAAAACCCGTCATGCGCCTGCTGATCTGTGCCGGGCGTCATTACGCCGACAAACGTCTGTGCCGACGGGTACTCGACGCCTTCCAGCGCATGCACTCGGTGCGTGTGCTGATTCATGGCGGCAACCGCTTTCTGGGCGGCGAAATAGAAGAGTGGGCCCGGGAACAAGGCGCCGACATTGTGCGCTACCCGCCCAATTGGCAGCGATACGGCAAATCGGCCGAACGCCTGCGCAACCACTTCATGTTGCTCGACAGCCGACCGGACGTAGTGATCGCCCTGCCCGGCGGCGAAGACACCGAAGAACTGCTCGCCCAAGCCCGGGCGGCCGGTTTGCAAACTTTATCGGTAGGAGATCGGAGCTGACCCGCTGCCTGCCATCGAAGACTTCAAGGTAAACCTCATGCATAAACCAACACGTCACTTCATGTCCCTTGTACGCAGCCTGCCGCCATCGCAAGGCCGGAAGGTGCGGCGCAATCTGTTGTTCATCAGTATCACCCTGAGCCTGATCACCCTCCTGACCGTGATCTCCAAGGCCCACGCGGCCGGCGGTGCGTACGTGGTGGACGACGCCGCGATCAATGCGCCGGGCGAATGCAACATCGACGCCTGGTACCAGAGCGGTCGGCATAATCACTCATCCAGCAACGCAGTGCTGTCCCAGGACTGCACGCTCAAGGGACTGCCCAACCTGCAACTTGGCGCGGCCATACAGCACAGCCGCGATGACGGGGATTCGGAAACTCAACTGAGCCCGCAATTCAAAACCCTACTGTTCTCCCGCGAAGACCTCGGCATTCAATTGGCGCTGGCAGGGTCAGCGCATTTTGCCTTCAATCGTGACCACACCTTCGATGGCGCCGACCTGAACCTGCCATTCACCTACCAACCGATTGAAGCATTACGCCTGAACGTCAACGCCGGCTGGGCCCACGCCTATGACGACGGCGAGCAAAACCATCGCTGGACCTGGGGCACCGGCGTCGAGTATGACCTCGCCAGGTCCTTGTCTCTGGTCGCCGAACGCTATGGCCAGCAAGGGGGCGAACAGGCCTGGCAGGCCGGGCCGCGTTTGCACATTGGCGAGCGGGTCGATGTCGATCTGCTGGTCGGCCGCGACCTGACGGGGGAGCGTGATCAGTGGCTGACCACTGGGGCTACCGTACGGTTCTGAGCGCTCGCCTGTGCCTATATCGAATCGGCAGGGAACTCCTGAGCATCGACAGGCATCCTAAATTATGTGTGTTACTTCCTTTACGCTTTCGGAGGACGCCGTCATGCGCCGTCTATTGCTCATATCTTCACTAGTGCTTTGTTTGCCCGTTGGTTCGGCCATGGCCGATGTAGAGGCAAAAGATGTCGCCACCTCGGCCGGTATCTCCGCATCGCTGTACTCGACGTTCAAAGATGACAAAATCGTGATTCCCGCCCGGGATGACGCCTCTAGCTTCGTGGCAAGTGGCGGTACGATTCGCGGCGCTTATCTGGAGTCGGTGTTGAAGCAAATTCGACAAGATCACCCCGACCTCCAGGCCAGCGATGAAGACTTGGCCAAAGCGATCCTCGCTCAATAAGGCCCGGTCGCTGAAACCTGCAAAAATCAGCCGTGGGGCTCGCAACACGGGATAGTGTTCGGGCCCTAGGTTGCTTGCGTCCCAGTGGACAGGCGCGCCCAGCCGGCGACCAATTGCGCGCTGATGCTGACGCCGCCGCACACCACAATCACCACATCATGGGCCTCGGCGATCGCCGGATGGTCGAGGTATGCCACCGCCAATGAGACGCCGCACGCCGGCTCGACCAACTGACGCAAGTCGTTGGCGTAACGAACCACGCCCATGATCGCCTCATCATCGCTGAGCACCACGCATTCATGCGCAAAATCGAGGATGTGTTGCACCGGCCAGGCCGCCACCTGCGCCGCGCCAAGTGAGGTGGCGACGGTATCGATGCGCGGCAATCTGACCGGGTGGCCGGCACTGATGGCAGCCGCGAAAGACGCCGCGCCCCGGGTTTCGCAAGCAACGATTCGACAATCCATGCGCTGATGACGGATCAGTCCAGTGAGCAGGCCCGCCAGCAAACCTCCGCCGCCCACCGACGTCACCAACACATCGACCTGAGGACAGTCCTCGAGAATTTCATCGATCATCGTGCTGTGCCCTTCCCACAACACCGGATGATCGAAGGCCGGCACGTATTCAGTGTCCGCGCCCTTTGCGAGTTCTTTCGCCCGTTGATTGGCTTCGTCCCAGACCTTGCCATGAACGATCACCTCGGCACCGGTTTTCCTGATCCTGGCACGGGTGGTTTCCGGGGTGGTGTTCGGCACCACGATGCAGGCTTTCAGCCCCAGGCTGGCGGCGGCCACGGCGGTGGCCAATCCGGCATTCCCCCCGGAAGGACAGACCACTTTGCGCTTGCCCTGCTCCGCTGCCTGACTGCACAGCAGGCCCATGCCGCGCAGTTTGAACGAGCCGCTGGGTTGCAGGTTTTCCAGCTTGAGCCAGATTCGCCGGGCCGGGGTCGACAGACCCGGGTGCAGAATCAGGGGCGTTCTGATGTGAAGCATCATGTGCTCCTTGTGACGCTCCCGGCCCAGCGAGATGTTCAGCGCGCCGGGAGTGAATAGATGGAATCATCCTTATCCAAGCTTAGTTCACCCAGCTCCACGGCTACCGTTGTGGCGATAACGCGCTGCCCCGCGTAGGAGCTGCCGCAGGCTGCGATCTTTTGATTTTTGAGCGATATTGATAGGGTCAAGGTCAAAAGATCGCAGCCTGCGGCAGCTCCTACATGTCCTTTGCGAAGTCAGTCATGAAAATCTCGGCCAAACTCGCGTTTTTCACCCTCGTCAGCACCCTTGCCTACCTCGCTCTCGCGGTGTTCGGGCTGGGCGGGTTGGCAGCTTTTTTCTCGCACCCGCCGTTGGTGGTCATTGCGCTTGCAACCCTGGTGATGGCGATCGTGTCTTGGTTCAGCGAGGGCAACCTGAGCTCCGGCGAGCGCGAAGACCGCGCCAATCGCTGGGTGCTGCCGGTTTTCGGGGTGCTCGGGTTGTTGAGTGGGTATCTGCCAGCCTATACCGACCGGATCGACTTCTGGACCTTCGGTGGCGAGGGCGTGCGTTGGCTGGGCGCGCTGCTGTTCATCGGCGGCGGAGCGCTGCGGATGTGGCCGGTGTTTGTGCTGGGCAAACGCTTCAGCGGTCTGGTGGCGATTCAGCCGGGGCACCGTCTGGTCACCGACGGGATTTATCGGACCTTGCGCAACCCCAGCTATTTGGGGCTGTTGATCAATGGCGTGGGCTGGGCGCTGGCCTTTCGTTCCGGGGTCGGGTTGCTGCTGGTGGCGCTGATGTTGATCCCGCTGATCGCCCGCATTCGCTCTGAAGAAGCGCTGTTACGCGCGCAGTTTGGCAGTGAATATGAGGCTTATTGCGCCCGTAGCTGGCGATTGATTCCGGGGATTTACTGAACCCACCACAATCTACTGTGGGAGCGGGCTTGCTCGCGAAGGCGGTGTATCAATCGACATCAATGTTGAATGATGAACCGCTTTCGCGAGCAAGCCCGCTCCCACATTAAATTGTGTACAGGCTGATTTGGCTGTGGAGATCCACTCGCGCCTCGACCGAGTCATAACCGGCCAAAGTTGCATGCGGGGTCTGGAGCGGATGAACGTGTGTCGCGGTGATGACCATGACGTGGGCACCCGCCGCTTCGCCCGCACGAATCCCCACGGCGGCATCTTCGAAGATCAGGCACTCGGTGGGCTCGACCCCTAACCGACTGGCGGCCAGCCGATACCCCGCAGGGTCGGGTTTGCCGGCGCTGACATCTTCGGCGGTGACCATTACCAAAGGCTCGGGAATGCCTGCCGCCGCCATTCGGCGCAGGGCCAGCGCCCGTGGTGCGGAGGTGACGATGGCCCATCGATTGGCGGGCAGCGACTTGAGGAAACTCGCTGCGCCAGCCACCTCGACAATCCCTTCCACATCCTCGATTTCCGCTTCGGTGATCCACGCGGCTTCAGCTTCAGCATCCACCCCGGGCAAGGCCAGACGAGTGATAGTGTCGATGGCGCGTACGCCGTGGATGGTCGGCAGGAAGGTATCGACATCGACCCCGTGGCGCAGGGCCCAGGTGGTCCAGATCCGCTCGGCGGCAGCGATGGAATTGAGGACAGTTCCGTCCATATCGAACAGAAAGGCGCGGTACGACGTGTTGAACACGGAGGCTTGAACGGACAAAGGGCGATTTCCAGAACCAGGCGAATGTTGTCAGGCAATGTACATCACCCAAGTAGGAGCTGCCGCAGGCTGCGCCTACACGGTCCGGTTCGAATGCAAGGCGTTTTGCACACAATCGAGCAACTGTCCCACCGCCCAGGGTTTCTTGATGAACGAAACATGATGCTTGACCCCGGAGCTTTTCGGGGTTTCGAAGCCGGACATGATCATGATCGGTTTGTCTGGCCAACGGTCGCCGAACTGATTGGCCAGGTCCGCGCCATTGAGTTTGCCCGGCATGGTGATGTCCGTCAGCAACAGTCCTACCTCCGGCGCGTGCTGCTCCAGAAACTGCGACGCGGCGTCCGCGCTGATCTGTGGTTCAACCGCAAAGCCCTCCTCCTGAAGAATTTCGCAAAGAAACTCCAGAATCAACGGGTCGTCCTCCACCACAAGAATCAAACCGTCAGACAAGTGTGCGCCCGCCGTTGATACTGGACCCATGATTGTGCCACTCCCTGATTGTGTAAAAAGTTCGCAGGTTCAAATCCGCCACCTACAGGTATGAGCAGCGGACTTCGTGGAAATTCATTTTTGATACAACCGGACGACGAAATCAGCTGGAGCGCATTCTTTGTAGCAGCTGGCGAAGCCTGCGTTCGGCTGCGAAGCAGTCGTCAGGCCGGCTGATGCGGTCCTCTGGTTTGACGACTGCTGCGCAGCCGAACGCAGCCTCGCAGGCTCGACAGCTGCTACAGCCGAACGCAGGCTTTGCCAGACAGAATGAGTCGGTTTTGATGCCGGTTTCATCGCGTCTGGCTCATGTTCTCGCATCAGACTTGAACGTCGCGCAGCAACATGACAGCATTCGCAATTGCAACAGCTTCCCATTTGCGAATTATCTTCGTTCGAGGTTTCGTCGTGTCGGGTCAGTCCGCTTCGTCCCTTTCCGAGCTTTACCGTGGGCATCACGGCTGGCTGTTCGGCTGGCTGCGCAAAAAGCTCGGCTGTCCTGACAATGCGGCCGACATGGCCCATGACACCTTCGTCAAACTGCTGGGCCTGGACACTTTGCCGACATTGCAGGAACCACGGGCCTATTTGCTGGTGGCAGCCAATCGTCTGCTGATCAATCAGTATCATCGGCGCCGGGTCGAGGAAGAGACCCTGCGCAGTATGGTCGTTCTGCTCGATCAGCAGGCCCAACAAGGCCCGGAACAGATCATTGCCGTGCGCCAATTGCTCGGCAAAGTGCTGTTGCTATTGCTCGAAGAGCTGGACGAGAAACCGCGCAAGGCTTTTCTGATGGCGCGTGTCGATGGCTGTTCCTATGCCGAAATTGCCAGACACCTTCAGGTCTCCGAAAGCAGCGTCAAGCAGTACCTGGCGAAGTCGCTCGCACACTGCCATGCCCGTTTGTTCGACGCCTTGCCCGAGGGGTTGAGCGATGACTGAAATCCTCACCCAGGATCAGATCCGCGAGCAGGCGGCCCATTGGCTGGTGCGTCTGGACGAGGTGCCCTCACCTGAAGTTCTGGCCGAATTCAACGCCTGGCACGCTGCCGATGTGCGCCATGCGCAACTGTTCGAACAACTTCAGCAGCTTTGGCAATCCTTCTCTCCACCACCGAAAGCCCGGCCCCGTCGTGCCCGCCTGATGGGCGCAGCTCTGGTGTTACCGGTGGCGATCGCCGTCGGCCAGTGGCTGCCCGTGCAAAACTGGATGGCGCCCTCCACGCAGACGATCGCTTCGACCCCCGCCCGGCTGATTTTCCACGACAGGCCACTGCCCGAAGTATTGGCCGAAATTGATCAGCATCGCCGGGGAGTTATCTGGGCGTCGGATGCGCAATTGCAAACCCTGCGCTTTACCGGCGTGCTGCCCGCGCAAGACAGCGATGCCGCACTGGCCTTGTTGCAGGCGGCCTTGCCGATTCATATCGAGACTTACAGCAAATACGTGGTGCAGGTGCGGCGGCGCTGACCCTGAGCACGATTATCTTTTGATCTTGATTTGTGGCGATAAGGAGACCGTCAAAGATCAAAAGATCAAAAGATCAAAAGATCGCAGCCTGCGGCAGCTCCTACGGGGGATAACCGAGCAAACGGCGGCGCTCCCCAAAAAAATCTTCAAGACAACTGCCCGATTTCATTTCAGCCCGGTCATTGGAGTTAATACAGTCGATTCCATGAGCAACAACAATGACCAACCAGACCTTCTCCCTCTTTCGCCTGAGCGCTCTGGCACTTGCCTTGAGCTGCGCTGTACCAGCCTTCGCCGACTCTGCGACAGACACTTATCACTTCGAACTGGGGAGCCAGCCGCTGGACACGGCACTGACGGCACTGGCCACGCAGACCGGGCTATCCATCGGCGTCGACGCGGCGCTGCTGCGTGGCAAAACAGCGCCGTCACTCAAGGGTGATTACAGCACCGAACAGGCACTCAATAGCCTGTTGCGCGACAGTGGTCTGCAATGGCGCTTCAGCGGAAAAAACAGCGTCACGCTACAACCGGCTCCGACGCCCCTAGAACTGGGCAGCGGCTCGCTGTCACTGTCCGACACCGTGGTATCCGCCACACGCAGCGAGGCCAGCATCGCCTCGATTCCCGGCACCGTGCAGTTGATTCAGGCAAAGGAGATCGCGCAACAATCCGCTGCCGGGCGCAAGGTGGCCGATATTCTCGGCACGCTGGTGCCCGGTCTGGCGCCCTCCTCCGGCACCATGAGCAACTACGGCCAGACCATCCGCGGGCGTAACGTGCTGGTGCTGATCGATGGTGTGTCGCAGAACGCCAGTCGCGACGTTTCACGCCAGCTCAACAGCATCGCGCCGTCGAGTATCGAACGCATCGAGGTGGTCTCCGGTGCCAGCAGCCTCTATGGCGCAGGCGCCTCGGGAGGCATCATCAACGTCATCACCAAGCGTAACGAGGGGCAATCCCTGGCGATGAGCAGCCGCGTAGGGCTCAGCACCGCCGACAACCTCAATCGCAAAGGTTTTGCCTACGAAGTGTTCCAGAGCGTGACCGGACGCCAGAACGCCTTCGACTGGTACGTGTCCGCCGACCTGTTGCAACGCAACGACCAGTTCGACGGCAACGGCAACCGCATCGCCCAGGAAGCGTTTCAGGGCAGCAACATGGACACTGAGAGCCATGACCTGCACGCCAGATTCGGCTTCGATCTGGATGACGATCGACGCCTGAGCCTGTCCCTGCAGGAGTATGAGGACAAACAGGACACCGGCTATGTGGCCGGCTCTCGCAATGGCGAGTCGGTCGCGATCAAAGGGTTGCAGTTGAGCGACCAGCCGTTCACCCATAACCAGGCGGTGAACTTCAATTACAGCGATCGCGATCTGTTCGGCCAGCACTTGATGGTGGAAAGCTACTGGCGCAAACAGCAAGCGCGGTTCTTCCCCTACAACTGGGGTGCCAATGCCGGGGTCGTGGCTTCCGAGAGCGAAGCCGAGGTCTATGGCCTGCGTACCGCCGTGGAAAGCACCCTGCCCTCGATTGGCAGCGCCACCGGCAACCTGGTCTGGGGCGCCGACTTCGAGAACGAACAAATCAGCCAGCAGGGCGACCGTTATCGCGTCGACGGCTTGGCCTACACGCCGACAGGCCAGCGCTACGCCTTCGGCCCGGACATTGAAACCAACACCACGGCGCTCTTCGCTCAATCGAGCTGGGATATCGGCGACTGGACCCTGCGCGGCGGTGCGCGGCACGAGTGGATTCACAGCGATGTTGCCGACAGCATCGCCTTCGGTGGCATTTGGCAAGCAGGCGTGACCGAGGTGTTGCCCGGCGGCACGCTGAAGTACGAGGACACCCTCTACAACCTCGGTGCGGTCTACCACATCAGCAGTGAGCAGGATGTGTTCGTCAACTTCAGCCAGGGCTTCTCGCTGCCCGATGTGCAGCGCTTCTTGCGTGATGTGCGCGGCAGTTACAACATCCAGGACCTCAATGCTCAGGCGATCAAGGTCGACAGTTACGAGCTCGGCTGGCGCGGTGACTGGGAGTCGTTGCAGGCCAACGTCACCCTGTTCGAGAACCGTTCGGACGTGACGCAGTACTACGACTCCGTCACCCGTGCGCAACGGCTGATCGATCAGAAAGAACGCGTGCGCGGTGTCGAGACCAGCCTGACTTATCACCTCGATCAAGCCTGGTCGCTGGGCGGAACCTACGCCTGGACCAAAGGTGAAACCCGTCAGAACGGCGAATGGCTCGACCTGCCGGCCACGCGCATCTCTCCGGCCAAAACCACCGCCTTCGTCGCCTATGAGCAGGACGACTACAACCTGCGGTTGCAGGCGATGCGCCTGGACAGCTACGACGCCGGTTTTCAGGATGGCAACGGGCGTAAAATCGAAGGCTATACCACGGTCGACCTGCTGGCCGGCGTGGAGCTGCCGGTGGGCAAACTGGACATGGGCGTCTATAACTTGAGCGATCGCAACTACGAAACGCTCTACATGCAGGCCAATGCGGCCGCGCCTTACCCTCATGCCGAAGGGCGTCGATTGGCGCTCAGTTATTCGGTGGATTGGTAAACGCGCGCGCTGTTCGTTCGTGGAGGGGGCGAATTGTGGTTAAAATGCCGCCCCCCTATGCACGGCCGACTTTTCCCGATGAACCCAGATGCCCTCTCCGTCCTCCACGACCATTTGCTGACAGCGCTTGCGGCTGCGCCCGCAGAAACCCGTCGGCTGTTCCACGGCCGTGGCCGCTGCTGGCCGGGGCTGGAGCAATTGACTGTCGACTGGCTGCAGGGCGTGGTGCTGGTCTGTGTGTTCAAGGAACCGCAAGCGTCGCAACTGGACGATTTGAAGCAGCGGCTGATGGCGATCACGCAGTCGCCTGCATGGACGACATCCGGCGCGCATACCTTGCTGTTGCAACATCGATACCTGCCGGAAAGCACCACCGAATGGCTGCTCGGGGAGCCGATCGACGAGATGACGATCACCGAGGGCGGCCTGCATTATCGCGTGGATCTGGGCCGCAAACAGAACACCGGCCTGTTCCTCGACATGCGCTACGGCCGCGATTGGGTGCGGGCCAATGCTGATGGCAAGCGGGTGTTGAACCTGTTCGCCTATACCTGCGGGTTTTCGGTGGCTGCCATTGCGGGTGGCGCTACGCATGTGGTCAATCTGGACATGGCTCGCTCGGCCCTGAGCCGTGGCCGCGACAATCATCGGCTCAATGGGCATGACTTGAGCAAGGTGAGTTTTCTCGGCCATGACCTGTTCAAGTCATGGGGCAAGGTCATCAGCAATGGTCCTTACGATCTGGTGATCATCGACCCGCCGTCCTTTCAGAAAGGCAGTTTTCTGCTGACCAAGGATTACCAGCGCGTGCTGCGCCGCCTGCCAGAATTGCTCAGCCCACAGGGCGCGGTGCTGGCCTGCATGAACGATCCGGCGTTCGGTGCGGACTTTCTCATCGATGGCGTCACCCGCGAAGCGCCAAGCTTGCGGTTTGAGCAGCGGCTGGAGAATCCGCCAGAGTTTCCCGATGCCGATGTTGAGTGCGGGTTGAAGGCGTTGGTGTTCAGGCAGGGGTAGTTCGATCAAAAGATCAAAAGATCAAAAGATCGCAGCCTTCGGCAGCTCCTACGGGGGTTGGGTACACCCATTACATTGAGGTTGCATACGGTCAATGTAGGAGCTGGCGAAGCCTGCGATCTTTTGATCGTTGATTCAACGCGGCTGCAACACCAGCGCAAACAATTCCCCATGCCCATTCACATTAAGCTTGTGATAGAGATTGCGCCGATGCACCTTCACCGTTTCCGGGGAAATACCCAGTTGCTGGGCGATGGCTTTGCTGGAGAAGCCCTGGAGAATCAGCCGCGCCGTTTCGACTTCGCGCACCGATAAACGCGCGTCGAAGCGATCCAGCAGGGTCGCCAGATCGCCGGCCACGGTCTCGGCGGTCGGCCCTTCCGGGGGCATCAGTTGCAGGTGACGGCGCATGGCCGCCAGCACCCAATCGCGCACGCACAGCAGACGGCCCTGCTCTTCAAGGGTGAACGTCGTCGAGCGGCCCAACGATAAACCGAGTACCGCGCCGTCGACGTTGACCATGAACTGCAACTCGTCGCTACCCACCACCGAGCGGAAGTAGCTCAGGTAATACTCGCTCTGCTGAAACTGGTCGGGAGCCACGGCGGCCAGGCTGTGCAAGCCATCGGCAATACCGGCGCAAGCGGCCTGGTAGAACGGGTCGAGCAGGTACATGCCGGCGCTGTAGTCCGCCAGTTCTTCATGCTCGTCGGCGCCACCCTTGGAGTCGAAATCAATCAGCAGCCGTGGCACTCGCCCCGATCGCATTACCGCGACCAACGCGTTATCCAGTGGCACCAATAGCCGTAGCGTATCCACCAGCGCACGCCAGAACCCGTCCTGACCCAGCGCCGCAAAGACCCGCGCCAACCCTTGGTGCACCGGCAATTCTTTGAGCAACGCGTCCACGCCCTACCCCTTTCGAGTAACCCATGATGGGAATGGGTGAGTCCCCCGCCTGCCGATACGCTGCAAGCACCTGATCATCACCGGCCTGCAGCAGGCCAGGAGTGCCGCATCATGAGTTGTCATCGCTCGCATATCAACCTGGGACTGGGCGCCTGTTTGTGCGCTTCGCTTTCGGCGATCGCCGCTGACGCCCCCACCGTGAACGTCTACAACTGGTACGACTACATCGGCCCCAACACCTTGCAGGATTTCAAGCGCGACACAGGGATCCAGCCGGTTTACGACACCTTCGACAGCGCCGAAGTCCTGGAAGGCAAACTGCTGACCAGCCGCAGCGGCTACGACGTGGTGGTGGCCAGCAACTTCAGCCTGCCGACGCTGATCAAGGCCGGGGCACTTGCACCACTGCCCCGCGCGCAAATGCCTGACTACAAAAACATGGATACCGCGCTGCTGGCGAAACTGGCCAACAACGATCCGGGTAATCAGTACGCTGTGCCGTATCTGTGGGGCACCAACGGCATCGGCTACAACGTCGACAAGGTCCGCGCCGCATTGGGCGACAAGGCGCCGGTGGACTCCTGGGAGCTGGTGTTCAACGAAGCGAACCTGGCCAAGCTCGGCGAGTGCGGCGTGGCTATGCTCGACTCGCCTTCGGAGATGCTGCCGGTCGCGCTGCATTACCTGGGCCTGCCACCCAATAGCACCAACCCCGAGGACTACAAGAAAGTCCAGGCGCTACTGCTCAAGCTGCGCCCGCACATTGCCTACTTCAATTCTTCAAAATTCATCAGCGACCTGGCCAACGGCAACATCTGCGTGGCGGTGGGTTGGTCCGGCGCGATGCTGGAAGCCAAGACCAACGCCGAACAAGCAGGCAATGGTGTGAAGATCGCCTACAGCCTGCCGAAGGAAGGGGCGCCGGTGTGGTTCGACACCTTGGTGCTGCTCAAGGACGCGCCGCATCCGCAGCAAGGCCTGGCGTTCATCGACTACTTGATGCGCCCCGAAGTCATCGCCCCGGTCACGGACCATCTGTCCTATCCCAACGGCAACCGTAGCGCGACCAGCCTGGTGGCCGAGGCGACTCGCAACAACCCTGCCATTTACCCGCCGACCGAGGCCTTGGCCAAGCTGTTTACCCTTGAACCTCTGCCCAAGGCGACCGAGCGCGTACGCACTCGCGTCTGGAGCGCCGTGAAGAACGGTCAGTGATCCTACGCAATCCATGTGGGAGCGGGCTTGCTCGCGAAGGCGGCGGCACAGCCAACATTGATGTCGTCTGACACACCGCTTTCGCGAGCAAGCCCGCTCCCACAGGTTTCTTACCTTCGGGCCAATAAGCCCCCTTTTTATAAATTGAAGATGAGAGAAACGATGAAACCACGTGCCCGCGACCTGAACATTCAGTTCGGCCAACTGCAACCCGGCCCCCTCAACGCCATCACCGATGTGCCCGGTGTACGGGTCGGCCACAGCAATGTGCGAGGACAAACCGCCAGCGGCCGCGACATCTACACCGGTGTCACGCTGATCGAGCCACGCGCCGGTTCCGCCAATCAACGACCATGCTTCGCCGGCGTCCATGTGCTCAACGGTAACGGCGATGCCACGGGGCTTGAGTGGATTCGCGAGGCCGGCCTGCTGACCAGCCCGATTGCCTTCACCAACACCCATAGCCTGGGCATCGTGCGCGATGCGCTGATCGTTTTGGATCGTCAGGAGCAACCCGACGACGGGCGCCTTTACTGGAACATGCCCGTGGTGCTGGAAACGTTCGACGGCTTGCTCAATGACATCAACGGTTTTCATGTACGTCCTGAACATGTGGCCGAAGCTCTGCACGCAGCCGTCGACGGCCCGGTCATCGAAGGCGCGGTGGGCGGTGGCAGCGGGATGATCTGTCATGAATTCAAGGGCGGGATCGGCACCGCATCGCGCCGGCTGAATAGCGCTCAAGGAGGCTGGACCGTCGGCGCAATCGTCCAGGCCAACCACGGCATTCGTCACGAATTACGCGTCGACGGCTACCCGGTTGGGCGTTATATGGAGCAGGTCGACTCGCCCTTCCTCAAAGCCTCCCTGCCCCATCCGGGCATGGGCTCCATCGTCGTCTGCCTGGCCACCGACGCGCCTCTTTTACCCCACCAATGCACGCGCCTCGCGCAACGTGCCAGCCTCGGCCTGGCCCGCACCGGTGGTGGCAATGAAGACCACAGCGGCGACATTTTTGTGGCCTTCGCCACCGGCAATCAGCACGTGCCGCCAGCCGCCTATGAAGGCAAAGGCGCGCCCACCTGCGACCACCTGAGAATGGTCAACAACGACCACATCAGCGAGCTGTTCCTGGCCGCCACCGAAACCGTGGAAGAAGCCATCATCAACGCCCTGCTGGCCGCGAACACCACCGAAGGCAATGGCCATACGGTGCCGGGCCTGGATGCCAACACCTTGCTCAAAGCACTGCGTCAGGCAGGCTGGCCGGGGGGATTAGACTAATGGTACTTGAGTACCAGCCACCGGCTTCTTACGATGTTGATACGTAGCGGTTGGAGGTTTAAGCCGTTGCGTAGGTGGTGAGTGAACTGAACCCCAATAAGCTCACCACTTGTTTCATGCGCATCTTGAGCCTCTGGGCTCTACTTCCTCCCCATCAAAGAGCTTTGAGGCTCTTTTTTTGCCTGTCAAAAAGCGTCGGCGCTGACCGGTCGGCAAAGGTGAATATCCTGAGCCGCGTCGCTGCGCCTGGATGCACCGAAAAGATCACGACCAATCACCCGCGCAACCTCCAGATGAACCGTCGGCTCCTGGATTTCCGAGTCGAGCAACAGCTCGGACGTCACAACGCTGGCACCGCAATAATCGAAGATTCCATGGTCGATCTGCGTCTTCATGGCGTCGGCATAACCGTGGCGCGCATAGGTTCCCGCATCTGCGCCGCCGACACCCACAAGGTGAACCCGCAGGTGGCGAAGCTTCTTCTCCAACTTGGCATCCGCACTGAAATCGAATGCCCAGCCATTGGCGAACACCCGATCGATCCAGCCTTTGAGCAGCGCCGGCATCGACCACCAATAAACCGGATACACCAGCACCAGCGCATCGGCGCCATCGATTCTCGCCTGCTCGGCGGCCACATCGGCGGGAGGCGGTGCTTCCCGATGATGGACGGCGAGATCGGCCGCGCCGAACCTTGGATCGAACCCTTGCGCCCAAAGGTCCGCGATCTCGAACGAGTTGTCGGAATCAGCTGCGGATACACCTTCGCCGATCTGCCTCGCGAGGCTATGGGTGAGCGACTGTAGATCATGGTGAGCTACAACAATGAGTGCGTGCATGTCGAAACTCCTGCTACGGAATGAGTGATTGAGGGCCAGAGACGAGCCTTATATACTCTTGGTAAGTTACGACCAGTAAGCTACTTTTGGTACATAAGCATGTCAAGCACCGAAACACCTGAGCAGGATTCCAACCCGCAACCGCGTCGCCGGATGTCACGGGAAGAGCGCCAGCGCCAGTTGCTGGATGTCGCCTGGCAGCTGGTTCGAGAGGAAGGCACGGAAGCGTTGACCCTGGGCCGGCTCGCCGAACAGGCGGGGGTGACCAAACCGGTGGTTTACGATCATTTCACCACCCGTCCCGGGTTGCTGGCGGCGCTTTATCAGGAGTTCGACGCGCGTCAGACCGCGCTTATGGACGCTGCGCTTCAAACCAGTGAACCAACCCTGGCCAGCAAGGCAATGGTCATCGCCTCGTCTTATGTTGATTGCGTCCTTCTTCAGGGCCGCGAGATACCCGGCGTGATCGCCGCATTGACCAGCTCGCCTGAACTGGAAAAGATCAAGCGCGAGTACGAAGCGATCTTCATGGACAAGTGCCGCAACGCCCTCCTCCCCTTCGCCGGAACGGGTGAAATCGCGCCAGCGAGTCTTCGGGCGATGCTCGGTGCAGCCGAGGCGCTGTCCCACGCCGCCGCGACTGGAGAGATCACGCCAGTGCAGGCACAGGACGAGCTTTTCGCAACGATCGTGGCGATGGTCGAAAGGAGCGCACGCCTCGGGGTCGACCTCGAAACCTGAACGGCTGGCCCCGCCAGGACAGCAGCGTAATGCCACCTATACTCCAAACCACCTTCCCCCACGGGGGTCTGCGCTACCAACAATAAAAGCAGAGGTGGAACATGGTCTGGCAGCAAATCTACGACCCTTTCGATAACCCGATGCTATCAACCATCATGGCGGCGGTGCCGGTGGTGGTGATGCTGGCCTCCCTGGCGTTTTTCCACATCAAGGCGCATCTGGCGGCGTTGTTGGCCCTGGGCTCGGCCTTGTTGATTGCGATTTTTGCCTTCGGCATGCCGGCGGACATGGCGGGCTCAGCCGCGCTATATGGCGCCGCCAACGGTCTGCTGCCGATCGGCTGGATCGTGCTTAACATCATCTTCCTGCATCGGCTGACCACCGAGAACGGCTCGTTCAAAGTGCTGCAGGATTCCCTGGCGCGCATCACTGACGATCGACGTCTGCAACTGCTGCTGATTGCCTTCTGCTTCGGCGCTTTCTTCGAAGGGGCCGCCGGTTTCGGCACCCCCGTGGCGGTGACCGGGGCCATTCTGATCGGGTTGGGCTTTTCGCCCCTGGCCGCGTCTGGCCTGGCATTGATCGCCAATACTGCACCCGTGGCATTCGGCGCCCTGGGCACGCCCATCATCACCCTGGCCAAAGTGACCGGGCTGGATGAAATGGAGCTGTCGATGATGGTCGGCCGGCAACTGCCATTTTTCTCGGTGATCGTGCCGTTCTGGCTGATCTGGGCCTTCGCCGGCTGGCGCAAGATGCTGGAAATATGGCCGGCGATCCTGGTCGCCGGAGTCAGCTTCGCCATACCGCAATTCCTCGTGTCCAACTACCACGGGCCGATGCTGGTGGATGTAATCGCCGCGCTGATTTCCATGGCCTGCCTGACCGGTTTCCTCAAGGTCTGGAAGCCAGCTACTGTGCACACCTCCGCCGCCTTGTCGGGGCGCGCCGACAACTCCAGTGTGGATGTGGACCCGGACGAGAAACCCAGCGCGACCTTTGCCAGCGACGCCAAACCTGCCGTAATGCGGGCGTGGATGCCATGGATCATCCTCACGGTCTTCGTGTTTGCCTGGGGCACCCAAAGCTTCAAAAACCTGTTCGATACCCGCCCGGTCATGGATCCGCAAACCCACTCGGCCAAGCTCGATCCCCAAGGCAAGCCGATGCGCGAGGCGAACCCGATCTTTGCCCCGACCTTGACCTTCACCACCATTCACCAACAGATCGAGAAGGTGCCGCCCGTGGTACCTACACCTAAAAAAGAGGACGCGGTCTACAAGTTCACCTGGCTCACCAGCACCGGCAGCGGCATCTTGCTGGCGGCGATCCTCGGCGGGTTGCTGATGGGTTATTCCATCCCGCAGCTGCTGCACCATTACCTGCGAACGCTGTGGGTGGTGCGTTACTCGCTCATCACCATAGTGGCCATGCTTGCCTTGGGCTTCCTGACCCGCTACTCGGGCCTCGACGCCACCATGGGCCTGGCTTTCGCCGCCACGGGCATTTTCTACCCCATGTTCGGCACGTTGCTCGGCTGGCTAGGCGTCGCCCTGACCGGTTCGGACACGGCCTCCAACGTGCTGTTCGGCGGCTTGCAACGGGTAACGGCCGAGCAACTGGGCCTGAGCCCGGTATTGATGGCCGCGGCCAACAGCTCCGGCGGAGTCATGGGCAAGATGGTCGACGCCCAGTCGATCGTGGTCGCGTCCACCGCCACCCGCTGGTACGGCCATGAAGGGGAAATCCTGCGCTACGTGTTTTTCCACTCCGTGGTGCTGGCGATTCTGGTCGGCGGGCTGGTGACGTTGCAGGCGTATGTGGCGCCGTTCAGCCATATGGTGGTGGGCGGGAATTAACCGAGGCGACCGCTGTTGACCATGGCCCGGCATCGCAACCCGGGCCATGGTTCAAGCCAGATAACCGCCGTTTACATCGAGCCGAAACTTGCGCATGGCAACAGTAGGCTAAGCTTTCAGCAGCTCATTGCTCACGATGCTCGATTCTGCAGGTTTTGGTTTTTTCTGGAGAGCGTCTGCAACAGCTACTTCAGACAGGCCCAAACTTTTCACGCAGGACTGACGTGATGACCGAGCCCCTCCTCAGCTTTGATGCACTCAAGCGCGCCGCTGCCACCGGCGAAATCGATACCGTGTTGGTCTGCATGGTCGACATGCAAGGACGACTGGTCGGCAAACGATTCCAGGTCGAGTTTTTCATCGACAGCGGCCATGAAGAAACCCACTGCTGCAATTACCTGCTGGCTGACGACATCGACATGGAGCCGGTGCCGGGTTACGCCGCGGCCAGCTGGAGCAAAGGCTATGGCGACTTTGTCCTGAAACCCGACATGGCCACCTTGCGTCGCGTGCCTTGGCTGGAATGCACGGCGCTGGTGCTCTGCGACGTGCTCGATCATCACCATCGGCGCGACCTGCCGCACAGCCCGCGGGCGATCCTGAAAAAGCAGGTCGAGCGCCTGCGCGAACGCGGCTATACCGGCATGTTCGCCTCGGAGCTGGAGTTCTATCTGTTCGACGAGAGCTATGAGGCGATCCACGAGCGCAACTACCACAAGCCGAAGACCGCCGGCCATTACATCGAGGATTACAACATCCTGCAGACCACCCGCGAGGAGCCGGTATTGCGGGCGATTCGCAAGCATCTGCAGGCATCCGGCATTCCCGTGGAAAACTCCAAGGGTGAATGGGGGCCGGGGCAGGAAGAAATTAACATCCGATATGCCGATGCCCTGACCATGGCCGACCACCACGTGATCATCAAGCACGCCTGCAAGGAGATTGCACAACTGCAGGGCAAGGCGATCACGTTCATGGCCAAGTGGCGCTATGACGCCGCCGGTTCCAGCAGCCATGTGCACAATTCGCTATGGGACAAAAATGCCAAGAAGCCGCTGTTCTTTGATCCCAAGGCCGAGTTTGGCATGTCAAAACTGATGCGTTCCTGGGTGGCCGGGCAGCTCAAATACGCCAACGACATCACCTGTTTTCTTGCGCCCTACATCAATTCGTACAAGCGCTTCCAGGCCGGCACTTTCGCGCCTACGCGGGCCGTATGGAGCCGGGATAATCGCACCGCAGGCTTTCGCTTGTGCGCGGAAGGCAGCAAGGCCATCCGCATCGAATGCCGCATCGGCGGTGCCGACCTCAACCCCTATCTGGCCTTCGCTGCCTTGATCGCCGCGGGGATGGCCGGTATCGACGAAAAGCTCAGTCTTACGCCGCCCTTCGAGGGCGATGCCTACGTCGACGAGCACTTGCCTGAAGTGTCGAAAACCTTGCGCGATGCCTGCGCCGCACTCAAGGCGTCGAGCATGTTGCGCGAGGCATTCGGTGATGAAGTGATCGACCACTACGTGCACACCGCCGAGTGGGAACAGAAAGAGTACGACCGGCGCATCACCGACTGGGAACTGCAGCGCGGCTTCGAGCGCTATTGAGCACACACCATGACTGAGATCGTTCAACTCATCTCCCCGGTCGATGGCCGGGTCTACGCCGAACGCCGCCGTGCCGATGCGGCGCAGCTCGACCAGGCTCTGGCGGCGGCCACAGCCGCCCAGGCGCAATGGCAGCGCCGGCCGCTGAGCGAACGCGCCGCATTTTGCAGCGCCGCCGTGGACGCAATGCTGGCGATGAAGGCCGAGATCGTGCCGGAGCTGGCCTGGCAGATGGGTCGCCCGGTACGCTTCGGCGCCGGCGAGCTACGCGGTTTCGAAGAACGTGCGCGGCACATGATCGACATTGCGCCTGAAGCGTTGGCAGCAATTGAACCTGCGCCTGTCGCCGGTTTTCGACGCTGTATCAAACGTGAACCGTTGGGTACGGTGCTGGTCGTCGCGCCGTGGAATTACCCCTATCTGACGGCAGTAAATACGATCATCCCGGCGCTGATGGCGGGCAACAGCGTGATCCTCAAACACGCTTCGCAAACGCTGCTGGTCGGCGAGCGTTTCGCCGAGGCGTTACGCCGCGCCCATCTGCCTGAAGGCCTGTTCCACAACGTGCTGCTCGATCATCAGCAGACCGCCACGATCATCGCTTCAGGACGCGTGCAGCAGGTGAACTTCACCGGCTCAGTCGACGCCGGCAAGGCCATGGAAAGCGCCGCCACTGGATGCTTCCTTGGCGTGGGCCTGGAGCTTGGCGGCAAAGACCCGGCCTACGTTCGGGCAGACGCCAACCTTGAGCATGCGGTGGAAAACCTGGTGGACGGCAGTTTCTTCAACTCCGGGCAAAGCTGCTGCGCCGTCGAGCGTATCTATGTCGATGAAAAAATCTACCCGGCGTTTGTCGAGCGCTTCGTCGCCTTGACCCGCCAATACGTGCTGGGCAACCCGCTGGACGAAGCCACCACCCTCGGCCCGCTGATTACGCCGAGCGCCGCTGAATTCGTTCGCGGGCAGATCGTCGATGCGCTGGCACAAGGGGCCAAGGCGTTGATCGATCCAAAGGACTTTCCCGCCGATGCACCCGGCAGCGCCTATCTAGCGCCGCAGGTGTTGGTGGGCGTCACCCACCAAATGTCGGTGATGCGTGAGGAAAGCTTTGGCCCGGTGGTCGGCATCATGCCAGTGGCCAGCGACGATGAAGCCATCGCCTTGATGAACGACAGTGAGTTCGGGCTCAGCGCTTCTATCTGGACCCAAGATCTGGCCGCCGCCGAACACATCGGCGACGAGATCGCCACCGGCACCGTGTTCATGAACCGCTGCGATTATCTGGACCCGGCCCTGGCCTGGACCGGGGTGAAAAACAGCGGACGCGGCGTCACGCTGTCGCGCCTTGGCTATGAACACCTGACCCGCGCGAAATCCTTCCATCTGCGCCATGAGATCTGAGCCATGAGCCTGACCGCGAACTGGAATTACCCCACGAGCATCCGCTTCGGTGTCGGCCGCATCGCCGAACTGGCCGAGGTCTGCCGCAGCCAAGGTATCCAGCGACCGTTGCTGGTCACCGACAGTGGCCTGGCGCGTGCCCCGATCACCACCGCGGCAGTGGAATCTTTGCGCGCCGCCGGCCTTGGCGTCGCGCTGTTTTGCGACCTCAAGCCCAATCCGATTGAAGCCAATCTGGCGGGAGGGCTCGATGCCTGGCGCGCAGGCAACCACGATGGTGTGGTCGCCTTCGGCGGTGGTAGCGGGCTGGACATGGGCAAGCTCATCGCGTTCATGAGTGGCCAGACCCGACCGGTTTGGGATTTCGAAGACATCGGCGACTACTGGACACGCGCCGACGAAAGCAGCATCGCCCCGGTCATTGCGGTGCCGACCACCGCGGGGACCGGTTCCGAGGTGGGCCGTGCGGCGGTGATCATCGACGAGCGTACGCACACCAAACGCATCATCTTTCACCCGAAAATGATGCCGCGCGTAGTCATCAGCGACCCGGCCCTCACCGTCGGCATGCCGGCAAAAGTCACCGCCGGCACCGGCATGGACGCCTTTGCCCATTGCCTGGAATCGTACTGCGCTCCCGGCTTTCATCCGATGGCCGAAGGTATTGCGGTGGAAGGCATGCGCCTGGTGGCCAATGCCCTGGTACGCGCCGTACACACCCCCTCCGACCTCGACGCGCGTGCGCAAATGCTGGCGGCTGCGGCGATGGGCGCTACCGCTTTCCAGAAAGGCCTGGGTGGCATGCACGCACTCGCCCATCCTGTGGGCGCCCTGTACGACACCCACCACGGCATGACCAATGCCACGTTCATGCCCTATGTACTCAAGTTCAATCGCCCGGCCATCGAAGAACGCATCACCCGCCTGGCGGCTTATTTGCGCCTGCCCTCCCCAGGCTTCGACAGCTTTCTGGCCTTCGTTCTCAAGCTGCGCAAAGACATCGGCGTGCCGCATACGCTGTTTGAACTGGGGGTGGATGACAAGCAGGTCGATTTAATCGCGGACATGGCGATTGTCGACCCCTGCGCCGGCGGCAACCCGCTGCCATTGACACGAACTGGCGCGGCAGAAATTTTCGACGCGGCGTTTCACGGCCGTCTCTAGAGCAATCGTCTGTCCTGGCCAACGTGTGAGCACGAAAACCTGGATGGATTTCAACCGTTAGAGGCAGGAGCAGTACGACAGGGGGTTGAAGACAAACCCATTCGGCAACGCACAACGCGGATGGATGTGGATCAAAACCTGAACAAGAGCACACGCTATGAGTCCAGTAAGCCAACCCGGCGCCACCGCGCCACAAGACGACGACCTCAAGGTGTTGCACAACATGGGCTATGCCCAGCAACTCTCGCGACGCATGGGCGTTTTCTCCAACTTTGCCATTTCCTTTTCGATCATTTGCATCCTCTCGGGTGGCATCAACTCACTGGCACAGGGCACTTCGGGTGCAGGCGGTGCAGCCATCGGTATCGGTTGGCCACTGGGCTGCCTGATCTCCGGGGTTTTCGCCATGGCCATGGCACAGATTTCCTCGGCCTACCCAACCGCTGGCGGCCTCTATCACTGGGGCTCGATTCTCGGTAACCGCTTCACCGGCTGGCTGACGGCCTGGTTCAACCTGTTGGGGCTGATCACGGTGCTCGGCGCGATCAACGTCGGTACCTATTACTTCTTTTTCGGCGCCTTCGGACCGGCCCTGGGAATGGAAGACACCATCACCACACGGATCACTTTTCTGGCGATCCTGACCGGCCTCCAGGCCTTGTGTAACCACTTCGGCATCGGCCTGACCGCAAAGCTCACTGACTTCTCGGGCTACCTGATCTTCGCCACGGCGCTCGCGCTGACCATCGTCTGCCTGATCGCCGCCCCCAGCTTTGAGTTCGCCCGGTTGGTGACCTTCGGCAACTACTCCGGCGAAGCCGGCGGCAACGTCTGGCCACAGGTGTCGAACGGCTGGATTTTCATGCTCGGCCTGCTCTTGCCGATCTACACCATCACCGGCTATGACGCCTCGGCGCATACCTCCGAAGAAACCCATCAGGCATCCGTGTCGGTACCGGTCGGGATGGTCAGTTCGGTGGCCTGGTCGTTGCTGTTCGGCTGGGTGATGCTCTGCTCGTTTGTACTGATGCTGCCAAGCATGGACGAAGCGGCGAAGCAGGGTTGGAATGTGTTCTTTTGGGCGATGGACACTCAGGTGAACCCGGCGATCAAGATGGCGCTTTATCTGGCCATTTTCATCTCGCAGGTTCTCTGCGGGCTGGCGACCGTGACCTCGGTCTCACGCATGATCTTCGCGTTTTCCCGTGACGGCGGCCTGCCCTTCTCCAAAGCATTGGCCTCAGTCTCACCGACCCATCGCAGCCCGGTGGCGGCGATCTGGACCGGTGCCACGCTCGCGGTGTTGTTCGTGTGGGGATCGTCCCTGGTATCGATCGGCGAAACGCCGGTTTACACGATCGTGGTCTCCTGCACGGTGATCTTCCTGTTCTTCTCTTTCATCATTCCCATCGTGCTGGGCCTGTTTACCTACGGGACTGCGAAGTGGCCGACCATGGGGCCGTGGAACATGGGGCGCGGGTTTTACTCGTTGTTCGCCATCCTCTCGGTCCTTTCGATGGTGCTGATCTTTGTCATCGGCATCCAGCCACCGAACGATTGGGCGCTGTACATCACGCTCGGTTTTCTGATTCTGACGGCGATTGTCTGGTTCGCCTTTGAAGCCCGGCGCTTCCAGGGTCCACCTGTAGGCGACATGATCATCAAGCGTCAGGCAGAAATTGCAGCGGCTGAAGAGGCGTTGAACAAACAGGCTGGGAGCTGATTGCCATAGCCATGAACAGCGGGGGGCTGAGCGCTAATGCCAGTCAGTTAAGCAATCCATGTGGGAGCGGGCTTGCTCGCGAAGAGGGCGTGTCAGTCGACATTAATGTCGCCTGGCACACCGCTTTCGCGAGCAAGCCCGCTCCCACAGGTTTCGCATGCTTAACTGACTGGCATTAGGCGCTGCCCCTCCGCTTTTTATGAATCAACCAACAGGAAACACATAGATGGACCGTCTCACGGCGAAAGACTTTGCCCCTGAACTGCTCGAACTCTACGACTACTACGCCCACGGCAAAATCAACCGGCGAGCGTTTCTTGATCGTGCGGCGCTGTTCACCTTGGGCGGCTTGACGGCAACAGCCCTCCTCGCCGCCCTGAGCCCGAATTATGCGCTGGCCGAGCAGGTGCAATTTACCGACCCCGACGTCATCGCCGAGTACATCACCTACCCCTCGCCCAAGGGTCACGGGCAGGTTCGTGGTTATTGGGTGCGCCCTGCCAAAGCCACCGGCAAGGTGCCGGCGGTGGTGGTCGCGCATGAAAACCGTGGGCTAAATCCTTACATCGAGGACGTCGCCCGGCGTCTCGCCAAAGCGGGATTCATCGCCCTCGCCCCTGACGGCCTGACGTCGGTGGGCGGCTATCCCGGCAACGATGACAAAGGCCGGGAATTGCAGCAAACCGTCGACCCGGAAAAGCTCATGAATGACTTTTTCGCCGCCATCGAGTGGCTGATGAAACATGATGCCACCAGCGGGAAAGTCGGCATCACCGGCTTCTGTTATGGCGGTGGAGTCGCCAATGCCGCAGCCGTGGCCTATCCGGAGTTAGGGGCCGCCGTGCCCTTTTATGGCCGTCAGCCAAAGGCTGAAGATGTCCCCAGAATCAAAGCCCCGCTGCTGCTCCACTATGGCGAACTGGATACGCGCATCAATGAAGGCTGGCCCGCCTACGAGCAGGCGTTGAAAGCGGCCGGCAAGACCTATGAAGCCTATATCTATCCGGGCGTTAACCACGGTTTCCACAACGACTCCACACCTCGATACGATGATGCCGCCGCCAGGCTTGCCTGGGACCGGACACTGGCCTGGTTTCGGCGTTACTTGGCTTGATTAATCAAATAAACATAATGGCGATACGGAATAACACTTATGAAGAAGTTACTGAATAGATCATCCTTCATCGCCATTCTTAATATTGAACCTAGCGCCTGCTAACCCATCGCGATTAATAAAATAATATTAAAAATTACGCTCCCATTATTCATTGCATATTTATCCGCGCCTGCTTAACTGCAAAAACTGCTGATGACAGCAGTGCCCGTAAACACCACGGAAGGAACCGTTATGAGCAATTCAACTCGCCATAGCATGCCCCCCTATGGGGTGGCCATCCAAAGCGCGATCAAGACCGGCGACCTGCCGCAAATGAAGACGCTATTGAAACAACGCGATGCATCCACACCAGAAAACAAAGAGCTAACTACCGCTTACGAGCAATTGGCCAAGGAAGTCGCACGCCTGGAAAAGCACTAACAGCTATTTCCGCTCCCCTTATTGCAATGGAGGCAATAACCATGTCTGGCTCTACTCAGCAATCTGTCGGCTTGTTCCCGCTCGGCTACCGAATTGGTACTTCGGCACCGGGCGCACAAAGTCTGGCACTTAATCTTTTGGTCTTTACCCCTGATGAGACTGTAAACGGCACCGCCGCAATCACTCAGGCAACCAACCCGCCGCTGGATGTGCATTCCGATGTCTGGGGCGAGTACACCTACCTGACGGTCATGTCACCCGGCGTCAGCAAAATCCTGATCACCGCACAAGGCAATCATGGCGGCTCGGGCTCCAATTCCATCGTGAATTTCAAGTTGCAACTGGTGGTGGGCACCGACTGGAAAGAAGGTGTCGCCAACTATTCGTACTTGAATGGTCAGCAGTGGGTCGAGGTCAACAATGCTCCCGCCCACCTCATTGAGGCGGTGCCGTCCCACGTCTCCCCGCTGCCGTTGGAGCCCGGCCCGGTGATTCCGCCGGAATCATCGTATCCGCCCATCATGCCGCTGTACGCCGCACCGATCCAAAGTGCAATGGCCAGCGGTGACCTAGCCCAGATGAAAAGCCTGTCGCGCCTGGCCCAGCAGCAACTGGATCAGCAACCCCAACTGCAGACGGCGCTTGAAACGGCCAAGGAAGAAATCAGCCGGCAGGAACGCCGCTGACTCGACCACGAAATATGCCCGACTTGTCTTGAATACAAATAAGGGAGTAGCACCATGTCAATCGGACTTTTTCATACCCGCCTCAATGTCAGCAATCACCTGCTGGGCGCACCGGTTTTAACCCTCGATCTGCTGGTGGATACCACAAAGAAAAAAGTCAGCGGGATTGCCAGTATTTTCCAAAGCACCTACCCGACCCTCAACTTCCGTGCCCGTGTATGGGGTGAGTATTCCGAGGCCAAACTGGTGCCGACGGCGGAGAACCACATCATCCTCACCCTGGCGGGCAGCCCGAGCGGCCCTCTCAGCCAGATCGCCCAGACCTTCGGTTTAAAGGGCATTTTAGGCGGCGATTGGGCGAGTGGTTATGTCGACTACAAATATCAGGAACAGGGCGTCTGGCATTACGTGAAACACGCGGCGGTCAGCCAGGCTCCCGTTATTGTGCGCCCAGAGCATCCGCACCATGCGGTGCCGCTCTACGCCGTCGCGGTCCAGCAAGCGCAAGCCAGCGGTGACCTGGCGCAACTGAAGGCCGTGGTCAGCCAGGGTGAACAGCAACTGGCCCACAGCGGTGCGCTGCGTAACGCACTGGATCAGTTGAACGTTGAAATCGCCCGGCTGGAGGCTCGCTAACCCGCACCCGGTAATGCCGTCAGGCAAGCATCCATGTGGGAGCGGGCTTGCTCGCGAAGGCGCCAGCACAGTCAATATTGATGTCGCCTGACACACCGCTTTCGCGAGCAAGCCCGCTCCCACAGGGTTCCGCGCTTAACTGACTGGCCCGGCTCACTTCAACAACAAAAGGTAAATCCGGTCGCGCCACTGCCCCAAGGAAGGCGCGAACACTTCGATGGATTCGTGCCGCGCACGCGTTGTGCGCAAGGATTTTCCATGTCAGACAGTCGCCCTGCCCGCTACCTCAGTGAAACCGACCTCAAACGCTACGTGCCGGTGCATGTGGTCTGGGAAATCACCCTGGCCTGCGATCTCAAATGCCTGCATTGCGGCTCACGCGCCGGCCACAGACGACCCGATGAATTGAACACCCGGGAATGCCTGGACGTCATCGATTCCCTGGCCGCCCTCGGCACCCGCGAGATCACCCTGATCGGTGGTGAAGCCTATTTGCGCAAGGACTGGACGCAGCTGATCCAGGCCATCCACGATCACGGCATGTATTGCGCCATACAAACCGGTGGACGCAACCTGACACCGGCGAAAATGCAGGCAGCGGTGGATGCCGGGCTCAATGGCGTCGGTGTTTCACTGGATGGATTGGCCCCGCTGCATGACGCAGTGCGCAATGTTCCGGGTTCGTTCGACAAGGCGGTAGACACCTTGCGACGCGCCAAACAGTCCGGGCTTGCGGTGAGCGTCAACACACAAATCGGCGCGGCCACGTTGCCCGATCTGCCTGATCTGATGGACCTGATCATCGGCCTCGGCGCCACTCACTGGCAGATCCAGCTGACGGTCGCCATGGGCAATGCCGTCGATCACCCGGAGCTGTTATTGCAGCCTTATCAACTGCTGGAAGTGATGCCGTTGCTGGCGCGTCTGTATCGCGAAGGTGTCGATCGCGGCCTGCTGATGAACGTGGGCAACAACATTGGTTACTACGGCCCTTATGAACATATGTGGCGTGGTTTCGGCGACGAGCGCGTGCATTGGAGTGGCTGCGCCGCCGGCCAGACTGTGCTGGCGCTGGAGGCCGACGGCACCGTCAAGGGTTGCCCGTCATTGGCAACCGTGGGGTTTTCCGGCGGCAACGTTCGCAACATGAGCCTGCACGATATCTGGCACTACAGCGAAGGCATGCACTTTGGCCGCCTGCGCGGCGTCGAAGACCTGTGGGGTTACTGCCGAAGCTGTTACTACAACGACGTCTGCCGTGGCGGCTGCACCTGGACGTCGCACTCCCTGCTTGGCAAACCCGGCAACAACCCCTACTGCCATTACCGCGCGCTGGACCTGCAAAAACGCGGGCTACGCGAGCGTATCGTCAAACTCGAAGACGCGGCCAAGACGTCCTTCGCCGTCGGACGTTTTGACCTGATCACCGAGCGCATCGATACCGGCGAGACGGTCAGCAGCGTCAGCGACAGCGGCCAGGTGATCAAGCTGGCCTGGGCAAACCAGGGCCAGAAATCGCCGGACGAAGGACGTATTCCACCGCAACTGGCGCTGTGTCGCGGTTGCTTGCAGTACATCCATGCGCACGAAGTGACCTGCCCTCACTGCGACGCCGATGTCGCCGCCGCAGAAGCCGTGCACCAGACAGACCGTGCGCGGCAACAAGCGATCATCAACACCCTGACTGGCCTGCTGGGGATGCCGCGAAATACCTTGATGTAAGGGAGTAATGGCCAGTCAGTCAAAATGCGATACCTGTGGGAGCGGGCTTGCTCGCGAAGACGGCGGCACAGTCAACATTGATGTCGTCTGACACACCGCTTTCGCGAGCAAGTCGAATCGTCGCACCGCCGCTCCCACATGGACTGCGCTTAACTGACGGGCATTTGCCAAGGCGGCCCTTGCGCAAATCTTGCCTCCAGCCATTCCTTGAAGGCCATGAGCGTTGCCGGCGTAAAAGCGGCTGATGCTCGCACCAGATAAATCCCGCCCTGGGCATCCAGGTCCCACTCCGGCAGAACGCGCACCATCTGGCCGTTGGCGATTTCCCGGCTCATCAGCCACTCGCCAGCGCCCAAAATACCGACGCCAGCCTTGGCCGCGGCGAGCAACGCCTCGCCGTCGTTCGAGGTCAAGGTTCCCCTGGTGATGACCCTCTCCTGCCGATCACCCTTCGACAAGCGCCATTCAGGAAACGCCGCCAGGCCGGTGAAGCCCAGGCAGTTGTGCTCGGTCAGTTCTTTCGGGCTGGCCGGTAAACCATGCTGTTCTATGTAACTCGGTGAAGCGCAGAGAATGCGGCGATGATCGCTGAGCTTCTTCGCGACCAGGCGGTTGTCGTTCAATTCACCGATACGAATCGCCGCATCGAATCCTTCACCAATGATGTCGACGACGCGATCGCTGTAATCCACCTCGATGGAGACCAACGGATGAGCCGCCAGAAATTCCGGCAGCATCGACGCCAGCCACAGGCGCCCCATCGCAGCAGGAAAAGCCAGGCGCAAAACGCCACGAACCTGCGCCGCGCCCAGTGACGCTTCCTGCTCGGCCTCGATGATCAACCCCGTGGCGGAGCGCAGACGTTCGACGAGACGGTTGCCGGCATCGGTCAACCGCACCTGTCGCGTCGTGCGCTCCATCAACCGCACGCCCAAGCGCTTTTCCATGGCCGCCAGACGCTTTGAAATCACCGTCGGATGGCGTTGCAGCAGGCGTCCGGCAGCCACGAACGAATGCGCCGAGGCGACCGCAAGCAGCGCTGCAATTTCATCGATGTGGCGGCTGTCCAGTGGGTTCACAAAACACTCTTTTGTTCAGGTAAAAAACAATCACGGCTTGAGGACGATCGCTCCGCGAGATTGGCCGCCTTCCAGATCGGCATGGGCCTTGGCCACGTCGGCCAATGCATAGCGGCCCCAGATGCCGGGCTTGATTATGCCCGCCTCGACCGCGGCCAGTACATCATCGGCCCGTTGCCGGTATTCGGCGATGTCCGTGGTGTGCGCGGCGAGTGAAGGACGGGTCAGGAACAGCGAACCCTTGGCATTGAGCGTGGCCACTTCGACCGCCGTCGGCGCTCCGGAAGATGCCCCGAAAGACACCATCAACCCACGTGGTCGCAAGCTGTCGAGCGACGCTTCGAACGACACCCGCCCGATGGGATCGTAGACCACATCGGCTTTCTTGCCGTGGGTGATCTGCGCCACATCCGCGGCGAGTGTCTGGGCATTGAACACCAGCACCGCATCGCAACCCAGCGCCTTGGCTGTCTCGACACTCTCGGCCCGGGACACAATGCCGATGACAAAGGCCCCCAGGTGTTTGGCCCACGTCGCCATGATCTGCCCGAGGCCGCCCGCTACGCCATACAGCACCAGGGTGGTGCCGGGGCCGACCGGGTAAGTCGTCTTCAGCAGGTATTGCGCGGTAATGCCTTTGAACAACACCGCGGCGGCCTCTTCAGCCGTCAACGCGTCGGGAATCGGCACCAGCCGCTCGGCCGGAAACAGGCGCGCACTGGCGTAAGCACCAATAGGCCCTGTTGCGTAGGCCACCCGATCACCCACCTTGACGTTGTTCACTCCCGCGCCGATGGCGGCAACCCGGCCCGCCCCTTCAAGGCCCAGCCCCGACGGCAATGGCAGCGGTACGGCGCCCTTGCGCTGACTCACATCGAGGAAGTTGACGCCAATCGCCTCCTGCTCCAGCCAGACTTCACCCGGCCCCGGCTCACGCGCCGTCACCTGCTCGATGGTCATCACCTCAGGTGCGCCGGTGTGTGCGATACGAACGACAGAAACCATTGCCTGACTCCTTCACTTCAGCGCAGCCCATCTGCGCCATGTGGGGGAAGTATCGGTATTCGATTTCATGCGAACAATACAGCTTCACTGCAGTTCATTACTGCATGCAGTGCAGCAGTGTGAAACTCGCAGCGCCAGCGCGATAACAAGGGCCAGGACGATCAACACCATGGCGACGGCAAACATTATCCGCATACCGTTGGCGATGGCGGCGGGAGATGCCGTGGTGATGTCTGCCGTCGCCGACGCAAAGGCGAACACCGCGCCCATGACCGAGGCCCCGGTGATCAGTCCGAGATTGCGCGACAGGCTGAGCATGCCGGCAATCACGCCGCGCTGGTCCGCACGGATGTCGGTCATGATCGCGGTGTTGTTGGCCGCTTGAAATAACGCGTAGCTGGCAGTGATCACCGCGATGGGCGCGAGGTAACCGAGGATGCCGAAACCCGCCGGCATTATCGATAAAGCCCCCGTTCCGAGCGCCATTGCCGCAAGCCCGAGAAGGGTCATGCGCCGAGTGCCAAAACGGTCCACCAGGCGACCGGCCGGTATACCGGTCAGCGCCGCCACCAACGGCCCTACCGACAAGGCGAAACCGACAAGTGCCGTGCCGAGCCCAAGCGCCCCCGAAAGATAAAACGGCCCGACCACCAACGTCGCCATCATCACCGTCGAAACGAGCGTGCTCATGGCCAGGCTCGCGCTCAATCCTGGCTCGCGGAACAGCGCCAATTTAATCAGGGGTGATGCAACCGTGGTCTCAACGAAGATGAAAAGCCCAACGCCAAAAGCAGCCGTAAGCAGCAGCGAGATGTTGACCGGCCCAAAATCACCCTGCCCGATCGTCATGGCCAGCGCATACGCCCCGAGCGTCAACGCCAGCAGCAACGTGCCTGCCTTGTCGAACCCCACCCATGGCGCTTTCGTTCGCTGTGCATCCGCCGGCAAATAGCGATACGCGAGCCAGATGTTCAGAACACCCAGCGGCACGTTGACCAGAAAAATCGACTGCCAACCTGCGCCTGCGATCAACATTCCACCGAGCGACGGCCCCAGCGTGGTACCGATCGCCGACATCGTGCCGAGCAGCCCCATGGCACTGCCGGTCTGCGCTTTCGGCACCGTCTCGCCGACAAACGCCACGGTCAGCGCCAGCATGATCGCCGCCCCGAGGCCCTGCACCGCCCGGGCACCGACCAGCCACCAAAGCGACGGCGCGACACCACATGCCAGCGATGACAGGGTAAAAATGCCGATGCCCGTCAGCAGCAAGCGTCGACGACCGACGAGGTCACCGAGTCGTCCAACGCTGACAATCAGCGTGGTGATCGCCAGCAAATACGCCAGAACAATCCACTGCACTTGCTGAAAGGAAGCATCGAACGCCTGGGCCAACATCGGCAAACCCGCATTGGCGATGCTGGTGTCGAGTGAAGGCATCAACATCGATAGCGAAAGACTTGCGAGCGCCCAGCGGACGGAGCCTGATTGGGTGATGAGTTTCATTGTCTGGCCACATCTGAAAGGTAGATCAGCAGCGTATGCCCGAGCGTGATATGGCGGAAGACGCATGACTTGCACTTGATAGTTGCGTTTGACGCCATGTCACCCGCACGCCGTGCTAACGTTGAGGCATGACGACTCCCGACCTGAATTTGCTGATTACCCTGGATGTGCTGCTCGCCGCAGGCAGCGTCGCACGCGCCGCCCAACGACTGCGCCTGAGCCCTTCGGCCATGAGCCGGGCACTGGCGCGATTGCGCGAAACGACGGGCGACCCGCTGCTGGTCCGGGCCGGACGCGGGCTGGTGCCGACGCCCCGGGCACTTGAACTGCGCGAACAGGTCAGCCGATTGGTGCAAGACGCAGAAGCCGTGTTACGCCCCGCCGAACAGCTTGATCTCAAACAACTGGTCCGGACGTTTACGCTGCGCACCAGCGACGGTTTCGTCGAAAACTTCGGCCCGGCGCTGATTGCCCGCGTCAGTGCACAAGCACCCGGCGTGCGCTTGCACTTTGTGCAGAAGCTGAGCAAGGACAGCGCCGCGCTTCGCGACGGTTCCGTCGACCTGGAAACCGGGGTGGTCGGCGGCACGACGAGCCCGGAAGTGCGCACCCGTGCGTTGTTCGAGGATCGTTTCATCGGCGTCGTGCGCACAGGGCATCCGCTGACCCAAGGCGAAGTCACCGCCTCCCGTTATGCCGCTGGCAGGCACATCCTGGTCTCGCGACGCGGGCTCGATAAGGGGCCGATGGATGAAGCCCTGGAAGTGCTGGGGCTGGAGCGCGAGATCACCACCATCGTCGGCGGCTTTTCGGCCGCGCTGGCGCTGGCTCGCGCCTCGGACCTGATTGCCACCGTGCCCGCGCAACACACCCGAAACCTGCGCGCAGGCCTGCACAGTTTTGATCTTCCGTTCGACCTGCCGCCGATCACCCTTTCGATGCTCTGGCACCCACGCATGGATGCCGACTCAGCGCATCGGTGGCTGCGTGAATGTGTGCGGGAGGTTTGTACGCAGCCCGGTTAAGCGACACGCTTTTGTAGCAGCTGCCGAAGGCTGCGTTCGGCGGCGCAGCAGTCGTGAGTCCTGGTAACGCGCTCTACCAGACGTAGCGCATTCTCTGATTTTACGACTGCTATGCAGCCGAACGCAGGCTGCGCCAGCGGCTACGGATCGGAGTGCGGCCTGGCATTGCCCTCAAACCTTCCTCTTCTGCAGCCCCTTCAACCGCAAACTCGCCCGCTGCGCCGCCGCCATTTTTTCCGGACGCTTCATACGCTTCCATTTTCTGATGTCGTCCTTGGTGCGGCCACAACTGACACACAGCTCACCACTGAGCTGGCAAATGGAAATACACGGATTTTCGATATCCTTGGCCACGCTTCAACCCCGCGTCGAGCGCTTGGGCGCCAGGCATTGCTGCCAGTTACCGGCATGGGTGCGCTGACATTGTTCTTCAGAATCGAACTGCACATGGGCCGCTACCGGGCTGATGAGTACATCCGCTTCACTTAGCGCCACGGCCGTCAGTTCGACCATACGCTCGCCCTGCCCGCTCGCCAGCGCCTGATCCTTGTTGGCCTGTGTATCGAAGACCCAGATCACCCGCAGGCTGGAAGGAAAGACCGCGTAATCGATTTCGTGGGTCAGCCAGCAGAACCCGACTATTTCTGCCTTGGCGGTTTCACACGCCTCGGTCAGGGTGGCGACCAGGCGACGTTCGATTTGGGCCTGATCGCGTTTGCTTAAAGACATCGGGGAAGGATCCTTGTGGGCGTCGATTGAAAGGGCCCATCATACCTTCGGTCGCTCGTCTCCTCTCTGCATCATTACCCGCCCACGCCCCAGCTTGTATGGAAGGAACGTTTTCATGTGCATGACACAAATCCCCTGTGGGAGCGGGCTTGCTCGCGAAGAGGCTCGAATAAACAGCACAAATTCCGACCCGAAAAATACTCAGAGACCCCCATGGCTCCCGGCCTTTCTCATTTGTATGAGCGCTACACGGCGCCCATCCGGCGACACTCGCTCCTCAACCCCAAACGGCACAAATCCTAGCTGCGGATACAGAAGCAGCCCCGCCGTATTCTCGTTGAAGCACGAAATCTGCACCTCGCTTGCCCGATGACGCTCAAAGGCCAGCTTCACCATCGTCTCCACCAAAAACTTCGCGACACCTTTCCCCCGCGCCCTGGGCGACACGATCACATTGCCGATCGCGCAAACACCATCGCGCTCAAACGCATAAAAGTTCGCAAAGCCAACAACAGAACCGTCCCCCTCAACCACCGTAGAGTCTGAACGTAGAGCAATCGATGCACGCAGTTGATCTTCCGTCAGCGGGTAGTGCGCCTTCGGGAACATGTAAAACAGTTCTTGAGCGTTTTGCGGAAAGTCGCAAACAGTCAACACATCTTCAGCATCGACGGGGCGGTGGGTGAGTAGCATTGGTTGGGTTCCATCCAAAGGTCGGTGCGACAGATTACGTTTTGCCGATGCTGGATAAAAGAGACTCGTATCAGCGGTTCCATCTCGATGGCTCAGGTAAAAGATTCTGCCTATCAAGCGTGAATACCCCACCTATTAGCTGACTGCTTTATAGGCGTCTAACCTTAATGCAGCGCTGGCGTGAGCCGGCCGGTTGAGACTTGATAAAAGATACGAATGAATCAGAAGCGTACTAGGCTTGCCGTGGGCCACCGTATAGGCAACTCGATTTGCCGCTATCCAGATTCCCCTGTGACCACGATGAACGGTTGATCGAACGGCTGCAGCCTATGTCATTGATTTCGCTCGTCGCTATTGCGCGCCCACCCCGGGCCGGATAGCCGGATGATTACGACCAAAGGTAGCGCACACATGGCAAATGAATCGAAATGCCCGTTCAATCACGCCGCCGCGGGCGGTGGCACGACGAACCGCGATTGGTGGCCGAACCAACTGAACCTGAAGATCCTGCACCAGAATTCGCGGCTGTCCGACCCCACGGACGAGGGCTACAACTACGCCGAAGCGTTCAAAAATCTGGATTTTCAGGCGCTCAAGCAAGACCTGCACGCGCTGATGACCGATTCGCAAGACTGGTGGCCGGCAGACTTCGGTCACTATGGGCCGCTGTTTATTCGCATGTCCTGGCACGCCGCCGGCACGTACCGCGTCGGTGACGGTCGTGGCGGTGCCGGCTCCGGTCAGCAGCGCTTCGCACCGCTCAACAGTTGGCCGGACAACGTCAGCCTCGACAAGGCGCGCCGGCTGCTCTGGCCGATCAAGCAAAAATACGGTCGCAACATCTCCTGGGCCGACCTGATCGTGCTCACCGGCAACGTCGCGCTGGAGTCCATGGGCTTCAAGACCTTCGGCTTTTCCGGTGGCCGGCCAGACGTCTGGGAACCGGATGAGGCCGTCTACTGGGGCTCGGAAAACAAGTGGCTGGGCGGTGACACCCGCTACGAAAAAGACAAAAAGGAGCCCATGCAAGAACCCGGCGAAGGCCCACTCGTTGCTGAGCCGGGGGAAAATGAGGACAGCCGTACCGAAGGAGGACGCAACCTGGAAAACCCGCTCGCCGCGGTGCAAATGGGCCTGATCTACGTCAACCCGGAAGGCCCGGAAGGCAATCCGGACCCGGTCGCTGCCGCGGTGGACATCCGCGAGACTTTCGGGCGCATGGCGATGAATGACGAAGAAACCGTGGCACTGATCGCCGGTGGCCACGCCTTCGGCAAGACCCACGGCGCCGGCCCTGCCGACAACGTCGGCGCCGAGCCCGAAGCCGCTGGCCTCGAAGCTCAAGGCTTGGGCTGGAAGAGCACCTTCGGCAGCGGCAAGGGCGGCGACACCATCACCAGCGGCCTGGAAGTGACCTGGACCACCACACCCACCAAGTGGAGCAACAACTACCTGGAAAACCTGTTCGGTTTCGAGTGGGAACTGACCAAGAGCCCGGCGGGTGCCAACCAGTGGACCGCGAAAGGCGGTGCTGGCGCGGGCATCATTCCGGATGCTCACGACCCGTCGAAGCGGCGTAACCCGACCATGCTGACCACGGACCTGTCCCTGCGATTCGACCCGATCTATGAGCCGATTTCACGGCGGTTCCTGGCGAACCCGGACCAGTTGGCCGACGCGTTCGCCCGCGCCTGGTTCAAGCTGCTCCACCGCGACATGGGGCCCCTCTCCCGCTACCTCGGCCCGGAAATGCCCAACGAAGAACTCCTGTGGCAAGACCCCATTCCGGAGGTCGACCATGCCCTGGTCAACGACAGCGACATCGCTGCACTCAAAGGCAAGCTCCAGTCCTGCGGCCTGACCGTTTCACAACTGGTCTCGACCGCCTGGGCGGCAGCCTCCACCTTCCGTGGCTCCGACAAACGCGGCGGCGCCAACGGTGGACGCCTGCGCCTGGCCCCGCAGAAATTCTGGCAGGCCAACCAGCCTGAGCAACTGGCGAGCGTATTGGCGAAACTCGAGAGCATCCAGAACGAGTTCAACAGTGGCGGCAAGAAAATCTCGCTGGCAGACCTGATCGTGCTGGCCGGTTGTGCCGGCGTCGAACAAGCGGCGAAAAATGCCGGCCAGACCGTGACGGTGCCTTTCACACCGGGACGGATGGACGCCTCGCAAGAGCAAACGGATGTCGAGTCCTTCGGATACCTCGAACCCGCCGCCGATGGCTTCCGTAACTACCTCAAAACCCGCTACAGCGTACCGGCCGAGGCCTTGCTGATCGACAAGGCGCAACTGCTGACACTCACCGCGCCAGAAATGACCGTGCTCATCGGTGGCCTGCGGGTGCTGAACACCAACGTCGGACAAACTCAGCACGGGGTGTTCACGAAGCAGCCAGAAGCGTTGACCAACGACTTCTTCAGAAACCTGCTGGACATGAGCGTGGAATGGAAACCGGTCTCGGACGACAACGAGGAGTTTGAAGGGCGCGACCGGAAAACCGGTGACCTTAAATGGACGGGTACGCGGGTCGATCTGGTGTTTGGCTCGAATGCGCAGTTGAGGGCCTTGGCTGAGGTCTATGCCTGCGACGATGCGAAGGAGAAGTTTGTGAAAGACTTCGTTGCGGCCTGGGACAAGGTGATGAATCTGGACCGGTTTGATCTGAAATGATCTGAGCAATACTGCTGAAAACCCGCAACGCCTCCCTGTGTGGAGGCGTTGTGGTTTTTGCTGATCCGTGGACCTGATCGAGTCGACCGTCGACAGCGGTCACTCCTCTCACCTGCCCGTTGGCGATCCACAAGATTCTCAAGCTAGCCTACTCTGCGCGCGCATGCTCCAACACCACTTCCAGTGGGTGGCGCAGTTGCCTGTTGGCGCGACGCTTTACCTGAGTGCGGCAGGAGTAACCCGTTGCCAGTGCTTCTCCCGTCTTGTCCAGCTTGCCGGCCCATGACTGCTCAAAAATGGTCCGCGAGGTGTCCTGGTTGCGGGCTTCATGGCCGTAGGTTCCGGACATGCCGCAACAGCCCGTCGCCTCAGTCACCAACTTGAGTCCAAGCCGGGCAAACACTGCTTCCCATTGCGAAGTACTGGCCGGCACATTGGTCTTCTCGGTGCAGTGCGCCAACAAACGGAATGTCTGAGTAGCGGGTTGCGGGTTTTCAGGCAACACATCGAAGAGCCACTCCTGGGGTAGCAAGACCTTTGGGCAATCATTGAGCCCCGGCACTTTCTGGTATTCCTGGCGGTAGACCAGCGTCATCGCCGGATCCAGCCCCACCAGCGGTACTTCGCAATCGGCTAGCGCCTTGAGTTGACTGGCGTTGCGGATCGCCGCTTTGGCGAATGCGCCGAGGAATCCTTGTACATGCAACGGCTTGCCGTTGGCACTATAGGGTGCCAGAAACACGCGATAGCCCAACTGATGCGCCAACTGGATAAAACTCGCCAGCAACGGTGTTTCGAAGTAACGGGTGAAAGCGTCCTGCACCAACACCACGCTGCGCTGACGTTGCGCGATGGTGAGCTCGCGCAGGGCTGGCACGCTGGCGACAGCGACTTTGCAGCGGGTCAACGTGGCCTGCAAGTCATAACGGTTGATCAGCGGGCTGTCGAGCATGCCGACGTGTCGTTCAAGCAAACGGCTCATCCATGTTGAGCCCATTACCGCGTTGTACAGGCCCGGCGCATAGGCCATATAAGGAATGGTGAACTCCAGCGAGCCGATCAGGTAATCGCGAAGCGGACGTTGATAGCGACCGTGATAGAGCTCCAGAAAACGCGATCGGAAATCCGGGACATTGACCTTGACCGGGCATTGTCCGGCGCAGGATTTACAGGCCAGACAGCCCGCCATCGCGTCGTAGACTTCGTGGGAGAAATCCGCCTCGCCGCGCGAGCGTGCCAGGTTATTGCGCATCCTCGTTGGCAAGCCGCGCAACCACGACAACTTGCCCCGCGCCGCTTCCAATACATCGATATTGGCCGCGCCTTGCAAACGCAACCATTCGCGAATCAATGACGCCCTGCCCTTTGGCGAATGCTGGCGTTCACGGGTGGCTTTCCATGATGGGCACATCGCATCGTCGGGGTCGTAGTTGTAACAGGCGCCGTTACCGTTGCAGTGCACAGCGGTGCCGAAACTTTGCCAGACACGCTCGTCGATTTGCCGATCCAGCTCACCGCGCAGCGTCACTTCGTTAACCTTGAGCAAGCCTTGGGCGGCATCCGGCGGAGTGCAGATTTTGCCGGGGTTGAGCTGATTGTGTGGATCGAACGCGCCCTTGAGCAATTGCAGCGCCGGGTACAGCTCGCCAAAAAAATCAGGGACATATTCGGAGCGCAATCCCTTGCCGTGCTCGCCCCACAGCAAACCACCATAGCGCCGGGTCAGCTCGGCCACGGCATCGGAAATCGGCTTGACCAGCGCGGCCTGGGCCGGGTCTTTCATGTCCAGCGCCGGGCGCACATGCAACACACCCGCGTCGACATGCCCGAACATGCCATAGGCCAGGCCATGGCTGTCGAGCAAGGCGCGGAACTGCGCGATGTAGTCGGCCAGTTTCTCCGGCGGCACGGCGGTGTCTTCAACGAAAGGCTGCGGGCGAATCTCGCCTTCAACGTTGCCCAGTAGCCCGACCGAGCGTTTACGCATGGCGTATACGCGGGTCACTGCTTCGCCACCTTCGGCCAACGTGTGGCCCAACCGCTCGATCGTGGTGTCGGCCTGCAGATGCGCCACGAACGACGCCACGCGAGCCTTCACTTGCGTCAGGTCTTCCCCGCTGAACTCCACCAGATTGATACCCAGCGTCGCGCGCTCGGCGTCCGTCGGGAAATACTCGGCGACGCTGTGCCAGACAATGTCTTTCATTGCCAGCATCAATACTTTGGAGTCCACGGTTTCGATGGACAGCGGCTTGTGCGCCAACAGCGCATTGGCGTCACGCAGCGCATCCATGAAGCTGGCGTAGCGTACGTTCACCAACACCGAGTACTTGGGAATCGGCAGCACGTTGAGCTTGGCTTCGACGATGTAGCCCAACGAGCCTTCCGCACCGCACAACACGCTGTTGAGGTTGAAGCGTCCGTGCTCATCACGCAGATGCGCCAGGTCGTAACCCGTCAGGCAGCGATTGAGTTTGGGGAACACCGACTCGATCAGGTCGGCCTGGGTTTCCTGAATATGCCGCGCAGTGCGGTACACCTCGCCGATGCGGCCGGATTGCGCGCACACCACTTCCAGCTCCGCGTCGGACAAAGGCTGGCTGTGCAGGCGTTCACCGCCGAGCAGTACGCTGTGCAGTTCCAGCACATGATCGCGGGTCTTGCCATAGGTGCAGCTGCCCTGGCCGCTGGCGTCGGTGTTGATCATGCCACCCACCGTGGCGCGGTTGGAGGTCGACAGCTCCGGGGCGAAGAAAAGCCCATGAGGCTTGAGCGCGGCATTCAGCTGGTCCTTGACCACGCCCGCCTGCACCCGCACCCAACGCTCGGCGACGTTGATTTCGAGGACGGTGTTCATGTGCCGCGACAAGTCGACCACGACGCCATCGGTCAATGACTGGCCGTTGGTTCCAGTGCCGCCGCCTCGCGGGGTCAGCTTGATCTGGCGAAAGCGTGGTTCGGCCATCAATGTCGCGATGCGCACGATGTCGTCCGCGTCCAGGGGGAACACCGCCGCTTGCGGCAGACGCTGGTAAATCGAGTTGTCGGTCGCCAGCACGGTCCGAGTGGCATAGTCCGTACTGAGCTGACCGCGGAAACCGCTGGCGCGCAGGGCTTGCAGAAATTCCGGGTACTGTGCCGCGGATTCAACGGTCGTCAACTGGGCGATCATCGCTGGATGGTCTCTTGAAGGTCTAATCACGAAAAATCAAAACACTTGTCGCCTGAGCATTAATACGTCAGCCTCAGGTCGTCGGCTGCGCCAATGATCCTGCAGGCTCGGGCACCGGACAAACGGATAATCCTGCCGCTATCGATGACTTTTACGAATGAATTACCGTCACCTCACCCCCTCGATGTCGTTGCTGCTGGCCTTCGAAGCCGCCGCCCGACATGAAAGCTACACCCACGCTGCGCTGGAACTCTCGCTGACCCAAAGCGCAGTCAGCCGCCAGGTCCAGGCGCTGGAGCAGCAACTGGGCCTGACGCTGTTTCGCCGTGAAGGTCGCCAGGTGAAGTTGACCGATGTCGGTCGTCTTTATCAGCGGGAAATGAGCGAAGCGCTCGGACGCATCCGCAGCGCCACGTTGCAGGCCATGGCTTATCAATCCGGCAGCGGCACATTGCGCCTGGCCACATTGCCGACCTTCGGCTCGAAGTGGTTATTGCCGCGCCTTCATGACTTTTATAAAAGCCATCCTGGCATGCTGGTGCACATCAACTCCCGGATCGACGCCATCGACTTTGAAACCAGCGGCATTGATGCCGCGATTGTCGTCGGCAATGCTGATTTACCGGGTCTGATCAGCCATCGGCTGCACACGGAAGAACTGATGGTGATCATGTCTCCACAAGCGGCCAAGGCCCATGACGCCTGGCCCCCGGAGCTCATTGGCGGGCAGACGCTGCTCAATGTCGCGAGTAATTCCAACGTCTGGGGCGAGTGGTTCAGCCACCACGGCTTGCCCCATCGGATGATGCGCCTGGGGCCAAGTTTCGAACTCACCTCACACTTGATCCAGGCCGTCAGAGCCGGCATCGGAATAGGTCTGGTGCCTCGTATTCTGGTGGCTGATGAATTGGCCAATGCAGAGCTGATCGGCCTGGACCTGCCCTTCGCCAGTCAGCGCAGTTACTACCTGACCTACCCGCCGCGCAACGAAATGCTGCCATCACTCATCGCGTTCCGTACCTGGTTGCTGGAACAGATATGAGCGCCCTGGATCTCAAGCGAGAGGCGCCCTCTCCCTACACCGGAGAGATCGTGGCAAGCGCACCAATCAAAATGGTCAACACCAGAAATCCACCCAGGAATAATGCCATCTTGCCCATTGGGCCTCCTACGTTATGAGTTTGCGGTGCAGCGGCTACCGCCGCTGCTGACCGTGCTGTCATTGTGAGCCGCAGGCTGATCCCATTACAGATGCAGATAGCGAAGGAAAAACCGTATCAGCCCCGACCTTGACTGATTGATCGCGCCACTTTCCGGTTAGCGTTTACCTTGGGAGCGGTACGGCGGGAACGCACGATGGGCCAGAACAATTCTTCTTTCCAGCTTATCGGTGACACGTGTTCGATTCCGTAGGCTGGCGGACGTCGACGGGTAATTTTGGCGGTTCCGAACAGCACGTCCCAAAAAAACAACAGGTTGCCAAAATTGCCTTTGTAATGGGTAACGCCATCCTCGGCCGTCAAACCGTGATGCGCAGAATGAGTGGAGGGTGTGGAGGGTGTGGAGAAGGTTCGCTCCAAAACCCAGACAAGTGGGCGTAACGCGCGGATGCGATAAAGTTTGTCGTCCCACGCAATGCTGCTGTGTGCAGCGAAGATCACGGTCATTTTCAGAATCAGATAACCATAATAAACGGGTGCAAGCCCAAGGTAGATCAACACCCCGGATAACCAGATGCCGGGCATCAGAAGATAGTAGAAACTGTTGTTGCGATAGACGATGCGCACACTCATATAGGGTGCGGAATGATGTGCACGATGCAATGCATAAAGTGCAGGAACCCGGTGAGTCAGGCGATGCCACCAGTATTGGGTCATGTCATCGAGCAGTAAGAACAAGACAAATCCTGCAATCCACGGGATTCCAGCCAATGCGTCCTTCATCTCCGGTACAGCCTGACTTGATATTTTGCCACTAAGCCACATGACTAAAGGGAACGTGACCGCCACCAGGATGCCGGAACCGACGACTTCAATGAGTACGTCACGTTTACTGCCTGACGACTGACGAAACGAGGAGCAGGCAAGCTCTAGCAAAATGAAGGCAAGGAAAATCCCGGCCACTATTACAGCAGGGTTATTGGCGAGCATTGTTATATTCATGGCACTCTCGATTCAGGCCCTTGCGGGCAATGCCATGTCATTAGAAACCCAGGAATCAGCCCTCCCAATGCGCGAAATGGACAGAATTGAGCTAGAACCGGCCAATCGCCCACCCCAGCGCTTTCATCGAGGCCGGCTGGGCCAAGTGCTGGAGCGTTTCCTTGACAGCCAGGTTTCCCGAAAAAGCACGGATTACAGCCTGATCGAACTGGATCAACTTTGGCGCGAGGCGGCGCGCATTGATTCGGCTATCGGGTTAAAACTGTTCGCGCTGTTCACGCCTCAGGACTGGCACGTCCTGGCTTATCTTTGCCTCTATAGCCCCGACGTTTTGTCGTCCATGCACCTTTGGGCGCGGTACGCACCGCTTGCATCGGACACCGACAATGTGAGGTTGGTAAATGACGAAAACGGCGTCGGGATCGAGCTGTGCGTCGATGCGCCTGGAGAGTTGGCGCGGTATGTCATCGAACACTACGGCGTGATGTCCATCGCGCAATTGCGACGTGGAACGGGGCAGGATGTGCAGCCGATTCTGGCAAAATTCAGGCATTCACGTCCGTCGTATTACAAGCAATACACCCAGTGGTTTGGAGACCGCATCGAGTTTGACTGCCCGGTTAACCGCTTCTATTTCCATACCCAAAGCTTGAGCCTGCCAATGCAAACCCGTCATCACGGGATGTTGGAGTTATTGACTCAGGAGCTGGATCGACGGATTGCCACGCATCGCAATTTCAGCGGTTGGTCAGCCAAAGTTGCCGAAGGTGCGCGACGATCTCTGGCGAGAGGTGAAACTCCAAATCTGGACGATCTGGCAAAGGCGCTACACCAGACGCCCAGGACATTACGCAGACGCCTGGAAGAACAAGGCACAACCTTCAGGCAATTACTCGATCAGGTTCGTGCGGAACTCGAACTGCATCTTGAATTGCAAGGCGAGTCGTTGACAGAGATTGCAGCTCAATTGGGCTACAGCGATTTGACTGCCTATCTCCATGCCCGAAGTCGATGGCGTGACAGGAAATAAGGTGGCGGCCTGTTTATTTCGAGTCTGTCTTTTGCTTAGTCAATCCTGCCCCCAAGCCAACTCCTACGCCGACCGCATCCCCCCTGAAGTACGCCATCTCCGTAGGAGCTGCCGCAGGCTGCGATCTTTTGATCTTGGCATTTGCGAAACCGCTGAAAATCAAAAGATCGCAGGCTTCGCCAGCTCCTACGCCGACCGCATGCACCCCTGAGGTACACCATCATTACCTCGCCCGCCACCAAACGACCATTTATCTGCCGCGGTAGTGGTAATCACCACCATGACGTCTTCAGCGTCGATGCCTGGTGCTCGACTCAGTCTCTCGACCAGGTTGCGATAGAAACGCTGTTTCGTCTCGATGTCTCGAGGGCGGCCGGCAGTAATCGCGATCAGCACAAAGTCATGGCTGCGCGGGCCGCCCAGGTAGCCGGGATCAAATATCAGTTCGCCCACTTCATGCTGGTGAATGACCTGGAACCGGTCGGCCATGGGCACTTCGAAGCTTTCTACCAATGCGTCGTGCAGCCCCTGTGAGAGGGCCTGTAAATACTCGGCCGACTTTCCCCGGTGCAATGAAATACGTGCAAATGGCATAACGGTCTACTCCTGAAAAACCCACTGACAGGAGAAAACTATCAAGTCGCGATAATTCCGAATATCCGATTTAATGGCGACCATAGTCCTGAATCAGTGGATGATTCGATGCGCCGTCCAACCTTCGATCTTGATGTGCTGCGTACTTTCGTAACCGGTGTGGAATTCAACAGTTTTGCCAAAGCGGCGGATCGGCTCAATCGCTCGACGTCTGCCGTGAGCGCACAACTCAAGAAGCTTGAGGAACAGATAGGCACGCCAGTGCTGTCCAAATCCGGTCGAGGGCTGGTGCTGACGCCGGTGGGTGAAACCCTGCTCAGCCATGCTCGCCGACTGCTTGAACTGAACGACAGCATTTTCCAGACGCTGCACGAAAGCCAGACCGCCGCAACGGTACGCCTGGGGCTTCAGGAAGACTTTGGCGAACACTTTCTCAGCGACATCCTGCGACGCTACGTCAAGATGTACCCGAGGGTGAGCCTCGAAGTCAGGATCGCGCGTAATACCGAATTGCTTGCATTGATCGACGGCGGAGGCCTGGACCTGGCCCTGTCTTGGGACACAGGGCACATGTCCCCCTATGCCACACGCCTGGGTGAAACACAGATGTACTGGATCGGATCTCGTGATACGCAACCGCTCAACTGCTCTGTAGATTCCCCCCTGCCATTGATCTTGTTCGACGCCCCTTGCGTGTTGCGCAGCGCGGCAACCCAGGCACTGGATGAGGCGCGGATTCCCTGGCGAATCGCGCTGACCAGCCCCAGCGTGGGTGGAATCTGGGCGGCCGTTGCTGCCGGTTTGGGCCTCACGTTGCGAACCCGCATTGGACTGCCAGGACATCTCGCCGTCATTGCCGGCCTACCCACGCTGCCGACCCTCGGCTATGTGCTTTATCGTGGCGCAGAACACCTGGCGCCTGCCACCCGACAACTGGCTGCGTTGATACAAACCAGTCTGGAAGAGCAGGCGTTCAGTATCACTGCAGGCGCCACCGTTTGATGCTGTCTAAAGCAAATCGCCCAAGGTGTCGTACTTGTAATACTGGCTGTAATTCAGCACATCCCGGGGCGTCACCTTTTCCGGGAAAGGGCTGTACATCGGGTCATCAATCCGATGGAACTTGAGGGTGTCCGGGGCATTTCCCGCAGGTACGTATGCGGCGGCGGGATGCTTCGCTTGCCATGCAGCCCAGAGCCGGTCGACATTGCAATGATGCAGAAAGAACACTGGATCATTCGGCGAGGACGACAATCCCATGTCACCACCGACCCACACATGGACGTTGTTATGAATGCGTTCTTCGCCCGCCCATCCCTCGATGCTGTTGCGCGCACCACCGGTGGACTGCGCCGCGTTGTAGGGTGCTTTGTCATACACCGTGTTTTCATGGATGACCTTGCGCACATTGGCTCGGCTGGGCAGTGACCCACCTCTTCCCAGATAACGCACCAGGGGGCGGTTTACCCCGTCCAGGTCCATGGTGCGGCCATTACCTGTCAATCGCACCCGCCACTGACCATTCACGAACTGCCCAAGGTACTCATCCGACCAAATGAGTGAGGTTCTCGGGTCCTGAAGTTCCGCGTCAGTGTTCCAATCCCAGTACGGGACTCGAAAGTGTGGGTCGTTTATCGCCTTGCGAAGCAAGGTTTCCAGGCGCACGAGGAAGTAGCGATGCCACGGCAAGAATGATGGCCCGCCATGCGCAGCGTTCCTGGCCATCTGCCCGGCAGGCGTTGAAATCATCATGGCCCGGTGGTGCCAGGCCACGAAGGAGTCGTAAATCGAGAGGTTGGCCTGCCCGGGCCAGGGATTCTGCGCGGGGTCCTTGAGTCGCTTTACCCCTTCAACGTATTTCTTAAGCGCCGGGAGATCATTGACAGCATTAGACCTGATCATGATGTGCTCCATGGGCATGGTGGACGGGGTGGTCTGGGTGCTCTCCCCCGTCGCCATCGCCCTTGGCGAAGGATTCCGGATAGGCATCGATCACCGCGGTCATCAAGTCGAGAGCCGATCCGTAAGTGACGAATGGGGTGGCGTGCGTATGGACCTGGCCCGCATCGTCCACAAACAGATGCGCCTGGACCGGAGCCCCATCAACCTCCACCTGGTAGGTGGTCACGATCCGGACAACATGCCCTTTGTGGTTAATCTCGCGAACCGTCCTGGCTTCATGTCCTGCATGCGGGTCCACGTACTCAGGAAACTGCTCCTTGATCCACGCTGGGTGCGTTTTGTCAGGATCGGTGATGGATATCTCCGCGAGAGCACCTATGTCAGGCAGGCTCAATAGCGCATTGGGTTTCATGCCCGCTGGTTCGGGGCTGGAGACATTCTTCCGTGTCATGATTCCTCCTGGAGTGTGCCCCCCGGACGGTTGCCCAGACTGGCTGGAGAAAGTGTAGTTGGTCGCTGGCAGGCATGCCGCTGAACCCATCCGCCGGGCGGACTTACTGTGGATTCACCCTACGGGCACCCAGCGATGCGGCAGCATGTCGGTAATCTCACTCGCCCGTTGTGTCGGCAGGCGCGTGAGGATGTCCTTTAAGTAAACGTACGGATCATGCCCATTGAGCTTCACTTATTGGATCAGGCTCATGATTCACTTTTACAGACGCATTCCCATCTCGTGACCATTGAGTGCACCCTAACGATTAAGCTAACAGGCGAGCAAAAGCGTAGCTTTTGCGAGTTCCAGTGAGCGCCTTGTTAGACGTGTTCAACGGAATGTTCCATTTAAAAATTTTCTGCCTCAGGCGCACGGAAGGCCTTACTGTAGTAGCCAGACGGGTCGAAACAGCAAACCTGCTTCTTGCCGGATGCAAGCATATCGCAGGCATCACCAATTCGTTTTGCGCGCGTCTTAAGTTGCTTGGCTGAAGTAATCCAGTGTATCCAGTCTACTCGTGCGATGGTCGTCGTATTGTTCCAAACTTTACGAGCCTCAGGAGTGGCTGCCAGTGCCTCCTGAAAATCTGGTGGGATGTCAGGCTCGGGTTCCTTCTTCACAGGGGTTAGCTCTAGTGTAACGATATCCCCAACGGCCGCGCCTGCGGCTTCGTGTAACTCTCTACTTACCTGCAGCCAATGGCTCAGCTGACCATCCGGTTCAAGGGTTGCCTGGAAATGGTGCCCATTGATTGTGCCTTCAACTGTCGTCCTTCCTCGCCTCGGAAGCTGTTCACTCGCGTCTCTTGGCAGTACTACGAACGCCCACGACGTATCATTACCAGGCTTTGCCGGACGAAGAAGCTTTGCTTCGAATCGGGATTTCACATCGATTGTTGTCATTGCAACTCCTCCAACTAATACGCCTAACTACTATTTGGCGACATCACTGTCGCGTTTAAAAGCGACAGTGATGTCGTATAACGTTCCTTGTCGTCCTGCAAGCCCTTGTCTAGCCTGGAGGAATTGCAGCAACGCGACATAGCCCAGGGAGAAACGAGACATGGATGACGCCAAGCTCAGCTGCGGTAAAGATTCAGTGCAGAAGGTCGACGCTAACTATTTGCCACTAGTCTGTCCAGCGGCTGGTCGATTAAAAGCCATTGGCTAATCGTTCCGCTTTGCACATCACCGCAAACCCGTAGCCGTTGGCAAAACACGCTCTCTAGCGCGAAACGGTGATCCCTTTGTTCATCCGTTATTTAACGGTATGTTGAAGTCCTCAACTCAAGGACGACCCATGGCCATCCACGCACCCACCCCCACGCAAAAACACTTGGCAGTGTTAATCGACGCCGACAATGCCCCCGCAGCAATTGTTGAAGGTTTATTCGAAGAAATCGCCAAGTACGGTGTCGCCAACGTCAAGCGGATCTATGGCGACTGGACTGGCCCACAGTTGGGTGGATGGAAAAAGGTGCTACTCGACCATTCGATTCAACCTATCCAACAGTTCGCGTACACCAAAGGTAAGAACGCAACAGACAGTGCCTTGATCATCGACGCAATGGACTTGCTGTACACCCGACGCTTCGACGGTTTCTGCCTGGTTTCGAGCGACAGTGATTTCACCCGCCTCGCTTCGCGATTACGAGAAGAGGGTTTGACGGTCTACGGGTTTGGTGAAGAAAAAACCCCGAGACCGTTCGTGTCGGCCTGCGACAAGTTCATCTATACCGAATTGCTGCGCGGTGAAGTGCTTGTTGCTGCAAGCAATGGACATGGTCGACCCGAACCTGAGCCACCCGTCGAAATCGAGGCCGTCAAAGTCGCCTGTACACCCGAAGTAAAAAAGCTACCCAAGGCACCAGTAAGTTTCATCGCAAAGATCTTGGATGACATTGCCGACGAGGACGGCTGGGCTCACTTGGGTGCGCTGGGCACCAACATCAGCAAATTGAGACCTGAGTTCGACCCTCGCACCCATGGTTATAAAAAGCTTAGTGAATTGATCAAGGGGTATCCGGATATGTTTGAACTGCAAACTAGAGGAACGTCGGGAGTGGGTGGTTCAATACTCTATGCCCGGCACCGACAGCCGAGCTCGTAGCCCCCGTCGCCAACGACCGCTCTTGGCCGATTGCTGTCGGTTGCCAAACAGTTGGCAGGGGCGATCAATGTAATTCATGAGCAATAGCCGATCGCAGTCTGAAGCATCCAAGCACTACATTGAAAAGTACGGAATTCCCTACGGTAGCTGGTGACTGTAGGAGCTGTCGAAGGCTCGGGCCGGGGCTGTCTCACGCAACTGCTCGTGAAGCGCGCACTTTCTCGGATCGCGCGAATCCGATCTTGATGCCGACCAGGATGGGGGCAGCGATTACAAAAAGCAGGGCCACGGCGACGAACGCTGTGTCGAAGGCAATCACCATGGACTGACTTGTCACCAACCGGCCCAGAAGGCTCGTCGCTGCCCGGCCAGCGGCCGCTGCATCCATGCCTTTCACGGCCAGCATGGCTGTCGTGTTCGTCATCCGCTCGATGAGTGCGGCTCCCCCCGGGGTGACGTTGGCGCCGAGGACCACGGCATTGGTGACGACGTTATGGTCGATCAGTGTCTGGAGCCCTGCGACCCCAATAAGGCCACCCAACTGGCGACCCGTATTGAAAAGGCCTATTCCGCCAGCGAGGTTTCGGCTGTTGAGGTGGCTGAAAGCGATCAGCGTGATCGATAGAAACAGGAAGCCAAGCCCCAACCCGCGCAACAGGATAGCTGCCATCATGTCGTCCGCGCCGCTTTCGTTGGTCGAACCGGACAGCATCCACATCGCCACCATGATCATCAGGATTCCAAAGGGCACGGTGGCGAACGGCGCAACGCGGTGGGCCTGCATGAGATAAGCAGATATGAGAAGCGCGCCAACAAAAAACGCGCCACTGGGCAACAGCAGCTGACCGGCATCGGTAGGAGTGAACCCGAGGACCGACAGGGCGAACGCCGGAATCAGGAACGCGCTGCCGAACAAGGCGGCGCCGGCGACAAAACTGACGATAAAGGCGAAGGAAAAATCGCTCGTTTTGAACAGGCTGAAGTCGAGCAAGCCCTGCCCTTTGGCCAACACTTGTTGCCCCAGAAATGCCAGCAGAGCGGCTGCGCCGATCACCGTTAGCCAAAGGATGCGTGGCTCCTCGAACCAGTCCCATCGGCTGCCCTGGCTGAGAACGTAGGTGAAACACAACAGCGTGGTTGAGATCAGCGAGAAGCCGATCCAGTCAAACGGACGCTGCCGGACCTTGGCGGGCATTGGGCCGTCTGCGATCAGCACAAGCCCGCTAGCCGCCAAGGCAATCGGGACAACGCTGAAGAAGATCCATGTCCAGGATTGGCTATCGATCAGCCACCCTTGAAGCGCCGGGGCGAGCGTCGCGGGCGCGACAACGGAGCCCATGGCAAACAGCGCTTGAAGGATTGGCTGAAGGGACCGCGGATAAGCGCGAAATATGATCGCCTGACCCCCGACCAGCAGAGTGCCACCGGCGAAGCCCTGGATAACTCGAAGTGCAACCAGCAAATCCAGCCGAGCGGTGATCGCGGCAATGCCACACGCCAGGCCCATGACCAGGGTTGAGCTGATGATCACATGACGCGCAGCGAAACGGTTCATCAGCCAAGGGGCGGTCATGAACCCGATCAGCTTGAGCGCGATGTAGCCGATATCCAACCAGGCAAACTCATCAGGCGTCGCATAGGTGTCGCCGATGATGTCGCTGCGTCCGAGCGACAGAACGGTGCTGGCGATCGCTTCCGTTAGCGTGGCGAGCACGATGCCCGCCATGAGCAGGACACCGGTCGTAGCGCTGGCGTTGCTCCGCGTGGCGCTGGCAATCGTGCTCATGAGCCGTCCCCTTGCGCAACCTCGACACGCGCGGACAAGCCAGGGACGATGCGGCCCGGTAACGGGTTGTGGGCAAGCCGGATTTTTACCGGAACCCGCTGCACGACACGCACAAAGTTTCCTGTTGCGTTGTCTGTGGGCAGCAAGCTGAACGCCGACCCGCTACCCGGCGCAAAGCTGTCGACCACGCCTTCAAGTGCCCCGTCGGGATAACCGTCGACCGTAATGCGCACGCGCTGGCCGGGGCGGATATGTTCGAGTTGGGTTTCCTTGAAGTTCGCCACGACCCACACATCATTGACCGGCACGATATCGAGCAAGGCCCCTCCCGGCGTAACGAACCGGCCGACCCGGACCTGACGGTTACCGATAACGCCATCAACAGGCGCGTGTACCACGGTGCTGTCGAGATCGATCTGGGCCAGATCGCGCGCGGCCTGTGCCTGCGCCACAGCAGCAACGGCAGCTTCTCGCTGGGCCACGAGGACGGTGATGCGTTGCTGTTGAGCCTCGACCGTTGCCGAAGCTGCCGAGACCGTCGCCTCGGCTCTGGAGCGTGCCGTGCCGGTTTCATCGACCAGGGCCTGGCTGACCGCGTGGCTGACGATAAGTTTTTGGCTGCGATCATGGGTCTTGGTCGCCAGATTCATCTCGGCGGCGGCCGAGCGTCGCTGGGCTTCGGCCTGTCGAATCAGGGCACGCTGAAGCTGGGTTTCGGCATCGACATGGGTCAGGCGAGCCTCGGCAGCGCTGACATTGGCCACTGCCTGTGCAAGCCGTGCGCGATAGTCCCGATCGTCAATCCGAAACAGGACGTCACCCGCCCGGACGGTCTGGTTGTCCTCGACCTCTACCGCCGTGACATAGCCAGCAACCTTGGCCGCGAGCGAGGTGAGGTCGCCGCGCACATAAGCGTTATCGGTGGAGGTCGAACCGCTCGAAAACGCCATGGCCCATCCGCCGGCCACGACCACCACGGCGCCGATGCACAGCAGGATGCCAATCATCTTTCTCTTGCTTTGCCGCGCCACCACGACAGGGATCTCGGCGCTTGCGCCGGTGGCAATGGCGGCCTTGTCCTGAAGCGAATTCATGTTCTTGTTTCCTGTTCAATGCCAAGGATCCACAGCAGCCACAGGACGGCAGTGACCTGCCGCCCGGCTGTCGAGCGTCGATGAGCGCGTTGATCGGCTCACTTTTTGATGGGGGTGACGAGCTCCTTTTCGTTGCTGTCGAGGACGAACACGGCCAGCAGGCGAGCTGGCTTCGTGTCGCTGGCGTTGGCGCTGACTTCGTGCACAGAGCCCGGCTCCTCTACGAAGTTTTCGCCGACGTTGTAGATCTTTTCTGGCTCGCCTTTGACTTTGATGCGAAACGAGCCCTCCAGGACCGTGGCATAAATGAACGCCGTTTTCGGATGGGTGTGGGACGGCGACGCGGCGCCCGGCCCATACTCGACCAGCACGCCCTTCATGCTCTTGCCTGGGAGGTTGGGAATGGGCCGATCGAATACGACCGACACCTTGCCTGCGGGCGGCTCGGCGGCCGACGCTGCGCTGATCGACAGCGCTGCGAAGGCAGCGGCCAAGAGAAATCGGGTAACCATGGCAATGCTCCTTGGTGCGTAGGTGGTGTGAGCGCGCGGCCCGTTACCGAGCCGTCGACTGACCGAGCCAGTCCTCGAAGCGGATTGCGCCAAGGCGTGGGTTCTTGCCGGGCGTCAGCGATTGATCGTCGAGCACCGAACCGAAGTAGCGCGCGTGCACGTCCGGCACGACCTTGCGCGTGTCCTGAGTGGCACGCAGGAAGCGCCTGACCAGTTCGTCGAGTGGCATGGCCTCGGGACCGGCGACTTCGACCGTGCCATTGACCGGTGTTGCCAGCGTGACCTCGGTGAGCGCCGCCACCACGTCGTCGGACGCCATCGGCTGGATCAGCGCCGGAGACAGGCAAATCTCCTCGCCGACGGTGGCCGCTTGCGCGATGCCGCCGACAAACTCGAAGAACTGTGTGGCCCGCAGGATGGTGTAAGGAATGCTGGATGCCTTGATCAGGTTTTCCTGCGCGACCTTGGCCCGGAAATAGCCATTCTCGGGAAGCCGTTCACTGCCGACGATCGACAGGGCCACGTGATGGCGAACGCCAGCGGCCGCCTCGGCAGCCAGCAGGTTACGGCTCGACGTTTCGAAGAAATCGAGAACGGCCTGGTCTTCCCACGAAGGCGCGTTCGCCACGTCGACGACAATATCGGCGCCATCCATCGCCTGGGCCAGGCCCTCGCGGGTAATGCTATTCACGCCCGTGCTGGGGGCGGCTGCGAGCACGTCATGGCCGCGCTCGCGGAGGTTCTGCACAAGTTTCGATCCGATGAGGCCGGTGCCTCCAATGACGACGATCTTCATGGTTTCTCTCCGCTTCTCGACTGCAACCATTGCTGTCGATGTAGATCGAGAGTGCCAGCGCGCGTCAGGGACGTCCTTGTACCGGCCTTGAGTTTGCCTTCAGGGAAGCTTGATTTTTCGTCCAGAAAAACAGTTATTCGACGGGTCTCCCTTGCCGCAAACGGTGCAGCGGGTCAGGCGCTGCCGTATTATCGATACCACTTACCCACCGCCAGCTCAGACACGGAGTCGAGGGCGCTCGACCAGGGGATCCTCACCTTGCAATTCGTGTTTGAAGACTACGTGCTCGATCAGCAGCGCCGGGAACTGACCTTGCGCGGGCAAGTCGTGTCTGTCGGGCCGCAGGTCTTCGATCTACTGCTGCAACTCGTCAGCAACCGCGATCGCGTCATGAGCAAGGACGACCTGCTCAAGGCCGTGTGGAGCGGTCGGATCGTCTCTGAGTCGACCATCACCAGCCACATCAATGCGGTGCGCAAGGCCATCGGCGATACCGGCGAAGAGCAGCGCCTGGTGCGTACGGTCGCCCGTAAGGGATACCGCTTCGTCGGCGAGATCAAGGTGGATGAGGTCGGGGAAACGCGACAGCCTGACATCGAAGAACCCACGCCCGTGGACCTGAAGCAAACGCCTGCGCCCACGCTCGTCCTGCCGGACAAACCCTCCATTACTGTCCTGCCCTTCCATAACCTGAGCGGCGATCCGGAGCAGGAGTATTTCGCCGACGGCATGGTAGAGGACATCATCACCGCCCTGTCGCGTATCCGCTGGCTGTTCGTCATCGCACACAATTCAAGCTTCACCTACAAGGGCCGGGCCGTGGACGTCCAGGGCGTCGGCCAGACGCTCGGCGTGCGCTACGTGCTGGAAGGTAGCGTGCGCAAGTCCGGGAACAAGGTACGCATCACCGGGCAGCTCATCGACGCGACGACCGGGATGCATATCTGGGCAGAGCGCTTCGAAGGCATGCTCCACGACATTTTCGAGCTGCAGGATCAAATCGCCGAAAGCGTCGTCGGCGCCATAGCACCGCAGCTGGAACGGGCGGAAATCGAGCGCGCCAAGCGCAAACCGACGGAAAACCTGGACGCCTACGACTATTACCTGCGCGGAATGCCGAAACTGCACAACGGCACCCGCGAAGCCATCGAGCAAGCGCTGCCGTTGTTCTACAAGGCCATCGAGCTCGATCCGGAATTTGCATCGGCCTATGGCATGGCAGCCTGGTGTCACTTCTGGCGTAAGTTGAATGGCTGGATGACCGATCGGACTCAAGAGATCGCCGAGGGCGCACGACTTGCGCGTTTGGCGGTGGAACTCGGCCGGGACGATGCGGTGGCGCTGACGCGAGGCGGACATGCACTTGGCCATCTCGCCGGCGATATTGATGGCGGCATTGCCCTGCTCGACAGGGCACGCCTGCTCAACCCCAACCTCGCCCCCGCCTGGTACCTGGGCGGAATCCTGCGCGCACTGCGCGGTGAAGCAGACGCCGCCATTGCGGATTTAACCCATGCCGTTCGCTTGAGCCCGCTGGATCCGGAAATGTTCAGGATGCAGGTTGGAATGGCACTCGCACACTTCTTCGCCGGGCGCTTCGATCCCGCTTCTGCCTGGGCGGAAAAGGCGCTGGGTAACCTGCCCTGCCTCCTGGTGTCGGTTGCCCTTATGGCGGCCAGTCATGCGCTCAGCGGACGCATGGACAAAGCGAAGCAGGCGATGCAGCGTTTGCACGAGCTGGATCCATCCTTGCGCGTCTCCAACCTGAAGGACTGGCTGCCAATCCAGCGTCCTGAGGATTTTGCACGGTTTGCTGATGGGTTGCGGCTAGCTGGGTTGCCTGAGTGACTGCGGCCCGGTGAACTGCGAATGGCTTGCTAAAGCCAACGCGGGAATTCCCTACCGGAGCTGCCGAAGGCTGCTAATGCGAACTGCGATCTGTAGCTGGCTTCGCCAACTGCTCCAAGGAATGCGCAGGTTCGCAGATTGCAATATACGAATGGAAGCTACACTGAAGTTGCTTGAATCTTGCATCCCCTCTTTCGGGAGAGCCAAGTGGATCTAACGATCGAGTCAGGTTCAAAGCAGCAGAAGCCAGTTTTGGCTGGTACGAAACTGCGACTTGAATGCGTTTTAGTTGTTTGTGCCCAGCTGCGGGGGCGGTGACATCAATCCATTCCTGCAGCGAAAAAGCAGTCTGTTCGGTGGCATGCGTCACTCGAAGGGGTCATGCAGTGCATTAGCGACCATCTCTTGTCAGCCCGTCACCTCTTGAACGATTCCGTTTCGGTAAGGAGATTCAGATGGTCGACTCCGTCAGCAACATCGACAAAGATACCCAGATTTCTGCCTCCAGCGATAAGTTGAAGTTCGGAGCATTGATCGCTCTGGTCGTCGGCTCCATGGTGGGCGGCGGGATTTTTTCGCTACCGCAGAACATTGCTAAAAGTGCCAGTGCTGGCGCCACGTTGATTGGCTGGCTGATCACTGGCGTCGGCATGCTGATGCTGGCATTCGTCTTCCAGACACTGGCCAACCGCAAGCCCAAGCTCGATGGCGGGGTTTACGCCTATGCCAAGGCCGGGTTTGGCGACTACATGGGTTTCTCATCGGCTTGGGGTTACTGGATCAGTGCCTGGATCGGCAACGTCAGCTACATGGTGTTGCTGTTCAGTACCCTCGGGTTCTTCTTCCCGATGTTTGGAGAAGGCAACACACTACCGGCAATCATTTGCGCCTCCGTGCTGCTCTGGCTCCTGCATTTTCTGGTTCTGCGCGGAATCAAGGAAGCCGCCTTCATTAACGTGATCACTACCATCGCCAAGATGGTGCCGCTGGCGCTGTTCATTGTCATTGCCGGCGTGGCCTTCAAGATGGATGTTTTTACCAGCGACTTCTGGGGCGCTGGCAACAGTGACCTGGGCACGGTGATGAATCAGGTTCGCAACATGATGCTGGTCACCGTCTGGGTGTTTATTGGCATTGAAGGGGCCAGCATCTTTTCCGCCCGTGCTGAAAAGCGCAGCGACGTCGGCAAGGCGACCGTGGTTGGCTTCGTCGGGGTGCTGCTTTTACTGGTTCTGGTTAACGTGTTTTCTCAGGGGATCATGGCCCAGGCACAACTGGCCGGCCTGAAAAATCCTTCCATGGCGGGCGTACTGGAACATGTGGTGGGTCACTGGGGGGCAGTACTGATCAGCGCAGGGCTGATCGTCTCGCTGGTCGGTGCGCTATTGTCCTGGACACTCCTCTGCGCGGAAATCCTCTTTGCCAGTGCCCGCGACCACACCATGCCGGCGTTCTTGCGCAAGGAGAACGCTAACCAGGTTCCCGCCAATGCGCTATGGCTATCCAACGGGCTTATCCAGCTGTTCCTGATTATCACGTTGTTCAACAGTTCCACCTATTTAAGCCTGTTGTACCTGGCAACCTCGATGATCCTGGTGCCGTACTTCTGGTCCGCCGCCTACGCTTTACTATTGGCCTGGCGTAACGAAACCTATGAGGAGGCTCAAGGCGAGCGGACCAAGGATCTGGTAATCGGGGTGATCGCTGTGCTCTATGCCGTATGGCTGGTGTACGCGGCCGGGGCGCAGTACCTGCTGCTGTCTGCACTGCTTTATGCTCCCGGCGCAATCCTGTTCGCCAAGGCCAAGCGCGAACTGGGCCAACCGGTGTTCACCTCCATTGAAAAAGTCATCTTCGTTGTCGTGATGATAGGTGCGCTGCTCGCGGGTTACGGCCTCTACAGCGGTTTCCTCAGCCTCTGAAACAAGGGTTTGCATGGCGGATGGAGCGCTCCGTCTGCCATGCGGCTTCAATGAAAACCGAGGCGGATTTTTTCAATGGCATGGGCCATCAGCAATCGGTCGTCCATCACTTAGCCTGATTCGATGGATAAAGACCGGCAAACCGAGCGATCACAACCCCAACGTAAAAGACGCCTGAAAACTCTTCGACCATTACCAGTGAGCGGGCGTGATTGGTCAACGGAATAACATCTCCGTAACCGGTGGTTGTGAGCGTCGTGAGGCTGAAATAGATTAATTTGAAGAACGTGCCAGGCTGTGCGAAGTCGAGGGGCAGAGGACCGAATGAGCCAGCGCTGGATATCTCCACCATGGCATAAACGAAGGACCAAACGAAAGCCAGCATGATGTAACCCGCCAGCGCGCCATGCAGCTTGCCGGCTGTAATTGGCCCGCGCTTGAGAATGTAGAGAAGCACTCCGCTAAACGAGACGGCAAGAGACGCCGTATACGCTATCCCGGCAAGGCTAAGAATCGCGATACTCTCAGTCCATAACGCCGTCCATTGAAGGCCAACCCCAAGCAACGCCAGGCCCAGTTTGAGAATGAACCCCCGCCGAGTCTGCCTGGTGGCGAAAGCCCCCACGAGCAGCACGATCGAAAAAAGAATGCCGAGCAAGGTACGAGCAAATATACCTTCCTCAAGAAAGGGAAAGAGAAGGATCAACCCTAGCAAGAGCAGCAATAGATAGGTGTAGGGACCTTTCCCCATAATCAACCGGGCTAAATCCTCGTCGGGTTCGGCTTTATTTTGAGGATTTGTCATATCGGTTTCCCAGAGGCTGAAGTAACACTCGATATCTGACCGTGCACCGTTGAAATCTGGCTTGGCTTTAGAATAGTCGGGGGTGAAATCCTTGAGTGGCGGATATGGGTCGAATTCTGCCTGTAAGGAAGGGTAGCAGTCGGTCAGAAGCGGCCATTTTCGGTCAGTTGTGACAGGCCAAACTCGTCAGCGTGCTTCGCTGCGACTCCAGATTTTTGTCCTGAGCGGGAACCGAGCGTATCGGATTTACCTCCCTTCTTTCTCAATGCCACATCTGTGCATCTCATGTCGCAGATAACTGAGTACGTGCGACAGTTTCACGCCAGAATTAGTCGTCGCATAACTCAGAAGTTATGCGACGGCATTTTCAAATCCGCTGCACCAGTATCAAAGCGCAAGGCCCATCGTAAAAAGTTAACTCACTCATCTTAAACGCTGCCGCTTACCTCACGTAAACTCCCGAGACGGCTCCCCATTAATATGTATGGTTTGAGTGAGGCAGTAGCCACGATTTCTGACTGCGCGAAAGAGATGCCCACCTCCAGCGCCTTTCTTGAACTTTACTTGCAGCCTACTCAAACTCATCTCCAGGCCACGATAGAGACCAGGCTCTCTCCCAATACTACTAATTAGCTCTGCTCTACTGATTACGCGCTCCTCCTTGAGGAGCATGTTCTTTACAATTATGCTCTCAATATTTGTCAAGTGTATTTGATTGGCACCGTCAAACAGGATTCGATTACTTATATCGAGCTTCCAGCATTGAGGGTATTGAAGTGATATTTTTGCAAGGCTTGTCATGGTTTTTGATTGTACAATTTATGAATATAACAAAAAACAAATCGCAAAAACTATTACTTATTTTTATCTTCAGCAATGTGATTTAGGAACGCATTTTTAAACGTAATCTTTATTAGGGTGACTGCGCAGCCACGCTGTTAACTTATAGCAATATATTTGTAAGCTAGATATTAAGCACTTATAGTGTTGTTAGTTTGTTAAAATTCTTAATTATCCAGATTCAAAGTTGATGAATAATTTTTAAATATACCAAGCACACTAATAGATAGCCAGCGTATGATTTGTAACAGTCTACTGCTGTTTTGGTAACAATGTGCCGTCCAACCGACAGCGCACTAGTCGGGGAGGACGCAGAAAACGGAGACTTTTACCATCTGCTCGCGCTGCCCCCAAGACTGCCGCAGCATGCAAAGCGGGGCCCCTAGGGCGGAAAAGCACTGCGTTATCGACCGCTCACTCATTGTCTCTGCTCCATTCGTAGGAAATGCCCGCGTCCGTGAGCACCAACAGCCAAATAGCTGGCTTGCTGCGCAAGCTTGAGGAGAAGTTTATAGACGTGGCGTGCGCCAGCCTTTCATTTGGCGACAGCTTTTTTTCATTTCATGACAACCCATAACCTTCGATCTTACATTGCACATAGCGTTGTTTGAGTCAGGTTTTGCGTGGTGGTCATGCCCCTCTCCAGACCTACCAATATGTCGTCAGTGGTTTGCAAATTCGCGGATGAGGTTTGAGAGTACGAAATCCTGAGGGTCAGCTATATTGCGTCGATTCTGTTGCCCTTCGCGACCGGCAAGAAACCACACAGCGGTCATTGGTTGCCTGGAGGACAGTAGTTAGTCGGCGTTACTCAAGTGGACGGCGACCGGCAACTACCATAAAGAGGAAGACGATCGGCTATAGGGAGAGCGATTCTCCGAAAACCAGCCTTGTTTTACAGTCTATTTCGGGATGTGTTTGGACAGGGTCGCCTTAAGCGCTTCGGTTACAAGAGCAATCAAATGGACGGTCAAAACTAACGAGTTGGCTTATCACTCCAAAGACCTGACGGAACGAATACGACGCCGCTGACTAAAAGTCTGGCGGTGCGCATCAACCCGCAGCCGGCTATTTGCCCATCCTGTACCCGTATTTCCACAGTGAACTCGCCCGTCGGGTGTTCGATCGACAAGCGCTTCACATCACCCTCCTCCACAAATGCCATGCCCTCCGCCACACTGCCGTTAATCAGGCTGGCGGCAGCTACGCTGACGGCGCCAAAAACCCCAATGCTGGTGTGGCATCGATGGGGAATGAAGCTGCGTGTGCTGATGGCCCCACCTACCTGTGGCGGTGCAATCAGGCACATCTTCGGCACGTTGCGCAGGCGTACATCCCCCAGGTTCATACGCGGACCCGCTTGCAGTCGGATGGACTCCAGACGCTGTTTCAGTGAAGCATCGGCGTCGAGTTGCGCGGGACTCTCATACCCACTACAACCGAGCTCTTGCGCGCGGATCAGCACCACGGGCATACCGTTATCGACGCAGGTCACTTCGATGCCGTCGATCAGGTCCCTCGCATTGCCGGTCGGCAGTAAGGCACCGCAACTGGCGCCGGCGACGTCCTCGAATTCGACGATCAACGGCGCAGCCTGTCCCGGCACTCCGTCAATACGGGCGTCACCGTGATAGCGCACCTCACCATCAGACGTCGGTACATGGGCGATGGCAATCTGTCCGGTGTTTTCCATGTAGATCCGCACTGGGGTGACGTCCGCTGTCACCGCCACCAACCCACGCTCGATGGCGAACGGCCCAACACCGGCGAGGATGTTCCCGCAGTTCTGTCCGTAATCGACGCGAGGTTCCTCCACCAGCACCTGGGCGAAAAGGTAATCGACATCGGCATCGGCGCGGCTCGACGGTTTGATGATCGCCACTTTGCTGGTCAGCGAATCAGCGCCGCCAATGCCATCGATCTGCCGCGCATCCGGCGAGCCCATCACCGCCAGTAATACGCGATCTCGCAGCGAGGGCTCTTGCGGTAGATCATCGGCCAGAAAGTAAGCGCCTTTGGACGTACCGCCGCGCATCAACAGACAGGGAATGCGGGTCTGCGCCATGCTCAGTCTCCCAGTTCTTCAAGGCTGTCGACGTAACGCAAACCCTTTTCCGCCAGGCGCGCGCGCATGTTGTAGATGTCCAGACCCAGTTCACCCTTGGCCAGGCGCAGAGCCTTCTGTTCCTCCAGGTCGGCCCGGGCGCGACTGGCTTCGACGACTTGCAACAGCTCAGTGCGTCGCACGACCACCACACCATCGTCATCAGCGACGACCACATCCCCCGGGTGCACCAGTTGCCCGCCGCACACCAGCGGCAGGTTGACCGAGCCAAGGGTTTCTTTAATCGTGCCTTGAGCGCTGATGGCGCGGGACCAGACCGGGAAGCCCATTTCGCGCAGGGTGTGGGTGTCGCGCACGCCCGCATCAATCACCAGCGCCCGGACGCCGCGAGCCTTGAGCGAGGTGGCCAAGAGGTCACCGAAGTAGCCGTCGATGCACGGTGAACTCGGCGCGACCACCAGAATATCGCCGGGCCGGCATTGTTCGACGGCCACATGGAACATCCAGTTGTCACCCGGCGCAACCAGCACTGTGACGGCTGATCCGCTGATCACCGTGCCTTGCTGAATCGGTCTGATCGAAGTCGCGAACAGGCCTTTGCGACCCTGCGCTTCATGAATGGTCGCCACCCCGAAGCGTTTCAACTCATCGACCAGCGCCGCTTCGGCCCGCTGAATATTGCGCACCACAACGCCGGTCTTGCCGATAAGTTCGTTCATGCCAGATTCTCCGTGACACGCGGAAAAATACTCTGGTAACCCTCGCCATAGACGATGTTGCGGGTCGAGGTGATCCCGACATTACGCTTGGCTTGCACACCGCGTTGCAGGGCGACCCGCGTGTAGTACTCCCACAAGTGCTCCTGACCGGCCATGCACTGGATGGCCGCGTACTTCTTGTCCCAGACATCGGTGATGTCGAGCAGCACATCGGGGCGCCATTCACACTGCTCAGGCTGGTGCGGCTCGAAGCTGTAGACCGGCGGTGCGCCGACTATTTTCTCACCCGGTTTATAGCCTTCGGCCTGGGCGATGATGCGCGCCTCCTGCGTGAGATTCATGGCCAGCGGGTGATCGAAGTTGTACGGGTCCTTGAGCGAGTGACTGAGGACGAACTCCGGTTGCACCCGGCGGAACACGTCGGCCAGACGGAACAGGGTTTCCTTGTCGGCGCGCATCGGATAATCGCCAATGTCGAAGAACTCGACACTGGCTCCGAGGATATCGGCGGCAGCCTGGGCCTCTTCGCGGCGTGCCGCTTTGACCTTGTCTTCGCTCATCTCGCCCTTGCGCCACAGCTTGGCGGATTCGCCGCGCTCGCCGAACGACAGGCAAACGATGTGAACGTTGTAACCCTGCTGCGCATGCAGGGCGATCGCGCCGCCGGCACGCCAGACAAAATCGGCGGAGTGGGCGCTGACGACCAGCGCGTTTTTGGTTGATTCGATCATTGCGGATACTCCTCTTGCGTTGCGAAAGAGCATCGCATCGCACCCCGCCGACGGAGTAATGCGTTCGAGTGTTCGAGGTATGCGTTTTTTTTATTGCCACTCGAAAATAGCGGCGGCATAGTCGACTGAATCGCCGACCCGCAGAGTCCTTTCCCATGAAAACCCTTGAACTGCCGAGCCTGATGCACGTGCGCGCCTTCGTCCGCGTGGCTGATCACGGCAGCGTCTCCAAGGCGTCAGTCGCACTGTACCGGGCGCAATCGGTGGTTACCCGCTCCATCTCCGAATTCGAAGAACGCCTGGGCGTGATGCTGTTCGAGCGCCACGCCAACGGTATGCGCCTGACCAATTTCGGTGAGCGCTTGCTGCCCCGAGCGCGACGGGTGCTGGCGGAGCTTCAGAGCGTGCCGACATTGCTCGGCCAAGGTGAAAAAGCTGCGATTGAACCGCTTTATCTGTTCCAGGCGCGACGCCTGCAAGTGTTCGTCAAACTCTGTGAAACCCAGCACATGCAGACAGTGGCCAACCTGCTGGGGCTGAGTCAGCCTGCGGTCAGTTCGACGCTGAAAGTCCTCGAAAACGGCTGCGGTCGGTCGTTGTTCGAGCGCACCCCGCGCGGCTTGCAACCGACCCGCGCCAGTCACGACATCCTGTTTGCCATCCGCCGTGCGCTAAACGAACTGCGCCATATCGACACCGACATCACCTCCCTTCGCGGCGCCCTGCACGGTGTCGTGCACGTCGGGGCCCTGCCCCTTGGCCGCACGCGCATCCTGCCCGAGGCCATCGTGCGGCTGATGGCCGAGCACCCAGGTATTCAAGTGATCACCAACGAGAGTCCCTTCGACCTGCTGGCGACTGAATTGCGCGCCGGTGATGTGGATTTCATTTTCGGTGCGCTGCGTTCGTCGACCTACGCTAGCGACTTGGTCGGTGAGTCACTGCTGACCGAGGAAATGGTCGTGCTTGGGCGGCGTGATCACCCGCTCTACGGCAAAACCGGCCTGCAAGATCATCTGGCAAACGCGCAGTGGGTATTGCCGCGCGCCGGTTCGCCGGCCCGCAAAATGCTCGACGATTGCTTCGCCGGCTTCGGTATCGCGGCGCCTTCCCCGGTGGTGGAAAGCGCCGACATGGCGATCATTCGCGGACTGTTGTTGCGCTCGGACATGCTCGCGGCCGTTTCAGCGCATCAACTGGAACAGGAAATCGCGTCCGGCGAGTTGTGCATTTTACCGCTGGAATTGAAACAGACCGCCAGGGCCATCGGCCTGACGTACCGCAGCGGCTGCCTGCACTCACCGGTGGCGCAGGCACTGATGGAGAAGATCCGCCAGGTTATCCGAACGCAGGCCAATGACGCGGTTAAAGCAGGCTCAACGGATAGCTGACGATCAAGCGATTCTCGTCGAACTCATTGCTGCTGTAATCGCGGCGAATGCTCGAGTTGCGCCAGCGCAGGTTGAGGTTCTTGAACGCACCGCTTTGCAGCGTGTAGCCCAACTCGGATTCGCGCCCCCATTCCTTACCGTCGGAGACGGCCCCGCTGTGCACGTTATCGCCGCTGATGTAACGGTTCATCAAGGTCAAACCGGGCATGCCGAGGACGACGAAGTTGTAGTCGTGGCGCAGCTGCCAGGATTTCTCCCGCGCATTGTCGTAGCTGTTGTTGTAGCTATCGTTGGCCAGGGTTCCGCCGCTGGTGCCGTTGACGCGCATCCAGGCATCGTCACCGCTGAGCTTTTGCAGGCCGACGTAAAACGTATTGCCGCCGTAGCGTGCGGACAGCAATGCCGAGAAAGTCCGGTTGTCCAGATCGCCAGCGCGGGCGCTGCCATCCTCGCGGCCCCAGAAGTAGCCAAGGTTGGCGCCCAGCGTCCAGTCACCCAGTGGTTGGCTGTGAATCAGTTGCAGATATTGTTGCTGGTAGATGTCCTTAAGCTGAGCATTCCACACGCCGATCATCGTTCGTTTTTCGTTGAACGCGTACTCGCCGCCGACGAAGTTGAAGCGGTCAGAGGTGAACGCGATTTTGCCCTGCATGAACATGTCTTCCATGCTTGAATCGTTGCGCGGACTGTTCTGCCGGAACTGGCCGCCATACAGGGTCAACCCGGCGATGTCTTGCGACGTGATCTGGCCGCCACGAAAGGTTTGTGGCAACGAGCGACCATCGTCGGAACGTAATATCGGCAGCACCGGCATCCACTCGCCGAGCTTGATTTCGGTCTTGCCGACTTTCATTTTCCCGGCGACGGCCAAGCGACTAAATTCATCGGCAGGTTGGCCATCACTGTCCAGCGGCAGCAATTGAGTGCCACCCGTGCCTTGACCACCGTCGAGCTTCAGCGAATACAGCCCCAGCACATCAACACCAAATCCGACGGTGCCCTGGGTGAATCCGGAGCGGGCATCGAGAATGAAACTCTGTGTCCACTCTTCGGCTTTGCCCTGCGCATTGGCCGGGTTGGTGAAATTGCGATTTATGTAGAAGTTGCGCAGGTTGAGATTGGCGCTGGCGTCTTCCATAAAGCCGGCGGCAAAAACCTGCGCAGGAAGTGCACAAACGACGGACAGCGTGAAGACTACGCGGGTATTGGCGGTGATTTTCATTGTTATTGTTATCCGTTTTTTTAGGGATGAAGCAGGCCGCTACGCCCGCGTGAACCAGGCGCAGTGAAGTCATTCAAGGGTGTTGCGAAAGCGGCCCTGGGCGAGCCGCAGATGATGCTGAAAACGTTAGCGCGGTGTTTTGCCAGCCACCGAATAGAGCACCTGCTGATTACGGGTTTTCATGAACTCGTCCAGGCTTTGCCCGCGCATTGCCGCGTAAATCTGCAGATTGGGCACCCCGAGCACGGCAGCGAGTTTTTCCAGCACGAAGAAAATCGCACCATAGTGGATCAACCCGCGCCAGTCACGGCGTCGCAGCAGATCGCGTTCTTCATCGCTCAGCCCGGCTTCGTCAAACAGCGCCTCAGGTTGCTCAAGGAAACGCTGACGCCAGTGCGGCTCGATCATGCGATGCAGAAACTTGTTCAACCGATAGCCCTTGGCGCTGCGCTCCAGCGTGAACGGATAGGTGCCTTCGAGCGTCTTGATACCCGCCAACTGGTGTTGCATGTGCTGCAAGTGCCGCGCGATGACGTCGACGGGAACTGGCCGGTCCTGATTTTCCAGCAACAGCGTTGCAATCCCGGTCATCGACGGCAGGTAGTAATCCTGATGCAGGTTTTTCACCGTCGCCGACAACGCGCCGCGCATGATCAGCCAGGTGATCACTTCCGAACCTTCCATGCCCCCCAGCGCGGCGTACTCGGCGTGGGTCATTTCGGTAAGGCGCTCGGGATCATTCACCAGCAGATCGATGAACTGCTGGTCCCACTCCGGGTTGTTGAACCCGCAGCGCTCGCCATGGACCTGATGGGACACGCCGCCGGTCGCGACGATGGCCACTTTCAAATCCTCGGGGTAGCTTTCAATCGCCCGGCGCAACGCCTGGCCCAACTTGTAGCAACGCCGCGCACTTGGCACCGGGAACTGCAACACACCAACTTGTAGCGGAACGATTTCCACCGGCCAATCCGGCTCGCACGGCAACAGCGCCGACATCGGCGAGAAGAAGCCATGATCGAGCGGTTTGTCACGGAAGAAACTCATGTCGAATTCGTCCGCCACCAGGCTTTCGCCGATGTGCCGGGACAATGCCGCATGTCCACCGATCCCCGGCAGTTCGCGCGGGTTGCCGCCCTCGTCGGCGACTTCGTAACGCTCATCGACACCGAGGGAAAACGCACCATAGTGATCAAAGAAAAACGAGGTCACATGGTCATTGAAGATGTAGAACAGCACATCCGGTTTCTGCTCCTTCAGCCACACCTTGATCGGTTCGAAGCCGCGGAAGATCGGCGCCCAGGCGGCCTCATGCTGTTTATCGTGATCGACCGCGAAGCCAATGGTCGGTGTGTGGGATACAGCGAGGCCACCAATGATGCGTGCCATAACGAGTTCCTTTGTCGAAAAAGATTAATGCGCCAGCAAGGCCCGACTGACCCGGCGCCGTGCATGACCGTTGGCCATAATCGCCAGCGCGGCGATAAAGGCAGGCACGCTCAACAGGGCGAACAGCAGCGGCAACCCCAGCCCGAGGCTGAGCACCGCACCACCGATGAGTGAACCAAAGATAGCCCCGAAGCGGCCGATACCCAGCATCCAGCTGACGCCCGTGGCGCGGCAGTCCGTCGGGTAGTACCCCGGCGCGAAAGCATTGAGGCCGGTTTGCGCCCCGCTCATGCAGAAACCTGCCGCCACCACGCCGAACGCCAGCAGACTCGATTCAAGGCTGAAGGCGCCCAGCAGCAGAATGAAAGCGCCACCCAGTGCGTAGGACGTGGCAATGACAGCGTTCGGATTACGCCGGTCCATCGCCCAGCCGACCACGATGGCGCCGACGGTACCGCCAATCTGGAACAGGCCGGTGATGGTCGCTGCCCGTTCAATGGACAGCCCACCTTCACGCAGCAGGGTCGGCATCCAGCCCATAGTCAGGTAAATCACCAGCAACCCCATGAAATAAGTCGCCCACAAGGCGAGCGTGCCGAAACGATAGTGCTCGGTGAACAACAAGCGTAACGGGGCCTTCTGTTGCGCTTCAGGCTCGGCGATGACGAATTTTGTCGCTGCGCTGAACGTGCCGCCCAGCTTGTTTAGCACCTTAGCGATCTGGCTGGCAGGCGCATTGCGAGCGGCAAGAAAACGAGCGGACTCAGGCAACAGCAGCCACATCAACGGCAACAGAAGCAACGGCAGAATCCCGCCGGCGAGCAACACCGACTGCCAGCCGTGATGGGGAATCAACCACGCGGCGAGAAATCCTCCCAACCCCGACCCCATATTGAACCCGGTGAACATGATCGTGATGAACAGTGACCGATTGCGTTCCGGCAAATACTCGGAAAGCAGTGTGGTGGTGTTGGGCAACGCTGCGCCCAGCGCCACACCAGTAAGCAGACGCAGAGCTGCCAATTCATAAGGGTTCCGAGCGAACGCACAGGCTAGGCTCAACACGCTGAAGCCGGTCACCGCCGTCAGCAGTACCTTTTTGCGGCCGATTCGGTCGGCGTAAGGGCCGGCGGTCAGGGCGCCGATCGCCAGCCCAACCATGCCAGCGCTCATCACCGGGCCAAACACTGCTTTCGATAGCCCCCACTCCTGGATCAAGGAAGGCGCGATAAACCCCATCACGGCCACGTCGAAGCCATCGAAAAGCACTATGAAAAAACATAAGCCCATAATCAGCCACTGGTATGGCGCCACTTTTCGGTTGTCGATCCACGCTTTGATATCGACCGTTTCACTAGTCATGCTCTCACCTTCTTATTTTTGTAGAAGTCCCGATGGACAAGGCCTGGAGGTTTCCCATCCACGCTGAACGATGGAGGTGACTGTAAAGCCGCAGGTATCCCGCCCGCCTCTGGGAAATCTTTAAGCGGGTATCGGTTTTTCTTATCGGGGAATCAAAAGAGATAAACAGAGCGTGGTAGAGCGAGAGGTTGATGATCGCGGCACGAGCGGCCGCTAGTGGATGATGACACGCCAATAACTGCTCCGTAATCGGTATACGGAGCAGTTCAAACCAAAGGCAATTTATTGTGCGGCCTTGATCGCGGCCAGCAATTGCCTGCCAGCCTTGCCAGCATCGGCGGACTTGTCATTCATGAAGTGGGTGACGACATCAAACACCGCGCCCTGCACCGCTTGGGAAGTCGACATGTTGAATGCCATGCTCGGAGCGAGTGAACCAGTCTTCTCGGCATCGGCGAAATCCTTTGCAGAGGCTTGCGCACAGCTATCGAATCGACTCATGTCCAAACCAGTAGCGCTGGAACCGTCGTTTCAATACGTTTTCAATGATGCGGTCATTTGCGCGTGACACACCGCCAGAATTTCATCGGCCAGCGCCGAGTCGTCAGGACAGGCGCGCGATAGCATGATCGCGCCGACCGCGCGCGCCAGCAGGTCGATCATTTTCACCCTCGCCTCACCCGGCGCCGCATCCGGCCCGGTCGGGTATTTTTCGCCGAGCGTTTGCAACGTGCGCTCGATGCCTTCAGCGAATGCCGACTTCAAATCGCCTGACTGACGCGCCGCGTCACCGCACAACGCCGCCATGGTGCAACCCGTGGCGCGCCCGTCGCGATGATCCCTGGACACATACACATCGATGAAATCCTTCACGCTCAATGCTTCGGCGCTGGCCAGTGACTGCGCAAGACTGTTGGCCGAGGCTTCGGCCATCAGGTCAGCCTTCGAACCGAAATGTTTATAGAAACCGCCATGGGTGAAACCGGCGGCGGCCATCAGGTCGGCCACGCCGACACCGTCAAAACCGCGCTCGCGAAACACGACTGAGGCCGTTTCGACGATGTGCTCCCGATTTGCCTGGGCCTGGGCCTTGGACACTCGCATGTTCGATACCTCGCTACCGCTGGAAATTCATCGGCTGATGATACATAGATGTTGACCATAATCAAAATTGTTGACAGTTTAGATTTCGATCATCATCCTAAATGCCAGCCATATGAAATTCATCAACGGGCACGGAACACACACCCATGAGCGACCTGAATCTGTTTACTCCCTACACGCTTGGCGCCCTGACGCTGTCGAACCGCGTGGTTCTCGCTCCACTGACGCGCAATCGTGCAGGCAAAGGCTTTGTGCCGAGTGAGTTTGCTGCTGCCTATTACAGCCAGCGGGCCAGCGCGGGCTTGCTGATTTCCGAAGCCTCGCAGATCTCGCAGCAGGGACAGGGTTATCAGGACACCCCGGGCATTTACACGCAGTCGCAGATAGAGGGATGGCGCAAGGTGACCGATGCCGTACACGCCAAGGGCGGGAGAATTTTCCTGCAGCTGTGGCATGTGGGTCGTGTTTCCCACGTGGATCTGCAACAGCAAGGCGCGGCGCCGGTAGCCCCTTCCGCGCTTCGTCCCGCGACCAAGGTATTCGTCAACAATCGCTTCGAGGACGTTTCCGAGCCGCGAGCGCTGGAGACTGACGAGCTGCCGGGCATCGTCAACGATTTCCGCCAAGCAGCAGCAAACGCCATTGCGGCAGGCTTCGACGGCGTGGAAATCCACGGTGCAAACGGCTATTTGCTGGATCAGTTCATCAAGGACGGCGCCAACCTGCGTACTGATGCCTACGGCGGCTCGATCGCAAACCGTGCGCGCCTGCTGCTGGAAGTGACGGCTGCGGTGGCCGCCGAGATTGGTGCTGATCGCACAGGCATTCGCCTTTCGCCTGTCTCGCCGGCCAATGGTGTATCGAGCAGTGATCCACAGGCTCAGTTCGATTACATCGTCGACCAACTCAATGCTCTGGACATCGTTTATCTGCACGTCGTCGAAGGCGCGACCGGTGGGCCACGCGACGTGGCGCCCTTTGATTTCGACGCCTTGCGCCAGCGCTTCAAGAACACCTACATCGCCAACAACGGCTATGACCTGGACCTGGCCACGGCACGCCTTACGCATGACAAGGCCGACCTGATCGCCTTTGGCCGCCCTTTTATCGGCAACCCTGATCTGGTGGAGCGGCTCAAGAACGGTGCGCCACTGTCCGCCTTCGACCCCTCCACGCTCTACGGCGGCGGTGCGGCGGGATACATCGACTACCCGACGCTTGCCGAATCAAGCGCTGCCGCGAACCAGGCACAAGCTGATCGGGCCTGATTTTGATCGTGCATCCATCCCCATTCATGTTCCCGAAAAAAGAGCTGACATCATGACTACTCACCCTACCGTTCTCATCACTGGCGCTTCCACCGGTATCGGCGCGGTTTACGCCGAGCGTTTCGCCCAACGCGGGCATGATCTGGTGTTGGTCGCCCGCGACCACTCGCGCCTGGAAACGCTCGCCGCAAAGTTGCGTGGCGAACACAACGTCGCCATTGAAGTGCTTCAGGCCGACCTGACTCAACTCAGTGACCTGCACACCATCGAAGCGCGCCTGCGGGATGACGGGCGCATCGGCATCCTCGTCAACAATGCCGGCGCCGCACAGTCAGGCACCTTCATCGAGCAAAGCACCGACAGCGTTGCGCAACTGGTGGCCCTCAACACCACCGCGCTGGTGCGGCTCGCCAGCGCCATCGCGCCACGCCTGGCCAAAGCAGGTGAAGGCGCGATCATCAACATCGGTTCGGTGGTGGGTCTGGCGCCTGAGTTCGGTATGTCGGTCTATGGGGCGACCAAGGCGTTTGTGCTGTTCCTGTCCCAAGGCCTGAGCCTGGAACTTTCGCCTCAGGGTGTTTATGTGCAAGCCGTACTGCCCGCAGCCACCCGCACGGAGATTTGGGACCGCGCCGGTATCGACATCAACACCTTGAGCGAAATCATGGAAGTGGGTGATCTGGTCGATGCCGCACTGGTTGGCTTCGACCGTCGCGAACCGGTGACCATTCCTCCGCTGCATGAAGGCGAGCGCTGGGATGCCTTGCAAACCGCGCGTCAGGGTCTTTTGTCGCAGATCAGGCAGTCCGCCGTGGCGCAACGCTATTTGACTCAAGCCTGACCCCTGTCGAGCAGGTCGGCCTCGCCCCGCAATCGGACGGAGTAAACATGACCCTTATGGCTACAAGCAATCACCCGGGTTCGCAGTCGTCATTTATCAACGCGGCGAACCAGTCGGTTCTGATTGGCGGGATCCCCTTCGCCTATCGTGACCTGGGACCCAGGTCGGAGGTCCCGCTGGTCATGTTCAACCATTGGGGGGCAGTGCTGGATAACTTTGACCCCAGGATCATCGACGGTCTGGCAAAAAACCGGCGTGTCATCACTACTGATTACCGCGGTATCGGTGGCTCGGGAGGCGCCGCGCCATTGACCGTCGGTGAAATGGCTGACGATGGCATCGGCTTTATTCGTGCGTTGGGTTTGGACAAGGTTGACCTGCTCGGCTTTTCACTCGGCGGCTTCGTCGCTCAAGACATCGCCCTGAAAGCACCCGAACGAGTGCGCAGATTGATCCTCACCGGAACCGGACCGGCCGGCGGCACAGGCATCGACAACGTCGGCTCGGTGACCTGGCCGCTAATGATCAAGGGTCTGCTGACGCTACGAGACCCCAAGTTCTACCTGTTCTTTACCACCACGGCCAACGGCCAACGTGCCGCGTTCGAGTATTTGCAACGTTTGAAAGAACGCCAGCAAGACCGGGACAAAGGCCCGACACCCCGCGCGTTTTTACGGCAATTGAAAGCCATTACTGCGTGGGGCAAGCAGGCGCCGCAAGAACTCGGTCGCCTGCGTATGCCGACTCTGATAGCCAACGGGGACAACGACATCATGGTGCCCACCGTGAACTCGATTGAGCTGGCGAAGCGAATCCCCAACGCGCAACTGATCATTTACCAGGACGCCGGGCACGGCAGCATTTTCCAGCACGCTACCGATTTCGTGGCCAAGGCTTCGACGTTCCTCGACGCCTGACAGCCTGCACGTCTCATCGCATCAACGTTGTCGGGGCCGCGCCCCATTCTCATTCCACCGACAAGAGCAGCTGCAACATGAAGGCATTTTTTATCGACCGCTACGGCAAGCAGAACGGAATGATTGGCGAAGTGCCCGACCCTGCGGTCGGTGTGCATGACGTTCTGATCCAGGTGCATGCAACGAGCGTGAACCCGTTGGACTCGAAGATCAGAACGGGGGAATTCAAACTGATCCTGCCCTATACATTCCCATTGGTATTGGGCAATGACCTGGCCGGAGTGGTCGTTCACACGGGTTCGGCGGTGAAGCGATTCAAGCCAGGAGATGAAGTCTATGCACGCCCTCCCGAGGATCGGATCGGGACGTTTGCCGAATTGATCGCCGTGAACGAAAACGAGCTCGCGCTGAAACCCTCGAATCTCGATATGGCCGAAGCGGCGTCCGTCCCCTTGGCCCTCTTGACGGCCTGGCAGGCGCTGGTTGAGACCGCCCAGGTGAAAAAAGGCCAGAAGGTGTTGATTCATGCCGGATCCGGCGGTGTAGGCACGTTTGCCATCCAGCTCGCCAAACACCTCGGCGCCTTCGTTGCGACCACCACCAGCACGGCGAATGTCGAATGGGTGAAAGCACTCGGGGCGGATGTGGTCATCGATTACAAACAGCAGGATTTTGCAAACGAGTTGCGCGATTTCGACGTGGTGTTGAACAGCCTCGGTGCCGATGTACTGGAGAAATCGATCAAGGTTCTCAAGCCTGGCGGACAGCTCATTTCCCTTTCGGGGCCGCCGACCGCGCAATTTGCCCAAGAACAAGGCTTGTCCTGGGTGCTGGGGCAAGTCATGCGCCTGCTGAGCAGCGGTATTCGCAGAAAAGCCCGCAAGCACGGGGTGAGCTATGCATTTTTGTTTATGCGTGCCAACGGGGTACAACTGCAAAAAATCACCTCGCTTATCGAGGCTGGCGTCATCAAACCGGTCATCGATCGTTCCTTCCCTTTTGAATCGACTGCAGAGGCGTTGCGGTACGTCGAGCAGGGCAGATCAAAAGGCAAAGTCACCATAACAATCAAATAAGCGGACTACACAAAATGTCAGTAGATAACGTGCATGCCGCCAATTATCAGACTCCAGCGCCTGAACCAGAGGAGCAACCACCGCACAACAGGCCCACACAGGAGCAGTTGCAACCGGAAGTCGCGCCTGTAGAAAAGCCGATGATCATTTGGCGCAGCTTGATGCTCGAGCAGTAACGAGAAATGGTCATGCCACCCTTAATTGAAACAACCGATTACCCGTGTTCCGCTGCCAACAATGACCTGAACTGCGAAACGCTCTCTGAAGATAGTCCGGCAGCTTCGAACACTGCGCAGGTAAAGCTAACGGGCGCAGGGCCTGGAGCAGTTATGATGCGGTCGGCAACTACAGCTACTTGACTGCTTCGATAAAGCGCGGCGCCTTCATAACCGGCGGCATTCTGTTGTAAGAAGTCAGCGCTGTTCGAGGTATGAGAAACCGAGTCGAGAAGCCCGGCTCTCGCAAGTGCCAGCGTTCCCCCACAGATACCGGCAATTGTCGCTCCACTTGAACGACTCGCCAGCAGAAAGTCCCGAATATCCGGTGCATCCGCACATTCCCAGATCATTCCACCGATGACGGCAACAACGTCCGGCTTCCAGTCCAGGCATTGTTGCAAGCTGCTATCCACAGTAACAGCCAGCCCCCCCTGCGAGCGGAACTGCCCCGTAGCAGAGGCAAAAAACCTGACGTCGATCCCGTAAAACGGGGACGCGGTTCCTGCAATGAAAGCGTATTCCCAGTCCGCAAAACCGGGTGTCAGTATCAAGCCCACGCGTGCCATAAGTCAGAATCATCCATGAAAACGAGTAACATAAAGCGACAACAAATAGATCTCAACTGATATCAGCTCAACATCAGTCGCGTCGTCAGCGGCATCAACCCATAGACCATACTGAATGGGATGCGAGTGAGTCCGCTGGTTTGACAGGAGCCACCGGCGAAATCTGCGACACGCGAACACCACGAACACGTAGGAGCTGCCGAAGGCTGCGATCTTTTGATCTTAAAATCACAAAAGCCCCGTCCCACCTAAATGGGACGGGGCTTCTTATTGCGCTCTCCACCATTCGGTCCCCCACGCTGAATGGCCAGCGCAGCACTTGGCCCGAACTCTGGTAGCGAAAATTCACGCAGTCATGGTCGGCCAGATCGCTGAGTTCCAGCGGCGTGCCGCGTTTGGCCAAATAGGCTGGCGAGGCAAAAGCGCAAATACGATGCGGTCCCAGCGTACGAGAGATAAGTCGCGAGTCGGCCAGGTTGCCCACGCGCACGGCCACATCGATGCAGTGCCACGACGAGCAACAAGGCGCTGGATCGGTTGTGGCGTAATGCGCGCACGTTGGCGAACCACAATCCGCGGGTGTACAAGTCGCGGATTGTGGGCAATTACCTGATCAATGGCGCGTGGGTGTGGCCAAGGGGATCGCCTGATAAAACAGTTGAATACCCGGTCACCACCCGATCACGCAATGGCCGGGCCAGACTCAGCGATAGACCGGAAAACGACGGCACAGCGCGACAACCTGTTCGCGCACGTGGTGCCCGACCTTGTCGCTGTTACCGTTTTCCAGGGCGTCCAGTACGTCGCATAACCAGCCGGCCACTTGCTCGCAAGCCTCCACACCAAACCCGCGTGTGGTCACCGCCGGGGTGCCGATACGAAGGCCGGATGTCACAAACGGTGAGCGCGGGTCATTCGGCACCGAGTTTTTGTTGGCGGTGATATAGGCACTGCTCAGGGCCGCGTCGGCCTCCTTGCCGGTGTAGGGCTTGTCGGACAGGTCGATCAGCATCATGTGGTTGTCGGTGCCACCCGAGACGATCTTGTACCCGCGCTTTTGCAACACCCCGGCCATGGCCCGGGCGTTGATGACCACTTGGGTCTGGTAGATGCTGAACTCCGGCGCAAGCGCTTCCTTGAACGCCACGGCCTTGGCCGCGATCTGGTGCATCAGCGGCCCGCCCTGCACGCCGGGAAACACAGCGGAGTCGAGCTTTTTGTAGAAGGCTTCATCCTGTCCCTTGGACAAAATCAAACCGCCGCGTGGCCCGCGCAGGGTTTTGTGCGTGGTGCTGGTGACCACATGCGCATGGGGAAGCGGGTCCGGGTATTCGCCCGCGGCGACCAGTCCGGCGACGTGGGCCATATCGACCCAGAAGATAGCCCCTACCTTGTCGGCAATGCTGCGCATGCGTGCCCAGTCCTTGTACCGCGAATACGCGGAAAAACCACCGATCAACATTTTGGGGCGTGTCTGCAGTGCGATGCGCTCCATCTCGTCATAGTCAAGAAAGCCGGTTTTCGGGTCCAGTCCGTAAGGCACGATGGTGTAGTGACGCCCCGAAAAGTTGGCCGGGTTGCCGTGGGTCAGGTGACCGCCCTGGGCCAGGTTCATGCCCATCACCGTGTCACCGGGGTTGATCAGTGCCAGGAAGACCGCCGCGTTGGCCTGGGCGCCCGCATGGGGTTGCACGTTGGCGTAGTCGCAGTCGAACAGGGCCTTGACCCGCTTGATGGCCAGCCGCTCGGCCACATCGACGTATTCGCAGCCGCTGTAATAGCGCTTGCCGGGGTAGCCTTCGGCGTACTTGTTGGTGAGCACCGTGCTCTGGGTTTTCATCACCAGCGGGCTGGCATAGTTTTCCGAGGCGATCAGCTCGATATGGTCTTCCTGGCGATGCTCTTCGTTGTGAATCGATTCATACAGCTCAGGGTCGAAAGCGTTGAGGGTCAGCGTCGAGTCGTACATGTGCAAAGTGTCCTTGGTCAAGAATTCAAGCGGCAGGTGACAGCAGGCGCGTGATGCGCGCGGCGATGTCGTCGATCTGTGCGTCATCGCAGATCAGCGGCGGCAACAGGCGCACGGTGGTGCCCCGTGTGACGGTGATCAGCAGACGTTGTTCTTCACGGGCCCGGCCGACCAGTTCGGCGCACGGGCCATTGAGTTCAATGCCGATCATCAAGCCGATGCCGCGAACGGACACCACCTCAGGATGGTTGCCCAGCGCCAGCTTCAAGGCCGCCAACAAGCGGCGGCCCGAGGCGGCAGCGCGTTGCGGGATGTCATCGCGCTGCATGATGTCGAGCACTGTGCAGCCCACGCGGCACGCCAGCGGGTTACCGCCGAACGTGGACGCATGGTGGCCGGGGGAAAACAGCTCGGCGGCCTTGCCACGCGCCAGGCACGCGCCGATGGGGAAACCGTTGCCCAGCGCTTTGGCCAGGGTAATGACGTCCGGCTCGATGCCCGCATGCTCAAAGCCAAACCAGGTACCGGTGCGGCCCAGCCCGGTCTGCACTTCATCGATCATCATCAGCCAGTCGTGTTCATCACACAGTTGGCGCAGGGCCTGCAGGTAGCCGGCAGAGGCGACGTGCACGCCCCCCTCACCCTGCACCGGCTCGACGAGCACCGCGACGATATCGGGTGACTGCGCCGCGACCTGGCGAATCGCTTCGATGTTGTCGAAAGGCACTCGCACAAAGCCCGGCATCAGGGGCTCGAAGCCGCGATGCACGGCGGGGTTGCCGGTGGCGGCGAGGGTGGCCAGGGTGCGCCCGTGAAAACTGTTGTCCATCACCAACACTTGCGGCTGGGTCACCTGCCGGACGTTGGCGTGCAGGCGGGCCAGTTTGAGCGCCGCTTCGTTGGCCTCCGCTCCGGAGTTGCAGAAAAACGCCCGTTGCATGCCCGAGAGCAGGCACAGTCGTTCGCCCAATTGCTCCTGCCATGGGATGCGAAACAGGTTGGTCGTGTGCAGTAACACCGTGGCCTGTTCGGCGATGGCCGCGGCAATTTCGGGGTTGGCATGCCCCAGGCTCGTCACCGCCACACCGGCGATGGCATCCAGGTATTCAACACCCTCGGTGTCCCACAACGAGGCGCCCTGGCCTCGGCTGAACGAAACCGGTTGTCGGGCTGAGGTGTGCATGAGGTAAGCGGGTGCAGCGGACATTGCGGGCCTTCCTGTAGAGGGGGATCAACGGCTGGGAGTGATCGACAACAACGTGCCTTCACTGAGGGGGTGGGCATCGGCGGTCGGCCAGTAGTACGCATCCGGCATGGCTCGGGCACCGAAGATCGCCTGTCCGACGCGCACCACGGTCGCGCCCTCTTCAATGGCGATTTCGAAGTCACCCGACATGCCCATCGACAGCTCTTGCAGCGACACCCCATCAGGGGCGCAATGACGCAAGCGGTCGCGCAATTCACGCAGCCGGACGAAGCATGGGCGCACCCGCACCGCGTCGGCCGAGAACAGCGCCAGCGTCATCAACCCGCGAACCCGCAGTGTCGGGAACGCTGGCATAGTCTCCAGGAAAGCCGCCACGTCATCGGGAGCCAGCCCGTACTTGCTGGCTTCGCCGGAGGTATTGACCTGGACGAACACGTCCATCTGCCGACCTTCAATGCGCAGGCGACGGTCCAGCGCCTCGGCCACCCGCAGGCTGTCCAGGGCCTGGAACTCGCTGGCGAAGCGTGCGACCTGCTTGGCCTTGTTGGTCTGCAAGTGGCCGATCACCGACCATTGCAGGTCTTGCAGGTCGGTCATGGCTTCCCACTTGCGCTGTGCTTCCTGCACCTTGTTCTCGCCCAACAGGCGGCAACCGGCGGCATAGGCCAGACGCAGATGAGCTTCATCAAAGGTTTTGCTGACCGGCAGCAAGCGCACACCGGCCGGGTCCCGCCCTACCCGACGGCACGCCTCGACAATGCGTTGCTGCACGGCGGCCAGGTTGCGGTGAAAGTCTTCGACACTGTCGGCCTGTGGGTAACGACCATGGCGCGCATGCAGGATGTTGAGGTCTTCGGTTTGATCAGGCATCAGTTGGCCGCTCCTTTGGTGGGCACTGCAACAAGTTCGGCCTGTGGGACAGCAGTCTTTTCACGACGCGGCAACTGCCCATTGAGCACGGCGTAGGCCGCCAGGCCGATGACCAGCCCCCAGAACGCGCCGCCGATGCCCAGCAGGGTGATATTGGCCGCGCAGGCTAGGAAGGTGATCAGCGACGCTTCCCGCGATTTCACGTCCGCCATGGCATTGGCCAGGCTCGCGCCGAGGGTGCCCAACAGGGCCAGCCCGGCCAGGGTGGTGATGAAGGTCGCCGGGAAGGCCATGAACACCGCCGCCAGGGTCACGCCGAAAATCCCCACCAAGATGTAGAAGATGCCCGCGGCCACACCTGCGATCCAGCGCTTGGACGGATCTTCAGACGCTTCCTTGCCAGTGCAGATGGCGGCCGTGATGGCCGCGATGTTGAAGGCATGGGAACCGAACGGCGCCATCAGCAAAGAACCCAGCCCGGTCACGCTGAGGATCGGGTTGGCACTGGTGTTGAACCCGTCATTGCGCAGCACCAGCATGCCCGGCATGTACTGCCCCGTGAGGGTGATCAGAAACAGCGGCAACGCCACGCTCAACAACGCATTGACCGAGAACTCAGGGCGTGTGAACACCGGTGTCGCAAACTCCAGCGCCAGCCCCATGAAATCCACGCGCCCCTGCATCAGCAGAAAGCCAAGCCCCAGCACCAGAATGCCGACCACCGCATAGCGCGCACTCAAGCGCTTGAACACGATGTAGGCGCCGATCAACACCCCGACCAATAACGGGTCGACGCTCATGCTGGCGAACGCACCGATGCCGAATTGCAACAGGATGCCGCCCAACAAGCCCGCTGCCACACCGGGCGGGATCAGGCGAACGGCTTTTTCAAAGTAGCCGGACACGCCCAGCAGCACGAACGCTGCAGCCGAAATCATGTACGCCCCGATGGCCTCGGCGTAGGGTGTGGTCGCCAAGGCGACGATCAAAAAAGCCGCCGCCGGGGTCGACCAGGCGGTGATGATCGGCTCGCGGCTCACCCAACTGAGGAACAGCCCGGTCACCCCTACCCCGATCGACACTGACCAAACCCACGACGCCGTCAACTCAGGGCTGAGCCCTGCGACCTTGGCGGCCTGAAACACCAGGATGAAGGTGCCGCCGTAATTGACGATCACCGAAATCAGCCCGGCAACCACCGGGTGCAGCAGGTCCCGCAGACGCAGGGACGAAAGGAATTGAGTAGATGACATAGGTCTTGGCTCCTTGCTGGACGATGTAATCCGGCCGCTGGTAAGCGGTCATTTATAGCCGTTGAATGGCAGGTTTTACCCCTACGCTTTACCGCAGCAGACCAGACCACTTTGCGCGGTCGGCTCAGCCATGCTCGCGCGCAAACGCGTTCATGAAATCGCACAACGCCTCGACCGCCGGCACTGAAACGGCGTTGTAGAGGCTGGCGCGCAGGCCGCCGACGCTGGCGTGACCTTTGAGGCCATTGAGGCCGGCCTGCTCGGCGCTCCGCAAAAAGGCCTTTTCCAGAGCCGCCTCGGCCAACCGGAAGGGCACGTTGTTGATGGAGCGATACGGTAACTGCACAGGGTTGCGATAAAACCCGTCACTCCCATCGATGGCGCGGTACAGCATTCCCGCCTTAGCCTGGTTGCGCTGATGCAGGGCCTGCAGACCGCCGCTGTACTTGATCCACTTGAGCGTCAAGCCGGTGAGGTACCAGGGGAAGGTCGCCGGGGTATTGAGCATCGACTGCGCGTCGCTGATGCGCGCGTAGTTGAGAATGTCCGGGGTAAAGGCATGGGAACGCTCCAGCAACGCCGGGTCCACGATGACCACCGTCAACCCCGCCACGCCCATGTTTTTCTGCGCGGCGGCATACACCAGCCCATGCCTGGCGATGTCGATCGGCTTGGACAGCAGGCTTGAACAAGCATCGCACACCAGCGGCGCGTCGCTCGCGGGCGTGTCGATGAACTGCACGCCGTGCACCGTCTCATTCTCGGTGTAGTGCAAGTAGGCGGCGTCGGCGTTAAGGCGCCAGTCCGAGGCGTGGGGGACGCGGTCGAAACCGGACGCGTGGGTACTGGCAACCACGCGCACATCGCAGTAGCGCCGTGCAGCCTCGATCGCCTTGCCCGACCAGAGGCCGGTGTGCAGGTAATCCGCCGTGCCTTTATCGCCTATCAGGTTCATCGGCACTTGAGCGAACTGCAACGAGGCGCCCCCTTGCAGGAACAGCACTTTGTAGGCGGGCGGCACCCCGAGGATATCGCGCAGGTCCCGTTCGGCCTCGCGGGCCACCGTCATGAACACCTGCGAACGATGGCTGATTTCCATCACGGACATGCCGGTGCCGGCAAAATCGAAAAACTCCTCGTGCGCCTGAGTGAGGACGTCCAACGGCACCGCGGTGGGGCCTGCGCTGAAGTTGTGTGACCGAGCCATGGTTGAGTAACTCCTGTTCAAGAACGCTTGCCCTGTGCGTAATCACCGAGGTAAAGCCTTGGGTGGCGAGGGCCAGAGTCTACGGATAAACTGGCCTGCCTTTACCTGCCAATTCATGGAAAGAGAGCAGACCACATGGCAAAGACCTTCGAGCTGGAAACCCTGAAGATGCGCCTCAACGACGCTGAGTTTCAGCTGCTGGATTTGCACCAGCGGATCCAGCGTGCGTTGCGTGCGCTGATACTCGACGGCGCCCTCGGCCCCGGCTTGAAACTGCCCGCCACGCGGGTGCTGTCCAAGTCACTGGGCTGCGCCCGCGACACCGTTGAGAACGCCTATGTGCAGTTGCATCGGGACGGGTTTATCGTGCGCCGCGAAGGCGCCGGCAGTTACGTCTGCGACACGGTGGGCGTCGAATTGCGCGGTGCCGGCCGCCGACGCCTCAAGGCTCAGGAAGTCAGGAGCAGCGTCGCCGCACCGGGCGCCGAACTCAGCCAACGCGGGCGGATGATCTTCGACACCGGCGGCGTGCGCGATCAGCAAGTCATCAAGGCATTCGCCACCGGCCTGCCGGAAACCCGCAGCTTCCCGACGGATGTCTGGGAGCGTTTGCAGCGCCAGGTCATGAAGGACTATCGCGCGAACGTGCTGCTGCATGGCGATCCACAAGGGGCCGAGCCCCTGCGCAAAGCGATTGCCACCTACCTGAACCTCGAACGCGGCGCCAAATGCTCCCCCGACCAGGTGCTGGTATTGAGCAGTACGCGTCAGGCGTTGTATCTGTGCGCGCAGTTGCTGGTGGACGCCGGCAAGCCGATTCTGCTGGAAAACCCCGGCTATTACGGCGCCCGCAAGGCCTTCGAAATCGCCGAAACCAAGGTGCTGCCCATTGATGTCGATGAACGGGGCATCCGCACCGACCTGCTGTACGCCGACCGCAGCGGCGCCAATTGCGTGTATGTCACGCCTTCGCACCAATACCCCACCGGCGCGACGTTGCCGCTGGAGCGGCGTCTTGAGTTGATCAATTGGGCGGCGCAAAAACGCAAGTGGATCATCGAGGATGACTACGACAGCGAGTTCCATTACGACGGGCAACCCACGGCGTGCGTGCAGGGCCTGGACAAGTATCAGCGCACGCTCTACATCGGCACGTTCAGCAAGACCCTCTACCCCGGCCTGCGCATGGGGTATATGGTGCTGCCCTCCGAGCTGGTCAAGCCCTTTGCCTATGCGCGCAGCATGATGGACGGCCACACTCCGCAAATGCTGCAACTGACGCTGGCGCGCTTTATGGAAGACGGCCATTACAACGCGCATGTCCGGGCCATGCGCAAGCTGTATGCCGGACGCCGGTCGATCATGCACGATGCCATCGGCAAGTACTTGAGCACGGTGGTCACCGCCGAACTGCCGCCGGGCGGGCTGCAAATCCCCTGCTTGCTGAAAGCCGGATGGTCCGAGGAAAAAACCATCCGCCAAGCCGCCACTGCCGGCGTGCAACTGTCCGGCCTCAGCGGCTTGTACGCGGGCGACCCGAAGCAACAGGGCTGGCTGCTGGGCTACTCCTCCCTGACCGCGTATGAAATCGAAGCCGCCATGTTGCGCCTGGCCAACGCCCTGAAAATCTAATGGCCCAGCGCATAGTTCATCAGCAGCTGCTGGGCCTGGGTGGCCATCCGCGCACGCCTGGGCAGCTTGGGGCATTCAACCGCGGTGACGGGTTGAGGCTTGGCGGTGGCGAACAGTCTGAACCGTGACGTGCGGGTGGCCGCCAGACGGCCGGTGGGGATGATGCCGGGCATTGGAATTCCTTTTCAAAAAAGCGCAGGCGGTTAATACGGCAACCTGAAACGCTTGGTCAGGTCGCTGATGCCTTCACGAATCGAGCGTTCAGTGCGGCCGTCGAGGGCACCGCTGCGCAAACCACCGAGCATGGCCAGAATCATGTCGCCGATCTCCCTGAATTCATCGACCCCCATGCCACGCGAAGTGCACGCCGCACTGCCGAGACGAATGCCGGACGTCACGGTGGGCTTGACCTCATCGCCGGGCACGACATTTTTGTTCACGGTAATGCCGATTGCCTCCAACACACGCTCGGCGACATTCCCCACCAGGCCCCAGGGCCGCAGGTCAATCACCCCCAAGTGACAGTCGGTGCCGCCCGACACAACCAACAGCCCACCTTCAGCCAATCGGCCGCACAAGGCCTGGGCATTGGCGACCACGGCGTGGGCATAAGCGCCGAAGGCCGGTTGCAATGCCTCGCCCAGCGCCACGGCCTTGGCCGCTATGGTGTGCATCAGTGCCGCGCCCTGCAGGCCGGGGAATACAGCCGCATTGATCTTCTGCGCAATGGCCTGCTCATTGCACAGGATCATCCCGCCACGCGGACCGCGCAACGTGGCGTGGGTGCTGAGGGTGGTGACGTGGGCGAACGGCACTGGAGACGGATACGCACCACCCGCGACCAGCCCGGCGACGTGGGCGATGTCGGCCATCAGGAACGCACCCACCTCGTCGGCAATCGCACGAAACCGGACGAAATCCAGCGCCCGTGAATACGCCGAGGCCCCTGCGATGATCAGGCGTGGGCGTTCTTGTCGGGCGATCTGCTCGACCTGATCCATGTCGACCCGATGGGTCACCGGGTGCACCCCATAGCTGAGGGCCTGAAACCAGCGCCCGGACAAGTTGAACGCAGCACCATGGGACAGGTGCCCACCGGACTTGAGGTCCAGGCCCAGGATCTTGTCCCCCGGCGCCAGCAGAGCCAGAAACACAGCCTGGTTGGCTTGGCTGCCCGAATGGGGTTGCAGGTTGGCATAGGCACAGCTGAACAGTTGCCTGGCCCGCTCGATGGCGAGTTCTTCAATTGCATCGACATTGCAGCAACCGGCGTAATAGCGACGCCCTGGGTAGCCCTCGGCATATTTGTTGGTCAGCACCGACCCTTGGGCCTCGAGCACCGCACGACTGACCACGTTTTCGGCGGCGATCAGCTCGATTGACTGCACCTGGCGCTGACGCTCGGCGTCGATGGCGCGCCACACCTCCGCGTCCACCTGGGGCAGCGCAACGCCACTGACCCCTGGCAGCGCGTGGCCCTCCCGATAAGCGAAATGCGGCATGGTCACTCCCTGTGTAAACGTCCGATAACACGCCGCACTACCCTAGCCGCCCACGGACCGACCAGCCATACCAGTTCGTGCCGACGTTGCAGACCACTGCGCTCAATGCCGCTGCCACGCGTCTACGCAGGGGCAGGCGTCGCGAAATCGCAGCCATTCAAAGTGGTCTGATGGACTCATCGGTAATGGACTATCGCGCAAGACCATCGCCTCATTAAGCTCTGCGCCGGTTTTGCCATGCTCATCACACAGGTTTCGCCATGACGATTCGTATCGGGTTGTTGCCTCAGGTCGCCGCAGCGCACTTTGTCAGTCATTTGCACATCATGGTGCTGGCGGCGCTGTTCCCCCTGCTTCCGGCTTTTTTCAACGTGGATTATGTCGAGCTGGGCCTGGCTTTCAGCCTGTTCAATATCGTCACGGCGCTGGTACAGGCGCCCATGGGGTTTGCCGTGGACCGCCACGGTGCCAGGCGCTTGCTGTTGGTCGCGCTGGCACTGGGCAGCAGCAGTTTCCTGCTGATTGCACTCCTGCCCGGCTACACCTGTTTGTTGATCGGCATGGCGCTGGCCGGCGTCGCCAACGCCATTTATCACCCGGCCGACTACGCCTTGCTGTCCCGACACATTGACCCCGCCCACATCGGCAAGGCGTTCTCCGTGCATACCTTTGCCGGTTTCCTTGGCGCGGCCGTGGCCCCTGTGTTTTTGCTGGGTATCGCGGTGGCGAGCAACCCGGCCATGGCCTTCGCGGCGGCGGCACTGGTGGGGTTTGTCGCGCTGGCGCTGTTGTTGATCCCTGGCTCCGCACTGACCCGGGTCAGTCGCGTGCATCCCGCCGCCGACCCGACACCCCTCGGCGCCCGTCGCCTGTCACTGCTCTCGCCTATGGTGCTAAGCCTGACCCTGTTGTTCGTGCTGCTGAACCTGAGCACCGGCGCGATTGAGAAGTTCTCGGTCGCCGCCCTGATGCAAGGCCAGGGCGTGGCCTTGACCTGGGCCAACTCGGCGTTGACCGCCTTCCTCTTTGCCAGCGCCTTCGGCGTGCTGGCAGGGGGAGCCTTGGCCGACCGGACCCGCCGCCATGGCGTAGTGGCAGCCAGCGCGTTTGCCTTGGCCACCGTGCTGATGCTGCTGGTCTCCACGGCACGCTTGAGCGAGCCGGCGCTGCTGGTCGTGCTGGGGACTGCGGGTTTCCTGACCGGGGTGATCGCACCGTCCCGCGACATGCTGGTACGTGCGGCCGCCCCGAAGGATGCCGAAGGCAAAACCTTCGGCATCGTCTCTACAGGTTTCAATATCGGTGGCGCCATCGGTCCCGTCGGGTTCGGCTGGCTGCTCGACCAAGGCCACCCCGACGCAATTTTCTGGGCCAGCGCCGCCTTCATGGGCCTGACCGTTGTACTGACCCTGATGCAGGAGCGGTCCTTGGCCAGGACCCGAAAAATGATGGCACTGCAAGTGGCATTCAAGTGACCTGGGTCAATAGCCCCAGCGTGTTTTTGCCGCAGACTTGTAGGGCACCGTCCCGCATTGATTGCGCTGCCCCTCCCCCGCTTGTGCGGACCCGTTATTTTTGCAAGGACTGCACGGTAAACCCGAACACCAATAGTCGATTTCCTTGGAGTTAAAACATGGAACGTTTGAATTGTGGTACCGATGACGTGGTAAAAAACATGCTGGCCAAACTATCCACGCTCTGGAAAACCCGCGCCGCCGTCAACAACCCGCAACCGAACTACTGGGGCCTCGCCTTTGATGCCGACAAGCACGACTTCAGTCTGTCGCTGCTGCCGTTTCGTCATCACCAGGCCTGGCTCGAAGCCCCCCAGGACTTGCAATCCAAATGCCTGTCCTACGCGTGGGGCATCTACAACCTCAAGACCATCTACATCGAATGCAATGTGGTCGTCCCTGCCTGCGAGGACACTATCAAGACCCCGCCGCCGAGCAACAACCGCGCCCTGCTGCAGGACGTGATGTCTCAGGCACTGCTCGACGAAGCCCTGCACACGCGCATGTCCATCATGGCCTGCAACTATATCTATGACATGCGCAAACTCACCCCGCTGGATTTCAGCGCCTTCAACCTGGTGACCTGGCGCGAGACCCTTCTGGCCAACTGCACCGCCGAATGGGAGCGACGCCTGACCCGCTTCGGCGTCGCGTGCGCCAGCGAAACGCTGATCACCGACTACCTCAAGACCATGGCCGAAGACGCCAGCATTCAGGCGGTGTGCCATGAGGTCACGCGCACCCATGCCATGGACGAGTGGAGCCATTCCAGCGTCTTCAGCTTCGTCGCTTCCGACATCGTCAATGGCCTTAGCCGCAAGGAACGCGAGTACCTGCGCTCGATCATCCTGCGCACGGTGCAGATGTTCGCCAATAACGAAATGGGCGCATGGTCCACCGTGTTTTCTATGCTGGATTTCCCCCATGCCGGCGAGATCCTGCATGACGTGGGCGACAACAACGAAATCAGCGTCTACACCGACTCGCTCGAAGCCCTGATAGACCGGATCGGCTTGACCGGCAACGGCCTCAGCAGTGCCGAGCATGCCATTGAAACCTTAGGCGAGAAGGCCCGCGCATGAACTCCATGACGTCCCTCCAGGCCCTGTGCGAACACGTGAGCATTGAAACGGCCAATGTAAAAGTCTTCACTCTGCGCGCGTTGGACGCATCCGCCGAATTCCTCGACAGCCTGGAGGCAGGCAAACACGTGGCCCTGCATACCGCTGACATGGCGGGCACCCATCACCAGCGGCTGTATTCGATCACGCGCAAGCGCGGCGCCGACCGGTTCGACATTGCGGTCAAGCGCGAAGGCCATGGCGGGGTTTCGGACCAGTTGCACGCTATGCTGCAAGCCGGCTCGACCACCTCGGTGCGGTTTGTGGCGGGTGATATTTCGCTGGAGTCGGTTCTGGGTTGCCGACAGGTCGGCATGCTCGCCGGCGGCATCGGCATCACCTTGCCGATTGCGTTGCTGCGCGGCCTGGTCGAGCGCGCGCGACGCGGACTGGAGGTGCCCGATGTGAGCCTGCTGCTGTCTGTGCCGACCGTCGCCGAGATTCCGTTTCTACATGAGTTGCTGGAGCTTGAGCTGACCACATCGTGGTTCTCCTTGCAGGTGTTCGTCACCCGCGAAGCGGTCAACAACAACGGGCACTTCAGCGCCGGTCGTCCCCAAGCCCAGGACCTGAGCCGGCTGGGTAACCCCGAGAGCGTGGTGATCTGCGGCAGCCATGGCTTCGCCCAGGGCATGCGCGAACACACGCTGGCCATGTTCCCCGCCAGCCGCTTGCTGATCGAGTCATTCACGCCACCGGCCGCGCCGGTCACCGCCGCACAGACCGAGGCTCAGACCGACACGACGCTGCGCCTGTACTTGAACCACAACGATCAGGTGCTGGAGCCACCCGCCGGCAAGAATTTGCTGGAGATGCTCGAAACCAGCGGTATTGCGGTGCGCAGCCTTTGCCGCGCCGGCATCTGCGGTCACTGCCGGCTGAAGGTGTCGGAGGGTCACTACACCCTTGAGCCCGACTTTTGCCTGACGGACAAGGACAAGGATGAAGGCTACGCCCTCGCCTGCTGCACCTTCCCGCAATCCGGGACGATCAAGGTCGAACTCACCACCACGGCATGAACCGTTACCGTCCTTACTTCAACAACTGGGTTTTTCCATGAAAACTGCCATTGCATTGCGCCACATTCACTTCGAAAACGTTGGCACCCTGGATGCCGTTCTGGCCGAAGAAGGCTATACGCTGATTTACCTGGACCCTACGGTCGACGCCATCTACAGCGAGCAGGTGTTGCAGGCCGACTTGCTGATCATACTCGGCGGCCCTATCGGGGCCCATGACGAGCAGCTGTATCCGTTTTTGCACGACGAATTGAAGCTGGTGCGCCAGCGCGTTGCGTCCGGTAATCCCCTGCTGGGCATCTGCCTCGGTGCGCAATTGATCGCCCGGGCCATGCACGCCAACGTCTACCCGATGGGGGTCAAGGAGATCGGTTTTTCACCGCTGACCCTGACCGCGGCCGGCCGGGACTCGCCGCTCGCCGCGCTGATGGACACCCCCGTGCTGCACTGGCACGGCGACCAGTTCGATGTGCCGGAAGGCGCTGTGCTGCTGGCCAGTACCCAGGTGGGTGCTCATCAGGCGTTCGCCGTGGGCAACACGATTCTCGGCCTGCAATTTCACCTCGAAGCCGATACCGCCAACATCGAGCAATGGCTGGTTGGCCATGCCAGCGAACTGGCACAAACCGGCATCGATCCTGTTGCGTTGCGGAGCGAGGCCATTAACCTCGGCGACCGCCTGACCCGCGCTGCGGGCCACGTCATGCGGGCCTGGCTGAACAACCTGGGCACCCCGATAAAACACTAAAGGCGGTCGGGCAACCTCCCCCGCATTTGCACCGTGTAAAACCACCTGAAAAATACCGTCAAGGATGAGGAGTCAAAAATGATCGTAGTTTTGTTTGAGTTGCAGGCACTGCCAGGCCAGGGCGAGACCTATGTTGACCTGGTCAACAAGCTGACCCCGCTGCTTGAACCCATGAGCGGGTTTATCTCCGTCGAGTGCTTTCAAAGCACGCTGAACCCCAAGAAGGTGATGTCGGTCACCACCTGGCGCGATGAGGAAGCCGTGGTGCAGTGGCGCAACGTGACAGCCCACCTGTCGGCCCAGCGCGCCGGGCGCGACAAAATCTTCGATGACTATCGCGTGCGCGTGACATCGGTGATTCGTGATTACGGCCTGCGTGATCGCGAACAGGCACCGTACAACGTAGTGGTCGACGGTGAACCCGCCACGGCTGCCGCGGTGGTATAACGCCGTATTCTCGTCAGCTGCACAGGGGCGAGAGATTTATTGTCGGTGGTTGTGGTGAGCCGGCTCACCACAACCCGCTCATCACCCGAGGTTTCGGCGTGTTCGAATGCATCGGTGAAGGTGGGACGGACTATCTATAATGGGTCGATGGTGTAAAGACGTTTATGAGTGCGACAGGTACTCAAAACTGGACTGGAAATCGCGCGTCTACGCGAAATCCACATCTGCTGACGTGCTGATGAATTTCAGATTTAACGTAGACGCGCACACTTCAATTTTGGGCGAAGCGTTTTTACACACTCTGGGCCAAAAGCAGCCTTTATGGTCCTCGCTACACATTGCGCCGATCTCAAAGGTGCCAATCATCTAAGGTGTGGGGCAGCGTCTGGTCGAATCACTGTTCACTTACCACTTTGCAGGAAAGCAGTTTTTTCAAAACGTTCTGTGGATTGACAACGCCAGTCTTACGTCTAGATACTGTATAGGTAAAGTACCTAGAAACAAGGTGACAGATGAACGCCGTACACATCATTTTCGGCCCTCTCGGGGCCGGTAAGTCGACACTAGCTCGGCAGATAACGGCCCAGCTAAACGCTGTCAGCTTCTCGATTGATGAATGGATGCAGCGTCTATACGGCCCAGATCTGCCTCAGCCCCTTAGCCTGGAATGGGTGCTTCCCCGTGTTAGACGTTGCGAGGCGCAAATATGGGAAACGTGCGTGCAGGTTCTAGCGTCGGGCAAGGACGTGGTGCTGGATCAAGGCTTTATGACGAAAGCAGACCGCACTCAAATCCGACTACAGGCCCACAACGCGGGCTATGAGGTGCTTAGCCACTTCGTAAATGCCGATAAGCCGCTACGCCTTGAGCGCGTACTGCAACGAAACCTGGAAAAAGGCGCGGGCTATTCGTTCGAAATAACGGCCCAAATGTTCGAGGCCATGGACGCACGCTTTGAATACCCATCCCCATCCGAACTGAAGGAGTGTTGCAATGTATGACTACACACCGGGTGCGGAAGGCACTTCGCCCTCAACACTTGAACGCTATATCCGCATATCCCGGGCATACACTGCCGCCACTCGGCGTATCGACGCCAAACTCTCCGCCGTGCATGGGTTGAGCTTTAGCGACTTCATGATTCTGCATCATCTTAAGCAAGCCCACGGCGGTAGGCTTCGTCGTGCAGATTTGGCAGAGTGCATGGGCTTAACCGCATCAGCCGTAACCAAGTCCCTTCTGCCCTTGGAAAAAATAGGTTGGGTATCTCGCCAAAGCGATCCCCGCGATGCGCGCGTTGGTTATGCGTGCTTAACCCCCGCGGGCGCGCAGCTCGTTGATGACGCGGTGCTGACTGCAGAGAGTTCGTGCCAGGAAGCTTACCAAGCCATCTTCGGCGAGATGACCGTCACCCTTGAGCCAACCGCCGCGAGAGAGTGATAGGTCGCTAAGACAAGTTACGCATATGCACTCGGGTAACCGAGAAGCATCCGACGGCATATAGGCGGTTTGAGCACCGTATTTTTCCCGCTTCAAGGTCCGCTTCTGGCCCGAAAGCTGAGACGTCGGCCGAAATGAATCTACCCCTTGAAAACCACTCCCCCACAAAAAAGCCCACTGACCGTCACCGATCCAGTGGGCTTTGCGATTACGCTTCTACTTACAAAGCCATATCCGTCGCAGCATTAGCCTTCGGCGCCTTGGCAGGAGCGGCCGGAGCAGCAGCCGGAGCCGCCACCTGACCAATCGCCGGCGGCGGAGTCAGCTCCAGCACCTTAGAGGTGTAAGCCCACTCTTCAGCCACTTTCGCAGGGTTGCTGTTCAGCTGAGTGCCATAGCTAGGCACGATCTGGTGCAGCTTTTCCTGCCAGGCTGGCGAGGCGACCTTGTCCTTGAACACTTTCTGCAGCACGGTCAGCATGATCGGTGCGGCAGTCGATGCACCTGGCGATGCGCCCAGCAGGCCGGCGATGGTGCCGTCAGCGGAAGCAACGATCTCGGTACCCAACTTCAGCACGCCACCAGCGGCTTCATCACGCTTGATGATTTGCACGCGTTGGCCGGCTTGCCACAGGCGCCAGTCTTCGGCTTTGGCGTTCGGGAAGTATTCTTTCAGGGCGTTGAGGCGGTCTTCGTCAGACAGCATCAGTTGGCCTGCAAGGTACTCGACCAGCGGGTATTCCTTGATGCCGACCTTGGTCATTGGCCACACGTTGTGCGTGGTCGTGGTGGTCAGCAGGTCCAGGTACGAGCCTTCCTTGAGGAACTTGGTGCTGAAGGTCGCGAATGGGCCAAACAGGATGACGCGCTTGCCGTCCAGGACACGGGTGTCCAGGTGCGGAACCGACATTGGCGGTGCGCCAACGGAGGCTTTGCCGTAGGCCTTGGCCAGGTGTTGTTCGGCCAGGGTCGGGTTTTCGGTCACGAGGAACGAGCCGCCAACCGGGAAGCCTGCGTATTCCTTGGCTTCAGGAATGCCGGACTTCTGCAGCAGGTGCAGTGCACCGCCGCCCGCGCCGATGAAGACGAACTTGGCGTCGGTTTCGGTTTTGGTGCCGTCTTTCAGGTTTTTGTAGCTGACGCGCCAGCTGCCGTCTTCGTTCTTGGTGATGTCTTGCACTTCGCTAGACAGTTTCAAGTCGAATTTCGGCGTGGTTTGCAGGTGCGCGACGAACTGGCGGGTGATCTCGCCGAAGTTGACGTCGGTACCGATCGGGCTCCAGGTGGCCGCGACTTTCTGGTTCGGGTCACGCCCTTCCATCATCAGCGGAACCCACTTCTTGATGACAGCCGGGTCTTCGGAGTACTGCATGCCGGCGAACAGCGGGCTCGCTTGCAGGGCTTCGTAGCGCTTCTTCAGGAACTTGATGTTGTCATCGCCCCACACAAAGCTCATGTGCGGAGTGGAGTTGATGAACGAACGCGGGTTCTTCAGCACGCCTTGCTGAACTTGCCAGGCCCAGAACTGACGGGAGATCTGGAAGGCTTCGTTGATTTCAACGGCTTTCGGGATCTGGACGTTGCCTTTGTCGTCTTCCGGTGTGTAGTTCAACTCGGCCAGGGCGGAGTGACCGGTACCGGCGTTGTTCCAGCCGTTGGAGCTTTCCTGGGCGACGCCGTCGAGGCGCTCGACCATTTCCATCGACAGACCAGGTTCCAGCTCATTGAGCCAGACACCCAGCGTTGCACTCATGATGCCGCCGCCAATGAGCAGCACATCGACTTTCTTTGCCTCTTCCGCGTAGGCGGACGTGATCCCCATCGACAAAGCCAGCCCCAGCAGGGCCGTGTTCAGTTTCTTAAACATCTGTAGCACCTATGATAAACGCCATCCGCCCTCAATCCTCAACATGAGCAACCCAAGAGTACGGGTACGCAGGCAGCGTGCCGTGGGTTCCTGCATCTACAAGGATTTGAAGGTGGGCACACAAGGCCGACGTGTCTCCATCGACCTCAGTTATATGTCCCTCGTGCACTGACTTTTTATCATTATTGGCTCAGTTACTTGAGCGACATTGATTCTGTCGGACGTCTGTGGACGTACGAACCGAATAAGTCAAACCAAGTTAATGCGACAGAATATCACGCCTCGGCCAGCCTGCGCGCCCGAAAGGACTCAACAGTCTAGTCGGGACGAGACCCGCGCCCGGCGTCTTTGCTCAAACGATCCAGCACAAACGCCTTGGCGTTGCGCGTCATTTGGTCAAGATGCCGGTCGCGTTGCTTCTCCGCATCGATCATCGCCCGCTTGCCGTGTTTCTGCAGCAGGTACGTATGTATCTGCCGCACCTCCAGAGAACTGTAGATAGACGTGACATCCAGTAAGCCCATCAAGCCTTCGGTGCCGTGATCACGGGTGTTCATCAGCACCTGAGTGCCGCGCACGCCCAGCACCTGGAAGCCCATCGATTCGAACCAGGGCACCTTGGCGACGGTGCAGGTGAGTTCGGCATGCGGGTAGCGATCGAGCATGTCTTGCAGCATCGCCCGGGCAACGCCCCGCCGCCGCTGGCTGGCCTGCACCGCCATGTACGCCATGCCGCACGCCTCGGGGTCGTCCTTGACCGGCAGGTACAGCAGAAAGCCGATGACCTGCTCAGGGTCTTCATCATCCGTGGCGACGATCAGTTCGACCGCAATGCCTTTGGCGCCACTGAGCGCTTCGAGGTAGAGATGAACCTCATAGCCCACCGCGTATTGATAGACGTTGTACAACGGGTTGCTCGGCGCGATGCCCACCATGCTGATGTCGGTCAGGTTGTCGACGACCATCTGCAGAATCTGGCTGTTGATGGGCTCTGGGCATGGGGTGGCAAAGTGGGTGAGCTGGGGCATTGCGTTTTAGACTCCGGGTTAAGCCCACTATTGTCACAGATCGAGCCCTCGCAGGAAAATCAACGCTCGGGCGCGACGATGCGGAAGCGGATGTTGATGTCGTTGGAGACAACATTGTCCGCCCACTCCCCTTCGCCGATCTTGAAGTCCCTGCGTTTCACGATGATGTCGCCATCGAAGAGGCCGATGCCCTTCTCCGGCTTCAGCAATACCTTGACCTGCAACTCGCGCGTCATGCCCCTGATCGTGAGGTTGCCGGTGATCAGGTAGCGGTGATTGCCCAGTGCTTTCACCCCGGTCGATTCAAAGGTCGCCACCGGATACTCCGCCGTGTTGAACCAGGCAGGCTTTTGCAGCTCGCTGTTGGCGTCGCTACCCCCGGCGTCGATGCTGGCAAGGTCGATGGTCATCTTGGCGTGGGCCGCGGTGGGGTTCGCCGTGTCGAAATCGATTGTGGCGTCGAACTTGCCGAAGGTGCCATACGCCCTGGAGCCGAACTGGTTATAGGTGAAAGAGATCTTGCTGGCGGTGGTATTCACCTGGGTGTATTCGACGGCGTGGGCGCAGGGCAAGGTGCCGACCAGGAGGATGGCGAGCAATGCGGCGAAACGCGGGAATCGAGGGGGCATGGGATTCTCCGGTTGGAACGCCTTGGGATTCAATCACCGCACAGGTGTGTCAGTGGACTTAAGCAAATATTCGTTGAATACGCTAGGTCCGGGGATAAATGCGATCTGTAGCAGCTGTCGATGGGAAGTCCTCGATGTCGAGGACTTCCCTGCTTTCTTCAAATGGCAACGCCACCAAACCGAAGGATCAGGCGTCCGGATGGGTGTGGTAGATCTTGCTGACGATGGTCCACTTGCCTTCTACCTTCAGCAGGTTGAAGAAGTCGGTGAAGCGGAACCCCGAGACGTTGTCGGTATCGACCCGCGCACTGGCCGCCGTGCCGACGATGTCGATGCGCACGATGGCGGCTTTGGCTTCCGGGGATGGACGGAACGCTGTGTCGATGACGTCGTAGAGATTCTGGATCGCGCCGCCGACGAGCTTGCCGCCATCGACGCCGAACATCGTGGCCTGCTCGTTGAAGGCGGGCTTCATCAGTGCGCTGTCGGCCTTGGCGCCACCTTCGTTGTACTGGTTAAGCACATCGACAATCGCGTTGTATTCCTGAACGTAAGTAAGACTGCTCATTGCATGACTCCTGATAAGTAACGGGATGTGGAACCTGTGGGAGCGGGCTTGCTCGCGAAAGCGGACTGACAGTCGACATGGATGTTGAATGTCATGACGCCTTCGCGAGCAAGCCCGCTCCCACAGGGATTGCGTTTGACTGGAGGATGGTGATCAGGTTTTCTGCACCACCCGGGCTACACCTGAAGGCTCAATGCTGACCTTTTCCCATTTGGCGATGACCAAGGGTGCAATCGCATTACCCAGCACGTTCAGGGTGGTGGTACCGCTGTCGATAATCCGGAAGATGCCGGCAATCAGTGCGACCCCTTCCAGTGGAAGACCGGCCGATGCCAAGGTGGCGGACAGGATGATGATGGCGAAGCCGGGCACGCCGGCAGCCCCTTTGGAGGTCAGCACCATCGTCACCACCAGCAGTATCTGCTGGGACAGCGACAGGTCGATCCCATAGAGTTGCGCGACAAAAATCGTCGCCACGCCGAGGAAGATCGACGCGCCATCCAGGTTGAATGCATACCCCACCGGCACCACGAAACTGACGATACGGCGCGGCACGCCATAGTGTTCCAGCTTGCTCATCAGCTGCGGCATGACCGACGCCGAGGCGGCGCTGGAGAACGCCAGAATCAGCTCATTACGGAAGTACTTGATCAGTTTGAAAATATTCTCGCCAATCAGGTAGCAAATGCCGCCCAGCACCACCAGCGCAAAGACAATCAGTGCCAGGTAAACCACGCCGATCAACTTGAGCAAAGGCAAGAGTGAGGCAAAACCGAAGGTCGCCACGGTAGCGCCGATCATGCCGAATACCCCGATCGGCGCATAAGCCATGACAATACTGACGACCTTGAACATGGCATCAGAGATGCCTTGAACCACCGCCACTACCGGTGCGCTTTTTTCTCTGGGGAGTGAGTTTAATGCCAGGCCAAACAACACGGCGAAGAACAGTACCGAGAGCAACTTCGCTTCCGACATCGCGACGAAAACGTTATCGGGAACGATGTTCTGCAGGATGACGAGAGCGCCCTTCGAAGGCTCCATATTGACCGAAGCAGTGCTGCGGGAAATGCCCGAAATATCAGTGCCCGTGCCGGGCTCGAAGATATTGGCGAAACACAATCCCATCACAATGGCCAGGCCGGTAATCGCGAAGAAATACCCCAGCGACTTGACGCCCATGCGCCCAAACGACTTGTTATCACCGCCGCCGGCAATCCCCAGGATCATGCAGCAGAACACAATGGGAACCACGACCATCTTCATCATCTTGATGAAGATATCGCCAAGGGGTTTGAGGATTTCAGAACTGATCCAGCCTTGATACTGCGGGTGTGTATTGAAGTACCAACCGACGAGCACGCCAAGCAACAGCCCGGCAACTATTTGCCAAACCAAAGGGATACGTTTCATGTCTAGCCTTCTTGTTGGAATGAAAGGACTGCGTTAAGTAGCAGTTGCTAGAGTCATGAGCTTCCAGCTCATTTGAAATCGAATGGCACAACAAGGTTGTGCCATTACTTCTATTACTTGGCGAAGAGCTGGCTCATATCCTTGAACGCCTTGAACTCAAGTGCGTTGCCACACGGGTCGAACAGGAACATCGTGGCTTGTTCGCCGACCTGCCCCTTGAATCGAATGTAGGGTTCAATCACAAACTCGGTACCAAAGGACTTCAGGCGCTCGGCCAGGGCTTCCCACTGCTGCCACTCCAGGATGATGCCGAAGTGCGGAACGGGGACGTCGTGCCCGTCTACCGGATTGCTGTGGACGCTCTCTTGGGAAGCGGTCTTTGGGTGCTCATGAATAACCAGTTGGTGACCGTAGAAATCAAAGTCGACCCACTGCGTACTGGAGCGACCCTCTTGCAGCCCGAACACTTCACCGTAAAAGGTGCGTGCCGCCGCGAGGTCATAAACAGGGATCGCCAAGTGAAAAGGAGAAAGGCTCATCGGAACTCCAATCAAGGTTTTTTTATCGGTTTTGTTTTTGAGAACGGAGCCAATCGTAGAGCTGCAGAACAAACAAAAAAATCAATATATATTTCTTAGAAACACAATTAATATTTGTGAATGATCAAAGAACTGAAAACACTTATCGCCGTTGCACGGGAAGGTACCTTTGCCGCTGCGGGCAACAGGATCGGGCTGACGCAGGCCGCCGTGAGCGCCCAGATGCAGCGTCTGGAGGCCGAGCTGGGTTTCCAGATTTTCGACCGCAAGGGCCGCTCGGCCCACCTGAACAGAATGGGGCACCAGATACTTCTGCAGGCGCAGGAGCTGCTTCGCCTTTATGACAATCTGGGGTCCACCACGGTTGGGTTGCCAGCCAGCGTTCTGGTGAACATCGGCGCCATCGCTTCCGTGCAGCGCTCGTTCTTGCCGGATGCGCTCGCCAGATTTCACCAACAATGTCCGCAATGCCGAACCCGTGTGATCCCGGGTCTGTCGATGGAGTTGGTCAACCTGGTGGATGCCGGCGAGATCGACATGGCGGTGATCATTCGCCCGCCCTTCTCGCTGCAAAGCGATCTGCGCTGGACGACTCTGGCACTTGAGCCCTACCGGCTGATCGTTCCGCGCGATGTGCCCGGAGACGACTGGTTGGCACTGCTTTCCAGCCAACCCTTCATTCGCTACGACCGGTCATCGTTTGGCGGCAGGCAGGTCGATCGTTTCTTGCGGCAGATGCATTTCACCTTGCGTGAAGTGTGCGAGCTGGATGAACTGGAGGCGATTATCAAGCTGGTCGAAAATGGCGTCGGTGTAGCGCTGGTGCCGCAGACGGCGACCCATCAGGATTGGCCGGACGGGGTGCGTGCGCTCGACCTGGGGCAACACACCTTCCATCGTGATATCGGCCTCGTCCATCGGGCTCGGCAAAGTTTTACCGAGCCGGTACGGGTACTGGCCCAACTGATCGTTGAGCAGGTTCAGAGCAGCGCTTGAATCAACTCTGCACGGCCCTCTTCCGATTACGAATAAGCCCCAATCATCCACTTCACTTTTTCCAGCGCCTCGCGCAATGCGCCCATCTCCACGGAGCCCAGCGCCAGACGAAACGCATGCGGGACGTTGACTGAGGTGGCGAACGGTTCGGCGGTGGAAACCGAGATGTTTTCGCGCATCAACGCCATGGCGATCTGGTCGGCTCTAGCGTCTTCCGACAACGGCAGCCAAAGAAAATACGACGAGGGATGGCGAATGCAGCGCAGCCCCGCCAGTACCTCGCCGGCCACGACTTGCCTCGCTTGCGCGTCCTGGCGCTTCTCGGCTTCCAGTTGCATGACGGTGCCGTCGTCAAGCCATGCAGTGGCGATTGCCGTCATCACGCCTGGGGTATTCCAGGTGGTCGCTTTGATCGTGCGCTCCAGCGCGGGCACGTGTTGAAGGGGGGCGACGACGAAGCCGACGCGCAGTCCGGTGGCCACGCTCTTGGAGAGGCCTGATACGTACACCGTTCTCTCAGGGGCGAGGTCCGCCAGCGGTGCGGGGGGATTCTCTGCCAGGAAGGCGTAAGCGGCGTCCTCGATGATCAATAGCCCATGCCGACGCGCAATCGTCACCAGGGACTCGCGCTGATCGGCACTCATCACCCACCCCAGCGGATTGTGCAGGGTCGGCATCGTGTACACGGCCCGCACGCGTCTATGCCGACACAGGCTTTCCAGCGCCTCCAGATCAGGGCCATGATCGAGCACCGGAATGGGCACGATTTCAAGGTGCAGTGAGTCGGCCAGGGCCTTAAATCCTGAATAGGTCAAGGCATCCGCCGCAATCACGTCACCGGGTTGCAACAGCGCCATCATCGTCACGGCCAGCCCCTGCTGGGCACCGGTGACGATCAGCACCTGCTCCGCCTCAACCGCCAGGCCTCGGACGCGCAGATGTCGCGCCACAGAGGCACGTTCATGCGGGCGCCCCGCGTGTGGCTGGTAGCGCAGCAGCGATTCCAGATCGCCGGCCGATGCGAGCTGGCGCAGGGCATTTCGTAGCAGTTCTGCCTGCCCGGGAAGCGCTGGATAGTTGAAATTCAGGTCCGTCATGCCGGCGGCAACGCTATGCTGGTCAATACTCTGGCCCGGCGACCACGAGGTTTCCCTGACAAAAGTCCCCCGCCCCATCTCCCCGCTGACCAGGCCCATGGCTTCCAGCTCCGCGTAAACCCGGCTAGCCGTCACCAGCGCCAGACCTTCCGTTGCCGCCAACTGGCGGTGGGTCGGTAGGCGCGTGCCTGGCAACAGTCGTCCTGAGCGGATATCCGCGGCAAATTCATCCACCAGTGATTTGTAGCGTGAACGAGGCATGCGGAAGTGTATCCATGACAATATTTTGATTGTATTGAGTTTCGTCCATAGGATGCCTCCCATGCAACCCGCATGAAGGGGAACCTCAATGGAACGCACATCGCACCTGCAACACCACACCACGGAAAAGACCGCGAGCGGATGGCTCAACGGGTTCATCGGTGTGCTCATTTTCAGCGGCTCGCTGCCCGCGACACGGGTGGCCGTTCTGGAGTTTGACCCGGTCTTTTTGACGGTTGCCCGAGCCAGTATCGCTGCCCTTCTGGCGCTGTGCATGCTGCTGCTTTTCAATGAAAAACGGCCGGCCAAAAGTGAGCTTCTCTCCCTGGCAATCGTGGCTCTGGGCGTTGTATTCGGGTTTCCGCTGCTGACGGCGCTGGCACTGCAATATGTGACGTCTGCGCATTCCATCGTCTTCGTTGGCCTGTTGCCCCTCGCCACGGCAGCCTTCGGGGTCTGGCGCGGTGGTGAGCGTCCGCGGCCGGTCTTCTGGTTTTTCTCAGTACTGGGAAGCCTGCTGGTGGTGGGGTTTGCCGTCTCCCAAGGCCTGACCGCCTCTCCTGCGGGGGACATTCTGATGTTGCTGGCCATCCTCGCCTGCGGATTGGGCTATGCAGAAGGCGCGAAGCTTTCAAGAACACTGGGCGGCTGGCAGGTGATTTCCTGGGCCCTGGTACTGTCGCTTCCCGTCATGGTCCCGCTGACCTGGTTCCTGGCCCCGCCTTCGCTCTCGGGAATCACCCCGACCGCATGGTTCAGCCTGGCTTATGTTTCGCTGTTCAGCATGTTTCTCGGCTTCGTGTTCTGGTATCGCGGGCTGGCCCAGGGCGGGATTGCCGCCGTCGGTCAACTTCAGCTGCTACAGCCGTTTTTTGGCCTGGCGCTGGCGGCCACGCTGCTGCATGAGCAGGTCAGCCTTGGCATGTTGGGTGTGACTGTTGCGGTGATCCTTTGCGTGACCGGTGCGCGCAAGTTCTCGAGATAGACGGCTCGCCGCCACAAACCGACTGTTGGTTGGCCTGGCGGTCGCAGGAATACTAACCTTTTAAGGTAAGGCCTGAATCTGTCGTGGTGGACCGGCCTCCGAGACGTTCCCGGCCCACCGCAGTGCTCGATAGGAGGAATGAAAAATGGCCAATTTCGAGAAGAAAATGCCGGTGCAGACCGACGGCGAAAAAACCGATCAGCAACCGACGGTGGCAGACCCTTGGCGGCCCCTGGAAAGACTGCGCCAGCAGGTCGATCACCTGTTCGAAGACTTCAATCGTGGCTCGGGGTTGACCCCTTTCCGGCGTGGGCTGTTCGATGTCGAACCGTTCTGGAGTCGGGAGTTTATCGGCCGTAGCCTGCCTGCGGTGGACATTACCGAGAAGGACGAAAGCTTCGAAATCACCGCCGAACTGCCGGGCATGGATCAGGAAAATATCGACATCAAATTGTCCAATGGCAACCTGATCATCAAGGGTGAAAAGAAAGAGGACAAGGAAGAAAAAAGAAAGGGCTATCACCTGTCAGAGCGTCACTATGGCTCCTTCCAGCGGGCGTTCAGCCTGCCTAAAGGCGTCGATGCCGACAAGATCGAAGCGAACTTCAGTAAAGGTGTGCTGAGTATTTCGCTGCCGAAGAAGCCCGAAGCCATGAACGCGGACAAAAAGGTGCAAATCAAATCAAGCTGAATCGCCCTTCGCGCGACAGAAAGCCCCTTGCCGGGAAACCGGCCAGGGGCTTTTTTTGTGGTCGCGAGGGCGCCAGGCAGAACCTGTCAGTCGACCCGGGGCAATGGCTTGACGATCGTCAGACTGGAGGGCGACCGGTTCAACACACTTTCGGCCGTACTGCCGATGAAAATATCGATCCCGCGATGGTAGGTTGTCCCCAGTACTACCATGTCGAAGACATGTTGTTGTGCAAAATGTGCGATCACCTCAGGGGGAATCCCAGGCAGTAGATGTTGCTGTTGTTTCTCGATTCCGTAGCGCTCGGCAAGCACCTCGAAGGCCTCCAGCTGAGCATCGATGACCGCGTCTCTCAAACTGCCATCCAGTGTCGCTGTCGGCACGTTCACCTCAGACTCCCCCAACTCCGACCAGCCGTCGACATTGAGCAGGTGCAAGGTGGCGCCGCAGGATTCAGCCAGCGTCGAGGCCAGGTCGAGAATCCGGTCATTAAGCCCTTGGGTCAGCGCCTCCAGATGGGACAGGTCGACGGTGGCGAGTATGCTCAACGGGTTTGGATTTACGGCATCGGTGACCAGGTGCAAAGGGGCCGGACAGTTGCGCAGCAACTGCCAGTCCAGAGGCCGGTGAAAGACGCGATCGAGTGCCGACACGCGATGTGTGTCCTTGATCACCAGGTCCGCATGGAAGTCATTCACGTACTCAAGCAAATGCGCCAGGCTCGGTCTGGCCCAGACCACTTCAGTGGTCACCTGCAACCCTTCGCATCGTTGAAACCGGGCTTGCTGCTCCAGCCAGTGACGATGCACCTGCAAGTAACCTTCCCGCGCCTGGGCCATCGCGTCGTGGTCAAACAGGCCGGCCACCGCCAGTGCCTGGACATGATCGAAAGCGACGATGTGCAACATTGCACCGGTTGCACAGGCCAGGGCTCGCGCCCGATCGAAAGCCGGGGTGCGGACCATTTCGGTCGGGGCAATCAATAGCAGGCGTTGAATTTTCACCTCTACTCTCCTTGCAACATCCTGCCGGACTTGATCGCCAGCACACTGCAAGGCGCTCGATGCAAGAGCTGTTCGGCAGTGGTTCCCAATAGCTTGTTCAACCCTGTGTGCTGCACCGTTCCCTTCACAATGTGCAGCGGCAATTGCATCGCGCGGGCCAACATGGCGGCCCGGTCGAACGCCGGAGTACGAGTCATGGCGCAAGGAGCGATCAACAGTAAACGCTGTGTCTGCGACATAGGGCACCTCGGCGCATGGCCATCTCGATGCAATGGGTAGAACCACAGAGTGAGCGCTTCAGAACCGGGGGATTTGATCTTTGTCAGCTATAGGGTCGACCGTTCTTCTGAATCGTCAGTTTGCTGGAAACAAACCCGAAAGCGACTCTACAACGCCCCCCACCACACGTCGGGGCGCATGCTGCATCACTCGCCAGGTTGATAAAGATCAATCCCGTTCCCCCCGTCAGTGACAGGATAAAAACAGGGCCTCGGTGCCCAAACGCATGGGTGCCATGGAGCACAGGTGTTTCCGCAGTTTTTAACAGGAGTTTTGTCATGTCTGAGCAATTACGCTTCATGCTGCTCGTCTCGCCGCTCATGGAAAACAGCCCCGCGTTCGATCGGGCCGCAGCGTTGGCCAAGGCCGCGGGCGCGGCCCTGCACATCGTCGCCTTCGATTACCTGGAAGGTTTGGCAACGGCCAGCCTGGTCAATGAACAAGTGCTGGAGCAGATGCGGCTCGGGTATGTCGAGCGCCATCGCCAATGGCTCGAAGAACAGGCCCGTCCCTTGCGTAAAATCGGTGTGCCTGTCACCACTGAGGTGGTTTGGGTAGAAAGACCGTTGCAGGAAATCCTCGTTCACCTCAAAGAACAGCCGATGGCAGTCCTGATCAAGGCTCTGGAGTACGAGTCGCTGCTGTCACGGATCATGTTCACGCCCCTGGATATTCATCTGCTGCGCGAATGCCCGGTCCCGCTGCATTTTGTCAGCCATGTGCAGCACGCGTTGCCACGCAAGATCGTCGCCGCGGTCGACCCCTTCCACAGCAATACTCAGTACAAGGATTTCAACGACAGGATTGTGCGCGAGGCGTCAAAACTGGCCAGTACCTGCAACGCCGAGCTCGATGTTATCTATGCCCATGACCTGTCATCGATCAGCGCGGACGAGTTCGATTTCGACAACAGCTCGACGTTTTTCTCTTCAGGCAAAGCCAAGACACTGTTCGACGCACAAGCCGATGCCTTCCGCGAACTGGCCGAGCGCAACGGTATTGCGCCGGAGCAACAGCACATGATCATGGGCAACCCGGCCAAGGTCCTTACCCATTACGCCGATGCGTACAACGTCGATGTGATTGTCATGGGCCGGGTCGGCCATCGTGGCATGGGTCGACTGGTGGGCAGCACCGTGGAGCATCTGCTGTACAAAATGCCGTGCAGTGTATGGGTGGTTTCACCTGAAGATCTGTAGAGGGACGCTGCGACAGGCTGTGATGACAGTATCTGGCGTTATGACCGTGGGGGTCTGATTTTTGCCAATTAATGACCGGTTAGTGATAGCCGGACACACTCACAGGTGCATGATGCTCGCGGTCACATTGATCAATACGCTGGTGGTGATCGTCGCAGTGGTAATCCACTACGAATGCCTGTTACGCCTCAATGACTGGTTGCCGAGGCTTAAACTCTGGAGCCGCTTCAGGATTGTCGTCGGGGTGTTCGGTGCTTTGCTGGCCCATGCCATAGAGGTGTGGTGCTTCGCGCTGGTCTATTACCTGATGGTGCGCTCCGGAGAATGGGGCAACCTGATTGGCAACTTCGATGGTTCACTGATGGACTGCGTGTACTTTTCATTCACCACGTACACGACAATCGGTTTCGGCGATATTTCACCCGTGGGCAACCTCAAGTACCTGACGGGTCTGGAGGCCCTGACCGGTCTGGTACTCATCACCTGGACAGCATCCTTTCTGTTTATCGAAATGCAGAAGTACTGGAAGCGCAAATAACCCGCCGCCCTTCCCTTGCACGGACCATTTGGCGTATGACAAGCATCAGACGGTGGGGGTCGACGCTGGACGACTACCGTGCAGATACCGCTCGAACCAGTCGCCAGCCAGCCTGGCGACTGTTTCAAGCGCGCCTGTTTCTTCAAAAAGATGCGTAGCGCCTGGCACGACTTCCAGACGTTTCTCACACTGCAAGGCATGACTGCTTTGCACATTAAGATTGAGCACCACCGGATCCTGCTCACCGACAATCTGCAGAGTCGGTGCCTTCACGCGGGCCAGCGCCGCGCCCGCAAGGTCTGTCCGCCCTCCTCGGCTCACCACGGCATGCACCCGGTCCGCACGCTCGGCCGCTGCCATTAGCGCCGCAGCGGCACCGGTGCTGGCGCCGAACAATCCGATCCGAAGCCGTTGCAGTTCGGCATCCCGGCCAATCCAGTCGATCACCTTCACCAGTCGTCTGGAAAGCAGCTCGATGTCGAAACGCAGCTCCCGGGTCTGATTATCCAGGTGTTGCTCTGACTCCGTGAGCAGGTCGAACAGTAATGTGCCCAGCCTCCGACTGGCCAAAGACTCGGCAACTTGTTGATTACGCGGGCTTGAACGACTGCTGCCGCTGCCATGGACGAAGACCACCAGGCCGACAGCGTTCTTGGGCAGACGCAAGTCGGCAGACAGCGCCACCTCCCCCAGGTCCAGCTTTCGATAGCGAGCTTCAATCATTTCAATCCTCTTCTCCAGCCTGTGGGCAGCCGACGTCTTCACTGAATCACCCGTTTAGATTCCGCTCCTGAAGATTCGTTGCTGTCCACTGGTCCTCCCAGGCGCATGCCCCACACAGCCCTTACGCTATGATTCACCCATCGGCTCTGGACGGGAGACTGCCATGCCTGACCTGCCTGCGAGTCAGCGGTTGCGCTTGTACGACAGCGATGAACTCGATTTGGTGCTGCAGGCGATGGCGCGCCAGGCCGCAACCCTGTTGCCGCCCGCTCAAGCGGCACTGATTGGCATCCAACGCCGAGGTGAGCCCCTGGCACAGCGTTTACAACAACACCTGTCACGTCAGACCGGCCAGCCAGAACTGCCTCTCTACCCCCTGAAGGTCAAGCGCTATGCCGATGACCTCAAGGTGCTGCATGCACACACGGCACTGACCGAGAACCCGCTTCTCAACACGCTGGACCTTGCCAATACCACCCTGCTGGTTGTCGATGATGTGCTGTTTGAAGGCCATTCGCTCCTGCGCACCTGCGCGTACCTGGCGCAACTCGGTGCTCGTCGGGTCTACACGGCGGTACTGGTCGACCGCCATGTCTGCCAGCAACCGATCCATGCCGATATTGTCGGCGTGCACCTGCAAGTTGCCGCCCATGACATCGTCGAATGCAACGTGCCGCCCTACGAAATGGAGTTTTGCATTGAAGTGCTGCGTCATGGCGCAGCGCTTCACCCGCGAGGGAGAAGCTGAAGCAGGCTATCTTTATTAAAGGGGGTCGGCCGCTGGTCTGCGCAAACAGGGTGTCATCTTTCAATGACTTTTCATCCCCTGGGCGCCGGACACCCCTGACCGCGCGGTCCGGGCCCGTTTAAAACGACCCTGCGTTCCTACTCTGAGCCAAGGCCATGAAAAAGAACGACCAGTGGAACCTGTCCTACTTCGCGATCGCTTTTATCGTGCTGAGCCTCGCACAGATTTTCTTCGGCGAGCGCCAGGCGGTGCAGCCCCTCCCGTACAGCCAATTCCTGCAACTGTTGAACGAGCAAAAAGTCAGTGATTTGCGGGTCGATAAGGATCAGATCAGCGGCAAGTTGCAAGAGCCCATCGACGGACGCGAGCGGTTCTCCACCGTGCGGGTCGACCCGGCGCTGGCGACCGAACTGTCTCAATCGGGCGTCGGTTTTACCGGAACCACCGAAAACACCTTTTTGAACAGCCTGTTGGGCTGGTTGTTGCCGTTTGTCCTGATCATGGTGTTCTGGAATTTCCTGTTTCGCGGGATGGCGGACAAACAAGGTCTTGGCGGGCTGATGAATGTCGGCAAATCCCGGGCCAGGGTGTTTGTCGAACGCGACACCGGCGTCACCTTCGCCGATGTCGCGGGCATCGACGAAGCCAAGGCCGAGTTGGTGGAGATCGTCTCGTTCCTCAAGGACAAGGACAAATACGCACGCTTGGGGGCGCACATTCCCAAGGGCACCTTGCTGGTTGGCCCGCCAGGCACCGGCAAGACCCTGGTGGCCAAAGCCATCGCAGGGGAAGCCGGTGTGCCGTTTTTCTCGATCTCCGGCTCCGAGTTCGTCGAGATGTTCGTCGGGGTCGGCGCAGCCCGGGTACGCGACCTGTTCGAGCAGGCCAGGCAGGCGGCGCCCTGCATCATCTTCATCGATGAACTCGACGCATTGGGCAAGATGCGCGGCGTCGGTACGCTGGGCGGCAATGATGAAAAAGAACAGACCCTTAACCAGTTACTGGCCGAGCTGGATGGCTTCGATCCCCGTGAAGGTGTCGTGTTGCTGGCCGCGACCAACCGGCCGGAAGTCCTTGATCCGGCGTTGTTGCGGGCCGGGCGCTTCGACCGGCAGATTCTGATCGACCGCCCCGATCGCAAAGGGCGGGAGGCGATCCTCAAGGTTCATATGCAGAAAATCACCGTGGAGCCAGGGCTCGATGGCGCGCGTATCGCCGAGATCACCACCGGTTTCACCGGCGCCGACCTGGCCAATCTGGTTAACGAAGCGGCCATCGTCGCCACTCGACGCGGTGCCGAAGCGGTCAGCCTGAACGATTTCACCGCGGCGGTAGAACGCCTCATCGCGGGGCTCGAACGCAAGAGCAGCCTGCTCGATCCTGACGAGCGCCGGGTGGTGGCCTATCACGAAATGGGGCATGCCCTGGCCGCCAGCACGCTGCCGGCGATGGACCCGGTGCATAAAGTGTCGATCGTGCCCCGCGCCATCGGCTCGCTCGGCTATACCCTGCAACGACCGACCGAGGATCACTTCCTGATCAGTTGCCAGACCCTCAAGGACCGGATTGTCGTGCTGATGGCCGGGCGCGCCGCCGAGGACCTTGTCTATGGCCAGATCTCCACCGGGGCCGCCGATGATCTGGGCCGCGCGACTGATATCGCCCGCCAATTGATCACCCGGTTCGGCATGAGCGTCGAACTCGGACAATCGGTGCTGGAGCGGCAAAACGCAACGTACCTGGGAGACCGCATGGCCACGGTAGGCGAGAAGGATTATTCGGAACAGACCGCCCGGGAAATCGACCTGGGTATCCGCGCCCTGCTCGATGAAGCCTACCAACGGGCCAAGGCATTGCTGGAGAGTCGCCGGGCCGACCTGGATGAGGGGGCCCGCCTGTTGCTGGAAAAGGAAACCCTCACCCCCGAGGAATTCCCGCCGCTGATGCCGTTGAAGCCACCCCCGGCATTACCGCGACCGTGACGCACCGATCAATCGTTGGTCGGCGCAACAAGGACACACCTTTTTCCGCTCGTCGACTGCCCCCGTAAACGCCCGATTGAAACAGTGATCCGAACTATGCTTTACCCCACTCTAAGGGGGCTCTATGCGATGCCCGAAACCCGACCCTACCAACATCATTATCTGAAGGCCGCGTGCTCCAACTGCAGCGTCCTGGAGTTGTGCCTGCCGATCGGCTTTTCCCG
>NZ_AKJE01000037.1 GCF_000282495.1 Pseudomonas sp. GM79
GGACGCTTGGGGCGAAGACCTTTGCTTCCTTTGGGGCGTTTGCCAAAGGGAGTCGCCGTAAGGGCGAAACCCTAAGTCGCCGTTACCGCAGCAACGGATATGCACACAACCCAACCAAAGCATGGTCGGCCCAAAGGCCGCCAAGTCCAAGCACCTGTCAAAACCCTGAACACACAAGCTGAAATATCCTGGCCCATTGAAACCACCCCCCACCTGCCCCATCTAAGACCCATACCCTATTGCGCAGGTGCCCCATGACCGACCAGCAAGAATTCCCTGAAGACACGAGCGAATACGCCGAAACAGACAACACCGAACACCACTCCACCGGCAAAGGCCTCGCCCTGCCTGGCCAGAACCTGCCGGACAAGGTCTACATCATCCCCATCCACAACCGGCCCTTCTTCCCGGCGCAAGTACTGCCGGTGATCGTCAACGAAGAGCCGTGGGCCGAAACCCTCGAACTGGTGAGTCAATCCGACCACCACTCCCTGGCCCTGTTCTTCATGGACACTCCCCAGGAAGACCCGCGCCACTTTGACACCAAAGCCCTGCCGGAATACGGCACCCTGGTCAAAGTCCACCACGCCAGTCGCGAAAACGGCAAACTGCAATTCGTCGCCCAGGGTCTGAGCCGCGTACGCATCAAAACCTGGCTCAAACACCATCGCCCGCCGTACCTGGTGGAAGTCGAATACCCGCATCAGCCCACCGAGCCGACCGATGAGGTCAAGGCCTACGGCATGGCACTGATCAACGCGATCAAGGAACTGCTGCCGCTCAACCCCCTGTACAGCGAAGAGCTGAAGAACTACCTCAACCGCTTCAGCCCCAACGACCCGTCACCGCTGACCGACTTCGCCGCCGCCCTGACCTCGGCCACTGGCAGCGAGCTGCAAGAAGTGCTCGACTGCGTGCCGATGCTCAAGCGCATGGAAAAAGTCCTGCCGATGTTGCGCAAGGAAGTCGAAGTCGCGCGCCTGCAGAAAGAAATTTCCGCCGAAGTGAACCGCAAGATCGGCGAGCATCAGCGCGAGTTCTTCCTCAAGGAACAACTCAAGGTCATCCAGCAAGAGCTGGGCCTGACCAAGGATGATCGCAGTGCCGACATCGAGCAGTTCGAGCAACGTCTGACGGGCAAGGTGTTGCCGCCTCAGGCGCAGAAACGCATCGAAGAGGAAATGAACAAGCTGTCGATCCTCGAGACCGGCTCACCGGAATACGCGGTGACCCGCAACTACCTCGACTGGGCGACCTCAGTGCCGTGGGGCGTGTACGGCGAGGACAAACTCGACCTCAAACACGCGCGCAAGGTGTTGGACAAACACCACGCCGGCCTTGATGACATCAAAGACCGCATCCTCGAATTTCTCGCGGTCGGTGCCTATAAAGGCGAGATCAGCGGCTCCATCGTGTTGCTGGTGGGCCCGCCGGGCGTGGGCAAGACCAGCGTCGGCAAATCCATCGCCGAATCCCTCGGCCGGCCGTTCTATCGCTTCAGCGTCGGCGGCATGCGCGACGAAGCCGAGATCAAGGGCCATCGCCGCACCTACATCGGCGCGCAACCGGGCAAACTCGTCCACGCGTTGAAAGACGTCGAAGTGATGAACCCGGTGATCATGCTCGACGAGATCGACAAAATGGGCCAGAGCTACCAGGGCGATCCGGCCTCGGCGCTGCTGGAAACCCTCGACCCGGAACAGAACGTCGAATTCCTCGACCATTACCTGGATTTGCGCCTGGACCTGTCGAAAGTGCTGTTCGTCTGCACCGCCAACACCCTGGATTCGATTCCCGGCCCGTTGCTGGACCGGATGGAAGTGATTCGCCTGTCGGGTTACATCACCGAAGAAAAAGTCGCGATCGCCAAGCGTCACCTGTGGCCGAAACAGCTTGAGAAAGCCGGCGTGTCCAAGGGTAGCCTGAGCATCAGCGACAACGCATTGAAAGCCTTGATCGACGGCTACGCCCGTGAAGCCGGGGTGCGGCAGCTGGAAAAAAACCTCGGCAAACTGGTGCGCAAGGCCGTGATGAAGTTGCTCGACGAACCGAAAGCGGTGATCAAGCTCGGGCCGAAAGACCTGGAAGCCTCACTCGGCCGACCGGTGTTCCGCAACGAACAAGTGCTGTCCGGCATCGGCGTGATCACCGGGCTGGCCTGGACCAGCATGGGCGGCGCGACCCTGCCGATCGAAGCCACGCGCATTCACACCCTCAACCGTGGCTTCAAACTCACCGGGCAACTGGGGGAAGTGATGAAAGAGTCGGCAGAAATTGCCTACAGCTACGTCAGCTCCCATCTGAAGCAATTTGGCGGTGATCCGACATTCTTCGACGAAGCCTTCGTTCACCTCCACGTACCGGAAGGCGCCACGCCGAAAGACGGCCCGAGCGCCGGCGTGACCATGGCCAGCGCCCTGCTGTCCCTGGCCCGCAACCAGCCACCGAAAAAAGGCGTGGCCATGACCGGCGAACTGACCCTGACCGGGCATGTCCTGCCGATTGGCGGTGTGCGCGAGAAGGTGATTGCAGCGCGGCGGCAGAAGATTTTCGAGTTGATTCTGCCCGAGCCTAATCGTGGAAGCTTTGAAGAACTGCCGGATTATCTGAAGGAAGGGATTACCGTGCACTTTGCCAAGCGCTTTGCGGATGTGGCGAAGATTCTCTTCTGATAATGATGTAGTGCTCATGCGGCCGCTTTCGCGAGCAAGCCCGCTCCCACGGGGATTGCGATGAACCTGTGGGAGCGGGCTTGCTCGCGAAGGCGTCGGTACTAACGCCTCCAAACCTTCGCCTGCCCCGGTTCGACCGTCACACTTTGTCTCATCTTCAGTTATGCTCGCCGTTCGTCGTGAATGCCGGAGCCGCTGACTAATGTCCCCCACCCGCCTGTTTATCCCCCTCGCCCTCGCCCTGCTGAGCGCTTGCGCCACGCAACCGAAACACAACGTGACCGTGGAAAAACAAAGCGAATGCCCGGTGCAACTGAACAACGGGCAAAACCTGATCCTGACCCTGCCCAGCAACCCGACCACGGGTTACCGCTGGGCGATCCAGGATTCGGCCGGTGGCGTGTTGCGTGCGCTCAGCCCCGAGGTTTACAGCAACCCGGAAGATGCCGGGGTCGTCGGCAGCGCGGGTATTTCCACCTGGCGCTTTCAGGCCTTTGCCACCGGCACTGGCCGCTTGCGGCTGACGTATTCACAGCCGTGGGCACCCGAAGTACCGGCGGTGAAAACCTTCGACTGCGCCATCGCGGTTAACTGATCATGGGCTGGCTGATTCTGGCGCTGATGGGCGCGGTGACGTTTCTCTATGGGGTGAGCACCCATGCGGCGCTGCTGTGCCTGCTGGTCAAACCTTTACCGGTGCTGGCCCTGCTCGGCTGGTTGCATGATGCGCCGCCCAGTGACTATCGACGCTGGATCAGCCTGGGGCTGATTTTCTCCCTGATCGGCGACGTGTTGCTGGCATGGCCGGGGGATTTGTTCGTGTTTGGCCTTGGGGCGTTTCTGGTCGCGCATTTGGCGTATCTGAAGGCTTATTTGAGCGATTGCCGGCGTCTGGCGCTGTTGCCGTTGATCATCGCGCTGAGCGTGGGCGCTGTGCTGCTGGGGATTCTGATTTCCAATGGCTTGGGTCCGTTACTGGTCCCGGTAATCGTTTATGGCCTGGCCATCAGCGCGATGCTCTGGCGCGCCCTGGCCCGACTCGGCACCGACGTGCCCAAACGCTCGGCGCTGCTGGCGGCGGCGGGCGCGGTGGCGTTTGTGTTTTCTGACAGCGTGATCGGCATTAACCGGTTTGTATCACCGTTCAACGCAGCACCTTATGTGATCATCCTCAGCTACTGGCTGGGGCAATGGGGGATTGCGGCGTCGGCGTTCACCCAGAAACCGCGTTCAACCGATTAAAAGATCGCAGCCTTCGGCAGCTCCTACTTTGGAATGCAATCCCTTGTAGGAGCTGCCGAAGGCTGCGATCTTTTGATTTGCGCTTTATCAGACAACCCAAGCATCCCCCCGTCAATTTGGCTAAAATGCCAGCCTTTTCCACCCATGCCGCTGGAACCGCCGTGAGCAAAGAATCCGATCGCCTTTTCGCCCAGCCTTTGACCCAGGTGCCTGACTTCGCCTTTAACGAGGACGTGGTGCGGGTGTTCCCGGACATGATCAAGCGCTCGGTGCCGGGTTATCCGACCATCGTGGAAAACCTCGGCGTGCTCGCCGCGCAGTTCGCCCAGCCCAACAGCGTGCTCTACGACCTGGGCTCGTCCCTCGGCGCGGTGACTCAGGCCCTGCGCCGTCACGTGCGCACCGAGGGCTGCCGCGTCATCGCTGTGGATAACTCCGCAGCCATGGTCGAGCGTTGCCGTGAGTACCTCAACGGCCAGGACTCGATGTTCCAGGAGTTGCTGCCGGTGGAAGTGATCGAGGGCGATATCCTTGCCCTGGAATTCCAGCCAGCCTCGGTAGTGGCGCTGAACTTCACGCTGCAATTCATTGCCCCGGACCAGCGCACCGCGTTGCTCTCGCGCATTCACCAATCGTTGGTGCCCGGTGGCGCGCTGATCCTCTCGGAGAAGCTGCGCTTCAACGACCCCGAAGAACATGCGCTGCTCACCGACCTGCACGTGGCCTTCAAACGCGCCAACGGCTACAGCGAACTGGAAATTGCCCAGAAGCGTAGTGCCATCGAAAACGTCATGAAGCCCGACAGCCTCGAAGAACACCGCGAACGCCTGCTGGCCGCCGGGTTCTCGAAAGTCGTGCCGTGGTTCCAGTGTCTTAACTTTGCCTCGTTGATTGCCTTGCCATGATTGATCTGTCCCCCCTCGCCCGCCGCCTGGCCGGTACTCCGCTGGCCGAATGGGCCAACACCCTGCAAGCGCAACTCGACAAGAAAATGGAAAAAGGTCACGGCGACCTGGAACGCTGGCAGAGCGCGCTGGACGCGTTGCCGAAGATTCAGCCAAGCGAAGTCGACTTGTTGAATGGCTTGAAACTGGACACTGATTGCGACGACCAAACCCGTGCGCAAATGCGCACTGCGCTGATGGGTTTATCGCCATGGCGCAAAGGTCCGTTCGACCTGTTCGGCGTGCATGTCGACACTGAATGGCGTTCGGACTGGAAGTGGTCCCGGGTAGCTCCGCACCTGGACCTGAAAGGCAAACGCATCCTCGATGTCGGCTGTGGCAACGGCTACTACATGTGGCGCATGCTCGGCGCCGGGGCCGACAGCGTGATCGGCGTCGACCCCAACTGGCTGTTCTTCTGCCAGTTCCAGGCTGTGCAGCGCTACCTGTCCGAGCCCAATGCCTGGCACTTGCCATTCCCTTTCGAAGACCTGCCGCCGAATCTGGAAGGCTTCGACACGGTGTTTTCCATGGGTGTGTTCTACCACCGCCGCTCGCCGATCGAGCATTTGCTGGCGCTGAAGGATTGCCTGGTCAAGGGCGGTGAACTGGTACTGGAGACGCTGGTGATCGAAGGCGATCAACAGCAGGTGCTGGTGCCGGAAGACCGTTATGCGCAGATGCGTAACGTGTGGTTCCTGCCTTCGGTGCCGGCACTGGAATTGTGGCTGCGCCGCGCAGGCTTCAGAGACGTGCGTTGCGTGGATGTGAGCGTGACCACGGTCGAGGAACAACGCGGGACGGAGTGGATGAAGTATCAGTCGTTGAGCGATTTCCTTGATCCGCAGGATCACAGCAAAACCATCGAAGGGCTGCCGGCGCCGATGCGTGCCGTCATCGTCGCCCGCAAGTAAAACCCGATCTCACTACCAATGGAGATCCCCCTGTGGGAGCGGGCTTGCTCGCGAAAGCGGTTTAACATTCAACAGAGATGTTGACTGACCCACCGCATTCGCGAGCAAGCCCGCTCCCACACTGGATTGGTGTTTTAGTCTGCTGACTTGGCTCTACGGGCCTTGAAGAACTCGCTCAACACCGCGCCGCACTCCTCCGCCAACACCCCGCCTTCATACAACACCCGGTGATTCAAAAAGCCTTGGGTAAAGAACTGACCCTGGCTCTGCACTATCCCGGCCTTGGGTTCCAGCGCGCCATACACCACCCGCGCGATCCGCGAATGCACGATCAGCCCGGCGCACATGCTGCACGGCTCCAGGGTCACGTAGAGCGTGCTGCCCGGCAGGCGATAGTTGCTGGCGGCCTGGGCCGCGGCGCGAATCGCGACCATCTCGGCGTGGGCGCTGGGGTCGTTGCCGCTGATCGGGCAATTGAAACCGCGCCCGATGATTTCACCGTCCTGCACCAGCACCGCGCCCACCGGCACTTCACCCAGCGCCGCACCTTCGGCGGCCAGGGTCAGGGCTTCGCGCATGAAATCACGATCACGGCTGCGGTCGATAATCGCTGCGGGGCGAATCTGACGCATCACGCCACCTCGATGGCGGCCATCAGGCCGGTTTCCATGTGGTCGACCACATGGCAGTGGAACATCCAGACCCCGGGGTTATCCGCCACCAACGCCACTTGCGCACGCTCGTTCTTGCCCAACAGGTACGTGTCAGTGAAGTACGGGATGACCTTGTGCCGGTTCGAGGCAATGACCTTGAAGCTCATGCCATGCAGGTGGATCGGATGTTGATACTGAGTCATGTTCTTCAATTCGAAAATATAGCTTTTGCCCTTCTCGAGCTTGGCAATCGGTCGGTCGGCACAGGTCTTGTCGGTGATGTCCCAAGCCTTGCCGTTGATCTGCCACAGGCTTGGCGGCTTGCCGTTTTCGACATTGACCGACACCGAGCCTACCCATTCAAAATTGAAGTTGAGTTTCTCGGCATTGGCCAGATCCGGCTCGGCCACCGGGTTGGCGGGCAGCGCTGGCGGCCACTCGGTTGGCGCATCGGTATTGGCCACTGAACGGAAGGTGCCCAGGCGTACCGGGCCATTGCGCAGGGACAGTTCCTCACCGGCCGGCGGCGCCTTGATCGCCAGGCAAATACGCATGCCAGGACCCAGCCAGTATTCCTTGCCCAGTGGGCGCGGTTCAATCGGATTGCCGTCCAGAGCATAGATCTGCGCTTCGACGCCAGGAATGTTGAGGCGGTACGTCAGCGTATTGTCGAGGTTGAGCAACCGTACGCGAGTGATCTGCCCGGCGGGCAAGTCGATCACCGCTTGTGAGACGCCGTTGATGGTCGACAAGCCCCCCGCCGTGCCGCCACGGGCCGCTTCGCGAGGAATGCTGAACGCTACGAAAGCGCCCTCTTCATCGACGTGCCAACTCTTGAGGCTCAAGGTTTTTTCGTATTTGAAACCGGTGGGCTCGCGCTCTTCGATAATCAGCGGGCCGACCAATCCGCGACCGAGCTCTTCGCTGCTGTTAACGTGCGGGTGATACCAGTAGCTGCCGGCGTCGGGTACGCGGAATTTGTAGTCGAAGTACTCACCCGGCAGCACCGGCAATTGCGAGACATACGGCACGCCGTCCATCTCCAGCGGCAGACGGATGCCGTGCCAGTGAATGGTGGTCGCCACCGGCAAGTGGTTGATGAAACGCACCCGCAGCCATTCGCCCTGACGCACGCGCAACTCGGTACCCGGCGCCGACGGGCCGAACGCCCAGGCCGGGGTCTTGTGCCCGGCCACCAGCTCGACGTCCAGCGGTGCGGCGATCAGCTCATAGTCGTGGCCGGCGTCAGCGTCGGCCATTTTGCCCAGCCAGTAACGCGACGCGCCACCGGCCCCCACGCCAACCACCACAAGACCGGCCAGACCACCGAGTATTTGTCGACGGGTAAAGGACATGAACTCAACTACCTCACGTATCAGCCACAGGCGCGGGGCCTGCAAAAGGCGAATACGATACACCTGCGGTTGAGAAACAGTAAGGGCAGCGCGGCGGATGGTCACAGCCGGTGGTGAACCCTTTAAAAGATCGCAGCCTTCGGCAGCTCCTACATTTGATCGGCGTACACCCTGTAGGAGCTGCCGAAGGCTGCGATCTTTTCGGCCTCGCGCGACATGTCTGATGCAATGCGATTGCAGAATTTGGGGCCGTTTAGCTGATCGTTACTGAGTCGCCGCCAATCAGCGAATCGCCCTACATCCATTTCCACCTTTCCCGACTTCTTTCCTGATCGATCCCCCGCAAAGTCCCCGCGCCTGATTTTCCGCGCCAGGTAAGGCCTGTTATCTCTGAGGCAGATAGATTTTATGACCGCTTCGCGCTCAATCGCGGGCAAGCCTCGCTCCTACAGGATTAAAGTCGTTCTCATATTTAGCGGTCTGCCTCGATTCCGTAGGAGCGAGGCTTGCCCGCGAAGGCGGTCTTACAGGTTACGAAATTTCTGGGCAACGTCATCGGAAGTTTCCTTCAAGTCGTAGCGGATTCCATGAACTGGTGTGAAATGCGTTCCATCGATAGTCTTTGGCTGTCACTGCGAATGCAGTGGCAGGGTGTAGGAGCCCTCTCTCATGGTGCAACAGCTTTGTCGTTTGATTGCGGCGCTTAATTCGTGTCCGTAAGATCGTTCGCGGCGGCTGTGCGCAGGACACGCTTCGGCGTGGCCGAGGTTCATGAGTGCTCGGTACTCCTACTCCTGCGCATGGCTGCCACCCAAACCTGTAGGAGGGTGCGTTGGCAGCTCATATTCATACTCATGGAAATTACAAATGACGACGCTAACGCCAGACCCACCCTACGAAAAACCAATGCCCCACCCCAAAAGCCGCTTCATGGCGCTCACCAGCAACTGCACCGACATGCCCACCCTGTTCGTCGATACCCACGCGCCGCTCGATATTTTGACCGACGCCGCCAGCTATCGAATTCGTGCAGTCACTCAGGTGCTTGAGAACCTGTCCATGCGCGGCTCAGTCGAGTGTGATTCGACGATACTCAGCGACTTCGCCTTGCTCTGCGCCATTCCGTTGCGCGATGGCTGTGATGTGCTGGATGTGATTGGGCGGCGGTTGCGGGCTCGGCCTTCGGAGTAGCAGCGGCCGACATTTATGACTGGGGGTTGTCTGTGGCGAGGGGGCTTGCCCCCGTTGGGTTGAGCAGCAGCCCCAAAACCAGCAATCCGGTTTTGTCAGACATTCCGCGGTGCTTGGTTTGGCGACTGCTGCGCAGTCGAACGGGGGCGAGCCCCCTCGCCACAAAAGCAAGATCAAAAGATCGCAGCCTTCGGCAGCTCCTACGGGGGCTGCGTCGGGAGAAGGGTCGCGTTGCGACCCAGCGGGAGCAAGCTCCCTCGCCACAGGCAGCCCCTCGCCACGGTCGGTTACGCTTGGAGACCCGTGATCAGATGAACAACCCCATCCTCCAGCGTCATCACCCCCGGCACCCCCGCCACCGCCAAAGCCTGTCGATCCATCCGCGCCACATCCCGCAATTCCACCCGCACTCGGGTCAGCGCCACTGGCTGTTGCGACTTGAGGTTATCCACTCCGCCAAGCGCGGCGACGATATTCGCGGCCAAACCGCCAACTGGCTGAGCCACTACTTTCGGCTCGTCTACCACCAGATCCGGCGTCAACGCTTTCCAGAACGCCCGCTGCATTTTCTCGAACATGCTCAGTTCTCCAGAACCAGTGAAGTATCGACCGTCGCCTCGTGGTGCCGCCGCAATGCCTCGCGTACCTGCTCGGCACTTTCCAGCCCCAGCACTTGCTGGGCGATGACTTGGCATTCCAGCAAATCCACTTCGCGAACCGCCGCTTTGATCGCCGGAATCAACGGCACGCTCACCGACAACTCATCCACGCCAAGCCCCAGCAACAGCGGCACCGCCAGTTTTTCCGAAGCCAGGGCGCCGCATACTCCGACCCATTTGCCATGGGCATGGGCGGCTTTCACGGTGGTGGCGATCAAGCGCAATACCGAAGGATGAAAACTGTCGGCCTGACTGGCCAGCCGTGGGTGATCGCGGTCCATGGCCAGGGTGTACTGGGTCAGGTCGTTGGTGCCGATGGAGAAGAAATCCACTTCGGGCGCAAACAGGTCAGCCATCAGCGCCGCAGCCGGTACTTCGATCATGATCCCCAGTTTCGGCAGTTCAGTCAGGCCCAATGCCAGCGCTTCTTCTTCCAGCAGTTGGCGAGCCAGCCGCAGTTCCGACAATTGCGTGACCATCGGCAGCATGATGTGCAGGCGAGCCATCCCGGCGCTGCTCAGGATCGCCTTGAACTGATCGCGCAACAGTTGCGGACGCTCCAGGCACAAACGAATGCCGCGCATGCCCAGGAACGGGTTGGTTTCGCGCTCCATCGGCACATAGGCCAAGGGTTTGTCACCGCCGACATCCAGGGTGCGCACCACTAGATTGCGCGCCGGCCCAAGGGCGCGGGCAATGGCGCTGTAGGTGGAGGCCTGTTCGTGATGGCTGGGCGCGTGGTTGCGATCCAGATAAAGAAACTCCGAACGCAACAAACCGACGCCCTCGCCGCCCAGCGCCATGGCCTGTTCGGCTTCGGCCAAGGACGCGATATTGGCGGTGATTTCAAAGTGATGCCCATCGCGGGTACAGGCGGCCAGTCCTGCATTTTCCAGCTCGTATTGCTGGCGTTTCTTTTGCAGCTGACGATTGGCTTGCAACTGCTCAATGGCAGCCAGCTCGGGATCCAGCTGCAGTTCACCCTTGTCGGCATCGAGCAACACCCGGGTGCCATTGATCAGTGTCAGCACCTGAACCGGCAAGCCGCAGATCGCCGGCAGGCCAGCGGCCCGCGCGAGAATTGCCACGTGGCTGGTCGCACCACCACCGACCGTCGCGAACCCGAGTACTTTGCGCGTATCCAGGCCGGCCGTTTGGGAGGGCGTCAGTTGCTCGGCAATCAGAATCGCCCCGTCCGGCAACTCCATTGCACGATCCTCCACGCCGAGAATCAGCTTGAGTACCCGTTGACCGACGTCAGCCAAATCCGCGGCCCGTTCGGCCAGCAAGGCATTGCCCAGTTTTTTGAACAAGGTGGCCGTCGACTCGGTGGCCGCACGCCAGGCGAAACCGGCGCTTTTGCCTGCGTCAATCAGGGCCAGAGCCTGATCCAGCAGGCCAGGGTCTTCGAGCAGTTCCTGATGAGCCTTGAAGATGTCTGCCTGGGCGTCACCCGTGGCCTTGTCTCGCAACTGCTGCAAGGCCAGAACCGCCTTAGCCAGCGCTCGGGACAGGTGCTCACGCTCAACCTGAGGGCTGACGCCTGACTCGCTCACCTCGAGGGTCTGCTCGGCAATCTGCACCACCTGGCCATACGCCGACCCCGGCGATGCACAGACGCCGCGCAGCACCGTTAGCGATGAGGCCTGCGCGGCAACTGTCTCAACCTCTGCCATCACCGTTACGGCTTCTCCACAACCGGCGGCCAACAACTCGGCCAGCGTCTTGATTGCCACTTCGGCATCTGCGCCCGCCGCGCTGACCTGCAGGACGTCACCATGGGTGGTCTGCAAAGCCATGATCGCCACCAGGGATTTGGCGTTCGCGCTGTCCTGCTGTTTATGCAGGCAAATGCTCGCCGCAAAGCCTTTCGCTGCCTGGGCAAACACTGCTGCGGGGCGAGCATGCAAACCGTTGGTGTTGGGCAGCGTCACCGGTTTGGAAAACAGCGCTTCGCCCTCCTCCGGCAGCCGCCCATCAGCTGTCACTTCAGATGGATGCAGACTCAGCAGCGGCTGGCCACTTTCCACCACACCCGTTTCGGGCGCTAGCCAGGTGAACGGCTCACCGCTGACCACCAGCATCAAGGTCAACAAACTGCGTGCGTGCAAGGCAATGTAATCGGCATCGAACTCGATCAGTGCCTGCCCCACTATTACCCGCTGACCTTCCTCCACCAATCGGGTGAAACCCTTTCCAGCCAGGTTCACGGTATCGAGGCCGATGTGCATCAGCACCTGCACGCCATTGTCGTCGGTGATGCTGACGGCATGCCCACTGACCTGCACATTGCTGATCACGCCGGTCAGCGGTGCGCACAAGGTTTCCGAAGTCGGATCGATACACAGACCGTCGCCGATCACGCGACTGGAAAACACCTGATCGGGCACCTGATCCAGCGGCATCAGCACGCCGGACAAGGGTGCCAGCAGTTGCAATTGTTGGGGTGTGGCCATGACGTCACCTGCTGTTTTGTTCTTTATAAAAGACGCTTGCGATCTCGCGGTACCTGGTAGGAGCTGCCGAAGGCTGCGATCTTTTGATCTTGATCTTTTAAAGGCAAAAGATCGCAGCCTTCGGCAGCTCCTACGGGGTCATGCGGCGTTTATTTCCACCAATACTCGACCTGCAATCCGACGTTCGAACCGTGTCGCGCCGTGCCGAAGGCGCCGGTGTCGGACAACGCCGAACCCGCCGCCAGTTCATTGGCCGCCCGTTTGGCCGCCTCGTTCCAGCTGGCATAGGTGTAATACAGACGCACCTCGGGGCGCGCCCAGAAATCCGGGCCCTTGGGCGACCAGGTCGGGGCGAAGGTGAACTTGCTCAGCTTGCGCGTCCCGCCCGTGGCTTCAACCTGATCGTGGCCCAGTTCGGTCACCAGTTTGAACTGCTCGGTGATCGCATACGCCGGGCGAATTCCAAGGGAAATCCAGTTCTGGTCGGCGCCGTCCGGGCGAATGTCTTTCTGGTAGACCGCTTCGACCTGCCCGCCGAAACGCGGCGTCACTTGCCAATCAAAGAACTCCACCACGCGATAGCTTTTACTACTGTCGTCCAGCCTCACGTTACCGGTATAACCCAACCCGGTACCGGGACCTTCGCCGTACTGAAAGGCCAGTTTATTCTTGCCGCCCAGAAAGCCCTTCTGCACATGCTGGGTGGTAATTGCCCAACCGTGGTGAGCGTCGCGGCTGTCGGGTTTGTCGATGTAACTCAGGCCGAATTCCAGTTCACCGCCAGGGTTGATATCGAAGCCGGCGACGTTGAAATCGTGACGGTTGATGTAGTCCTTCTGGTACAGGTTGTCCTTGCGCGAGAAGGCGTAGCTGTACTTCAGATCACCGATCAGCACATCTTCGATACCGCCGCCGGTGGCGCTCTGGTTCCAGTAGTAGAAGTCGGAAATGTGGATATCGTTCCGTTTGTAGTAACGCCGACCGGCCCACAGTGAACCGCCGTTGAGGCTGGGCATGTTCGACCATTGCGCATACAACTGCGGCATGCGCACCGAGCCGTTGTCGCCGTTGAACGTCAGGCTGCGGTCGTACTGGTTATACAGCGAGGCCATGCCGTCGACACTGAGCACCGAGCCGTCGTCCAGTGTGAACAGATCCTGACGCAACTCCAGCTCCGCATACTGTTCGCATTCGTTGCCGAGGCGGTATTTCGACTGCGCACCCGGCAATTGAAAACATGACTGCGAACTGCTGTTGACCGAGGTGCCGACACCGCTACGCACATAGCCGGCGAACTCCAGCGCATGGGCCGATAACGGTAACGCCAGGCACACGCCCGCCGCTACAAGGCTGCGATTTATTGTTGTTTTCAAGAACCACCTCATTATTTTTATTGTGTGATGCAGCAAAATCGGCGCGCAAAACTCCCCCGCGCAGCGTTCTGCGTGTTTTTTGAATTAGTGTTTTTTAGTGGTCAGTCAGGCGCAGAACGAACGACTCATAGGGCCGTAGAAACACCTGCCGATTGCGCGGCGGGCAGTCCGGGTAGTTGCTGATGACCAGAGATTGCACCATCGATTCGTTGATCACTTCTGGCGGCAGTTCGACTTCGCACGGCGTGCCGTAGAAGTTGTTCAGCACCAGCAAACGCTCGCCCTGGCCTTCACGCACGTAGGCCCAGATCCGTGTGTGCTCAGGCAATAACTGCCGGTACACGCCGTCGGACATCAACGTTTCACTGCGGCGCAACGCAATCAACTGTCGATAGTGATGCAGCACCGAATCCGGGTCGTCGAGCTGGTGAGCGACGTTGATCTGCGCCGCGTTGGCCGGCACGCCGATCCAGGGTTCGACCGCGCTGAAACCAGCGTTCGGCTCGGTGTTCCAGTGCATCGGCGTGCGACCGTTGTCCCGGGACTTCTGCATGATCGCCGCCATGTTGTCGACGTCGCTGCTACCGGCTTCGCGCTTGAGCCGGAAGATGTTCAGGGTTTCGACATCGCGGTACTGATCGATGTGATCGAACCCCGGATTGGTCATGCCCAGTTCTTCGCCCTGATACACAAACGGCGTGCCCTGCAGGAAATGCAGCGCCGTGCCGAGCATCTTCGCCGATACCACCCGATGTTCGCCGTCGTGACCAAAACGCGAGACCACACGCGGCTGGTCGTGGTTACACCAGAACAACGCGTTCCAGCCGCCGCCAGCCTGCATGCCGGTCTGCCAGTCTGAGAGGATGCGCTTGAGTGCGAGGAAATCGAAATCGGCGCGAACCCACTTTTGCAGGTTCGGGTAATCAACTTTCAAGTGATGGAAATTGAAAGTCATCGACAGCTCTTTCGACTCCGGCCGCGAATAGCGAATGCAGTGTTCCAGGCTGGTGGACGACATCTCGCCGACGTTGATCAGGTCATGGCCTTCGAACACTTCACGGTGCATCTGCTGCAGGTATTCGTGGACGTTCGGGCCGTCGGTGTAGAAGCGCCGACCGTCGCTGTTGTCCTCGGGGAAATCCGCCGGTTTGGAAATCAGGTTGATCACGTCCAGACGGAAACCGCCCACGCCTTTGTCGCGCCAGAAACGCATCATCTTGAACACTTCGGCGCGCACCTTGGGGTTGTCCCAGTTCAGGTCGGCCTGCGTGTGGTCGAACAGGTGCAGGTAGTACTGACCGGTCTGGGCTTCGTACTCCCAGGCCGAACCGCCGAACTTGGATTCCCAATTGTTCGGCTGGTCGCGCCAGATGTAGAAATCGCGGTAAGGGTTGTCGAGGCTGCTGCGGGCCTGCTGGAACCAGGTGTGTTCGATCGAGGTGTGATTGACCACGATGTCGAGCATCAATTTGATCCCGCGCTTGCCGGCCTCGGCGATCAGCAATTCGCAATCGGCCATGGTCCCGTAGCTTGGGTCGATGGCGTAGTAATCGCTGATGTCGTAACCGTTGTCACGCTGGGGCGAACGCAGGAACGGCGTGATCCACAGGCAATCGACACCCAGCCAGTGCAGGTAATCGAGCTTGGCCACGACGCCGAGCAAATCCCCCGTGGGGTTGCCGGCGTGGCTGTGAAAACTCTTCGGGTAGATCTGATAGATCACCGAACGTTGCCAGTCTTGCATGGCGGGATTCCTTCAGTAAGTTTTGTACTGGCCTTGGGGGCCTCTTCGCGAGTAAGCCCGCTCCCACATTGGAATGCGGTCAACTGTGGGAGCGGGCTTGCTCGCGAATGCGATCTGTCAGGCAACCCGATACCCGGGCCGAACAATCCTCATGCTCAACCCGCAAGTCAGAACAAACGGCACGACCATGGCAATCACCATCCCGACCACGAACATCGGAATGAACTGCGGAATGATCGAGATGAATCCGGGCAAGCCGCCGACGCCGATCGCCGAGGCCTGGACCTTATTCAGCGACAGGAAGATGCAGCCCAGGGCCGAGCCGATCAGGGCCGCATAGAACGGAAATTTGTAGCGCAGGTTGACCCCGAACATCGCCGGTTCAGTGATGCCGAAGTAAGCGGAAATCGCCGAGGTCGAGGCCATGCTTTTATCCCGCACACTGCGGGTCATGTAGAACACCGCCAGTGCCGCGCTGCCTTGGGCGAGGTTGGACATGACGATCATCGGCCAGATAAAGGTGCCCCCCTGGGTCGAGATCAATTGCAGATCGACCGCGAGAAACATGTGGTGCATGCCGGTGATCACCAGCGGTGCGTAGAGCAGGCCGAAAATTGCGCCTCCGACCATGGGCGCCAGGTCGAACAGGGTCACCACGCCTTCAGTGATGAGAATCCCCAGATGGCGGGTCACCGGGCCAATCACCGCCAGCGCCAGCACGCCGGTGACAACGATGGTGGTGATCGGCACCACCAGCAATTGCACGGCGTTAGGCACCCGCGCCCGCAGCCATTTTTCGATGACGCTCATCACATAGGCCGCCATCAGGATCGGCAGGATTTGCCCCTGATAACCGACCTTCTCGATCTGAAACATACCCAGGATGTCGAAGTACGGCAGGCTCTGCCCCTCCAACCCCGCCACCGCTTTGCCGTAGTTCCAGGCGTTGAGCAGATCCGGGTGCACCAGCATCAGGCCAAGCACGATGCCAAGGATTTCGCTGCCGCCAAAGCGCTTGGCCGCCGACCAGCCCACCAGTGCTGGGAGGAACACGAACGAGGTGTTGGCCATCAGGTTGATCAGGCTCCAGAGCCCGTCAAGCTTAGGGTAGGCGTCCAGCAGGGTCTTGCCCTCGATGAACATGCCCTTGGCACCGATCAGGTTGTTGATGCCCATCAGCAGGCCGGCAATGATCAGCGCCGGAAGGATCGGCATGAACACGTCGGAAAACACCCGCACCAATCGCTGCATCGGGTGGATCTTGTCGGCGCTTTTCTGTTTAACGTCGGCGATGGTTGAAACGGCAAGACCGGTTTGTCGACGCAGCTCGGCGTAGACCTTTTCCACTTCACCGGGGCCGATGACTACCTGGAACAGGCCGCCGGTATAGAACGAACCTTTGACCAGATCGATCTGGTTCAGCGTGGCGCTGTCGACCAGGCTCGGGTCCTTGAGGGCCAGGCGCAGCCGTGTGACGCAATGCGCGGCCTGCTCGAGGTTATCGCTGCCACCGAGGCTGTGCAGCAGCTCAGTGACGATATTCGGATAGTCGTGGCTCATGCTTATTCTTCCGCTGTAGTTTTTTGTTATTGGCAGCACGCCGAAGCGAAAAGTACTCGTCTGTACGAGTTATTGCAACAACTCGTACAGACGAGTTTGGTTTTGTTTATCCTGAACCCGACAAGCGGCGATATTTCCTACCTCAAAAGTCGAAGAAACCTAAACCCGCATGGACAAACCCCTACCCTGCCCTTAAGGTTCAAAACCTTGAGCACAGCGCGGCACAGAGCCATCCCCATGAGTAAATACAACCAGATCTACAGCGATCTGCTTGCCAGCATCACGACCGAACGTCTGGAACGCGGCGCCCGATTGCCGTCCGAAACCGAACTGATGGACAGCTACCAGGCCAGCCGCGGCACCGTGCGCAAGGCCATCGAGCAATTGCAGGAGCGCGGCTTCGCCCAGAAAGTCCACGGCAAAGGCACCTTCGTGCTGTCGACCAACCCGATCGAGTTTCAACTGGGCGGCATCGTCAGTTTCCAGGAAACCTACCCGCGGCTGGGAAACGACGTCAGCACCGAGGTGGTCGAGTTCACACAAATCCCCCTCGAAGGCCCGCTGCTCGAACACATCAAGGCTGCAGAAGGCAGCCTGATCACGCGGATCAAACGCGTGCGGCGGATTGATGGCAAACGGGTGATCCTCGACATCAACCATTTCGTCAGCGACGTGATTCCCGGTCTGTCCCGCGACATCGCCGAGCAATCGATCTACGCCTTCATCGAGCAGACCCTGCAACTGCAGATCGCCTACGCCCAGCGCACCATCGAAGCGGTGCCCCGCAGCAAGGACGACCAGCAACACCTGGACCTCGACGGCCAGAGCCATGTGATCGTGGTCAGTAATCAGACGTTTTTGCAGGATGGCCGGCAGTTCGAGTACACCGAGTCGCGGCATACGCTGGATAAGTTCTACTTTTCGGATGTGGCGCGGCGCTGAAACGCAAAAGGCCCCGTGAACTCGCGTTCACGGGGCCTTTTTTCTCGCGATCAAACCATCAAGGCTTGCGCGGGATCACTCCCACTCAATCGTCGCCGGCGGCTTGCTCGACACGTCGTAAGTGACGCGGGAGATGCCTTCGATTTCATTGATGATCCGGCCGCTGACGGTTTCCAGCAGTTCGTAAGGCAGGTGAGCCCAACGCGCGGTCATGAAGTCGATGGTTTCCACGGCACGCAGGGCAACGACCCAGGCGTAACGACGGCCATCGCCAACCACGCCAACCGATTTCACCGGCTGGAACACCACGAACGCCTGGCTGACCTTGTGGTACCAGTCGGCTTTGCGCAGCTCTTCGATGAAGATGTGGTCGGCGCGACGCAGCAGGTCGGCATATTCCTTCTTCACTTCACCGAGGATTCGCACACCCAAGCCCGGGCCCGGGAACGGGTGACGGTAGACCATGTCGTACGGCAGGCCGAGTTCCAGGCCCAGACGACGGACTTCGTCCTTGAACAGTTCGCGCAGGGGTTCAACCAGCTTGAGGTTCATTTCTTCCGGCAGGCCGCCCACGTTGTGGTGCGACTTGATCACGTGGGCCTTGCCGCTTTTGGCGCCAGCCGACTCGATCACGTCCGGGTAAATGGTGCCTTGGGCGAGGTACTTGATGTTATCCAGTTTGTTGGACTGGGCATCGAAAACGTCGATGAAGGTACGGCCGATGATCTTGCGCTTCTTCTCTGGGTCGCTTTCGCCTGCCAGATTGTCGAGGAACTGGTCCTCAGCGTTGGCGCGAATCACCTTGACGCCCATGTTCTCGGCGAACATGGCCATCACTTGCTCGCCTTCGTGCAGGCGCAGCAGGCCGTTGTCGACGAAGACGCAGGTCAACTGGTCGCCGATAGCCTTGTGCAGCAGCGCGGCAACCACCGAGGAGTCAACGCCGCCGGACAGGCCGAGCAATACGTTGTCGGTGCCAACCTGGGCGCGGACCTGGGCGATGGCGTCTTCAGCAATCTTCGAAGGTGTCCACAGGGCTTCGCAGCCGCAGATGTCCAGGATGAAACGCGAGAGGATGCGACCGCCCTGCTTGGTGTGGGTCACTTCCGGGTGGAACTGCACGCCGTAGTAGCCGCGCGCATCGTTGAACATGCCGGCAATCGGGCAGCTCGGGGTGCTGGCCAGGATGTGGAAGTCTTCCGGCATCTTGGTGACCTTGTCACCGTGGCTCATCCACACGTCGAGACCGAACAGGCCATCGGCGTCGATATGGTCTTCGATGCCATCGAGCAGACGGCTCTTGCCGACCACGTCAACGCGGGCATAACCGAACTCACGCAGCTCGGAACCTTCGACCTTGCCACCCAGCTGTTCAGCCATGGTTTGCATGCCGTAGCAGATACCGAAGACCGGTACGCCCAGGTCAAACACCGCTTGCGGGCAGCGCGGGCTGTCGGCTACGTGCACGGACTCGGGGCCGCCGGCGAGAATGACGCCTTTTGGAGCGAATTCGCGAATCGCTTCGTCGTCCATGTCGAACGGATGCAGTTCGCAGTACACGCCGATTTCACGCACGCGGCGGGCGATCAGCTGGGTGTACTGGGAACCGAAGTCGAGGATCAGGATGCGGTGAGCGTGAATGTCGAGGGCCATGATTCAGTCTCGTCTAGATAATTCAGAAACAGTCGTGATTCAGAAACAACTCGGGGCTGAATAGAACAGCCCCGGTTGCTTAACGATTTGCTTGAAGCCTCAACCTACGCGGTAGTTTGGCGCTTCTTTGGTGATTTGCACGTCGTGAACGTGGGACTCGGCCATGCCGGCGCCGGTGATCCGCACGAACTCAGGCTTGGTGCGCATTTCTTCGATGTCGGCGCTGCCGGTGTAGCCCATGGAAGAACGCAGGCCGCCCATCAGTTGATGGATGATGGCGCTCAGGGTGCCCTTGTACGGAACACGCCCTTCGATGCCTTCCGGAACCAGTTTCTCGGCACCTGCCGAGGAGTCCTGGAAGTAACGGTCGGAGGAACCTTGAGCCTGGGACATGGCGCCCAGCGAACCCATGCCACGGTAAGCCTTGTACGAACGGCCCTGGAACAGTTCGATCTCGCCCGGCGCTTCTTCAGTACCGGCGAACATCGAGCCCATCATCACGCAGGAGGCACCGGCAACGATGGCCTTGGACAGGTCACCGGAGAAACGGATGCCGCCGTCGGCGATCAACGGAACGCCAGTGCCTTCGAGGGCAGCGGCAACGTTGGCGATGGCACTGATTTGCGGGACGCCGACACCGGCGACGATACGGGTGGTGCAGATCGAGCCAGGGCCGATACCGACCTTGACTGCGTCAGCGCCGGCTTCGGCCAGGGCCTTGGCGGCAGCGCCGGTGGCGATGTTGCCGCCGATGACCTGCACTTCAGGGAAGTTCTGCTTGACCCAGCGAACGCGGTCGATCACGCCCTTGGAGTGACCGTGAGCAGTGTCGACCACTACCACGTCAACGCCTGCGTGAACCAGGGCAGCTACGCGGTCACCGGTGTCTTTACCGGTACCGACTGCAGCGCCAACGCGCAGACGACCTTGATCGTCCTTGCTGGCCAGCGGGTAAGCCTTGGCTTTTTCGATGTCGTTGACGGTCATCATGCCTTTGAGGGCGAATTTGTCGTCGACGATCAGTACGCGTTCGATGCGGTGCTTGTGCAGCAGTTCGCGCACATCGTTCTTGTTGGCGCCTTCCTTGACCGTGACCAGACGCTCTTTAGGCGTCATCACTTCACGGACGGAGGCGTCCATGCGGTTTTCGAAACGCACGTCACGGGAAGTGACGATGCCGACCAGGTCGCCATCGTGCAGCACCGGTACGCCGGAGATGTTGTGCAGGCGGGTGAGTTCGAACAGTTCACGAACCGTGGCATCAGCCTCGATGGTGATCGGGTCCTTGACCACTCCGGCCTCGTACCGCTTGACCTTACGCACTTCGGCAGCTTGCTGCTCGATGGTCATGTTCTTGTGGATGATGCCGATGCCACCTTCCTGAGCCATGGCAATTGCCAAGCGGGCTTCAGTAACGGTGTCCATGGCAGCAGAAACCAGTGGAATATTCAGCTCGATGCCACGGGTAAGGCGGGTCTTGAGACTGACTTCGTTAGGAAGAACCTCGGAATAACCGGGCACTAAAAGAATGTCGTCGAAGGTCAGAGCTTCTTGGCTGATACGCAGCATCGCGGGGGCTCCCGAGCGGGAAAATGGAAGCGCGCCATTATAGTCAGACACCCCCTCGGGTTCAATGTAAAACTCTGTCTATTATTGGCATTACTGACATACGGGAAAACGACGCCTTTGTAGGAGCTGCCGAAGGCTGCGATCTTTTGACTTTGATATTCAAAAACAAGATCAAAAGATCGCAGCCTTCGGCAGCTCCTACAAAGGCGCCCGCGTTCAGAGTTCGACTTTGACCCAACTCACAGGCTGATCCAGCCAATCGGCGAATTCGTCGATGAAGCTCTGCTTGAACCCGGCCTCGAGCCAGTTATTGAAGATGAAACCCAGGTTGGAAAAGCCGCATTCCTGCAAGAACAGAAACCCGTTGATGTCATCTTCATGCCCGCACTCAGGGCACGTGAAGTTATCGGTACGCCCCGGCATCCAGTCTTCCAGGCTTTCGAACAGCGCTTCGCCGACTTCCTTGCGGCACTCGGCGCAGCCGGCTTCTTCGAGAAACCCCTTGGCCGGTGTGTAGATGCAGCGCTTGGTGATGATCTCCAGGCCATTGACCGGCTCGCCGAACGGCAGCGCGTCAGGGTGCAAAACTACCGCGCGGGCACCGTCGGCGATGGCGTGGGCCATGCGATTGCCGGTGCGGCCACAGGTGGTCAGTTCTTCTTTGATGATGTTCTTGCGCACCAGCCAACGCACGACCGCCCGGGCCCGGGGTTCGTGTACCGGCAGGGTGGAGATTTTCGGGACGATGATGCTTTGCGAGTTCATGGTGCAAGCCTACTGCGTCAAATGGATATTTCTGCGGTGTTCGTCCTGACGCCATCGCGGGCAAGCCCGCTCCCACACGATCTCGGTCGTAAACACATTTGTGCTCACCTGAGATCCTTGTGGGAGCGGGCTTGCCCGCGAAGACGCCAGGGCGGCCGGCAGCTTAATCCCTGACGAAATCCGGTCAAGTACTCAAATAACGCCCGATCAAGGCAATCCCGCTGGCCAGCACCAGCCAGGTCACCAGCCGCACGAATGCCTCGCGGGACAATTTCATGGTCAACCGCCGACCGATCCACAACCCCAGCGCCATCGCCGGCAACAAACACAGCGCCAATACCAACAAGGGTAGCTCGGCATACACCCCGGCGATGGCAAACAGGCTCAAACGCACCACGGTGCTGCAACTGATCAACGCACTCTGGGTCGCCCGGGCCGCGTCCTTGGGCAACCGACTGTTCAAATAGATCGCGTATAAGAAGCCGCCACTGCCAAACAACGCCCCGAACATCCCGCCCACCGTGCCCATCGGCACCGCCCACCCGGCGGACAATTGCGCCGGACGGGTTTTAATCCACAGGCTGTAAACCGCATAGGCGCTGATAAACAGCCCCATCAACAGCAGCAAAACATCGGACTTCAGGTTCAGCAGGAAAATCACCCCCAACGTGCAGCCCACCGCCATGCACGGCAGCAGCCGCAACAATTCGGGCCTCGCCACATCCCGTCGCGAGGGCAGCAGATTGCCGAACGCCGCGACGAAATCCAGCAGCACCAACAGCGGCACGATTTTCGACAGTGGCATGAACAGGATCAGAATCGGCCCCGCCACCAGGGCGGTACCAAAACCGGCGATGCCGAATACGATGTAGGCCAGGGCAACGCCCAACCCGATCACCAGCCAATCCACCGCACCCCACGGCCATTGGTTCAATAACTCCAGCACATTCATCGATACGGCTTCCTTTTATTCCTGCGATGACTTTAGCCAGCGCCAAGCGTTGCGACTAATATCTTCAACGTCGACTAGCCATCTCGAAAAGGCATACCTCGTGCTTTCAACCCGCCAATTGCGTTACTTCGTGGAAATCGCCGAGAGCGGCAGCTTCAGCGCTGCAGCCGAACGACTGTTTATTGCTCAATCCGCCTTGAGCCGGCAGATCAAGGACATGGAAACCCGGCTGCAAACACCACTGTTCGAACGCACCGCGCGCCAACCCCGACTGACGGCGGCAGGTGAAGCTTTTTTGCCTCGGGCGAGAAACCTGCTGAACGAACTGACCAAGGCCAGTGAGATGGCCACTCAGGTGGGCAGCGGTCAACTGGGCGTGTTGCGCCTGAGTCATTCCAGCACTGTGCCTATGAGCGGTCGGCTGTTGCGAGGCATCAGCGACTATCTGGATCGGCATGCGGGAGTGTCGATGGACATCGTCAAGCTGTCCTCCGAGGCGCAACTGGAAGAATTGGCCGAGGGTCGCCTCGACGTGGGTCTGTTGCGCTTGCCGGTGTTGCGTCAGCGTGAAGGGGTGCAGATTGTTCCGCTGTACAGCGAGCGTCTGTTACTGGCGGTGCCGCCGAATCATCGGCTGGCTGTGGATAAGTCCGCGCAAGGCATCGATCTGGCACAGTTGAAGGATGAAGCGTTTATTTCCATCCCTCATCCACAGCGTGGCGGCCTGAGCTATCTGTCTGCCGAGTTGTGCATGCGCCAAGGGTTCTTTCCCCAAGCGGCTCGAGTAGTGTCGCGCAAAACCACGCAACTGCAATTGATCCAGGCCGGGTTCGGCATCGCGCTGTTACCGGAATCGATGCAAGACATCGCGCCACCGGATATCCACTTCCTCCCCTTGGCCGACCCGGATTGCCACAGCACCGTCGCCCTCGCCTGCCGGCAAGATCCCACGGCGCTGGTCCAGCAATTTATCAATACCTGCACAAATCCCTGTGGGAGCGGGCTTGCTCGCGAAGGCGGCGTGACAGTCGACATTAATGTTGAATGTTAAACCGCTTTCGCGAGCAAGCCCGCTCCCACAAAGGGATTTGCATGGAGCATGGAGATTGTTTGCCGAATGCCTTTAAACTGCGCCCCATGATTAAAGATCCCTTTGCAAGACTCGGCCTGGACCGGGAAGTCCTGACTGTCAGCCAGCTCAACGGCCGCGCGCGGGTGTTGCTCGAAGACGTGTTCAGCAACATCTGGGTCGAAGGCGAAATATCCAACCTCGCCCGCCCGGCGTCCGGCCATGTGTATTTCACCCTCAAGGACAGCGGCGCCCAGGTGCGTTGCGCGCTGTTCCGGCAGAACGCCGCTCGGGTTCGGCAGGCGTTGAAGGACGGCTTGGCGGTCAAGGTTCGCGGCAAGGTTTCGCTGTTTGAAGGTCGTGGCGATTACCAACTGATCCTCGACACCGTGGAGCCGGCCGGTGATGGCGCCCTGCGCCTGGCCTTCGATGCCTTGAAGGAAAAGCTCAGCGCCGAAGGCCTGTTCAGCGCCGAGCGCAAAGTGCCGCTGCCGGCGCACCCGCAACGCATCGGCATCATCAGCTCGCCCACCGGCGCGGTGATCCGCGACATCATCAGTGTGTTCCGCCGCCGCGCGCCGCAGATCCAACTGACGCTGATCCCCACCCCCGTGCAAGGCCGCGAAGCCACCGCACAGATTGTCCGTGCGCTGAAACTGGCAGACGCTCGTGGTTTCGACGCATTGATCCTGGCCCGTGGCGGCGGCTCGCTGGAAGACCTCTGGTGTTTCAACGAAGAAGCCGTGGCCCGCGCCGTGGATGCCTGCGTGACGCCGATTGTCAGTGCTGTCGGCCATGAAACCGATGTGTCGATCAGTGACTTCGTCGCCGACGTCCGCGCCCCGACGCCTTCCGCCGCTGCCGAACTGCTCGCGCCGGACTCCAGCGATCTGGTGCGACGCGTCGAAAGCCTGCACCGGCGCCTGGTGATGCGCATGCGCGACCGCCTGATGCGTGATCGGCTGCGTCTGGAAGGTATTTCACGCCGACTGCGCCATCCCGGTGAACGACTGCGTCAGCAAGCACAACGTCTGGATGATCTGGACATGCGCATGCGCCGCGCATTCGAACGCAGCCTCAATACCCGTCGCGAACGTTTGATCCGCCTGGAAACCCGACTCGCCGGGCAACATCCCGGGCGACAACTGGCGATGCTTCGCCAACGTCTCGACAGCCTCGCCGAACGCCTGCCCCGGGCCATGCGTGAAGGACTTAAGTCCCGTCGCCTGCAACTGCAAAGTCAAATGCAGACGCTGCATGTGGTCAGCCCGCTGGCGACCCTCGCCCGTGGCTACAGCATTCTGCTGGACGAGCGCGGCAACGCGATTCGCAGCGCCGCTCAGACCCACACCGGCCAGCGCCTGAAAGCCAAACTAGGTGAAGGCGAACTGCAAGTGCGGGTCGAAGACAATCACCTGACGCCTGTCACCCTTTCTTTACTGGACTGATCCATGCCGCGTTTTTTAGCTCCGCTGCTGTTGCTGTGCCTGACCTTTAACGCCCACGCCGACAGTTACATCACCCGCCTGTTGAACAAACCGGTGCCGGGCGGTGTGGCGGTGGTGGATTTGGGCAGCTCCGCCCAGGCACCCAAAGCCAGCTATCAGGGGAGACCGGTATTGGTGGTCAAGGAACAGAACAACTGGCTGGCCATCGTCGGCGTGCCACTGACTGTAAAACCGGGTACACAACAAATCAGCAGCGGCGGTCGTAACCTGAACTTCATCGTCGCCAGCAAGAAATACCCGGAACAGCACATCACCCTGAAGAATACCCAGCAGGTCAATCCGAACCAGGAGAATCTCAAGCGCATCGAGGGTGAGCTGGCGGAGCAGATGCAGGCCTACCGCAGCTTCAGCCCGAACACCCCGAGCAATCTGTTGCTGGACAAACCGGTCAACGGGCCGCTGTCGAGCAAGTTCGGCGTGCGCCGCTTTTTCAATGGTGAAGAACGCAATCCCCACGCGGGCCTCGACTTCGCTGTGCCTGCCGGCACGCCGATCAAAACCCCGGCCGCTGGCAAGGTGATCCTGATCGGTAACTACTTCTTCAATGGCAATACGGTATTCGTCGACCACGGCCAGGGCTTTATCAGCATGTTTTGCCATATGTCGAAGATCGACGTGAAGGTCGGTCAGCAAATGGCGCGCGGTGGCGTGGTCGGCAAAGTCGGCGCCACAGGACGCGCGACCGGACCGCATATGCACTGGAATATCAGCCTGAACGATGCGCGGGTGGATCCGGCGATTTTTATTGGTGCGTTTCAGCCATAAATAGTGGTTGAGGCTGACGGCCTCTTCGCGAGCAAGCCCGCTCCCACATTAGATTTTCGGCGTGCACAGAACATGTGTTCACACCGATCAAATGTGGGAGCGGGCTTGCTCGCGAAGACGGCCTCATTGGCCCCACTTATTCCGCCTCATTGCCAACTCCTGCTTCCTGATCGTCTGGTTGAGGCTTCAAGAATAGCTGCGTCGACCGAACTGCAATCGCCAACCTTCAATTGCGCATCGCTCAAACCTCGCGCAAACATCAATACAATCCCTGCCATTCACCGCAACAAAATCTCAATAAACACGACTTTTCGAGTATTCCTCTCAATTTTTTTCGACTGCTTGCCATCCTTCATCCCCGCGGTTAGGGTTGAAGGCATGAAAACCTCTCACACCCTCATTCAGCTCCGCCAGCACCGCAGCCTGTGCCTCGTCAGTGCACGACTGCCAGGCTGAATCGCGGTGCCTCGTCTTACGCTTTATCCCAACTTTTGATCCACCGGCAGGCCGCCTTTTTTCGGCCCACACAATAAGGATTTTCCGATGAGCATGCTCAAAGACCCGTCTTCGAAATACCGCGCGTTCCCGACCATCGACATCCCGGACCGCACCTGGCCGTCGAAGACCATCACCGCCGCGCCGATCTGGTGCAGCTCGGACCTTCGTGACGGTAACCAATCGCTGATCGAGCCGATGGACGCGGTCAAGAAGCTGCGTTTCTGGAAAACCCTGGTGCAAGTCGGCGTGAAAGAAATCGAAGCCTCGTTCCCGGCCGCTTCGCAAACCGACTTCGACTTCGTGCGCACCCTGATCGAAGACGGCCACATCCCGGACGACACCACCATTCAGGTGCTGACCCAGGGCCGTGAAGACTTGATCGCACGTACTTTCGAATCCCTGCGCGGGGCCAAGAAAGCCATCGTTCACCTGTACAACGCGACCTCCCCTTCCTTCCGCCGCATTGTCTTCAACCAGGACAAGGACGGGATCAAGGCCATCGCCGTGAACGCCGCCAAGCTGTTCGTCAAATACGCTGCCCAGCAGCCGGACACCGAGTGGACCTTCGAGTACTCGCCAGAAACCTTCAGCGCTACCGAACTCGAGTTCGCCAAGGAAGTCTGCGACGCGGTCATCGAAGTGTGGAACCCGACGCCTGAGCACAAGGTGATCCTCAACCTGCCTGCCACCGTTGAATGCGCCACCCCGAACATCTATGCCGACCAGATCGAATGGTTCGGCCGCCACATCAACCGTCGTGACAGCGTGATCATCAGCCTGCACACGCACAACGACCGTGGCACTGGCGTAGCCGCCACCGAGCTGGGCCTGATGGCCGGCGCCGACCGTGTCGAAGGCTGCCTGTTCGGCAACGGTGAACGTACCGGTAACGTCGATCTGGTGACCGTGGCATTGAACCTCTACACCCAGGGCGTCGACCCTGAGCTGGACTTCTCCGACATCGATGGCGTGCGCAAAGTCGTCGAAGAGTGCAACCAGATTCCTGTGCACCCACGTCACCCGTATGTCGGCGACCTGGTTCACACCGCGTTTTCCGGCTCGCACCAGGATGCGATCCGCAAGGGTTTCGCCCAGCAGCAACCGGACGCCCTGTGGGAAGTGCCGTACTTGCCGATCGACCCGGCCGACATCGGCCGCAGCTACGAGGCGGTGATTCGCGTCAACAGCCAGTCGGGCAAGGGCGGTATCGCTTACCTGCTGGAACAGGAATACGGCATCAACTTGCCGCGCCGCATGCAGATCGAGTTCAGCCAGGTCGTGCAGCGTGAAACCGATCGCCTGGGCCTGGAGATGACGGCCCAGCAGATCCACGCGTTGCTGCACAGCGAGTACTTGCAGGCCAACACTCCGTACGCGCTGGTCAGCCATCGCTTGCAGGAAGAAAACGGTCACAGCGCCGTGGAAGTGGAAGTCTCCAGCAAAGGTCAGGGCGAAACCAACCTGCACTGGCGTGGCAAGGGCAACGGCGCTCTGGAAGCACTGGTGGCCGGTCTGCCGATCCCGGTGGAAATCATGGACTACAACGAACACGCCATCGGCGCGGGCACCAATGCCAAAGCGGCGGCTTACATTGAACTGCGCGTAAACGGTGAGCGTGCGGTGCACGGCGTCGGCATTGATGAAAACATCACCACCGCCAGCTTCAAGGCTCTGTTCAGCGCGCTGAATCGCTCCCTGAGCCAGCCGGAAGCGAAAGCGGCGTAAGCCCTGCACTGCAATGCAAAAGGCCCCGGGGTGAGAACCTCGGGGCCTTTTTGTTTGCTTGGGATTTTTTTGTTGCCTGTTCTGGCCTCTTCGCGAGCAAGCCCGCTCCCACAGTGGATTTTTGGTGTACACAAAATCTATGTTCACACCGATCAAGTGTGGGAGCGGGCTTGCTCGCGAAGACGGACGGTCAGGCAGCGAAAGTCTCAAGTGAACTCGAAGGTATCCGCATCCAGATTCGCCGGAAACCGCGCGCGATAAGCCGCCAGCTCCGCCGCATCCAGAACGACCTTGAAGACACCATCAGCATCGCCTGCGCCAAGCAATGTCTCACCCTGAAAATCCAGCACCTGACTGTCACCGGTATACGCAAAGCCTTTGCCATCGGTACCGATGCGGTTCACCGCCGCCACATAGCAGAGGTTTTCAATCGCCCGTGCCGGTAGCAAACGGTTCCAGTGCTGGCGCCGGGCGCCCGGCCAATTGGCGGTGTACAGCAACAAGTCGGTGTCTTGAGGGTCGCGGCTCCAGACCGGGAAACGCAAGTCGTAGCAAATCAGCGGCCGCACTCGCCAGCCCTTCAATTCGAACTGCACCTGACGCTCGCCCGGGGTGAAATGGTTGTGCTCGCCCGCCATACGGAACAGGTGACGCTTGTCGTAATGCCACACCTCCCCGTCCGGCCGCGCCCACAACAGACGATTGCGATGACTGCCGTCAGCCACCTGGACGATGATGCTGCCGGTGATCACCGCATCCAGTTTCGCCGCCTGAACCCGCAGCCATTTACTGGTGGGGCCATTTTCCGGCTCGGCGAGGGTTTCCGATTCCATGGAGAAACCGGTGGTGAACATCTCCGGCAGGATGATCAGGTCCGCGCCGCGAGCCTGTTCCAGCAAGGACTCGAAATGCTGCAGATTGGCCTGACGATCATGCCAGGCCAGGGTGGTCTGGATCAGCGCAACATTCAGATTGGGCAGAGCACTCAGATCACGCATAGTTTTGCCGCTGCTTCACGCAGGGTCTCCTCGCGTTTGGCAAAGCACAGACGCACCAGGCGCTGGCCTTCGGGTGGCGTCTGGTAGAACACCGAGATCGGGATGCTCGCGACGCCATGTTCGCGGGTCATCCACAGCGCCATCTCGACGTCATTGAGGTCCGGGCGAATCTGCGAGTAATCGACCAGCTGGAAGTAAGTACCGGCCACGCGGGTGAAACTGAAGCGCGACGGCGACAGCAGATCGCAGAACAGATCGCGCTTGGCCTGATAGAAGCCCGGAAACTCTTCGACGTGTTCCGGATGCTCGGCCATGTAATCGGCCAACGCGTATTGCAGTGGCGTCACGCCGCAGAAACTGACGTATTGGTGAACCTTGCGCAGCTCCGCGGTGAGGGCCGGAGGTGCCACGACATAACCGGTTTTCCAGCCGGTGACGTGGTAGGTCTTGCCGAACGAACTGACCACGAATGCGCGCTGATAGAGCTCTTCGTGGGCCAATACGCTGACGTGAGATACGCCATCGAATACCAGGTGTTCGTAGACCTCGTCGCTGATCACATAGATATCGCGGTCGCGAATCAACGCCGCCAGTTGATCCAGCTCGGCACGACTGATCAGCGCGCCGCTGGGGTTATGCGGGGTATTGAGGATAATCATCCGCGTGCGCGGCGTAATGGCTTCAGCGAGCTTCTGGAAGTCGATGGCGAAGTCATTCAGGCCCAACTGCACATGGACGCAGCGACCACCGGCCAGCTCAACCGAGGGTTCATAACTGTCGTAGGCCGGATCAAACACGATGACTTCATCACCGCTGTGGATCACCGCCTGAATGGCGCAGAAGATCGCCTGTGTCGCGCCGGGAGTGACCGTCACTTCGCTGTCGGCATCGACATGGGCGCCGTAGCTGCGAGCGATCTTCGCCGCAATCTGCTGACGCAACACCGGCAAGCCAGTCATCGGCGAATACTGGTTGTGGCCACTGGCGATGTGCCGACCGACTGCATCACGCAGGGCCTGCGGGCCGTCGAAATCGGGAAACCCCTGAGATAGATTGATCGCCCCGGTTTGCGCCGCGAGCTGAGACATCTGCGTGAAGATAGTGATGCCGACTTTCGGCAGCTTACTGGTGATCATCGGTGATTCCCTGCAGGTGAGCTGCAAGTTTCAAGTTTCAAGCGACAAGCTGCAAGTGGTCAAGCGTCAAACCACCAGACACAAAAAAGGGTCCCGAAAAGGACCCTTCTGCTTTTACTTGAAGCTTGCAGCTTGAGGCTCGCCGCTGCTTCTATCGCTTATCGCGGCGCTTTTTGTCGGCTTTCTTGTGGTGCGACATCATCCGGCGCTTCTTGTTGACCTGGCGGTCGGTGAGCGAGTTCTTGTTACCTTCGTACGGGTTCTCGCCGCCCTTGAACTCGATGCGGATCGGCGTACCGACCAGCTTCAAGACACGACGATAGGTGTTTTCCAGGTAACGCACGTAAGACTTCGGCACCTTCTCGATCTGGTTACCGTGAATCACGATGATCGGCGGGTTGGCACCACCCAAGTGGGCGTAACGCAGCTTGATCCGGCGGTTGTTGACCATCGGTGGCGCGTGCTCGCCGACCGCATCTTCCAGAATCTGGGTCAGGCGGTTGGTCGGCCAGCGGGTGACCGCGGACTTGAACGAGTTCTGTACCGACGCGTAGAGGTTGCCTACGCCAGTGCCGTGCAGGGCCGAGATGAAGTGGATATCGGCGAAGTCGACGAAGAACAGTCGACGTTGCAGCTCGACCTTGACGAAGTCGCGCTCGCTCGGCGTCATGCCGTCCCACTTGTTGATCGCAATAACCAGCGCACGACCGGCTTCAAGGGCAAAGCCCAGCAGGTTGAGGTCGTGGTCCACCACGCCTTCGCGGGCGTCCATCACGAAGATCACCACGTTGGCGTCTTTGATCGCTTGCAGGGTTTTGACCACGGAGAACTTTTCGACTTCTTCGTGGATCTTGCCGCGCTTGCGCACACCGGCGGTGTCGATCAGCGTGTACTTCTCGTCGTTACGTTCAAACGGGATGTAGATACTGTCGCGGGTGGTGCCGGGCTGGTCATAAACGATAACCCGGTCTTCACCGAGCATGCGGTTGACCAGGGTCGACTTGCCGACGTTCGGACGACCGATGATGGCGATCTTGATACCGTCTTTTTCGCTTGGGCCAGGAATGCGCTTGGCTTCCTCACCTTCGGCAACGATCTCTTCTTCGCCTTCTTCCGGCTCTTCGTCGTCTTTCGGGAAGTCGCTCAGGGCGATTTCCAGCATCTGGGTGATGCCACGACCATGAGCACCGGCGATCGGGATCGCGTGGCCCATGCCCAACGGGGCGAATTCGGCGCGGGCCATTTCAGGGTCGATGTTGTCGACCTTGTTGGCAACCACGTAAGAACGCTTGTTACGCTTGCGCAAGTGCTCGGCGATCATCTGGTCGGCCGCGGTGAAACCGGCCTTGGCATCTACCAGGAACAGAACGACATCCGCTTCTTCAATGGCCAGCAGCGACTGCTCGGCCATTTTTTCGTCCATACCGTGCTCGTCACCGGAGATACCGCCGGTGTCGACCAGAATGTAGGAACGCCCTTGCCACTTGGCCTCACCGTACTGGCGATCACGGGTCAGACCGGACAAGTCGCCGACGATGGCGTCGCGAGTCCTGGTCAGGCGGTTGAACAAGGTGGACTTGCCGACGTTCGGTCGGCCCACCAGGGCGATTACGGGAACCATGCGGCTCTCCACTTCGTTATTTCAGAAAATACAAAAGCCGCTGCGAGGCAGCGGCTGGTGCTCGGGGCAGTGTATGAAACACTGCAAACCCCTTGAAACCGGGGCCGCCTGGGGGGTTAAACCCCAAGCATAGTTCTTACTTGATGGTCAGGGCTTCCAGTTTGCCGCTGTTGCCATACAGATAAATCGTGTCACCCACCACCAGCGGACGGGCACGCAGGCCGTCGCTGTCGATGCGCTCGCGGCCGACGAAACGACCGTCCACCTGGCTCAGCAGGTGCAGGTAGCCTTCCATATCACCGACTGCAACATAGCTGGAGAACACTTCCGGAGCCGACAATTGACGGCGGGCCAGCGAATCGTTGCTCCACAACGCAGTGGTAGAACGTTCGTCAACGCCTTCAACGGTGCCTGCAGACAGGCTCACGTAGACGCTGCCAAAACCCTGGGCAACGCCGGCATAGCTGGAAGCATCACGCTGCCAGAGCTGACGACCGCTTTCCAGATCCAGTGCTGCGACGCGACCCTGGTAGCTGGCGACATACAGTGTACCGCCGGACAGCAGCAAGCCACCGTCGATATCGACTACACGCTCCAGTTCCGAACGACCTTGTGGAATCGCTACACGCTGTTCCCACACCGGCACGCCGTTGGAAACATCCAGAGCAACCACTTTACCAGTCGACAGGCCAGCCACCGCGAGGCGGTTGGTGACGATCGGTGCGCTGGTGCCGCGCAGGGTCAGAACCGCTGGCGTGCTGTCATACAACCAGCGCTGGTTGCCGGTAGCGGCATCCAGGCCGATCAGACGGTCATCCTGGGTCTGAACCACAACAACGTCACCGTTGGTGGCCGGCGGCGCGAGCACTTCACTGGTCACGCGAGCGCGCCATTTCTCTTCACCGCTGCTGGCGTCCAGGGCAACGATTTCGCCCTTGAGCGTGCCAATCATGACCAGACCGTAACCCACGCCAACGGCGCCGGAGACAGGCAGTTCGAGATCTTTCTTCCATTTGACGTCGCCATTGCTGCGATCCATCGCCATCACCACACCGGTGACGTCGGCGGCATAGATGGTATCGCCATCGATCGCCGGAACCAGCATGTTGTAGGTTTCGCCCTGACCGTCACCGATCGAACGACTCCACTGCTTTTGCAGAACCACTTCTTCCTTGAAGTCGGTCAACTCGGCCGGTGGCAATTCTTTCTTGCTGTTGCTGCTGCAACCCGCGGCCAATATGGCCAGAGCCAGCAATGCTGCATGTTTCCAACGGATCACGTCACGCATCCCCTTTGGCCAGGTCGTCCAGCTTGATTTGTAGGCCACCGACCGCCGCTTCATCCGACAGTGCCGCCTTGGCTTTTTGATACGCCGTGTTCGCTTCGTCGGTACGACCCAGCTGCACCAGCAGGTCGCCTTTGAGTTCTTCGCGAGTGGCCAGGAAAGCTTTGTCGGCATCGCCTTCGAGCAGTTTCAGGGCTTCATCGACCTTGTTCTGCGCGGCCAGCACCTGCGCCAGACGCTGACGGGCAATTTCGCCAAGTGCCGGGTTGGCCGGTTTGGCGACAATGGCTTTCAGCTCGCTGGCTGCGTCGTCCAGCTTACCGCTGTCGACTGCAACTTTCGCCACGAACAGGCTGCCATATTGTGCGTAAGCGGTGCCGCCGAACTCGCTGTTGAGCTTGCCGGCCAGGTCCGAAACACGTGCAGCATCAGGCTTGCCGTCAGGCGTCAGCGTGGTTTCGAGCAATTGCTGATAGAGAATCGAGGCGCCTTGCGACTGATTGCTCTGATACTTCTGAAAGGCCTGCCAGCCGAATACGATGACCAGCGCCAACAGGCCGCCAGTGACCAGGGGCTTGCCGTTGCGTGTCCACCAGTCCTTCAACTCCGCCAGATGTTCGTCTTCGGTACTCGACACCCCAATACTCCTTAATCGCTAAATCGGCTGTTTGACAGCTTCAACCCTGCACGATGCAGGTGGCCAGGTGTGCAGCAAGCGCATCCCAGGCAATGCTTTGTTGTTCGCCCTGGCCACGCAGGGGTTTGAAACCTACCACTTGCTGGGCCATTTCGTCGTCACCGAGGATCAATGCGTACAGCGCACCGCTCTTGTCGGCTTTCTTGAACTGGCTTTTGAAGCTGCCGGCGCCGGCATTGACTTGCAGGCGCAGGTTGGGCAATTGATCACGAACACGCTCGCTCAGGGTCAGACCGGCCAGCTCGGCGGCTTCACCGAAGGCGCAGAGGTAGACATCGACCTGACGGGAGATTTCTTCGGGAATCTGCTCCAGGGTTTCAAGCAGCAGCACCAGGCGCTCAATGCCCATGGCGAAACCGACGCCCGTGGTCGGCTTGCCGCCCATCTGCTCCACCAGACCGTCGTAACGACCACCGGCACATACGGTGCCCTGGGCGCCCAACTTGTCGGTGACCCATTCGAAAACGGTCTTGCTGTAGTAGTCCAGCCCGCGAACCAGCTTCGGGTTGATCACATAAGGAATGCCAGCGGCGTCCAGACGAGCCTTGAGGCCCTCGAAGTGCACGCGGGATTCTTCGTCGAGGTAGTCGGCCATTTTTGGCGCGTCGGCCAATGCCGCTTGAGTGTCGGGATTCTTGGTATCCAGAACCCGCAGCGGGTTGGTCTTCAGACGGCGCTGGCTGTCTTCGTCCAGTTGATCCAGGCGAGCGGACAGGTATTCGACCAGTGCTTCACGATAACGACCACGGGACTCGCTGGTGCCCAGGCTGTTGAGTTCGAGCTTGACCGCATCGCGGATACCCAGCTCGCCCCACAGGCGCCAGGTCAGCACGATCAGCTCGGCGTCGATGTCCGGACCGTCGAGGTTGAAGACTTCGCAACCGATCTGGTGGAACTGGCGATAACGACCTTTCTGTGGACGTTCGTGACGGAACATCGGGCCGATGTACCAGAGTTTCTGCACCTGACCGCCGCCGGTGATGCCGTGCTCGAGCACCGCACGCACGCAGGCCGCTGTGCCTTCAGGGCGCAGGGTCAGGGAATCGCCGTTGCGATCTTCGAAGGTGTACATCTCTTTTTCGACGATGTCGGTCACTTCACCGATGGAGCGTTTGAACAGCTCGGTGAACTCGACGATCGGCATGCGGATCTGCTTGTAACCGTAGTTATCCAGCAGACGCGAGACGGTGCCTTCGAAATGACGCCACAGGGGAGTCTGTTCGGGCAGGATGTCGTTCATGCCACGAATGGCTTGCAGAGACTTGCTCACTATAAATCCTTAAATTCGTTCGGCTCTTTAGTCAGGCTCAGCCGCGAGCGATTACCGCTGCGTCGGCTTCGACCTTTTCGGCCGCTTTCTGACGGATCAAGCGTTCAAGCTCATCCACCAGATTGTCATTAGTCAGTTTCTGCGCCGGCTTGCCGTCGATGTAAATCAGGTTTGGCGTGCCGCCGGTCAAGCCGATATGGGCTTCCTTGGCTTCGCCCGGCCCGTTGACCACGCAACCGATCACCGCGACATCCAGCGGCACCAGCAGGTCTTCGAGGCGTCCTTCCAGCTCGTTCATGGTTTTGACCACATCGAAGTTCTGCCGCGAGCAGCTCGGGCAGGCGATGAAGTTGATGCCACGGGAACGCAGGTGCAGGGATTTGAGAATGTCGTAGCCGACTTTCACTTCCTCGACCGGATCGGCCGCCAGCGAGATGCGAATAGTATCGCCAATCCCTTCGGCGAGCAGCATACCGAGGCCCACGGCGGATTTCACTGTGCCTGAACGCAAACCACCGGCTTCAGTGATGCCCAAGTGCAACGGTTGAACGATTTCCTTGGCCAGCAAGCGGTAGGCGGCGACCGCCATGAACACGTCGGAGGCTTTCACGCTGACCTTGAAGTCCTGGAAATTCAGGCGCTCGAGGTGTTCGACATGGCGCAAGGCGGACTCGACCAGCGCGGCTGGAGTCGGCTCGCCATATTTCTTTTGCAGGTCTTTTTCCAGGGAACCGGCGTTGACGCCGATGCGGATCGGAATCCCGCGATCACGGGCGGCATCGACCACCGCACGCACGCGGTCTTCACGACCGATGTTGCCCGGGTTGATCCGCAGGCAATCCACACCCAGTTCGGCTACGCGCAAAGCGATCTTGTAGTCGAAGTGGATGTCGGCCACCAATGGCACTTTGACCAATTGCTTGATCTTGCCGAAGGCTTCGGCGGCGTCCATGTCCGGCACGGAAACCCGCACGATATCGACGCCAGCGGCTTCCAGACGATTGATCTGGGCCACTGTGGCGGCCACGTCATTGGTATCGCTGTTGGTCATGCTCTGCACAGCGATAGGCGCATCGCCGCCCACGGGCACGTTGCCGACCCAGATCTTGCGGGATTCGCGACGTTTGATTGGAGATTCGCCGTGCATGACTTATTGACCCAACTTCAGGCGAGCAGTCTCGCCACTGGTGAACGGAGCGACATCAACCACCTGCCCGTTGTAACTGACCTGCGCACCACGGGCGAAGCCCAGACGCACGGAAAAGGGCGGCTTGCCGCTAACGGAAACATTTTCGCCTTTACGCTTTAGACCGCTCAACAGCACCTTGCCGGTGCCATCGGTCACTTGCGTCCAGCAATCGGCGGTGAATTGCAGTTGAACCTGGCCTTGGCCGGCCACCGGAGCTGCCGGAGCTGGAGCCGGGGTGGTCGGAGCAATTGGAGCAGAGATAACCGGTGCCGGTACAGCGGGAACAGCCGGGGCAGGTGTCGCTGGCGTCGCCGGTGTCGCGACAGCCGGAGCGGTGCTGTGGGCCGCAGCCGCAGGCGTTACTGCTGAAACGACTGGCGCTGGAACCGGTGCACTCGTTTCGGCGTTGACTGGCTCCTCGGTCGAAGACTCGGCCTGAGGCAGCGCAAGAGGTGTTTCCCCTTCAGCCTGACCTTGCGCAACGGCCTGGTCTTCCGGCTCGTCCAGTGGATGGATCTGGGTGGTGCCGTCAGCGCCTTCGACTTCAACGTGTTCCGGCGCCAGCCCAATCAGGTCTTTGGTACGCAGTGAAGTTTGATCCTGCCACCAGATAAAACCACCGCCAATCACCGCAAGCAGCAACAGCAGGCTGACAATGCGCAAAATAGTGTGGGAAACCCGAACCGGCTCTTCGATACGTCCCAGGCTGTGGACGTTGCTGCCCTGGGAGTCGGTGCCGGTGGATTGGTCGAACTGCTGGACCAGAACGGTTTGGTCCATGCCGAGCAATTTGGCATACGCGCGAATATAGCCACGAGCAAAGGTGTGCCCAGGCAGCTTGTCGAAAGCGCCGGCTTCCAGATTGCTCAGGGAGTTGATGGTGAGGTTGAGCTTGAGGGCCACTTCGGCCAGCGACCAGCCATTGCTTTCGCGGGCCTGGCGCAAAGTCTCACCGGGGTTAACGCGATTCGCTGCTACAACTTCGGGATGCGCCGCTTTCATCATTGCTCCGACAGGTATTGCTGATATTCCGGCGTACCGGGATAGAGTCGTTTTAATTGCAGGCCAAAACTGGCGGCCTTGTCGCGATCTTCGAACACTTTTGCCAGCCGAACGCCGAGCAATAGACTACGTGCATTTTGTTCGGTGAGCAGGCTAAAACGGTCGTAATAGTCACGCGCGGGCACATAATGCCTGTCTTCGTAAGACAACTCAGCCATTTCCAGCAATGCACGTGGCTGTTGGCGATTCAGACGCAGGGCTTTTTCCAGTTGCTGGCGGGCCAGATCACGCTGGCCAAGCTTTGAAGCGGTCATGCCCAGGTTTTCGAAAACCCGTGAACGCTCAGGATACAGGGTATCGGCGGCGGCCTGTTCGAAGCGTTCGTACGCCTCTTTGTAACGTTTCTCTTCGAAAAGAAAACTGCCGTAGTTATTCAGGATTCGCGCATCGGCGGGACGAGAAGACAGCGCCTTGCGAAAATGCTGATCGGCCAGTTCCGGCTCCATCTCGGCCTGGAACACCAGCCCCAGAGCCGCGTTGGCGTCAGGATCCGAGCTATCCAGGTCCAAGGCCTTCTTCAACGGGACTTTGGCGCGTTCGGTCATGCCTTGCTGCAGATAACCCAGACCCAGCTGCACGTAGGCGGCACGCGCCTCATCACGGCCCTTGCTGGTCTTCATCGGGTTGAAATCGCCCGACAGGACACAACCAGCACAGAGACTGGCCAACAGCACAAGCAGCGCGAAGCGCAGGGACATAGAGATCCTCTCTTAATTATTGTTCGCAGCGTTCGTTGCCATATCGTTTTCGGCGCTCAACTCGCGCACGGCGATATAACGTTCGCTGCGACGGGTGCGATCCAGCACCTGCCCTACCAATTGGCCACACGCGGCATCGATGTCTTCACCGCGGGTAGTGCGTACGGTGACATTGAAGCCTGCATGGTGAAGCTGATCCTGAAACCGGCGAATCGCGTTGTTGCTTGGGCGCTCGTAACCGGAATGCGGGAACGGATTGAACGGAATCAGGTTGATCTTGCACGGGATGTTCTTGAGCAGCTCGATCATCTCAACGGCGTGTTCAACCTTGTCGTTGATGTCCTTGAGCAAGGTGTACTCGATGGTCAGCACGCGCTTTTCGCCCAGGGACGACATGTAGCGCTGGCACGACTCGAGCAGCATCTTAAGCGGATATTTCTTGTTGATCGGCACCAATTGGTTACGCAATGCGTCATTCGGTGCGTGCAGCGACAACGCCAGGGACACGTCGATGTGCTTGGACAGCTCATCGATCATCGGCACCACGCCCGAAGTGGACAGGGTCACGCGGCGCTTGGAGATCCCGTAGCCCAGGTCATCCATCATCAGATGCATGGCGGCCACGACGTTGTCGAAGTTCAGCAGCGGCTCACCCATGCCCATCATTACCACGTTGGTGATGGCACGGTCGGCGGTCGCCGGGATGCTGCCGAACGATTTATTGGCAATCCACACCTGACCGATCACTTCGGCGGCGGTGAGGTTGCTGTTGAAACCTTGCTTGCCGGTGGAGCAGAAACTGCAGTCCAGGGCACAGCCTGCCTGGGACGAAACGCACAGAGTGCCGCGCTTGCCCTGGGGAATGTACACGGTCTCGACGCAGCTACCGGACGCCACGCGCACCACCCACTTACGGGTGCCATCGGTGGAGATGTCCTCGCTGACCACTTCGGGGCCGCGGACTTCAGCAATGGCCTTGAGCTTGTCGCGCAAGGCCTTGCTGACGTTCGTCATGGCGTCGAAATCATCAACGCCAAGGTGGTGAATCCATTTCATTACCTGACCGGCACGGAAACGCTTCTCCCCGATTGAGTCGAAGAATTTTTCCATTTCCTGTTGAGTCAGACCCAGCAGGTTGGTTTTTACAGTCGATGTAGTCATGGATTCACCTTCACTCTTAAGCCAATGCTTAGCGAGTGGTTACTTCAGTAGCTGCGAAGAAGTACGAGATTTCGCGAGCAGCAGCGGCTTCGGAGTCCGAACCGTGTACAGCGTTGGCGTCGATGGAATCAGCGAAGTCAGCGCGGATGGTGCCGGCAGCAGCTTCTTTAGGGTTGGTAGCGCCCATCAGCTCACGGTTCAGAGCGATAGCGTTTTCGCCTTCCAGAACCTGAACGACAACCGGACCGGAGATCATGAAAGCAACCAGGTCGTTGAAGAAACCACGAGCGCTGTGCTCAGCGTAGAAGCCTTCAGCTTCAGCTTTGGACAGTTGCTTCAGTTTCGAAGCTACAACGCGCAGGCCAGCTTTTTCGAAACGAGTGGTGATCTCGCCGATAACGTTTTTTGCAACAGCGTCAGGCTTGATGATGGAGAAAGTACGTTGAACAGCCATGGTGTAACTCCAGAAACGGTAATTTGCGAAAAATTAAACCCGCGAATTATACGCGGGTTCTTTGGTATTGCCTAACTGCGTACGGTGCAGAATCAGTCTGCTTCTTCGATCCAGGCAGCCTGAATGGCTTCAAGCACCTTCTCGCCACCGCGGGTCGGATCATCACTGAACTCCGGCAAGGCCAGCACCCATTGGTGCAGATCGACGAAGTTCACATAACGCGGATCCACTTCCGGCTTGGACTCAGCCAGCTGGATCGCGATTTCAAGCACATCAACCCATTTCAGACTCATGTCGGTTCCTTGAATCAGTGCGGCGCTTCGGCTGCATGGTTGAGCGAGTATTTCGGAATTTCGATGGTCAGGTCTTCCGTGCCGACTTTTGCCTGACAGGCCAAGCGTGACTGAGCTTCCAGCCCCCAAGCCTTATCAAGATAGTCTTCCTCGAGCTCATCAGCCTCTTCCAGCGAATCGAAACCTTCGCGAACGATGCAGTGGCAGGTAGTGCAGGCGCAGACGCCGCCACAGGCGCTTTCCATCTCGATATGGTGTTCATGGGCCAGTTCGAGAATGGAAATACCGGGCTCAGCCTCTACAACCATGCCTTCCGGGCAGAACTTCTCGTGTGGCAGAAAAATGACCTGCGGCATCAGTTATCCTCGATTTCATTCAGATTGCGCCCCGCCAGAGCGGCTTTCACCGTCGAGTCCAGGCGGCGTGCAGCAAAGGCATCGGTCACTTGCGACAGACGCTTGGTCTGCTGCTCGATGGCGTAACCATCGGTGCCTTTCATCAATTCGGTCAGTTCCTGCATCTGCAATTCGATGACCATGCGCTCTTCGGCATCGAGCAGGCGCTCGCCGTCAACCTCCAGAGCGCCCTGCACCGCCTCGATCAAGCGCTGGGCATCGACCTGTTGCTCACGCAATACGCGGGCGACCTTGTCATCGTTGGCGTGCTGGAACGAATCCTTGAGCATCTTGGCGATTTCGCCGTCGGTCAGGCCGTAAGACGGCTTGACCTGAATGCTGGCTTCGACGCCCGAACCCAATTCGCGGGCCGAGACACTGAGCAGACCGTCGGCATCGACCTGGAAGGTCACGCGAATCTTCGCCGCGCCAGCCACCATCGCCGGAATACCGCGCAATTCGAAGCGTGCCAGGGAGCGGCAGTCGCTGATCAACTCGCGCTCACCCTGCAATACGTGGATAGCCATGGCCGACTGGCCATCTTTATAAGTGGTGAAGTCCTGAGCCCGAGCGACGGGGATGGTGGTGTTGCGCGGAATCACCTTCTCCATCAGACCACCCATGGTTTCCAGCCCCAGAGACAACGGGATCACGTCGAGCAACAGCAGTTCGCCGCCGTCACGCTTGTTGCCGGCCAGGGTATCGGCCTGGATCGCGGCGCCGATGGCCACGACTTGATCCGGATCGATTTCGGTCAGCGGCTCGCGACCAAAGGCCTGCGCAACAGCTTCGCGGACGCGAGGCACACGCGTCGAGCCGCCGACCATGACCACAGCGTGTACGTCTTCCAGCTCGACACCGGAATCACGCACCGCGCGACGGCAGGCTTTCAAGCTGCGAGCAACCATCGGCTCGATCAGCGCATTGAAGGCGTCACGGGTCAGCTCGGCCGTCCAGTCACCATAAGCAACTTCAATGGACGAGGACTGGGTCAAGGCTTCTTTGGCTGCACACGCGATTTGCAGCAGATGGCGCTGCGTACCCGGATCGAGGTCGGCCGACAGACCGGCGCTCTCGATGATCCAGCCAGCAATAGCGTGGTCAAAGTCATCGCCACCCAGGGCGCTGTCGCCGCCGGTAGCCAGCACTTCGAACACACCGCCGGTCAGGCGCAGAATCGAAATATCAAAAGTGCCTCCGCCCAGGTCATAAATCGCGACCAGGCCTTCGGCGTGCTGATCCAGACCATAAGCGACGGCGGCGGCGGTTGGCTCATTGAGCAAACGCAGCACGTTCAGACCGGCCAGCTTGGCCGCATCCTTGGTGGCTTGACGCTGAGCATCATCGAAGTAGGCTGGAACGGTAATCACCGCGCCAACCAATTCGCCACCCAAGGTCGCTTCAGCACGCTGACGCAGCACTTTAAGGATATCGGCGGAGACTTCGACCGGGCTTTTCGGGCCTTGCACCGTGTCGATGAACGGCATGTGCGACTCGCCGTCGACAAACCGGTACGGCAGTTGATCGCCCAATTGCTTGACGTCGGACAGACCACGACCCATCAAGCGCTTGACCGACAGCACCGTGTTCAAAGGATCGGACGCGGCGGCCAGTTTGGCCGACTCGCCGACTTCGACGCGATCGGCGTGATAGCGCACGGCAGACGGCAGGATGACCTGCCCTTGCGCGTCGGCCAGAGGCTCGGAAAGACCACTGCGCAACGCAGCGACCAGCGAATTGGTAGTGCCCAAGTCGATCCCCACAGCCAGACGACGCTGGTGCGGTTGAGGACTTTGGCCGGGTTCGGCGATCTGCAGTAGGGCCATCGTGATCAGGACTTATCTGTATATCAGGCGTGCGACCGGAGCGGCACTGGGTTAATCGTCGAGGCGCTCTTCTAACTGGCGCACTTCGTAGGTGAGCTTGTCGAGGAACTGCATGCGCCGCATCAGGCGTTCGGCCTGTTCACGTTGCGCTGCATCATCCCAACAGGCTGCGAAGCTTTCGTTCAGTTCATCCTGCGCGGTTTTCAGGCGACGCTTGAACACTGCAACACCCGCCAGGTCGGCGCTGTCTTGCAGGTCTTCGAGTTCTTCACGCAACTCCATCTGCTGCAGAAGAAACTCCGGATCATGCACCGTGACCTCCAGCGGCAGCTCGCGACCGCCCATGGCGAGCAGGTATCGCGCGCGCTTGGGGGGACTTTTGAGCGTCTGGTAGGCCTCGTTGAGGCTCGCGGATTGCTCGAGCGCCAGCCGCTGCTCACGCTCGGAAGCGTCAGCAAAGCGGTCCGGATGAACACCGCGCGCCAACTCACGGTAGCGCGTGGCCAACTGATCGAGATCCAGACGGAAGCTCGGTTTCAGCTCAAATAAAGCGAAATGACAAGGAGTACCCACGCGCAGCCTCAGATGTTGAAGCTTTCGCCGCAGCCACATTCACCGCGCACGTTGGGATTGTTGAACTTGAAGCCTTCGTTCAACCCTTCCTTGACGAAATCGAGTTCGGTGCCGTCCAGGTAGGCCAGGCTTTTCGGGTCGATGATCACTTTCTCGCCGTGACTTTCGAACACCTGATCCTCTGCAACCACCTCGTCGACAAACTCCAGCACGTAGGCAAGGCCGGAACAGCCTGTGGTGCGAACACCCAGGCGAATCCCTTCACCTTTGCCGCGCCCGTTGAGGGAGCGTCGCACGTGTTGAGCAGCCGCTTCTGTCATGCTGATAGCCATCGGTGACTCCTTACTCGTCGCCAAATCTTGAAAGTCAGATCAAGCCTTTCTTCTGCTTGTAGTCGCGAACGGCCGCTTTGATAGCGTCTTCAGCAAGTACGGAGCAGTGAATTTTCACTGGCGGCAGCGCCAGTTCTTCGGCCAGCTGAGTGTTCTTGATGGTCTCTGCTTCATCCAGAGTCTTGCCTTTCATCCACTCGGTCGCCAGGGAGCTGGAGGCGATCGCCGAACCGCAACCGTAGGTCTTGAACTTGGCGTCTTCGATGATGCCTTGTTCGTTGACCTTGATCTGCAAGCGCATCACGTCGCCGCACGCCGGAGCGCCGACCATGCCGGTGCCGACATCAGGATCTTCCGCGTCCATCTTGCCGACGTTGCGCGGGTTCTCGTAGTGGTCGATGACCTTTTCGCTGTAAGCCATGATTCTTAATCCTCACTCATCAGGAGTCGCTCTTGAAGCCCTGCAAATCGTGGATTGGCAGGGCCCGGTTGCGGCGACTTGAATATCAGTGCGCCGCCCACTCGATTTTCGAAATGTCGACGCCATCTTTGTACATGTCCCACAGCGGCGAGAGAGTGCGCAGCTTGGTAACGGCCTCGCAGACTTTCTGCGCGGCGTAGTCGATTTCTTCTTCGGTGGTGAAACGGCCGAAGGTGAAGCGAATCGAGCTGTGTGCCAGTTCGTCGTTGCGGCCCAGGGCGCGCAGTACGTACGAAGGCTCAAGCGATGCCGAGGTGCAGGCCGAACCGGACGAAACCGCCAGATCCTTGAGCGCCATGATCAGCGACTCGCCCTCAACGTAGTTGAAGCTCAGGTTCAGGTTGTGCGGTACGCGGGCGGTCATGCTGCCGTTGACGTACAGCTCTTCCAGGCCTTCGACCTGCTTGAAGAAGCGGTCGCTCAGGGCTTTGATGCGTACGTTCTCGGCAGCCATGTCTTCCTTGGCCACACGGAAAGCTTCGCCCATGCCGACGATCTGGTGGGTCGCCAGGGTGCCGGAACGCATGCCGCGCTCGTGACCGCCGCCGTGCATGGTCGCTTCGATGCGAACACGCGGCTTGCGGCTGACGTACAGCGCGCCGATGCCTTTAGGGCCGTAGGTTTTGTGGGCAGAGAACGACATCATGTCGACTTTCAGTTTCGACAGGTCGATCTCGACCTTGCCGGTGGACTGAGCGGCGTCGACGTGGAACAGAATGCCCTTGGAGCGGCACAGTTCGCCGATGGCGGCGATGTCGTTGATGGTGCCGATTTCGTTGTTCACGTGCATGACCGAGACCAGGATGGTGTCGTCACGCAGGGCAGCTTCGACCATCTCTGGAGTGACCAGACCATCTTCGCGAGGGTCGAGGTAGGTCACTTCGAAACCTTCACGTTCCAGTTGGCGCATGGTGTCGAGGACAGCCTTGTGCTCAATCTTGGTGGTGATCAGGTGCTTGCCTTTGGTGGCGTAGAAATGCGCCGCACCCTTGATTGCCAGGTTGTCGGACTCGGTGGCACCGGAGGTCCAGACGATTTCACGCGGGTCGGCGTTAACCAGGTCAGCGACCTGACGGCGAGCGTTCTCGACGGACTCTTCAGCTTTCCAGCCGAACACGTGGGAACGGGACGCCGGGTTACCGAAGTTTCCGTCGACCAGCAGGCATTCACTCATCTTTTGCGCGACACGTGGATCAACCGGGGTCGTCGCAGAGTAATCAAGGTAAATCGGCAATTTCATGGACTATCTCCTAAATCAGGCTGGCTGGCGTGCCGCTAGCTCTTTGGCTGTCATTCGACGGCGGACGCTTCAATCTTGTCCAGGCGTGGCGCCTTGCTGTTGCAACGACGCTGGTCCTGACGCTGGGCTACTTCTTGCACCTCACGGCGAGTTACAAGGTCAGCCAAGCTGATACCGCTCAGAAATTCGTGAATCTGCAGACTCAGATCGCACCACAAGTGGTGGGTCAGACAGGTGTCGCCGGAATGGCAATCGCCCTGACCCTGACATTTGGTTGCATCGACCGATTCGTTGACCGCATCGATCACCTGGGCGACCTGGATGCCCTGCATGTCGCGGGACAACTGGTAACCACCGCCTGGACCACGAACACTGGACACCAGATTGCTGCGGCGCAATTTGGCAAAAAGCTGCTCGAGGTAGGACAGGGATATGCCTTGGCGCTCGGAGATATCGGCCAGGGACACCGGCCCGTGCTGCGCGTGCAACGCCAGGTCAAGCATGGCGGTCACGGCGTATCGGCCTTTTGTAGTCAGTCGCATGGACAATTACCACGGAATTCGGAATGGGGCGAGTATGCAATTCCCGAGTATTTAAGTCAACTATAAGACCTAGTGCTTTACTCAGGTTTACCCGCAAAAGAGCGCGCGCATCATAGCAAAGGCTGGCCGTGTATCACCAGCAAATGCGCGTTATCGTTCTTCGCGAGCAAGCCCGCTCCCACACTTGATCTGTGTCGAACACAAATCCATGCCCGCTGAAAATCTGATGTGGGAGCAGGCTTGCTCGCGAAGGGGTCGGCGCGGTTTAGCTGGCCTGACTCTGATCCTTGTCTTTTACGCAGGCAAAGTCTTCTTCGCGCAGTTCAGGCAGATCTTTCGCACAGTAATTGCTACCCAGGTCCCTCAGCGCCCCACACATCCCTTCAAGTCGACCATCTACAGCCTGCAGATGATCGAGCAACTGGTTAATGGCTCGAGCCACCGGGTCCGGCATGTCTTCGCCGACACCGTAGGCGTCGAAACCGATCTTCTCGGCCATGGCCTTGCGCTTGGCGTCCTGCTCTTCATCGGACTTGACGATGATCCGCCCCGGAATCCCCACCACCGTCGCCCCAGGCGGAACCGCCTTGGTGACCACGGCATTGGAACCTACCTTGGCCCCGGCACCCACCGTAAACGGGCCGAGCACCTTGGCGCCCGCCCCGACGACTACGCCGTCTTCCAGGGTCGGGTGGCGCTTGCCCTTGTTCCAGCTGGTGCCGCCAAGGGTCACGCCTTGATACAGGGTGACGTCGTTGCCGATCTCGGCAGTCTCACCGATAACGATGCCCATACCGTGGTCAATAAAGAAACGACGACCAACCTTGGCACCCGGATGAATCTCGATCCCGGTCAACCAGCGACCGAAGTTCGACACCAGACGCGCCAGCCATTTCCAGCCCATGCCCCACAACGCTGACGACAGGCGATGGATCCAGATGGCGTGCATGCCCGGGTAGCACGTTAGAACCTCAAAAGCATTACGCGCCGCCGGGTCACGATGGAAAACACTTTGGATATCTTCACGCAAACGCTCGAACATCATTAATCCTTCCGCTTTAGAAGCTCGCCACGGGCCGCTTTCTGGGTTTCCGTGAGGATGCCACGCAATATATTCATTTCCGCCCGGCTGACCGAGCTGCGTCCGTACAACCGGCGCAGACGCGCCATCAAGTGCCGTGGTTTTTCCGGGTCGAGGAATTCGATGGCCACCAGCGTTTGCTCCAGGTGCTCATAGAATCGCTCCAGCTCATCCATGGTCGCCAGTTCACCACTTTTGGTGGACGCCACTTCTTCCTTCTCGACCTTGCTCGGCTGACCTGCAGCCGCCAACCAGGACATACGCACTTCATAGCTCAACACCTGCACCGCCGCCCCAAGGTTCAGCGAACTGAACTCAGGGTCTGATGGGATGTGCACGTGATAATGACATCGCTGCAGCTCTTCGTTGGTCAGGCCGGAATCTTCACGACCAAACACCAATGCGATCTCGGCGCCCTGCCCCGCCTCCTCTACCACCTTCACACCGCATTCGCGAGGATCGAGCAACGGCCAGGGAATGCGACGATCACGAGCACTGGTGCCGAGCACCAGATTGCAGCCGACCAAGGCATCTTCCAGGGTGGCGACGACTTGAGCATTTTCAAGGATGTCACCGGCGCCGGACGCACGCGCATCGGCCTCGTGGTGCGGGAACAACCGCGGCTCGACCAGCACCAGCCGCGACAGGCCCATGTTCTTCATGGCACGCGCAGCCCCGCCGATATTGCCGGGGTGACTGGTATTGACCAGGACGACACGAATGTTTTGCAGCAAGGGAGGCGCTCTCGAACACTTTAATGGGGAGCAGAATCTTACAGCTCAACCTACCGTTAAGCTATGAAAGCGAACACCGACCTTCACCTGTAGAAACTTTCTGATAGAATGCCCGGCTTTCTTTAACAACCTTAGGTGACACATCCATGCAGCCCATGCTGAATATCGCGCTGCGCGCCGCCCGCAGCGCCAGTGAATTGATTTTCCGCTCCATCGAGCGCCTGGATACCATCAAGGTCGACGAAAAAGACGCCAAGGATTACGTATCCGAGGTGGATCGCGCCGCCGAACAGAAAATCATCGATGCACTGCGCAAGGCTTACCCTAATCACTCGATCATGGGTGAAGAAACCGGCATGCACGCCGGTAGCGGCATCGAAGGCGAAGAGTACCTGTGGATCATCGATCCGCTGGACGGCACCACCAACTTCCTGCGCGGCATTCCTCACTTCGCTGTCAGCATTGCCTGCAAATACCGTGGTCGCCTGGAGCACGCTGTTGTTCTGGATCCGGTTCGCCAGGAAGAATTCACCGCCAGCCGTGGTCGCGGCGCCCAACTGAACGGTCGCCGTCTGCGCGTCAGCGGTCGCACCAGCCTGGACGGCGCCCTGCTGGGTACCGGCTTCCCGTTCCGCGACGACCAGATGGACAACCTCGACAACTACCTGGGCATGTTCCGCGCCCTGGTTGGCCAGACCGCCGGCATCCGCCGCGCCGGCTCGGCGAGCCTGGACCTGGCCTATGTGGCCGCCGGCCGTTTCGATGCGTTCTGGGAGTCGGGCCTGTCCGAGTGGGACATGGCTGCAGGCGCCCTGCTGATCCAGGAAGCCGGCGGCTTGGTGAGCGACTTCACCGGCGGTCACGACTTCCTTGAGAAAGGCCACATCGTCGCCGGCAACACCAAGTGCTTCAAGGCAGTACTGACGGCGATCCAGCCGCACCTGCCAGCTTCGCTGAAGCGCTAAGCGCCCACGCTCAAAAAGCCGCAGCACTTCAAGCAAACGCCCCGACTTGTTCGGGGCGTTTTCTTTTGCGCGGAAAAAGTCTTCCCCCCTTAACGCCACGACCCGTGCGGGAGCGGGCTTGCTCGCGAAGACAACGCACCAGACAACATCAATGTCGACTGACACACCCTCTTCGCGGGCAAGCCTCGCTCCTACAGGTTCCGCACCATAACGAAAAATGCCCCGTATCTTTCGATACGAGGCATTTTCTTGAAGAGCCAGCCTGAACAGGCTGGCTCTTGCGCATCGGAAGCTGGACTTAAGCCAGTTTTTCCTTGATGCGAGCTGCTTTACCGGACAGGTCACGCAGGTAGTACAGCTTGGCTTTACGTACGTCACCGCGACGCTTAACGGCCATGCTGTCGATTTGCGGGCTGTAGGTCTGGAAAGTACGCTCTACGCCAACACCGTTGGAGATTTTACGAACGGTGAAAGCACTGTTTACGCCGCGGTTACGCTTGGCGATAACTACGCCTTCGAACGCTTGCAGACGCGAACGATCGCCTTCCTTCACTTTCACCTGAACGACAATGGTGTCGCCCGGGGCAAAGGTAGGGATCTCTTTGGTCATCTGCTCTGCTTCGAGTGCAAGGATGATTTTGTTAGTCATGCTGTGCTCCTAAGGTAAATCGTCGGATTTACCATCGATACGTTGTTAACTATCGTCCCGCTCGCGGATGTATTCCTCGAGCAGCTTCTTCTCTTCTCCAGAAAGCGAGCGGCTTTCCAGAAGATCGGCGCGTCGTTCAAAGGTCCTACCAAGGGACTGCTGTAAACGCCAACGCCGGATGTGCGCGTGATTGCCACTTAGCAATACGTCGGGAACACGCTGATCCGCATACACCTCCGGTCGGGTGTAGTGCGGGCAATCCAGCAAACCATCCGTAAAGGAATCTTCCTCGGCGGAGTCCGCATGCCCTAAAGCTCCAGGCAGCAGTCGTGTAACCGCATCGATCAGGACCATCGCCGGCAGCTCACCGCCAGACAGTACATAGTCGCCAATCGACCACTCTTCATCGACATGAGCATCTATAAAACGCTCGTCAATGCCTTCATAGCGGCCGGCAATCAGGATCAATGCATCCAGATTCGCCAACTCGCGTACCGCCGACTGAGTCAGTTGACGGCCTTGGGGGGACAGGTAAATTACCTTCGCCACCTCCCCGACTGCTGCCTTGGCCTGAACCAGAGCATCTTCCAGGGGCTTGATCTTCATCACCATGCCCGGACCACCGCCAAATGGGCGATCATCCACAGTGTGATGTCGATCCGTCGTGTAGTCTCGCGGATTCCAACAGGTAAGCTGCAACAGCCCCTGTTTCACCGCCCGACTGGTGATGCCGTACTCGCTGATGGCGGAGAACATCTCGGGAAACAAACTGATCACTTCTACGCGCAGGTTAGCCACGTTTAGAAGTCCGCATCCCATTCCACCTTCATCTCGCCTGCGGCAAGGTCGACAGCCAACACGCATTGCTCCGTATAGGGCAACAGGCGTTCGCGATCATCCAGGCTGCCAGCGCAAGGCTTGACCACCATTACATCATTGGCGCCGGTTTCCAGAAGATGATCGATTTTCCCGAGCAATTGCCCGAGGTGATCAATAACCTTCAGACCTTCCAGCTGGTACCAGTAGTACTCGCCGTCGGTCAATTCAGGGAACAGGTTGCGCGGCACACAGATCTCATAACCAGCCAGAAGACGTGCTTCTTCACGATCATCAAGACCCTTGAGCTTTGCGACCAGGAACTTGTCGCTCCCACGTCCGCTGACCAGCTCGACCTGCTTCACATTGCCTTCGCGCTTGAGCGTCCAGGTTTTGTACTGCAACAGGTTTTCAGTCGGATCAGTAAAGGAATACACCTTCACTTCGCCGCGAACGCCATGAACAGAATAAATTTTGCCAATAACGATCAAATCATCGGCAACAGCTGGCGTCGCGTTCATATTGCTCAGGCCGCAGCCTTAGCAGATTCCTTCAACAACTGAGCAACGCGCTCAGAAGGTTGTGCACCAACGCTCAGCCAGTAGGCTACGCGCTCTTGGTTCACGGACAGACGAACTTCTTGACCACGAGCAACAGGGTTGAAGAAACCAACCTGTTCCTTGTGCGAACCGTCACGCGGGTTGCGGCTGTCGGTTACGGTCAAGTGGTAAAACGGGCGCTTTTTGGAGCCGCCAAGGGCAAGACGGATTGTTAGCATTGAAGATCGTTCCTGTAGTCGGTGCTGCAAATCTAAAGGCACAGCGGGCATAGGTGCCCGAAAGGCCGCATATTCTAAGGAATATCCGGACTTTTGCAAATGTCTTTTTCCGGCGGCCTATCGGTCGCCATCCAGATTTGCTATAGAGCCGTCGTTGAAAACGGCCAGTCAGCTCCCGCCAAGTGCGGGTTTGCTGGAGATCCCACTTCCATGTGGGCAGCGCCGACATGACTGCCGGCGCGAATCTTTTACATTTTCGGCATGCCGCCGCCGGGCAACATACCGCCCATGCCGCGCATCATTTTGGCCATTCCGCCTTTCGCGGAGAACTTCTTCATCATCTTCTGCATCTGCTTGTGCTGCTTGATCAAGCGGCCGATGTCCTGCACCTGAGTACCGGAACCCATGGCGATCCGGCGCTTGCGCGAACCGCTGATCAGCTCAGGGTCGCGGCGCTCGGCCGGGGTCATGGAGTTGATGATGGCTTCCATCTGCTTGAACTGTTTCTCTGCCGCGCCCTGGGCGTTGCCCATTTGCGCCAGATTCACGCCGCCCATGTTCGGCAGTTTGTCCATGAGGCCGCCGAGGCCGCCCATGTTTTTCATCTGTTGCAGCTGATCGCGGAAGTCTTCGAGGTCGAAGCCCTTGCCCTTCTTCAGCTTCTTGGCCAGTTTATCGGCCTTGTCTTTGTCGAGGGTCTGTTCGGCCTGCTCGATCAGGCTGAGCACGTCACCCATGCCGAGGATGCGCGACGCAATACGCTCAGGATGGAACGGTTCGAGCGCTTCGCTCTTCTCGCCCATACCGATGAACTTGATCGGCTTGCCGGTGATGGCTCGTACCGACAACGCGGCACCGCCACGGGCATCGCCGTCGACTTTGGTCAGGATCACACCGGTCAGCGGCAGCGCATCGCCGAAAGCCTTGGCCGTGTTGGCGGCGTCCTGGCCAGTCATGGCATCGACCACGAACAGGGTTTCAACCGGGTTGATCGCGGCATGCAGCGCCTTGATCTCGCCCATCATCTCTTCGTCGATGTGCAGACGACCGGCGGTATCGACGATAACCACGTCAATGAATTTCAGTTTTGCTTCTTTAATAGCAGCTTGCGCGATGTCGACCGGCTTCTGGCTCAGGTCGGACGGGAAGAAGGTAACGCCAACTTCACCCGCGAGCATTTCAAGCTGCTTGATCGCCGCCGGACGGTAAACGTCCGCGGACACAACCATGACCGACTTCTTCTTGCGCTCTTTAAGGAAGCGCGCCAGTTTGCCGGCGGTGGTGGTTTTACCCGCACCCTGCAGACCGGCCATCAACACGACGGCAGGAGGAACGGCGCTCAGGTTCAGGTCTTCGTTGGCCGCGCCCATCAGGCTTTCGAGTTCGGCCTGGACGATTTTCACGAAGGCCTGGCCCGGCGTCAGGCTGCGTGACACCTCGGTGCCGACAGCGCGTTCCTTGACCGAATTGACGAAGTCTTTGACCACCGGCAAGGCGACGTCGGCTTCGAGCAGCGCCATGCGCACTTCGCGCAGGGTGTCTTTGATGTTGTCTTCGGTCAGTTTGGCTTTGCCGGTGACATGGCGCAGCGTCTGCGAGAGACGGTCGGTTAAGTTTTCAAACATTGCGCGATCCTTTCAGGCCCTGTGTAGACCGGGATAATGGCGGCCCAGACCGGAATAAACATGTGCTCGGCGAGCCTGCGGCGTGGGCAGGTCGCGGATTATAGCGAAGACTGCGTCTGGCGGACACCTCGCCGTCAGGTTGCATGGTCTTTCGTGCTATGGGGGTTCTATGCCAAACTCAGCGCCTTTCGGGCTTGCCTAACAGGATTTATGCTCCCCTTGTCACCCAGTTTGCTTACCACCCTCGCCGCCGCCTGCTTATATGCCGCTGCGACCCTCTATCAAGGCACTCGTCTGGCCACCGGCGCCAAGGCGAACAAGCGCCTGCTGGTCACGCTCGGTGTGCTGGCCGTGCTGGCTCACAGCGTCAGCCTGATCACCTATCTGCTGACACCGATCGGCCTGGCCCTGGACTTTTTCAGCGCCGCCAGCCTGATTGCCGCAGCGGTCATCGCCCTGACCCTGCTGGCCTGCTCGCGGATTCCGGTGGAAAACCTGCTGCTATTGCTGTTCCCGCTGGGCGCCGCCACCGTGGTACTGGCACAGTTCGCCCCCGCCGGTACGGTGCAGATCATTGACGAAGCACCAGGCATTCTCGCCCACATCCTCTTGTCGATCCTCGCTTACGGCATGTTCACCATTGCCGTGTTCCAGTCTTTGCTGCTGCTGGTTCAGGACCATCAGCTCAAACACAAGCATCCATCCGGGCTGATCAAGAACTTCCCGCCGCTGCAAACCATGGAAAGCCTGCTGTTTGGTTTCCTCTGGGCCGGCTGGAGCCTGCTTTCGTTGTCGCTGATCTCCGGCTGGCTGTTCGTCGAGAACCTGTTCGCCCAGCACCTGGTGCATAAAACCCTGTTGGCGTGCCTGGCCTGGATCGTGTTCAGCGTGCTGCTTTGGGGGCGTAACCGCCTCGGCTGGCGCGGACACAAAGCCATCCGCTGGACCCTTGCCGGTTTTTGCCTGCTGATGCTGGCGTACTTCGGCAGCAAGCTGGTCCGCGAATACATTCTGCATATCTGACGGGCGGCATTAATGGACGACTTGCCCATAGGGCCGATGCTCGCGGTGCTGGCCCTGCTGATTTTATGGTCGGGGCTGTTTACCGCCATCGAAATTGCACAACAGCAGCTGCTGGCCCAGCGCACGGCCTCGCGTTCGAGCGACAAACCCGTGGCGAAGCTGAGCTTCCCGCTCAACAGCCTGATCCTCTGCAACACACTGTGCCGCGCGCTGGTAGTGGTCATCAGCACCTTGCTGGCGATTTTCACCTGGGCACAAAACGGTCCATGGATTGCCTGCCTCGGTGCCAGCGCGGTGCTGCTGGTGTTCGCCGACTATCTGCCACGCACCCTTGCCATGCGCTATCCAGATGCTGTCCTGAGCCTGGGCAACACACTGCTCGGCATACCGTTGAAAATCGTCTACCCGGCTGCCTGGCTACTCAATGCCATCAGCCAACTGCTGATGCGACCATTCGCCCGCAAAATCAATGTGGTGCAGCAAAGCGAAGACGAGGTACCGGCAGATCGGCACGACGATCACGAACACGCCGCCACTCGCCCGCATTCGCTGTCAGGTATCCACGCGCTGGATAACATCACGGTCAACGATATTCTGGTACCGCGCAGTGAGGTCGACGGAATCAATCTGGACGATTCCCTCGAAGAAATCATCGAGCAACTGCGCCATAACAGACGCACCCGCCTGCCGGTATTCCACAGCGACATCAATCAGGTCGAAGCGGTGCTCAACACCCGACAGATCCGTCATTTACTACCGGATTCAAGCCTGACCCGGGAAGCGCTGCTGGCCGCCAGTCACGAACCGTACTTCGTACCGGAAAGCACCCCGCTGCAGCTGCAATTGCTGAACTTCCACAAGCAGCAGCGGCGTTTGGGCATGGTGGTCGACGAGTACGGCGAAGTGCTGGGCATCGTGACCCTGGAAGACATTCTCGAAGAAATCGTCGGTGAGTTCGAAAGCCAACACAGCCTGGATAATCCGCACATCCATCCGCAGGCCGATGGGCGCCTGGTCATCGAGGGTGCGGCATCGATTCGTGAATTGAACAAGAGCCTTGGCTGGCATCTGCCCAGTGATGGTCCGAAAACCCTCAACGGGTTGGTGACCGAGGCGCTGGAAACGATTCCGGACAGTGCGGTTTGCCTGAAGATCGGGCGTTATCGGCTGGAGATTCTGGAGACGGAAGACAATCGCGTCACGCGCGTGTTGATTTGGCATACCAGTTCGACGCCTGCGATTGCCTCTAGCCGTTAGATAGTTAAAAGATCGCAGCCTCGCTTCGCTCGACAGCTCCTACAGTTTGGAATGCGTTCCTTTGTAGGAGCTGTCGAGCGAAGCGAGGCTGCGATCTTTTTCAATATCCATGCCCTTGTTAGATCGTTAGCCGCCTTCCTATAATCAAGCCGCTTACCCGAGCCCCCGCCGAACCACGTGCTTACCCCGCGCGCAGCAGGTTCCGGCCAGATCATCGACAATATCCGCACCACTGCGACGACTGTTCCTACCTTGAACAGCGACCGTATCTCAACCCACATCCCTGGGTATTCGACCATAATAATTCGCTCCACTGGGGCACATGACTGTCAGGGATTACCGCATGACGACCAGCACAACGTTCAGCGACACCGCACCTGTCCAACCGACCAACTCCGCCACCCGAGTAGCCACCGCGAGTTTCATCGGCACGGCCATCGAGTTCTACGACTTCTACGTCTACGCCACTGCGGCAGCGCTGGTGATCGGGCCGGTGTTCTTTCCGCAGACCTCCGGCACCGCCCAGATGCTGTCGGCGTTCCTCACCTTCGGTATCGCCTTCCTTGCGCGGCCACTGGGTTCGGCGCTATTCGGCCACTTCGGTGACCGCATCGGGCGTAAATCGACACTGGTCGCCTCCCTGCTGCTGATGGGCGTGTGCACCACGTTGATCGGCGTGCTGCCGGGTTACGACAGCATTGGCGCCTGGGCGCCGATCCTGCTTTGCGTGCTGCGCTTCGGCCAGGGCCTGGGGCTGGGCGGTGAATGGGGCGGCGCCGCATTGCTGGCCACTGAGAACGCGCCCAAAGGCAAGCGCGCCTGGTACGGCATGTTCCCGCAACTCGGCCCATCGATCGGGTTTCTGGCGGCCAACGGCCTGTTCCTGACCCTGGCCATGAGCCTGAACGACGAGCAGTTCCGTTCGTGGGGCTGGCGAATTCCGTTCCTGCTCAGTGCCGCGCTGGTGATGGTGGGCCTGTATGTGCGCCTCAAGCTCCACGAAACCCCGGTATTCGCCAATGCCATGGCTCGTCAGGAACGGGTGAAGATCCCGCTGGTCGAGCTGTTCAGCCAATACTGGGCGCCGATGCTGCTGGGTGCCGGGGCGATGGTGGTGTGTTACGCGCTGTTCTATATCTCGACGGTGTTTTCGCTGAGCTATGGTGTTTCTACGCTCGGCTACACCCGCGAAACCTTCCTCGCCCTGCTGTGTTTCGCCGTGCTGTTCATGGCGGCCGCGACACCGCTATCGGCTTGGGCGAGTGATCGTTTCGGGCGCAAACCGGTGCTGATCATCGGCGGCGTGCTGGCGATTCTGTCCGGATTCCTCATGGAACCGCTGCTGACCCAAGGCTCGACCCGGGGTGTGGCGCTGTTCCTGTGCATTGAACTGTTTCTGATGGGCGTGACGTTTGCGCCGATGGGTGCACTGCTGCCGGAGCTGTTTCCGACCCGCGTGCGCTATACCGGCGCGTCGGCGGCCTACAATCTGGGCGGCATTGTCGGAGCCTCAGCGGCGCCGTTCTTTGCGCAGAAACTGGTGGCGATGGGCGGTTTGAGTTATGTCGGCGGGTATGTGTCGGGGGCGGCGGTGCTGAGCTTGATCGCGGTGCTGTGCCTGAAGGAGACGCGGCATAACGATTTGAATCGGGTTGCCTGAAGAAAAAGCAAAAGCAAAAGCTTCGCGAGCAAGCCCGCTCCCACATTGGATTTTGAGTGCACACAAAATCCAATGTGGGAGCGGGCTTGCTCGCGAATGCCGCGCCTCGGTTACAGCTCTACAACAACAGCTTGAGAAGCACGGGTCGCTTTAGCCCGTGCAGCCTCGATCGACTCATCACGCGCCAACGCCACACCCATCCGACGCTGGCCATTGACCTCAGGCTTGCCGAACAGACGCAACGCGGTATCCGGCTCGCTCAACGCAGCGCCCAAATTGGCGAATGCGGTTTGAGTCGACTGCCCTTCCACCAGAATCACCGCCGAAGCCGAAGGCCCGAACTGACGAATCAATGGAATCGGCAGGCCCAGGATCGCCCGTGCGTGCAGCGCGAACTGCGACAGGTCCTGGGAAATCAGGGTCACCAGACCGGTGTCATGCGGGCGCGGCGAGACTTCGCTGAACCAGACCTGATCACCTTTGATGAACAACTCGACGCCAAACAGACCACGGCCACCCAAGGCTTCGGTCACCGCTTTGGCAACGCGCTCGGATTCAGCCAGAGCAACCGGGCTCATGGCTTGTGGCTGCCAGGATTCCTGATAGTCGCCCTTCTCCTGACGGTGACCAACCGGCGCACAGAACGTGGTGCCGCCAACGTGACGCACGGTCAGCAGGGTGATTTCGTAGTCGAAATCGATGAAGCCTTCGATGATCACGCGACCTTTACCGGCGCGGCCACCTTCTTGAGCGTAATCCCATGCCTTGCGCACATCATCAACGCTGCGCAGCAGGCTCTGGCCTTTGCCCGAGGAACTCATGACCGGTTTGACCACGCATGGGAAACCCAGATCGTCGACAGCCTTGCTGTAGTCCTCGAAGGTGTCGGCGAAGTAGTACGGCGACGTTGGCAGGCCCAGCTCTTCAGCGGCCAGGCGACGGATGCCTTCGCGGTTCATGGTCAGCTGCGCGGCGCGAGCGGTCGGAACCACGGTGAAGCCTTCGGACTCCAGCTCCACCAGGGTCGCGGTGGCGATGGCTTCGATTTCCGGCACGATGAAGTCCGGCTTTTCGGCTTCGATCACTGCACGCAAGGCGGCACCGTCGAGCATGTTGATCACATGGCTGCGATGGGCGACTTGCATGGCCGGCGCATTGGCGTAGCGATCCACAGCAATCACTTCAACGCCCAGGCGTTGCAGCTCGATCACCACTTCCTTGCCCAACTCACCACAGCCACACAGCAATACGCGGGTCGCGGTTGGCGACAATGGAGTTCCGATACGGGTCATCTCAGGTCCTCAAGAAGCGGATCATCGAGGGATGCGGTGCCTGGCACGCTTCCCATGGGGAGAAAGCGCGGCATTTTACATGAACCTGAGGGTTTGGCTTCAGCTGACGACGGCCTGATTACGCAAGCGCCAGGCCATGATCAGCCACACGACTGTCACACCTGCGAACTTCGAACCCATGGCGGTGAGGATCACGGCCGGAGTGAACGCATCGATCATACCGAAGAAGATGAAGGTGTCGAGGGGAATGCTCAGGGCCGAACTTATCCACAGGCGATCATGCAATGGTCGCTTGGTGATGCTGAACACCAGCCAGTCGATGCACTCGGACACCGCGAATGCGATCGCGCTGGCCAGTGCGATAGACGGGGCAGAAGTGACATAGGACAGCACCAACGCCACCAGCATCGCCGCAATCGCGCCATGGCCAAAGCGGGTTTGCACCATGTCCCGCAACACGAATACCAAACCGCCCCAGGCTGACCAGATGATGTCCAGGTGCGGGGCGGTGGAAAAGGCGTAATTGATCAGCACGACGCTGCTGATGTAGGCGATCAGGAAGAGCATGGGGGCGGGAGTACCTGTCGATTTTGGTGCACAGAGTACCGTAGGAGCTGACGAGTGCAACGAGGCTGCGATCTTTTGACGTTGTTTTTTAGAGGCCGGATCAAAAGATCGCAGCCTCGTTGCACTCGGCAGCTCCTACAGGTCTGGTGTTTTGCCCAACATCCAGATCAACCCACTCGACTTCGCCCGCTCATGACACAACCCCAACACCTTGCGCCGCTCTGCGTTGTCCATCCGGCTCCAGCGGGTGATTTCTTCCACCGTGCGCTGACATCCGGTGCAAATGTCATCCTCATCCAGCGCACAAATGTTCACGCATGGCGATGGAACAGGTCGCTCAGTGGTGCTCATTCTTCCTGCTCGACCAGATCGCGGGCGTAGCGCTGCGAGTTGTGCACATAGTGAGCGGCGCTGGCTTCGAGCATCTTCTTTTGCGGCTCGGTCAACTCGCGCACGACCTTGCCCGGTGACCCCATGACCAGCGAACCGTCCGGAATTTCCTTGCCCTCACCGATCAGCGAGTTGGCGCCAATGATGCAGTTCTTGCCGATTTTCGCGCCGTTGAGAATCACCGCATTAATACCGATCAGGCTGTAATCGCCCACCGTACAGCCGTGAAGCATCGCGTTGTGGCCGATGGTCACGCCGGTGCCAATGGTCAGCGGGTAGCCCATGTCGGTGTGCATTACTGTGCCGTCCTGCACGTTGCTGTTCTTGCCGATCAGGATCAGTTCGTTGTCGCCACGCAACACGGCGTTGAACCAGACGTTGGCGCCCTCTTCCAGTTTGACCTTGCCCACCAGCACGGCATTGGGGGCGACCCAACTCTGCGGATGGGTGTCGACGCGGGCGTCGCCCAGGCGGTATTTCATCTTATTGTCCTCAAAGGCTCAGGCAGCCGCAGACTCATGCCATGCGAACGATGGCTTCAGGTGTTGATAAAACTCTTGGGTGGTTGATGCAGGCTGATTTTCGCGTCATAGAGCAGGTTGATCAACTCGACAATCATGATCGCCGTCAGCCCCCAGATCTTGTACTCGCCATAACGGTAGCTCGGCACGTACCAACTGTGGCCCTGATAGTCGATGCGGTGAGTGTGCTCTCGCGGGTCTTTGCGGAAGAACTCCAGCGGCACACTGAACACCGCGGCGATCTCGGCATCATTGGCCTGGTATTCGACGAAATCCGGAATCACGCCGACATAGGGCGTGACCTTGATGCCGTGCAGGGAGATCAATGGGCTCAGTGGGCCGATCACTTCAACCAGCCCCGGCGGCAGGCCGATTTCTTCTTCGGCTTCGCGCAGGGCGGTAAAAATCAGGTCAGGGTCTTCGGGGTCGCGTCGACCGCCGGGAAAGGCAACTTCGCCGCCATGGGTCGAAAGCCCGCTGGCGCGAAGGGTTAGCACCAGTTCCGGTTCGTCACTGCGCGTGATGGGCACCAATACCGCGGCTTCGGGGAAACGTCGGTCGGTTTCCAGCGTACGCGGCGTGTGATTGCTTACCCGGTGCAGTAGCTCGTCCAGCATGAGTCTTCTCGATCTGTGCCTTACCCTGCATCATGCACCAATCGCATCGGCCGCCCAAGCCCCGAACAGCCTCATGTCGCGAAACGACAACTTGCCGACCGACACCGCTGCACGCCAAGATAGGCGCAGCATTCAGGAACCCAAGCATGAAATTTTGCAGCCAGTGCGGCAACCCGGTAACCCAGCGCATTCCCGAAGGCGATTCGCGCCTGCGTTTTGTCTGCGACAGCTGTCATACCATCCATTACCAAAACCCCAATATCGTCGCCGGTTGCGTGCCGGTCTGGGGTTCGAAGGTGTTGCTGTGCCGTCGCGCCATCGAGCCACGGCGCGGTTACTGGACCCTGCCCGCCGGGTTCATGGAAAACGGTGAGACCATCGAGCAGGCCGCCATTCGCGAGACCGCCGAAGAAGCTTGTGCCCGCGTGCGTAACCTGAGTATCTATACGCTGATCGACGTGCCACACATCAGCCAGGTGCATGTGTTCTTTCGCGCCGAGTTGGTGGACCTGGATTTTTCCGCGGGGCCCGAGAGCCTGGAAGTGCAACTGTTCGAAGAAGCCGACATCCCTTGGGGCGAACTGGCTTTCCGCACGGTGGGCCGTACCTTAGAATGCTTCTTCGCTGACCGGCGGACCGAGGTCTACCCCGTGCGGTCCGAATCGATCCCGCCGCTCGTCCAGCCTGCCATCATTTAAAGCTGCTACACATAAAAGCACCTATAAAATAAATAGTCGCGACACCTCTTAGGGATATCGTTTCAATGCGCTGGTTGCTTGCTGTTTTTTGCTTATCGTTCGTCACTGTCACTCAGGCTTCCTCCACGGAAACGCTGGATGGCAAAGTCATCGAAAAAGTTCTGGTTCTCAAATCAGCCCATCAATTGCAATTGATCAATGATGGCAAGCCGATCAAGACCTATCGCATTTCCTTGGGCAAACGCCCCAAGGGGCCGAAGCTGATGGAGGGCGACAAGCGCACCCCCGAAGGCTTTTATTGGGTGGACTGGCGCAAGATCAGCGACCGTTTCAACCTGGCGATGCACATCTCCTACCCCAATATCAGCGACGCCGCCCGTGCCCGGCGCGAAGGCGTCGAGCCTGGCGGCATGATCATGATCCACGGCACCCCGGACACCGAAGACAACCCCGAAGACCTGTTCCATACGCTGGACTGGACCGATGGCTGCATCGCCATGCGCAACATGGACATGCGCGAGGTTTGGGGTTTGGTGCCGGATGGCACGATGATTGAGATTCGCCCTTAACGGCAACCTTCAAGGCTGGCGAGGAGCTTTTGTGGCGAGGGGGTTGCCTGTGGTGATCTGCCCCCAAAATCAGGATTGGTATCCAACTTTTTGGTACAGATCAAAGTGTGGGAGCGGGTTTGCCCGCGAAGAGGCCCGCACAACCAATGAAAATCTCAAAGCCCGCTGACCGTCACAGGTCCAGCGGGCTTTTTTCATTGTGCTACCCCTGCGGATCCAGATGATCCAGCACACGGTTCACCGACAACTCCGCCAACGAAATCATCTGCTGAATGCCCAAGGCCAGATTGCACGCCGGTCCAGTGAGGTCGTACGCCAACTCACTGGCCATGACATTCGCCGAAGCCAGGGTTTCACAGGCATGGGCCAGCAGGGTTTCGGAATCTACGTTGGGCGCGACGACGAAAATCGTACTTGGACGCTGGTCGGCTTTGGCCTTCTTCCGGGAAGGTGGCGCGAGATAGTGATCGAGTGCACGGATTGCGGCGTCGTGGAGTTTTTTGGAATTGAGGCAGGCGTAGGGGGAAACGGATTCGTTTTCCATGTTTGTTTCTAAATCTGTTTCTACGTCTGTTTCTACGTCTGTTTCTGGAGGATTTGGGCTGTCTTTGATCATTGTGAAACTCCTAACAAAAAGTTGGAGCTACCAGCATCACTTGCAGATGATGGGTGGCAGCTGTGCGCGGGTCTGCAAGACCGAGTTGTTAGGCCCTCGGCAGACCCGAAGGTCTCCCGCACACAGCCACCATAAATCGATGACCATTGATTTAAGCGCCACGATTATAGGTGCGCTTAAAGGTGTCTAACAAACTATCGGCGGGCTTGCAGTCCCGGTCACTGAATTGGCAGCGACATCCAAAGGTTAGAGAGTCCACTTCCGACGGACAACCTGAAAAACTTGTGGGAAGGTTCTGATGTTTTTCCTGACAAATAAACACCATCACTTATCCAGGCGGACAGCAAAAACCCGACCTAGGCCGGGTTCTTGTAATACAGCTTAAGCTCAGGAAAACGTTGCGCGCTGCTCAGCTTCGTAGTGCCGAGTCTGGAAAGGCATGAGGGATTGCGCCTTCAAGCCAAGGCCTTCATTCAGCCCCCAAGCAATGGCGAGTTCATCACGGTGCCGACGAAGCGGTACGGTTGCTTGTGGTATCACTTCATGCTTGGAAGTCGAGTGTGCAAATAGCTCAATAGCGTTAAGGGTTTCCGACACGCGGCTATCAGACACGCAGGCAAAGCGAGTGAATCGTTCGAGCAGATAGCCTGCACGTCGAACTTCCACCTCATCAGAGTGGCAGTTCAGGAACGCTGTCACCTCACTCTCAAGATTCAATTTCGAGTACCAAACAGCTTTGGCCGCGCTCACAAGCGCCGCGTCATCTGCTTGATTTAGAGGACGTTTGACCAATGTGTCCAAGGCGGATGAGAGGACGTGGCCGTTAGCGGGCTTCGTCATTTGTATTCTCCAAGTAGTCTTGCAATATATGGGTAAGAACGGATTTTGGAGATTAGAGAGGCCACTTCCGACGCACAACCTGAAAGACTTGTGGGAAGGTTCTGATATTTTTAACAATCAATAAACATCGTTGCCTGTAAGGCCGCCATCGCGAGCAGGCTCGCTCCCACAGTGGGTCGGCGTATGTCTGCGAGAAATTGGTCGGCTGTCAGGCCGCCTTCGCGGGCAAGCCTCGCTCCTACAGGATGGGGCTTGGTCGC
>NZ_AKJE01000038.1 GCF_000282495.1 Pseudomonas sp. GM79
CCCCCGCCAATGGCTCGGACGCAACTCGCTGCGACCGCTCCAGTCGGCAAGCCGCTGCTGGTATTGCCAGGCGCTTTGGCGGGCGCTGCGTCCGAACAGGAAAAAGTACAGCACGATGCCGTACAGCAGTGGGCTCAGCAGTCGGCGACCCAAGACTTTTGCGCAAAGCGCAGTGAACTTCATCAACCAGAAGCTGCCGCGCTCCTGGCGGTCGGCCCAGTGCTGTTTGTCTGCGTTGTCGCTCATGCTCGCCACCGTCGCCAGAGGATTACCGGTGCGCGCAGCAACATGCCGAAGAACAGCCGGGTGTGCATGCTCGAAATCAGTACATTGTCGTGGAACAGACGGAAATGCGAGACGCCATCCAGAGGGTAATGAACCCTGGTTTTCAGCCACTGCATCGGCTGATTGCGCCAGGCCAGGCGCACCAGGATGTCGGAGTCGAAGTCCATACGCTTGCCGATCCTGGCCGAGTCGATCAGTGCCAGGGTCGGTGGCAATGGGTAGACACGGAAGCCGCACATGGAGTCGCGAATCTGCAACGACAGGGTGTTGATCCAGACCATCACATGGGTCAGGTAGCGGGCGTATAAACGGCCTTTCGGCACGCTGGCGTCGTATTGCGGATAACCGCAAATCACCGCGTCGGGATAGGCGCGTGAATGTTCGATGAAGACTTTGACGTCTTGCAGGTCGTGCTGGCCGTCGGCGTCCACCTGCAAGGCGTGGCTGAAGCCCAGGCGCGACGCTTCGCGCAAGCCGGTCATCACCGCGCCGCCCTTGCCCTGGTTGACGGTGAGCCTGATCAGGTAAACCCGGTCTCGCCGGGCCAGTTGGTCAAGCACCTTGGCGCAGGCAGGACTGCTGGCATCGTCCACCAGAATGCAGGGCAGGCCGCTGGCAAGCAGCGCATCGACCACGGCGGTGATTGCGGTTTCGTGGTTGTAGACCGGGATGATTGCGCAGGGGTTATGCATGATCAGAAACCTCCACAGAACCCTTGTTTTGAAGGCGCTTGCTGTGGCGAGGGAGCTTGCTCCCGTTCGAGTGCGAAGCGCTCGCAATGAAGTCTGCGTTGGTTGATTTGGGGGCCGCTTCGCAGCCCAGCGGGAGCAAGCTCCCTCGCCACAGGTTATGCATCGCTTGACGCCTCCAGCAAAATCCGCCCACTGGAGCAGGTAGCGGTTTCATTGCGATAGGCGAAATACAATTTACTGCGCGCCGAGTCGAAGCGCAGGTGCAGCTGGATTTCATCACCGGGGCGTACCAGTTGCTGGAATTTCAGTACTTCCATACCGGAAAATTTTGCCGGCAGATTCATCAATTGCTGGCCCAGGCTCAATGCCCAATCCACCTGCACCACACCGGGCAATACCGGCGCTCGGGGAAAGTGGCCGCTGAAATACGCCAGGTCTGGCGGGACCGCCAGTTGCAGGCTCCACTCGCCATCGACTTCGAGCTGCTCCAGCACTTGCGGCGCTTTTGGACGGGGTGCCAGCAGCAAGGCTTCCACCTCGGCCTGGGGCAGTTTGCCTTGCGCGTTCAGCGGTAGCTGCCGCAACAAGCGCCAGCGGCGTGGCAGGGCCAGCGTTTCACAATGTTGACTCAGATGCTGACGCAAGGCTTGAGTAAGGCTGCGTCGACCCTGATTGCGCAAGGCACGCAGGCCTCGCTCGCTGAGTACCAGCAGCGCCCCTAATGAAGCGCGGTTTTCCTGAACCACACCGAGGCGCGCTTCGGCGACCCAGTCGTGAGCCGTCAGCGCTTGTTCGAGCATCGGTAGCGAGATACGTTTTTCTTCCAGTTTGACGATTCGGTCCAGCCGTCCCAACAGCTCGAAACGGCCGTCGGCGGCGATGCGCGCGGCATCGGCGGTGTGTTCAATATGGCCGGCCGGCAAGTACGGTGAGGCGATAAGCAGGGCGCCATCGCTGTCCTGGCTCAGCGCAACATCGGCGAAGGGCTGCCAGAGATGCTGGCCCTGACGCCAGGCGATGCCGCCGGTTTCCGAACTGCCGAAGATTTCTGTCGGCCATTGTTGCAGGCGCTCATGCAGGCTTTGCGCCGCTTCGGCGGGCAGCGCGCCACCGGAGGAAAACACTCGGCGCACCGCGCCCAGCGCTGGCCAGTCGAGGTTGTCGCCCATGCGCTTGAGCAGCGCCGGGCTGGCGACCCAGGCGAAGGCCGGGTGTTCGCGGCTGGCGCGCTGCAAGTCTTCAGGGAAGGCCAATTGCTTGCGGACGAACGAGCGCCCGGCGCACAACGGCCACAGCACCCGAAACAGCAACCCGTAGATGTGCTGCGTGGCAACGCTGCCGATGATGCAGGCCTCGCCCAGATCTGCGCCCCACAGGTGCTCCAGCGCTTGGACTTCATTGGCCAGTTGGCGCAGGGTTTTGTCGATGCGCTTGGGGGCACCACTGGAACCGGAGGTGCACAGGCTCAGTTGACAGCGATCCAGATCCAGCGGGCTGGCCGGCAGCGGTGGATGACGATAATCGCTCAGGTGCGCGTCGGTAGCCTGATCGGTCAGCCACAGATCGACCTCGGTCGACCAGCGCTGGCGAGTCTGCGCTTGCAGGTCGGCGGGCAACAGTACGCTGACCCCTGCACGCCAGGCGCCGAGCAGGGCAATGGCCAGGTCGGCAGCGTCCTCAAGGTGCACGGCGATGCGCTGTACCCCCTGAGCTTGCAGGCCGGCAGCCAGGCTCAGGGCCTGTTCGCACAATTGCGCATGATTCAACGCCGGTTCGACCGTCACGGCACGGTCCGGCTGAGCCTTGAGCAACAGTTGCTCAAGTGTTATCCAATTCATGGGCGGCCTCTTACCCGTTGTCGTATCAGCCATTCAATGGCAAACATCAGGCCGATCAATCCATAGGAGATCAGGCCGGTGTACAACATCCACCAACTCAGTGGCGCCCAAAGGGTCAGGGCAGTGGCGCACAAGCCGTTGCAGAGAAAAAACAAGCACCAGGCAATCGTCACCTGACGGGTGTAGCGAATGGCCCTGGCCGGCAACTCCGGCTCTCGCAGACGGGCCAGGCGTTCAATCATCGGCGGGCCATATTTCAGGCTCAGGCCGAACAGTACCAACATGAACGCGCTGATCAGCACCGGGTACCAGCGCAGCAGCACCGGGCTGTCGAACAGCGCCAGCAGCAGGCAGAACGCGATGGCGACCACGGCCATCCACAGGCTGCCAGGCCGCCGCTCGCCAGTCAGCGCCCGCGCCAGCCACAGGCTGCCCAGCAGCAGAGCGAACTGCCACGGGGCAAAATGCTCCATGCCGAAATACACCGCAAAGGGGTACAACAGGCCTGCCAGCAGCAGGACCAGGCCGATCAATCGGCTCATGCGGCCGGTTGAACCAGACGGTAGACCGCCTCGACCACGTCGCTGACGGTACGCACCGATTTGAATTCTTCGGCGGCGATTTTCTTGCCGGTCTGGCGTTTGATGTGATCGATCAGGTCGACCGCATCGATGCTGTCGATTTCCAGATCCTGATACAGGTTGGACCCCAGACTGATGCGCTCGGGCTCCAGCTCGAAGAGTTCGACCAGAGCATCGCGCAGGGTATTGAAAATATCGTCACGAGTTTGCATGGTCCGGTCTCAAGCTGCCTGTTTTGCAGTGACGAACGCCGCAAGGCTCGCCACGTTGGTGAAGTGATTACGGGTGTCCTTGGCGTCGGCATCGATTTTGATGCCGTACTTTTTCTGGATGGCCAAGCCGAGTTCCAGGGCGTCTACCGAGTCCAGGCCCAAACCTTCGCCGAACAGCGTTTGTTCATCGCCGATATCATCGACGCTGATGTCTTCGAGGCCCAGGGCTTCGATGATCAGTTCTTTTATCTCACGGTGTAGATCGCTCATCTTCGGCGAGCTCCTTAATAAAGTAATGGTGCAAATAATCATTGAGCTTGCGCGAGGCCTGAGGCGCAGGCCCTTGCGTAGCGAAGGCCTGTGGGTCTATATCGGCCCCGACGCGAAAACTGAAGTGCACGCGGCGTTTGGGAATCCGATACCAGGGTTCGGCCTTGGTCAATGTGGTCGGGCTGACCTTGATGATCACCGGGGTGAGGATTCTCGCACCGCGCAGGGCGATTGCCGCGCCCCCCCGATGAAAGGCCGGCGGTTTGCCGGGTTGGGTGCGGGTGCCCTCGGGAAAGATGATCAGGGTCTGACCGCTTTTCAACGCGTCGGCAGCGGCGTCGAGCATATCCATGCTGCCATCGTTGCTGATGTAATCGGTGCGGCGTAGCGGGGCGCGGGTGAACGGGTTTTCCCAGAGGCTTTTCTTGACCACACAGTTGGAGTGGCCCACCAGGCCGATCAAAAACACCACATCGATCAACGAGGGGTGATTGGCAACGATCATTTGCCCTGGCCGTCCGAGTTTTTCCGCGCCCTGGATGTCATAAGTCAGCACGCCAGTGCGAGCCATGAACCGAATGAAAAACCAGAAACAGCGGCTCACTGTCTGTCGGGCACGCTGACGATGGGCCTGAGCGTCTCCCGGCAGGCAACTCAGCAGCGGGAATACCACCAATCGCAGGCATAGCCCGCCCAACCCGAACAGGGTGAAGCTTGCGGCAGTGGCCAGCAGGCGCCAGTAATAGGCGTCGCGGTTTTTATCGGTCACAGGTTGCGTTGCCAGGTCCATACACGATTTTTCCAGGCATGTTGGCAGGTCGTTTGCTGGCCGAGCAGGGTACGCAACAGATTCAGGGCATGGGGCCAGTGGGTTTTGGACAACGCTTGCGTGGTGCTGTTCAGCGACAGCTGCCACTGATTGCCAGGCGTAATCAACAGGCCCACCGCGTAGGGGAATGGCACATCGTCGATCCAGGCCGAGTAGGCTTCGGGCGGTTGCTCTTCTGTCACTACCAGCAGTACCGCGGGCGCGCCTTCCTCAAGCAGCGCCGCCGCTTCTAGCATGCCGTGTTCAAGGCCATCGCCAGCCGCGGCGAGGGCGGTCATTTCGCTGGTTTCGCCACGCATGATCGACCACAGGCCGATCACCGCGTTGTGCACCGACAAGCTGAACTGAGTGGGCGACAACGGTTGATCAGTCGCCAGATCGCTGAGAATGTCGAAGGTGCGCGGGGTTTCGCCATGGCGGGAAATAAAGACCAACGGTAGGTCCTGGCGACCATCGGCCAAAGGCCAGCCGACGCTGAACGCCATCCGCGCCAGACGGCTGAGTCGCCGACGCTGCATGGCCGGCAGAAACGACACATCGGGGGCGGCATCGCTGCGCTCGAGCACGATCGGTTGCCGGCTCCAGGCCTGCCAGTCATCCACGCTTTCAAGCCCGGGGGCCCACGCGCGCCATTGGGCGATGTTGAAGTTGATCACAGACATTCATCCCGCCCCTGCGGGCTTCCTTTTGACGCGGTGAGCCGCAAAAATCGCGGCAGACCTTACGTGGCGCTTAACGCCGAGTGGCGCGCATTATCCCGGTGCGGCGGGCGTGTAGCAAATGCTGGTTACATTTTGTGCAACGAAATGTACCGTCTGGTTCGCAAAAAAGCTGTCGTTTGGCCATTATCCACGTTGCGTCGGACATGTCTGTCGGCTCTATCGGCTGTCGTTGGGCGAGTTGGCGGTTTTTTTCGACGGAAATTACCAATGACTGTGTAGTCCCGATGCCAGCAAGGTAGCTAAGCAGCGCCGTGGACTACTACACTCGGTCATTCTTTGATACACGGAGGTTTTGACATGCGGCGCGTGGTGTTCAATCAGAAAGGTGGCGTGGGCAAGTCGAGTATTGCCTGCAATCTGGCGGCGGTCAGTGCCAGCGAAGGCTATCGCACGCTGTTGGTGGATCTCGATGCCCAGGCCAACTCCACTCAATACCTGACGGGACTCACCGGTGACGATATTCCGATGGGGATCGCTGACTTCTTCAAGCAGACTCTGTCCTCCGGGCCGTTCTCGAAGAAAAACCAGGTCGATATCTACGAAACTCCATTCGATAACCTTCACGTCGTTACCGCGACCGCCGAGCTGGCTGACTTGCAGCCCAAGCTTGAGGCCAAGCACAAGATCAACAAGCTGCGAAAATTGCTCGAGGAACTGGACGGCGATTACGACCGAATCTACCTCGATACGCCGCCAGCACTGAATTTTTATGCCGTCTCGGCCTTGATCGCCGCTGATCGTGTGCTGATTCCCTTCGATTGCGACAGTTTTTCGCGTCAGGCGCTGTATGGCTTGCTGGCGGAAATCGAAGAATTGAAGGAAGACCACAACGAAGGGCTGGAGGTTGAAGGCATTGTCGTCAACCAGTTCCAGGCCCGCGCCAGTTTGCCTCAACAGATCCTCGACGAACTGATCGCCGAAGGGCTACCGGTGTTGCCTGTGTACCTGGCCAGTTCAGTGCGGATGCGCGAATCCCATCAGGCCAACACGCCGCTGATCCATCTCGATCCACGACACAAACTGACGCTGCAGTTCGTCGACCTGCACAACCTGCTGGAAAACACCTGATTAGCCCATCATGTAGGAGCGAGGCTTGCCCGCGAAGGGGTCATAACAGTCAACATTATCTTTGATTGTCAGACCGCTTTCGCGAGCAAGCCCGCTCCCACATTTGGCCTCGTGCAGTTTTCAAATCCCCTGACTGCGCAACCAGCTCATCAACTGCGGCAACGGGAAGGCCCCGCTCTGGCGAGCCACTTCCCGGCCGTTCTTGAACAGAATCAGGCTCGGGATCGAGCGAATCCCCAACTGCGCCGACAGTTGCTGATTTGCCTCGCTGTCCAGCTTGGCCAGCCGACACTTGCCCGCCAATTGCCCCGCCGCCTGCTCGAACACCGGTGCAAACGACTTGCACGGCCCGCACCAGTCCGCCCACACATCCACCAGCAACGGCAGGTCGCCCTTGATCTGACTGGCGTAATCGCCTTGCTTCAATTCGAATGGTTTGTTGAGCAGGACTTCGGCTTTGCAGCGACCGCATTTTGGATGATCGTTGAGGCGCTCGGCGGGGATGCGGTTCAGGCCGTTGCAGTGGGGGCAGGGGATGAGGAGTGGGTCAGGCATGATTGGGTTCCGGATGAGTAGGCAATCTATGGCACTGATCTGGAGTCGGAAATGATGTTTATCAAGGCAGAAATTTGTAGGCAATAACCTTCCTTGGTTTGAGATACACCCTACGAGTGCTGGTGTCCCTGACTGATTGGCTGAGAGCTGTTCAACTCTTAGTCTTGAGCCCTATTTTCACGCAGCAAGACCGAAGCATCACTAATAGGGAGCAATAATGAGCGATATCGTTAAGCGAGCCGTCGAACACTGGCCATTTGTAGCCTGGCTATTAAAACGACCTGAATCGGAAGCTGAATACAACCTGCTGGCTGAGTCGCGGTATGAATTGCTAGCAATGATGGGCGGAGAAGAATTACATCCGTTGGAAAACCTGGTGGAGATCATAGGCGACCATATCGAAGCCTATGACCATGAGCGCCGGCCAGTACCAGTCTGAATACTCAGTGTTGTTAAGTCTCACGACGAACAACTGATCTCCAGATGCTTGCCCCACTCCGGCGGCCGTTCGGCGTAGCGCTCCATTCCAGGCTGCTCCTCGAACGGATTGCTCAATACCGCGTGCAAACGACGAACTTCTGCATAGTCGCCACTTTCCGCCGCATCGATGGCTTTTTGCGCCAGATAATTACGCAGGATGTACAGCGGATTGACCGCATGCATGCGCGTGCGGCGCTGTTCCTGGTCAACCACGCCTTCACGGGCAACCCGGGCGATGTAAAGCTCGCCCCATGCATCAAAGCCCTTGAGGTCGACGAAGTCATCGCGTAAACGGGCGAGGGTCTGCTCCGGTGATTCGTCGCCGAGGCGGCGGAAGAACAGGCTGTAATCGACGCCGCTGTTCTGCATCAGTTGCAGCAGATGCTCCAGCAATTTCTGGTCGTCGTCTTCGGCAGTGGTGAGACCGAGGCGGCGGCGCATCAGGTCCAGGTAGTGGGCCTGGAACAGTGGCAGGTACAGGCCGAGGGTTTCGCGCAGAGCTTCGACGCTGATGAACGGCGTCAAGGCCTGGGCGAGGGCGCTGAGGTTCCACTGGCCGATCGGCACTTGGTTGCTGAAGGAGTAGCGGCCTTGGTCATCGGAGTGGTTGCAGATGAAGTGGGCGTCGAAGTCGTCGAGGAAGGCGAACGGGCCGAAGTCGAAGGTGATGCCCAGGATCGACATGTTGTCGGTGTTCATCACGCCGTGGCAGAACCCATAGGCCTGCCATTTGGCAATCAGCTCGGCATTGCGTTCGACGATTTCGCGGAACATCGCCAGGTACGGTTCCGGCTGTTCCAGGCAATGCGGGAAATGCATGGCCAGCACGTGCTCGCCGAGTTCTTTCTGTTGCTCGGGGCGCTTGGTGTAGTAGAAGAATTCGAAATGCCCGAAGCGCACATGGCTGGGGGCCAAACGCAGGACCATGGCCGCGCGCTCCTGTTTCTCACGCCAGACCGGCGTGTCGGAGCCGATCACGCACAGCGCGCGAGTGGTGGGAATGTTCAGCGCATGCAGGGCTTCGGAGGCGAGAAACTCGCGGATCGATGAGCGCAGCACCGCCCGGCCATCGCCCATGCGCGAGTAAGGCGTCTGACCGGCGCCCTTGAGGTGCAGGTCCCAATGCTCGCCGGCGTTGTTATAGACCTCGCCCAGTAACAGGCCACGACCGTCGCCCAACTGTGGGTTGTAAGAGCCGAACTGATGCCCGGAATAGACCATCGCTCGCGGCTCGGCCTCGGCCCAGAGCTTGTGGCCGCCGAACAGTTCGGCGAATACCGGCGTCTCGGCCTCGGCCGGGTCCAGGTCCAGCAACGCCATGGCGGCGGGGCTGGCGACCACCAGTCGCGGAGCGGCGATGGGCTCGGGCAGCACATGGGTTGAGAACGCATCGCCCAGGCGGGCGAAGCGATTGTCGAAGGTCAGTTCGTCGAGGGCTTTCAACGGCCATCTCCAGCAGAATGTCCGAGCATTCTGCTAGGGATAGCACGGTTAGTCGAGTTCGACAGGTGGCGGTTCGCGCCGCGGTTTGCTGTCGACCACCGGCACGATGGTTTTGGCTTCCGGCTCGATCGGCACCATCTTGTATTCCTGGCCGTGAAGGTTCTTGAGGTAGACCTCCATCTGCCGGAACGAGATGTTGATGTGCTGCTTCTTGAACTCGCGATTGATAAAGCGGTTGACCTCATCGAGCACCGGGTTGCGGTCGCCGAGGTCGCGCACATGCATACGCAACTCGTGATCGAGGGTGCTTTCGCCGAAGTTCAGGAAGTACACGTGGGGTTCCGGATCCTTCAGCACGCGCGGGTTATCCCGGGCAGCCTTGAGCAGCAGCTCTTTCACCAGGTCCAGGTCCGAGCCGTAGTCGACGCCGAGCTTGAGGGTCACTCGAGTGATGGTGTCGGTCAGGGACCAGTTGATCAGTTGCCCGGTGATGAACGTCTTGTTCGGGACGATGATGTCCTTGCGGTCGAAGTCGGTGATGGTCGTGGCGCGGATGCGGATCTTGCTCACTGTGCCCGACAGGTTGCCGATGGTGATGGTGTCACCGATCCGCACCGGGCGTTCGAACAGGATCATGATGCCGGAGATGAAGTTGGCGAAGATCTCCTGCATCCCGAAACCGAGGCCGACCGACAGCGCGGCCACCAGCCATTGCAGCTTGTCCCAACTCACGCCGAGCGTGGACAGGGTCGTGACGAAACCGACACCGGCAATCACATAGGACAGCAGCGTGGTCGTGGCGTAGGAACTGCCTTGGGCCAGGTTCAGCTTCGACAGCACAAACACTTCCAGCAAGCCCGGCAGGTTGCGCGCCAGCGCAAAGGTGATGCCGATGATGATCAGCGCGCCGAGCATGTCGCCGATGCTGATCGGCACCATGCTCATGTTGGCACCGGTGCCGCTGGTGTATTCGTAAAGGGTGATGTTATCCAGGTACGAGAACACCGAGATCAGGTCCGACCAGACCCAATACAGCGCCGCGATGAAACCGCCGAGCAGGGCCAGGCGAATCAGTCGCAGGGACTGCTCGTTGACCTTCTCGATGTCCAGAGTCGGCTCTTCGATCACCGCTTCGCCATCGCCAGCCTCTTTTGCAGCCTGACGTTTGGCCAGGGCGCGTTGATAGGCCAGGCGCCGTGCCGCAACGCTGAGGCCACGGACGAAGGTCGCTTCGATCACCAGCCAGAACATCAGCAAGTACAGCGTGTTGATCAACCGGTCGCTGAGTTTCAGCGCGGTGTAGTAGTAGCCAAAGCACACGGCGACGAACAACGCGATTGGCAGGGCTGTGAACAGAACACCCACGGCCTTGCGGAACAGTGAAGCGTTCTGGTGAGTCGGGCTGCTGACCAGCAGGCGGCTGAGTAGCCAGGCCATCAAGGCGTAGCAAGTCAGCACCACCGGCATGCCGAGCACGTCATCGGCCAGTATCGCTGGTTGCAACTCGGCGACCGCCACCACCGCCACCAGGGCCATCACTACCAGGCCGAGTCGGCGAATCCAGCCTTGAAGGAATTCGACCTGAGGTTTTTCCCAGCGGAAATGCAGTTCGGCCACGCCGCCCGGCGCGAGGATGCGGTAGGCGGTGTAGAACACCAGCCAGGCCTGGGCCATTTGCAGCAGCGCCGCGCCCATATTGGCGTTCTGCCCGCGGGCGTCGATCTGCAGCGCCAGGCCGCACAAGGCTAGTGCCAGGGAAACGGGCATCGCCAGCAGGATGTTGATCAGAATCGCTTGCGGTGTGTGCCACTGGCTGTCGCGCTTGAAATGGCCGATGTCCAGGTGAACCTTGTTCAGGCGCGCATACAGATTTTTTCGGCGCCACAACAGCGCCCCGATCAGAAAGGCCAGCGGCAGGAACAGCAGCGGCCGCTGGGTCAGGCCATCGGTCAGCTCACTCACGCTCGAGGCCCACGGCAGGGTAGTGACCTGACGTTCCAGGCGTTCCGGCACGGCGTATATCCACTCAAGATCCAGCGGCTTGTTGCTGGGAATCCAGAACATTTGTTCATCCAGCGTCGCCCTTAGGCTTTGCGCGGTGCTGAGCAGTTGTTTCTGATTGAGTTGCAACGTGATGGATTCGTTGAGTACCGCGCTCAGTTCGCGATTCAAGCGCTCCAACAGGTCTGCGCGGGTGGTGGCCAGTTCCAGCAGGCTCTTGCGCAGTTGCGGGGTGATTTGCTCGGGCTGTTGTGTCGCCAGCAGGTTGTCGACATAGGTTGTCGGGTTGCTGAGCAGTTCCCGTTGCTGGCTGACTTCGAACTGATACAGGCGAATGTCGGCAATCTGGTCCGCCAGATCGCGGTCGAGCTTGAGACGCGGCAGTGCCTGTTTCTGTTTGTACAGAATCTTGGAGAGCAGCAGGCTGCCCTTGAGCACGTTGATCTGTTCCTCCAGCGCCGAGTCGCTCTGGGTCACGCTGTCCAGTTGCTGCTTGGTCTGCAGGTTCTGTTGGGTGACTTCATTGAGGCGGTCGGTGCTTTTGAGCAGGTAGTCGGAGAGCTTCAGGTTGGCCGCGCTTTCGGTGGCCAGCAGGCTGCTGCCGCCGGCCTTCTGCGCTTCGATGGACTGCTGAGTGACGGTCTCTTGAGACTGGGCCAGGCGCTTCTGGTTGATCAGGGTTTGCAGCTCCTGGATCTCTTGATCCAGGCGATTGGATTTTTCCGTGAGCAGGTCATGCTGGCTGTTGCCCAAATCCTGCAACAGGCTGTTGCCGGCCAGTTCCTGGCGACGCAACGGGATCAGTGCATTCAGCGCCGCGAGCTCGGCGTTGAGCTGGTCGCGCTGCTCGGCGGTCAAGGTCTTGCCGCTGTCCTTGCCGAGCTTGAGGATGTTGTTGATCTGCTGGATGCGTGTCTGGCTGGCAGATATTTCGGCCTGGGCGCGCTCGGGGCGAGTCTGGGCGGTGATGATCAGGCTGTTCGCTTCGGCCAGGGCTTTCTGCAGATCGCTTTGCTGGGTGGAGCGCTCGGTCAGCAATTGCTCAAGCTGCTGAATGGTCTCTTTGGTATAGCGTTGCGCCACCGGCACCACTTTGGTGGCCTTGAGGCGGGTCAGTTCGCGCTGGTTCTCGATGTTCTGCTTTGGCGCATTGGTCAGCTGCTGCTTGAGATCAATCAGCTTCTGATCGTAATTGCGCTGGTTGTTGAGTTGGGTGAGCGTGCCCTGCAAGACCGCTTGCAGGGCCTTTTGATCGGCTTCCGGCAGTTTGCGGTCGGCGATCTTGTTCAGGCTCGCTTGCACGGCTTCGCTGGACGGCGGTTCGGCGGCTTGCAGCGTGCTGATGGAAAGACTCAAGCCCAGCAGGGCCATGATGAAAAAGGTGCGCAGAGTTGACATAAAGACCGATCGAAAACGAGACGAAGTGTGGAGTTTAGAGGAACAGGCCGGGGCCGGGGCGACTTCCTTCGGGGAATCTGACGCCTACCTTACCAATCTTGTTCCCTTCCATGACAGCGACGGTCCAGAGGGTGTTGTTCCATTCCACCTGGTCGCCCACTACGGGGGCACCGCCCACTTTCTGGGCAATGAAGTGGCCCAGGGACATGTTTGGATCGATGCCTTCGACTTTCAACCCGTACAGGGCAGCAACCGCGGCCAGCTGGGCGTCTCCTTCGAGTACGAAGTCGCCGAAGAAGCGCAAATCCAGCCCCCGTTGCGGGGCCTGACTGAAGAGTTTTCCGAGGGCCGGAAGGTTGTGTTCATGGCCGATTACGCAGAGCAAATCATCGACTTCGAGCACCGTGCTACCCGACGGATGGAGCAGTTGTTGGCCACGAAAGAGGGCCGCGATACGGGTACCTTCGGGCATTTTCAGCTCGCGAAGAGGGGATCCAATGCACCATTTCTCGGCACCAAGGCGATACACGAACAGCTCCCACTCGCTGGTGACATGCACTTCCAGCGCCGATCGGGAAATCGGCAAGGGCTCCGGCGGGACGGTCACTTTCAAAAGTTTGGCAACCCAGGGCAGGCTCGTGCCTTGCACCAGCAGCGATACCAGGACGATAAAGAACGCCAGATTGAAGTAGAGCTGAGCATTGGGTAGCCCCGCCATCAGCGGGAACACCGCCAGAATGATCGGTACGGCACCGCGCAGGCCAACCCAGGAAATGAATGCCTTTTCGCGGCCATGGAATGCCTTGAAGGGCAACAGGCCGACCAGCACTGACAGCGGGCGGGCAAACAGAATCATCCACAGCGCCAGGCCCAGTGCAGGCAAGGCAATCGGCAGCAGGTCATGGGGCGTAACCAACAGCCCCAGCACCAGGAACATGCCGATCTGCGCCAGCCAGGCCATGCCGTCGAGCATATGCAAAATGCCGTGCCGACTGCGGACCGGGCGGTTGCCGATCACCAGGCCACACAGGTACACCGCCAAAAAGCCGCTGCCGTGCAGGGCGTTGGTCAGGGCAAACACGACCAATCCGCCAGCAATCACCAGAATCGGATAAAGGCCGGTCGCCAGGTTGATACGGTTGACCAGTTGTAGCATCAGCCAGCCACCACCGAGGCCAATCACACCGCCGATGCCGAACTCACGCACCAAATGCCCCAGCAGATCCCAGTGCAGGCCCGTCTCGCCGCTGGCAAGCATATCGATCAAGGTCACGGTGAGAAACACCGCCATCGGATCGTTGCTGCCGGATTCGATTTCCAGGCTCGCGCTCACCCGTTCGTTCAGGCCCTTGCCGCCCAGCAGCGAGAATACGGCCGCGGCGTCGGTGGAACCGACGATGGCGCCGATCAGCAGGCCCTGAATCATATTGAGGTCGAACAACCACGCCGCCGCCATTCCGGTCAGTCCGGTGGTGATCAACACTCCGACCGTGGCCAGCGACAGCGCCGGCCATAACGCCACGCGAAAACTCGCCACCCGGGTGCGCAAGCCGCCGTCGAGCAGGATCACTGCCAGGGCGAGGTTGCCGACCAGATAAGCCGTTGGATAGTTATCGAAAATAATGCCGGCACCGTCGACACCGGCCGACATGCCCACCGCGAGGATGATCACCAGAATCGGGATACCGAGGCGCGATGAAAGTGAGCTCACCAGAATGCTCGCACCTACCAGCAACGCGCCGATCAAGAACAGGCTGTTGATGGTCGTCGCATTCAAAGGCAGTACTCCAGAAAGCTAAAGGCGGGCACAAACTGACCATGCAGTCTGCGTGCCAGCGATTCTAACCTGTTGAAATGTGATGCTGTCAAAAAGCTTTTGCAGATCAAAAGATCGCGCCTCGTTTCACTCGACAGCTCCTACAAAGGATCTGCGTAAACCTGTAGGAACTGTCGAGTGAAACGAGGCTGCGATCTTTTCGGCAGTGATGCGATCTTTGTTTAGAGGCTAAACCGCCCAACCATGTTGTTCAGGTCCAGCGCCAGGCGCGACAGCTCGTTGCTGGCCGCGCTCGTCTGGTTGGCGCCCGTGGCCGATTGCACCGACAGGTCACGAATGTTCACCAGATTGCGGTCCACTTCACGGGCCACCTGTGCCTGCTCTTCGGCCGCGCTGGCGATCACCAGGTTGCGTTCGTTGATTTCGACGATGGCGCTATTAATAGTGTCCAGCGACATGCCTGCACCACGGGCAATATTCAAGGTCGATTCGGCGCGTTCGGTGCTGTTGCGCATCGAATCCACGGCGTGTTCGGTGCCGCTCTGGATGCTGCCGATCATGCGTTCGATTTCGCTGGTCGACTGCTGGGTGCGATGGGCCAGGGCACGTACTTCGTCGGCGACCACCGCGAAACCACGACCGGCTTCACCGGCACGGGCTGCTTCGATGGCTGCGTTCAATGCCAGCAGGTTAGTCTGGTCGGCCAGACCGCGAATCACATCCAGCACTTTGCCGATGTCTCGCGACTCATTAGCCAGATCGCCGATCAGGGTGGCGGTGCTCTGTACGTCGGCGCTCATGCGCTCGATGGCACTCACGGTTTCCTGTACCAGGTCACGACCGTCGCCAGCCGACGTGGTGGCGTTTTTCGAGGCTTCGGAGGTGCTCACGGCGTTGCGGGCGACTTCTTCCACGGCGCTGGTCATTTCATTGACGGCGGTGGCGGCCTGTTCGATTTCGTTGTTCTGCTGGGTCAGGCCACGGGCGCTTTCGTCGGTGACGCTGTTGAGCTCTTCCGCGGCGGACGCCAGTTGCGTGGCCGAACCGGAAATCCGTTGCAGGGTGTCACGCAGTTTTTCCTGCATCTTCGCCATGGCGGCCAGCAGGCGACCGGCTTCGTCTTCACCATCGACGGTGATCGGGCGCGTCAGGTTGCCTTCGGCGATTTCTTCGGCGGCGCTCAGGGCATTGGCGATCGGCTTGGTGATGCTGTTGGTCAGCAGCCAGGCGAATAGCAGAGTCAGGCCGGTGGCGATGACCAGCAGGGTCACCACCAGGTTGAAGGCCGACGAGTACTGATCGGCGGCTTGCTGATTGATCTTCGTCGCCTGCTCGTTGTTGATCTGCATCAGCCGATTGAGCACGTTGTTGACTGCTTCGGAGTTGGTCAGCAAATCGGTGTTGAGCAGTGTGCGCAACTCTTCGATCTGATTATTGCGCGACAGGCCCTTCATACGGTCTTCGAGCTGACGGTATTGGTTCAGCAACTGAACGTACTGATCGTAGCTGGCGCGTTCTTCAGGACTGCTGATGTATTTTTCGTACTCGGTCTGGGCGGTACGGATTTGCTCATTGCGTTGCTCGAACAGAGCCATGGTTTTTTGCTGCACATCCGGCTCGCGATTGGTCAGCAACCGATAGGACAGAACCCGCAAACGCAAAGTGAGCTGGGTGAACTCATCGAGTGCCTTGATGCTTGGCACATTGGTCTGGATGATGTTTTCGCTGGCGCCGCGAATCTTGCTCATCTGATTCAGGGCGAACACGCCCAGAACCAGCATCAGGCCGCCAATCAAGGCAAAACCGAGGAATGCCCGCGGTGCGATATTCATATTTCGTAAAGACATGGTGTTCACCGAAAAAAGCGCATCCGTGCGGGGCTGAGACTGCTGTATGCATGACTTATCGGTCATACGACTAAAGTCTTGAGGTGCTGCGCGCTTTTGTCGCAGAAGGGTTGCGGCGACGAAGTGCAGGAACCAGAGCCGCCAAACACAGTCTTTAAAGATCGCGAGGAAGGTCGCCCGCCAGCAAAATCAAGGCCTTGCGCCCGAATAACCCTGGCGTCAGTGGTGACTTTTCTTTATCGTACGCGCCCTTTGAAAATGCCTGGAAAATCAAAATGTTGGAAGCATCCCTAAGCCAATTGGAACAACTGGTCAGCGACCTGGTGCAGCAGAACCAGACCCTGCTCGGCACCAATCAATCCCTGAGTGCAGAACTGGCCCAGGTCAAGGATGAAAACGAAAGCCTGCAACTGAGCCTGATGGAACAGGAAGAGAAACAAGGCACCACCGCCGCACGCATTCAGGCCTTGGTTGAGCGCGTCAGCGCCGGCCCTGTCAGCGCATGAGTTATGGCGCCCCGGGGGTAAAAGTCGTCTCGATTCTGGGGGAGGACTATTCGATCAAGGCGCCGGCCGGGGAAGAGCAGACCCTGCTGGACGCCGCATTAATGTTGAAAGCCGCCCTGGCCGAGACCAAAAAGAAATACCCGACGCTGATCGGTGACCGCTTGCTGGTGTTGGCGGCGATGAATCTGTGCTCGCAGCAGATCGAAATGCAAAAGCGTCACCAGCAAGAACTCGACCGTTACCAAGAGCAAGTCAGCGCCACGGTTGAAGTGATCGCCAAGACCATCAATCAGGCCTGATCAGCTTTGCGCACAACCAAAGAATAAATTGTCGTTTGAGTTGTATACAATCGGCATGGCTGTTGCAGTGTTTCAGCCTCTTATTCTTTGGGGGTGCTCCATGCAGTTCTGGCGACGCAGTATTCAGTGGCAGTTGATCCTGAGCATGGGCACCGCCCTGCTGGTCAGTATTCTGATCGTGGTTGGCGTTTATACCCTCGTGGTCGACCGCCTCGCCCAGCGCTATCTGGTCGAACAAGCGCTGCCGTCGAGCATCGAAGCGATGCGCAACGACATCGAACGAATCCTCGTTCAACCCCTCACCGCCGCCAAGGACATCGCCAGTAACAGCATGGTGCGCGACTGGTTGGCCGGGGGCGAAAGCAGTGCCCAGACCGACACCTTCGTGAAGTATCTGGAAGGCCTGCGCGCCGAGCACAAAGCCTTTACCGCGCTGATTATCGGGGCCGCTTCAAGCCATTACTTCACTGAAAAAGGCCTGGACCGGACGCTCAGCCGTTCCAATCCCAACGACGCCTGGTTCTATTCGTTCCTCGACAGCAACCAGCCGCGCACCCTCAATATCGACAATGACACCGCCACCGGTGAGTTGGCGCTGTTCATCGACCTCAAGGTCGAGCAGGCCGGCAAAGTCGTGGGCGTCGCCGGGCTGGGCCTGAGCATGAAAGAGCTGTCGGAGCTGATCCAGAATTTCAACTTCGGTGAACGCGGCAAGGTCTATCTCGTGCGCTCCGACGGTTTGATCCAGATTCACCCCGAGACGCAGTTCAGCGGCAAACGCACGCTGGTCGAGCAGATCGGTGCCACGGCGGCGCAAGCGGTCATGGGGCAGCTCTCTACCTCCACCGCGTTCGCCACCAGCAGTTTTGTCCGCGATGGCGAAGATTTTCTGGCATTGAGCCTGCCGCTACGTGATCTGGGCTGGACCCTGGTGGCCGAAGTGCCGCAGTCGCAGATCTACGCCGAAGCCCGCCGCGCGATGTGGATGAGCAGTGGTATCGGCCTGGCGGTGGCACTGGTTTGCCTGATGCTGGTGGTATTGCTGGCCCGTGGATTGGTGCGACCGATTCGTCAGGTAACAGCGGCACTGGTAGCCATCGGTAGCGGTGGTGGAGATTTGACCCACAGGTTAGATTCCAGCCGCGCCGATGAGCTGGGTGACCTCGCTCGCGGCTTCAATCGCTTTCTGGAAAGTCAGCGCGACATGATCGGCGAAGTCCTGGCCACCAGTGAGCGCTTGCGCACGGCGGTCGGCCAAGTGGCGCGGGTGGTGGACAACACGGCCGAACGCTCGGGCCGTCAGCAGGAAATGACCGACATGGTCGCCACCGCTGTCCACGAGATGGGCCTGACCGTGCAGGAAATCGCGCAGAACGCCGGCAACGCGGCCGTCGCTTCACAAACCGCACGGGATGAAGCGCTGCAGGCGCGGGTCGTAGTGGGCGGGTCGATTCGGCATATCGAAAGCATGTCCGATGAGATTGGTATCGCTGCCGGTGCGGTGGGCGAGTTGGCCCATCAAGTGGCGTCCATCGATCAAGTGTTGGCGGTGATTCGCGGGATTTCCGAGCAAACCAACCTTTTGGCTTTGAATGCGGCCATCGAAGCGGCGCGGGCCGGGGACATGGGGCGCGGGTTTGCAGTGGTGGCCGATGAAGTGCGGACATTGGCGCGGCGGACTCAGTCGTCCACCGACGAGATTCAGCAGATGATCGGCAGCCTCAAGCAAGGCGCGGAGAATGCGGTGTCTTCCATGCACGCCGGGCAAGCGGCGACCGGCACCGGCGTTGAGTCGAGCCAGCGCACCGGGGCGTCGTTGACGGCGATTACCGGGCAGGTCGAGCGCATCAGCGACATGAACCATCAGGTGGCCACGGCGACGGAAGAGCAGTCGGCGGTGACTGAGGAGATCAACCGGAATGTGCAGGGGATTTCTGATTTGGCTCGAGCGACAGCGGGGGAAGTCAGGACTTGTCGTGAGGATTGTCAGATGTTGCAGCGGTTGGCGGATGATTTGGCACGGCAGATGGGTGGGTTCAAGTTGAGCTGATAAATGTATTGCCTGTACTGACGCCTTCGCGAGCAAGCCCGCTCCCACATTCGATCAACGGTGTTCATAAATAATATGTTCACCGCAGAGCCAGTGTGGGAGCGGGCTTGCTCGCGAATTTCAGCAACACCACAAGGGTGGGATCAAAACCACTCATCCCGCATCGTCAGGCAAACATCATCCCGCGCCTCAAGAATCGCCAGCTCATGGTGACAACCCGGTACTTCCCACGTCAGGAAATACCGCGCCGCCTGCAGCTTGCCTTTATAGAAGCTCTCATCCGCTATATTGCCCTTGGCCAACCCTTCCTCGGCACGAATCGCCTGTTCCAGCCAACGCCAGCCAATCACCGTGTGCCCGAACACTTTCAGGTACAGCGCCGAGTTCGCCAGGCTGCTGTTGACCTTGCCTTGAGCCAGATCGGTCAACAGGCCGATGGTCACGCTTTGCAGGCGCGCTACCAGTTTCTCCAACGGCTCACGCAGCGGCGTCAGCGATTCATACGCTTGAGCGCGCTCGGCGGTATCGGCAATCAGCCGGATCAATTGCTTGAGCCCCGCACCCCCGTTCTGCGCCAGCTTGCGGCCCAGCAAGTCCAGCGACTGAATGCCATGAGTGCCTTCATGAATCGGGTTCAGACGGTTGTCGCGGTAATACTGCTCCACCGGATACTCACGGGTGTAACCGTGGCCGCCGAGAATCTGGATCGCCAGTTCGTTGGCCTTCAGGCAGAACTCCGACGGCCAGGATTTGACGATCGGCGTCAGTAAATCCAGCAGCTCATGGGCCTGCTTGCGCTCGGCCTCAGTCTCAAGGGTCGTGGTGTCATCGAACAACCGCGCCGCGTACAGCCCAAGGTCGAACGAACCTTCGACGTACGCCTTCTGCGTCAACAGCATGCGTTTGACGTCGGCATGCTGAATGATTGCCACCGGTGCGGTGGTCGGATCCTTGCTATCCGGCACCCGACCTTGCGGACGCTCGCGAGCGTATTCCAGGGAATACAGGTAACCGGCGTAACCCAGCATCACCGCGCCCATGCCGACGCCGATCCGCGCCTCATTCATCATCTGGAACATGTAGCTCAAACCGTGGTGCGGCTTGCCCACCAGATAGCCGACGCACTCGCCGTTGTCGCCGAAGTTCAGCGCGGTGGATGTGGTGCCGCGCCAGCCCATCTTGTGGAACAATCCGGCCAGCAACACGTCGTTGCGTTTGCCCAGGCTGCCGTCATCGTTGACCAAAAACTTGGGCACGATAAACAACGAAATGCCCTTCACCCCGGCCGGTGCGTCCGGCAGTTTGGCCAGCACCATGTGCACGATATTTTCCGACAGGGGATGATCGCCGCCGGAGATGAAAATCTTGTTGCCCTTGAGGCGATAGGTGCCGTCGGACGCAGGCTCCGCACGGGTACGAATATCTGACAGCGACGAGCCGGCATGAGGTTCGGTCAGCGCCATGGTGCCGAAGAAACGACCGTCGATCATCGGTTGCAGGAAGCGCTGCTTCTGCTCATCGGTGCCGAAGCTTTCAATCAGGTTCGCCGCGCCCATGGTCAGGAACGGGTAAGAGGTCGACGCCGCGTTGGCCGACTGAAAGTGCGCAAAGCACGCTTGGGACAACAGTGTAGGAAGTTGCATGCCGCCGGCGTCGAAACTGCGCGCGGCGTTGAGGAAACCGGCTTCGAGGAACGCATCCACCGCCGGTTTCACTTCCGGAATCAGAATTGCCTGACCGTTCTCATAGCGCGGTTCGTTCTCGTCGCCCTTGCGGTTGTGCGGGGCGAAGAATTTCTCGGCGATGCTGCGGGCGGTGCCGATAGCCGCATCGAAGGTCTCGCGGTTGTGCTCGGCGAACCGCTCACGCTGGGTCAGGCCCTCGGCATCAAGGACTTCATACAGCTCGAAAGCCAGATTACGGGAACTGAGCAACGTCTCGGACATGGCGGCCTACCTTTTTTTGGAATGGGCCGAGTCTAGGCGTGGGAATAGAGGCTGAACAGGATGATTGATGAGCGTGATGGTGTGGTGCGGGCACCGCTAATCAAATGTGGGAGCGGGCTTGCTCGCGAATGCGGTGGATCAGTCAATGTTGATGTCGACTGACACTTCGCCTTCGCGAGCAAGCCCGCTCCCACAGGGATTTTGCAAACCAGGCACCCATTGCAGGCGCCCGGTCTTATTGCGGTTTAGCCGATAGTCATCAGGCTGGCATTACCACCCGCCGCAGCAGTGTTAACACTCAACGCCCGCTCGATCACCAGACGCTCCAACGCAATATTGGTTTCGCCCTGCGACAAGCCATGAACCCCAACAATCGCACCGGCACGCTTGGCCACTTGCTGGCAGACCGCACGCAACTGATCGGAATGGCCGTGATGCAGAACCGCATCAATCACCACTTCGTCCTTGGTCCAGTCAGCCACCCGCTTGATCCGCGCCTGAATTTCTTTCGGCAGGCGTGCGAACAGGGCCTTGCCCGGTTCAGCGTCCGGCCATACCGCCGAGCCGCCCACGGCCAATACCGCAGCCAATTGAGTCAGCAGATCGCCTTCGACGTCTGCCAGGCACAGCACGTGTTCACGCGGCAGGATGGCATAGCTGTTGCGCTCACCGGTCGGGCCGGCCAGAACACGGGTGATCCCGCTCTGCGATTGCGCCGCGAACTGTACGCACAGGGTGCTCAGGTCAGCGAACTTGTTGCTGTCGGCCCAGGCTTTCAGCACAGTCAGCGGTTTGCTCATGGCATCACGCAGACGGACGTCCGGTGCAGCGATAGCATCGCCGCGAGCGAAGGATTGTTCGATTGCATCGGTAGGACGCGTCGACAACAAACGGTACAGGTACAACGGACCACCGGCTTTCGGGCCAGTACCCGACAGACCTTCACCGCCGAACGGTTGCACGCCAACCACAGCACCGACGATGTTGCGGTTCACGTAGACGTTACCGGCGTTGACGTTGTCGATCACCTTGGCGATGGTCTCGTCGATACGAGTGTGCACACCCAAGGTCAGGCCGTAGCCGGAAGCGTTGATCTGACCGATCAGTTGATCGATGTCTTTGCGCTTGTAGCGAACCACGTGCAACACCGGACCGAAGATCTCCCGTTGCAGTTCGTCGAAGCTTTCCAGCTCGATCAGGGTCGGCATCACGAAGGTGCCGCGTTTGACTTCTTCGCTGTTGGCGATGGCCACCTGGTACACGTTGCGACCTTTGTCGCGCATGGCCTGGATGTGCTTCTCGATGCCCGCCTTGGCTTCGGCGTCGATCACCGGGCCGATGTCCACGGACAGGCGCTCTGGATTACCGAGACGGCATTCAGCCATGGCGCCCTTGAGCATTTCGATGACACGGTCGGCGGAATCTTCCTGCAGGCACAGAACCCGCAGCGCCGAGCAACGCTGACCGGCGCTGTCGAAGGCCGAGGACACCACGTCGATCACCACCTGTTCGGTCAGCGCCGAGGAATCGACGATCATCGCGTTCTGGCCACCGGTTTCGGCGATCAGCGGAATCGGACGACCCTGAGCATCCAGGCGACCGGCGACGTTGCGTTGCAGCAAGCGAGCGACTTCGGTGGAGCCGGTGAACATCACGCCTTTGACCCGATCATCGCCGACCAGACGGGCGCCGACGGTTTCGCCACGGCCCGGCAGCAATTGCAGCACGCCTTCCGGAATCCCGGCTTCGATCAGCAAACGCACGGCTTGAGCGGCCACCAGCGGGGTTTGTTCCGCAGGCTTGGCCAGTACCGGGTTACCGGCGGCCAGGGCAGCAGCGACCTGACCACTGAAGATTGCCAGCGGGAAGTTCCACGGACTGATGCAGACCACCGGCCCCAATGGACGGTGGGCGTCGTTGGTGAAATCGTTGCGCGCCTGCACCGCGTAATAACGCAGGAAGTCCACGGCTTCACGCACTTCGGCGATGGCGTTGGCGAAGGTCTTGCCGGCTTCACGCGCCAACAGGCCCATCAACGGCTGGATCTCGCCTTCCATCAAATCGGCGGCACGTTCCAGAATCGCGGCGCGTTCGGCGGGCGGGGTGGCCTGCCAGATCGGTGCAGCGTTCAGGGCGCACTGAATTGCGTTGTCGACATCTTCGACGGTGGCTTCTTGCACGTGACCAACCACGTCACGCAGATCCGACGGGTTCAGGACTGGCGCAGGGGTTTCGCTGCTGGACGCGCAGCCGAGCATCGGCGCCGCTTTCCAGTTGTTATGAGCGGTGGCCAGCAGGGCGCAGGACAAGGAAGCCAGACGATGTTCGTTGGCCATGTCGATGCCGCTGGAGTTGGCGCGCTCGGCACCATACAGATCACGCGGCAGCGGGATACGCGGGTGCGGCAGGCCGAAGCCGCCTTCCAGCGTCGCCATCTGCTCGATGCTGGCCACTGGATCGGCCACCAGCTCCTGAATCGAAATGGACTGGTCGGCGATGCGGTTGACGAACGAAGTGTTCGCGCCGTTTTCCAGCAGACGACGCACCAGGTACGCCAGCAGTGTTTCGTGCGTGCCAACCGGAGCGTACACGCGGCACGGACGGTTCAGCTTGCCTTCGGAAAATTTGCCTACAACCTGTTCGTACAGCGGTTCGCCCATGCCGTGCAGGCACTGGAACTCGTACTGACCCGGGTAATAGTTCTGACCGGCGATGTGGTAAATGGCCGACAGGGTATGGGCGTTGTGCGTGGCGAACTGCGGATAAATGACTTCCGGCACCGACAGCAGTTTGCGTGCGCAGGCAATGTAGGAAACGTCGGTGTACACCTTGCGGGTATAGACCGGATAGCCTTCCAGGCCTTCGACCTGGGCGCGTTTGATTTCGCTGTCCCAGTACGCGCCTTTTACCAGGCGGATCATCAGGCGATGACGGCTGCGACGAGCCAGGTCAATCACGTAGTCGATCACGTACGGGCAACGCTTTTGATAAGCCTGGATCACGAAACCGATGCCGTTCCAGCCGGTCAGTTGCGGCTCGAAGCACAGGCGCTCCAGCAGATCCAGCGACAGCTCGAGGCGGTCGGCTTCTTCGGCGTCGATGTTCAGGCCGATGTCGTATTGCTTGGCCAACAGGGTCAGCGACAGCAGGCGCGGGTACAGCTCGTCCATCACGCGCTCGTACTGGGCGCGGCTGTAACGCGGGTGCAAGGCGGACAGCTTGATCGAAATACCCGGGCCTTCATAAATCCCACGACCGTGGGAGGCTTTGCCGATCGAGTGAATGGCTTGTTCGTACGAGGCCAGGTACTTCTGGGCGTCATGTTCGGTGAGTGCAGCTTCACCCAGCATGTCGTAGGAATAGCGGAAGCCCTTGGCTTCGAACTTGCTGGCGTTGGCCAGGGCTTCGGCAATGGTTTCACCGGTGACAAACTGCTCGCCCATCAGGCGCATGGCCATGTCGACGCCCTTGCGGATCATCGGCTCGCCGCTCTTGCCGATGATGCGGCTCAGGGACGACGTCAGGCCCGCTTCGTTGTGGGTGGCGACCAGTTTGCCGGTCAGCAGCAAGCCCCAAGTGGCGGCATTGACGAACAGCGACGGACTGTTGCCCAGGTGCGGCTGCCAGTTACCGGTGCTGATCTTGTCGCGGATCAGCGCGTCACGGGTGCCTTTGTCCGGGATGCGCAGCAGCGCTTCGGCCAGGCACATCAGTGCCACGCCTTCCTGGGACGACAGGGAAAATTCCTGCAACAGGCCCTGAACAATCCCGGCACGGCCGCCGGCGCTTTTCTGATTGCGCAATTTTTCGGCAATCGAGGCGGCGAGCTTGTTGGTGGCTTCAGCCATCGGGGCCGGCAGGCGCGCCTGCTCGATCAGCATCGGCACCACTTCAGGTTCCGGGCGACGGTAGGCGGCAGTGATAGAGGCGCGCAGCACCGATTGCGGGAGGATGCTTTCAGCGAACTCCAGGAAGCACTGATGCGCGTGATCGACATGGATCTCGCCCGCGTCGTCAACTTCCTTGCCGTTCAAACCGTTCAGCTCGGACAGGGTTGCACCACCCTCGAGTTTTTCCAGGTAATTGAAAATTGCCTGCTTGATCAGCCAGTGCGGCGTGCGATCAATCGAGGTCGCGGCGGCCTTGAGGCGTTCGCGGGTCGGGTCGTCAAGTTTGACCCCAAGAGTGGTGGTAGCCATATTTTTATCCTCATGTTTGCCACGACCGCGTGGCATCAGCTGGCGGCAAGATTAGCTGTGCGTCGGTCGAGGTGCAACCGGGTGCAACCCTTTTTTTGTCGGAATAATAAGCAGCTCGTCAGGAAACTGATTCTGGTACATCCCTCCCGCGCCGGCTTGGTGCTTTTACTTCTAGTGCAACCCGGAAAACGCCCTGAAAAGGAGCAAAAACCGACCCTTTTCAAGAAAATCCGACTAGGTGCAACTTATTCGCACGAAACTGGTTGCACCTTATTTGCTTTGTTGAATAGCATTCGCGGCCAAGGTGCAACCGGTCAAAAAGATCGGTGTGCCGGCTGATGGCTTTCCTGGGGAAACATCAGTCATAAATGCGCGGGACCCCGAATCGTCCGTCAAACGTCGTCGTTTGCGAGCGGTTCACCAGCCGCTGCTACATAAAAACAATGCCAGGGCGTAACTCAATGAGCGTAAGCAATCCAACCCTGATCACGTTCGTGATCTACATCGCAGCAATGGTGCTGATCGGCTTCATGGCCTATCGCTCCACCAACAACCTTTCTGACTACATTCTGGGCGGTCGTAGCCTGGGCAGCGTCGTGACCGCACTCTCTGCCGGTGCTTCCGACATGAGCGGCTGGTTGTTGATGGGCCTGCCGGGCGCTATCTACATGTCCGGTCTTTCCGAAAGCTGGATCGCCATCGGCCTGATCGTCGGTGCTTACCTGAACTGGCTGTTCGTTGCCGGCCGTCTGCGTGTGCAGACCGAGCACAACGGCGATGCACTGACCCTGCCGGATTACTTCTCCAGCCGTTTTGAAGATAAAAGCGGCCTGCTGCGGATCATCTCCGCGGTCGTGATCCTGGTGTTCTTCACCATCTACTGCGCTTCCGGCATCGTGGCCGGTGCCCGTCTGTTCGAAAGCACCTTCGGCATGTCCTACGAGACAGCGCTGTGGGCCGGTGCCGCGGCGACGATTGCCTACACCTTCGTCGGTGGTTTCCTGGCAGTGAGCTGGACGGACACCGTACAAGCCACGCTGATGATCTTCGCCCTGCTGCTGACGCCGATCATCGTGCTGCTGGCGACTGGCGGCATCGACACCACGTTCCTGGCGATCGAAGCACAAGATCCAAGCAACTTCGACATGCTGAAAAACACCACTTTCATCGGCATCATCTCGCTGATGGGCTGGGGTCTGGGCTACTTCGGCCAACCGCACATCCTGGCGCGTTTCATGGCCGCGGATTCGGTCAAGTCGATCGCTAACGCCCGTCGCATCTCCATGACCTGGATGATCCTGTGCCTGGGCGGCACGGTCGCTGTAGGTTTCTTCGGTATCGCTTACTTCTCGGCAAACCCTGCCGTGGCGATGCCAGTGAGTGAAAACCACGAGCGTGTATTCATCGAACTGGCAAAAATCCTGTTCAACCCGTGGGTTGCCGGTGTACTGCTGTCGGCCATTCTGGCGGCGGTAATGAGTACGCTGAGCTGCCAGCTGCTGGTGTGCTCGAGCGCCCTGACCGAAGACTTCTACAAAACCTTCCTGCGTAAAAGCGCTTCCCAGGTTGAACTGGTCTGGGTCGGTCGCGCCATGGTGCTGCTGGTTGCCCTGATCGCCATTGCGATGGCGGCTAACCCGGAAAACCGTGTACTGGGTCTGGTCAGCTACGCCTGGGCTGGTTTCGGTGCTGCGTTCGGTCCAGTCGTCCTGATCTCCGTGATCTGGAAAGACATGACCCGCAACGGCGCACTGGCCGGCATCCTGGTTGGCGCGATCACCGTAATCGTCTGGAAACACTTCGAGCTGCTAGGCCTGTATGAAATCATCCCTGGTTTCATCTTCGCCAGCCTGGCGATCTACATCGTCAGCAAGCTGGGCACGCCGACTCACGGCATGCTTCAGCGTTTTGCGGCTGCTGAGGCAGATTTCCGCCTGAACAAGTGATGGGGATGAGCTGAGGCTCTGACCTTTCGGCTACATGAAAACGGCCCGCTTCCTTTTGGAGGCGGGCCGTTTTTTTTTGCGCTTTTACGTCTGGCGCAGGGCGTGAAGCATCGAAGTTCCACTGTGGGAGCGGGCTTGCTCGCGAAGGCGGTAAATCAGTCGACATCAACGTTGTCTGTCACACCGCCTTCGCGAGCAAGCCCGCTCCCACATTTGTCCGGTGGTGCTTCTGAAGGGAATGTCTGTAGTCAAAAATTCTATTTTATGAAGGGGGAGTCTTCATAAAAAGTAGGGAAAATCTGATTTCCTTGTCCCCCCCTCAACACCCCTTGTCGCTCATGCAGAATCGCCCGCCTTCATTCTGCAGAGACACATCGGATGTTCGCGCCTGCCAATCAACCGCGTTTCACGTTGACCCTCGACGGCGTCCAGAATGAGCTCAAGGTACTTGAGTTCACGGGCAAGGAAGCCATCAGCCAACCCTACCGTTTTGACCTGGAACTGGTCAGCGAACGGCCCGACATTGACCTCGAAAGCCTGCTGCATCGTCAGGCGTTTCTGAGTTTTGATGCGCAAGGTTCCGGTATTCATGGTCAGATTTTTCGCGTCGGCCAAAGCGACTCCGGGAAACGTCTGACGGGCTATCAAATCAGTCTCGTGCCGCGCCTGACGTATCTCGGTCAGCGTATCAATCAGCGGATTTTCCAGCATAAAAGCGTGCCGGCGATCGTCACGCAAATCCTCAAAGACCACGGCATCCAGCGCGATGCCTTCGAGTTCCGGCTCGGCAGCGACTACCCCGAGCGCGAGTACTGCGTGCAGTACGCCGAAAGCGACCTGGCATTCATTCAGCGTCTGTGTGCCGAGATCGGCATTCACTACCACTTCCAGCACAGCCCAGATGGGCACCTGTTGGTGTTCGGTGATGACCAAACGGTTTTCCCACGGCTGCCCGAACCGACGCTGTACCTGCCAGGCAGTGGGATGGCGGCAGAAGCGCCGGCAATCAAGCGGTTCAACGTGCGCCTGGAAACCCGGACCACAGCGGTCACTCGCCGGGACTACGACTTCGGCAAACCGCGTTTGCAACTCGAAAGCCGCCTCGACAGCGAGCAGCGACCGGTGCTGGAGGACTACCACTTCCCTGGTCAATTCACCGATCGCGAACACGGCAAGCATCTGGCGCAACGGGCCTTGGAGCGCCACGGCGCGGATTACCGTCAGGCCGAAGGTCGCGGCGACGAATCTGCTTTGGTCAGTGGGCATTTCCTACACCTCGCCGAACACCCGCGTCAGACGTGGAATGACCTGTGGTTGATCACCGAAATCGAACACCGTGGCCGGCAGCCACAAGTGCTGGAAGAGTCGGCCACCGGCGACAGCCCGGATGATTTCCAAGGCTATCGCAATACTTTTCTGGCGACGCCGTGGGACGTTGCTTTTCGCCCCGCGCTGGGGCCGGAAAAGCCGCGCATGCTCGGCTATCAACCCGCTATGGTCACCGGCCCGACTGACAGCGAAATCCATTGCGACGAGTACGGTCGAGTCAAGGTTCAGCTCGCCTGGGACCGTGACGGTCGGCTCAATGAGCATTCCAGTTGCTGGCTGCGTGTCGCCACTGGCTGGGCACACGACCGCTACGGCAGCGTGATGATTCCGCGCGTCGGCATGGAAGTGCTGGTGGGGTTTGTCGACGCCGATGCCGACAAGCCGCTGGTCATGGGGTGCCTGCCCAACGCCGCGACCCCGGTGCCGCTCGATCTGCCGGCGGACAAGACCCGCAGCATTTTCCGTAGCCAAAGTAGTCCCGGTGGCGGTGGTTACAACGAATTGCGCATAGAGGATCGCAAAGGCGCCGAGGAAATCTACCTGCGCGCCCAGCGAAACTGGACTCAGCATGTACTGAACGATCAACAGGTTCAGGTCGATAACCAGCGCAGCATCGTCGTCACCGGCACCGCCCGCCATGAGCTGAAGGCTGACGAAAAACGCATTACCCACGGTCAGCGCCAGACCGAAGTGCGGCAGGACGATCACTTGGTAGTGGTCGGCGACCGGCACATTCGCGTAACCAGTCAGGCCCTCAACGCCAGCCAGCAATTCCACGTCAGCGCCGGCCAGCAAGTGGTCATCGACGGCGGTGCCAGCGCGACCATTCAGGCGGGCGGGCAATGGATCAACATCGGCCCCGGCGGGATTTTCAGCAGCGTGCCGATTCAGGTGGGGGGCGCGTTGATGCCGGCCACGGCAGCTGCGCCGAGCTTGCCGGATGTGCCGTTAAAACTGGCAGCGGCCCCGGCGGCGCTGCTCAGTGCCGCACAGATTCTCAGCCTGAAAAGTGATGCGCCGTTCTGTGAAGAATGCGAGCGCTGCAAGGACGGTGTTTGTGCAGCCTGATCCCTTGTCGCCTCACGCCTGGCTGGAGCGCCAGCCGCTGAAGCCGCGGGAGCAACTGTTCGCGATTTTCAGCAGCGCCAGTGCGGCTGAACCGTTCAAAGCCTGGCAACGCTCGATCACCGCTCAAGCGCCGAGCCCGATCTGGGCTGATACCGCGTATGCCGAGTGGGAAGCGGTGATGCCCTTTGTGGGAATCGTCCCTGCTGGCGGTGAGTTTCTGGAGTGGGGCGCTACGACCGAGTCCCGCGATTGGGGTTGGCTGGCGGTTTCTTCTGCCTCTCAAGAAGTGCTGGTCGAGCATTTGCGCAGCCTCACTCAAGTTCTTTTGCCCAACGGCAACGCGGTGTTTTTTCGCTTCTGGGATGGGCGCTATTTGCTGCCGATTCTTCAGTCTGCCGACGTTAACGCCACGCAGTTAATGCCTGTCATCGACCGTTGTTTGATCAATGGGAAACCGCTCGATATCGGCGGCAGTGCGTTGAAAACCGCCAGGGTTTTCCCGTGGTGGGAAGTTTCTGAATCACTGCTCAAACACCTCACCGCCGAGTCCGCCACAACCCGCATCAACAACTTGATGAAGTGGTTGAGCGAGGACCGCCCAGACCTTTACGAAGCGTTTTCCGAAAGTGTGTTGCGGCACAAAGTTGCGAGCCTTCTTGAGACGCCAGACCTGCCTCAAGCACCGAAATCAGCCTTGGTGGATTACCTGATGACGGAGCTGGACTGATGGATCAGATCGTTCGTATTGAGCAGGAGCTCGACGGTTTCAAAGACACCTTGAGTTTATATCGCCAGCAACTTGGCAGTTTTTTGAGCGGGAATGCGGACAGGGTTAGCCGAGTTACGGATATGCCGTCGCTGATGGACATGGAGCGGCTCATAAAACTTGGTAATACCACCACCGCGGTGAGCAGTCGTGATGACGATTTTTTCTCCAGTCTTGCGCAGTGCCCGAAGAGCGGAATTCTGGAAATCGAGAGCAAGTTTGAATCGGTTTATGACGTTCCGCTGGGGAATATTCGGGTCGATGTGATTGCTGCCGATGGCGGCGAGATCACACCGGTCACGCTCGATGAAAACGGTAAAGGACAGTTCGAAGGTACACCCGGCAAGTTCTATCGTGTTCATGTTCAGAGCGAAGTTACCCCGGCTCAAATCGATGATCTTTTCTCGTCTTACGATGGCTTGACCTTAGAGCTGGAAGGCTGGCTGCGCAAAGAGTGGGAGGGGTTCAAACCGCAGTGGTCGCAGCAATCGGCTTCAGCTTCATTGGCAGCAGTGGGCAATGGAATGCTGGCGGGAAGTTGGGCAGCGATTCAGGCTGTTTGGGATGGCATTGGTGAACTCACCGACATCCTGAAAGACCCCAACGCCTTTGCCGAAAAGCTCGGTGAAAGTGCCAGTCAACTCGCCAATCTGGCCGTGACTGCCCCAGACACAATGGAAAAGGCCATGTTGCTGGCCAGCGACGAGGCAGCACTGTGTTTGCTGGTACGCACCGCAGTGCTATGGCTCGAAGCATTGCCGCCTTCGCAACTTGCCGGGTCCTCGGCTGAAGCCATTTCCAAAGTTGTGGTCGGTTTGGTCATCGACTTGTTGATTGGCGTGGTGCTGAGTGTCGTTGGGGTAGGCATTGCCTGGCTGACGGTGCGTCTGGCCAAGTACAGCGCGCAGATTTTTCAGGCCGTAATGGGCTTCGTGAAGTCGATGGTCGCGATCATCAACAACTTCATGGAGTACGTCGACCGCTATAAGAAAGTCGCCGCGCGCGGTGTTGCAGCGGGACTGAAAAAGGGTCGCATGCAACTGCGCTGGGATGCCAAACGCAACACCACGCTCAAGCAAAACGAACACCACGACGATGTCTCAAAACAAGCCACAAACCCCAACGGCGACAGCGCCGACTCCGCGGATAAAACCGCGACCAACAAATGCCCGGTATCGATGGTCACCGGCGAGGAACTGCTAACCCTCACCGACGGTTCGCTGGACGGGATCCTGCCGTTCGACTTCACCCGGCTCTATCGCACCAGTGCCGCCGAGATCGATTGTGGGCTGGGCTTCGGCTGGAGCCATTCGCTCGCCCATCGGCTGGAAATCGACGGTGATCAGGTCATCTGGATCGACCACGAAAACCGCCGCACCACCTTCCCGCTGCCGAACCACGAACGCCCGGCGATCCACAACGGCCTGTCACGCGCGGCGATTTATCTCGGTGCCGAGCCCGAAGAACTGATCCTCGCCCAGGCCGGCGAAGAAACCCGTTTCTACCACTTTCATAACGGTTTTCTGACGACGATTAGCGACGCGTACGACAACCGCTTGCGCATCACTCACGACCGCCAGCAGCGCATCCAGCGCCTCGATAACGGCGCCGGCCGTGCCTTGCTGTTGCGCTATGACCGCGCGCGTCTGATCGCCGTCGACTATCAGGTGTTTGTCCCCGCGCAGACCCTCGATGAGACCTGGCACACCGAGCAGACGCTGGTCAGTTACCGCTACGACGAATGCGCTCAACTGGTCGAGGCGAGCAACGCCGCCGGCGAAAGCGAGCGTTACGACTACGACGACCGGCACGTGATTTTGCAGCGTCAACTGGCCGGTGGGGCGAGTTTCTTTTGGGAGTGGGAAAGGTCCGGCAAAGCGGCCAGATGTGTCCGCCACTGGGCGTCGTTTTCGCAGATGGACACGCGTTATGTCTGGGATGACGAGGGCAGTGTCACCGTCCAGAACATCGATGGCAGCGAAGAGGTTTATGTCCACGATGATCGGGCGCGGCTGGTGCGCAAGGTCGAGCTGGATGGCGGCGAGCACCTCAAGGCTTACGACGACAACGGTCGGTTGCTTGCCGAACAGGATCCGCTCGGCGCCGTCACCGAATACCGCTACGACGAAGTCGGACGGCTGGTGGCGCTGATTCCACCGCAAGACGAACCGACTGCCTACGAGTACCGCAACGGTTTCCTGCATGCGCGGTATCGCGGCGAGGCGGTATGGACCTATCGGCGCAATGCCCAGGGCGACGTCACCGAGGCTGTCGACCCGGACGGCCAGGTCATCCATTACCACTACGACGCCCAGGGGCGGTTGCTGTCGATCCGCTACCCGGACACCAGTCGGCATCTGTTCGTCTGGAATGCCTTGGGCCAGTTGCTCGAAGAAACCTTGCCGGACGGTGGTCAGCGGCGCTTTTCCTACGACGCACTGGGCCGAAGGATTACCCGTCAGGACGAACACGGCGCGATCACAAAGTCTCAGTGGGACGCCGTCGGCCGACTGATACAGACGACGCTGCCTACAGGAGCCATTCGCGCCTACAGCTACAACGCCTACGGCAAGATCACCGCCGAACGCGATGAACTGGGCCGCGTCACTCGCTATGAATATGCCGACGATTTACACCTGGTCAGCCGCCGCATTAATCCCGATGGCACGCAACTGCGTTATCGCTATGACAACGCCCAGCTGCTGCTCACGGACATCGAAAACGAAGCCGGCGAACACTATCGGCTGGACTACACCCCCGGCGGATTGATCCGACAGGAAACCGGCTTCGACGGCCGCCGTACCGCGTACGCCTACGATCTCAATGGGCACCTGCTGGAGAAAACCGAGTTTGGCGATGACGGCTCGCAGCTGATCACGGCTTATGAGCGGGACTCGGCCGGGCGCCTGTTGGTCAAGACCCTGCCCGATGGCATCCAGGTCGAGTATCGCTACGACTCACTGGGTCGACTGACCAGCGTCGACGACGGCCACGATCATCCGCTGGAATTCGAGTACGACCAGCAGGACCGGCTGATCACCGAACACCAGGGTTGGGGCACCTTGCGCTATGGCTACGACGCCTGCGGCCAGCTCAACCGGCTGCGTCTACCGGACGGCAGCAAACTCGACTACCACCACGCCAAGGGCGGGGCGCTGACGGCCATCGACCTCAATGGCGCGCGTCTTACAAGTCACACGTACAAATCCGGCCGTGAACAGCAACGCCAGCAAGGTCTGCTGCTCAGCGAATATGCCTACGACGACCAGGGCCGACTGAAGGCCCACGCCGTCAGCCAACAGCAAAAAAACCTGTACCGCCGCGACTATGCCTACAGCGCCAACGGCAATCTCGACCACATCGCCGACACCCGCCACGGCCAACGCAACTACACCTACGACCCGCTCAACCGCCTGACCCGTGTCCGCCACACCCGCGACACCCCGCCGGAAAGCTTCGCCCACGACCCCGCCGGCAACCTGCTGATGCAGGATCGCCCCGGCGCCGCGAAAGTCGCGGGCAATCGCCTGCTCATGCAAGGCGACCGCCACTACGACTACGACGCCTTCGGCAACCTGATCCGCGAACGCCGTGGTACTGCGCAAAAACTCGTCACCGAATACCGTTACGACTGCCAGCACCGGTTGGTGGGCGTCACGTTGCCCGATGGAAGCTGTACGAATTATCGCTACGACGCCTTCGGCCGCCGCATAACCAAAACCGTCGACGGCAAAACCACCGAACTCTTCTGGCAGGGCGACCAAGTCGTCGCCGAAAGCAGCAAAGAGCATTACCGCAGCTACGTCTACGAACCCGGCAGTTTCCGCCCGCTGGCCATGCTCGACGGCAAAGGCCCGAAAAAGGCCTGCCCGTTCTACTACCAGCTCGATCACCTCGGCACGCCGCAGGAACTGACCGATTTTGGTGGCGAGATTGTCTGGTCGGCGAAGTACAACGCCTACGGCAAAGTCACGCGTCTGGCGTTCGGCGGGGGCGAGCAGCTCGATCAGCCGCTGCGGTTCCAGGGGCAGTACTTCGACGCCGAGAGTGGCCTGCATTACAACCGGCATCGGTACTATGATCCGGAGATAGGACGGTATCTGACGCCGGATCCGGTGAAGTTGGCAGGTGGGCTGAACCAGTATCAATACACGCCGAATCCGACGGGGTGGGTTGATCCGTTGGGGTTGGCGTGTCTACCTTGCCCCGGTGATCCTGAAGGACCGTTTAGCGTAATTGTTCCGGGCGGTGGTTTGGCTGCACACGAAGCTCAGGGAGGCCATCTCATTGAGAAACATATTGGTCGGACCGAAGCCCAGTTGCGAGAAAGGCTCGAGGCAGAGCCACATATACCAATCGCATCGACATTTCCTAATCAAACTGCCGCAGAGGCCACAGTTTCAAGCGTAATGGATAGAAATAAAGAACTAATAGATGATTTTGTGAGTGGTAATGCGCGCAGGCTCGTTATTACACAACCAATGTCGGCGCCGGTAGGCGTTGGAGTTGTTCGACGCAGTGGAGAACTTGAGTCTTTATCTGTTGTAAAGTTAATACTCCAGAGAGCTAACGAATCGCCGTCCGGCTACATTATTTATACGGGGTATGCAAGTGATCGATAATTCGTTTTCGCAGCTTTACCAGTTCTTGGGAGCCTATTTTCATGAGGACTGGATGTGTGAATTTTACACGGCGGATGATGTTGTTAGATCTTTCCTGTTTGACTCAACATCCGAAACAATTTCGGTTGTGAGAAATGAAATTGCTGCTCTGCTCGAGAGGCATATGACCGAGATAGAGTTGCGAGAGTTTCTGCTCAAAAAGATGAGCTGCTGCTACTGCTACTGGCACGAATGGGATTCGGGAGAGGTATGGTTGAGTCACCTTGTTGATATTTTTGATGAGTAAAAAATATCCCAACGCGCACGATTTTTTAATGTGTACTTTCATGGGGCAAAGGGGGTGGGCTTATATTTTCCAATTTTCGGGGTTTGTGGCTGTTTGAAGGGGGCTTGAGTAACAAATAAACTCCGTCCATTTATGCTTTGTTCTCATTGATGGTGAACGGCAAGGGAGTAAGTGAATTCGTTACTTTTTTTCAACTTTATTGTGTTTCGTAATGGTCGGTTTTTGAAGAATGACGTTATCAATAGCTATTAGAAAATGTATCGCTATAGTGCGAGCTGCGTATAAGAATCGGGCCGAGAATTCGGGTTCTGCTGTTCAGCAACAAACCACTAGCTGCGAACTTCGTGGTGGAAATAAGAGTTGGAGAGCCGTTCCAAGCTCTAGGTTTATAAGCCATAGAGCACAGCTGAATGCTTATAATGAAGCGATGACAAGGGAGACTAGAAAAATGTCTCGTTTTACTGGGGAGGATAGTAAAGGAAATTTGGTAGTAAGAATGGAGGCTGAAAATGTAGGTCAAGGATATGAACCTAATCCTTTAGACCCAGAAAATCCGCGTTTCATTCCTCAGATTAATGCCTTTGAGATGAAATTCGATTTTGAGACATTGAAGCCTATAGCGCTTTATCCGATAGAGAAAATCTAATGCTGATGCATCCGTATCTTAACGTTCCATATAATCCGAGCGTAGAGCACTTTCTCGGTGGGTTCGATATATATGATCGCGAGGAGAGTCTTGGGGTTGAGTTGTCGGCGTACGATCCTGAGTGTCCTTCAGATAGGGAGTTTTTAATATCCCGGTTTATTGTCAAGCGCTTCGCTGCGTTGAGTTATCGGCACAAGTTTGTTTTGTTCTTTGTGTTGGGAGAGGCTCTTGAGGGTGACTCGAGTGTTTTTTCTGAGATTTTGGAACATGATCCGATGTCTCCCTCCTCGCTCCCTCCTGGGTGGAATGAAATGAAAAATCCGAGGGCGTTTTTTGAAGATGTGTACCTTAAGTTGTCCGAGGCGTGGATTAATGATCTTTATAAAGCGAGTCAGGAGGACTTTTCAACTTGGTGAGACTAGTGCTTAAGCTAGTCATGAATTTCTGAAGCTTAGATGATAAATACGTCTGTCCCCTTTCTTGTGCCTGACAATTTGGAATCCCAAGCGTCAAACTCTCAGTGCTTTGATTGCCAGCACCACAGATTAATCGGAAGGTGTTTAAAAACTTTGTTGTGACATCGAAATTTCCGGACAATGTCGTCGGAAGTTTCCTTCAAACCGTATCGGTTTCCATGAACTGGTGCGAAGTGAGATCCATGGATAGTCTTTGGCTGTCGCTGCAAATGCAGCGGCAGGGTGTAGGAACCCGGGACAACTCACCGCGCATCAGCGCTGTCGTTTGATTGCGGCACTTAACTTGTGTCCGTAACATCGTTCGCGGCGGCTGTGCGCGGGGCACGCTTCGGCGTGGCTGAGTTTGGTGAGTTGCTCAGTTTCCTACTCCCGCGTACGGCTGCCACCCAAGCCCGTAGGAAAGGCCGTTGGTAGCATTTAACTCAATCACCAAGGTCTAAAAAAATGAAAAGTCTTCACCCCGATCCACCTTACGAAAAAATAATCCCTCATCCCGAAAACCGCTTCATGGCATTGACCGGCAACTGCAACGACATGCCCACGCTGTTCGTCGATACCCACGCCCCGCTCGATGTTCTGTATGACGCTGCCAACTATCGAATTCGCGCCGTTACGCAGGTGCTTGAGAACATGTCGATGCGCGGTTCGGTTGAGTGTGAGTCGTTCATTCTCAGTGATTTTGCGTTGCTGTGTGCCATTCCGTTGCGGGATGGGTGTGATGTGCTGGATGTGATTGGGCGGCGGTTGCGGGCTCGGCCTTCGGACTAACGCCGAGTGGTTTTATGGCGAGGGAGCTTGCTCCTGCTGGGTTGCGCAGCAGCCCCAAAAACCAGCGATCCGGATTTGTTAGGCGCGGTGTTTGGTTTGGCGACTGCTGCGCAGTCGAGCGGGGGCGAGCCCCCTCGCAACGGGGTTTTGTGGTGGTTTCAGGTTTCTTGGGGCTGCTGCGCAGCCCAGCGGGAGCAAGCTCCCTCGCCACTAGAGCAAGAGCAAGAGCAAGAGCAAGATCAAAAGATCGCAGCCTTCGGCAGCTCCTACAGGGGGTTGTGATCACGCCCTTGCTCTTGCGTTGGGATGATTGCCGCGCAGATTGTCCGCTCGGCTGTGAGGCCCTGACGTTCGGCCCCGTACAAGGTAAACTTCCCGGCCTTCGCAGGAGCAATCATGAATTATCGTCACGCCTTCCATGCCGGCAATCACGCCGATGTGTTCAAACACCTGACTTTGACCCGCCTCATCGCCTTGATGTCGCGCAAGGAGCAGCCGTTTGCCTATCTCGACACTCACGCCGGCATTGGTCTGTATGACCTGCAGGGCGATCAGGCGAGCCGTACCGGTGAGTACCTGGAAGGGATCGCGCGGTTGTGGGATCAGCCGGATTTGCCGGCGCTGACTGCCGATTACATGAAGGTGCTGCACGACATGAACCCGGATGGCCAGTTGCGCTATTACCCGGGATCGCCGGAGTTGGCGCGGCGACTGACGCGGCCGCAGGATCGGCTGATGCTCAACGAGAAGCACCCCGAAGATGGCTTGCTGCTCAAGGACAACATGGCCGGTGATCGTCGGGTGAAGGTTCACTTGGGTGAAGGCTGGCATGTGTCGCGGGCGATGTTGCCAGTGCAGGAGAAGCGGGCGGTGATGTTGATTGATCCGCCGTTCGAACAGCTCGATGAGATGCAGCGTTGTGCGGCGTCGTTGAAAGAAGCGATTGGCCGGATGCGCCAGACGGTGGCGGCGATCTGGTACCCGGTGAAGGACCAGCGCATGTTGCGTCGGTTCTATCAGGATTTGGCGGGTACGGGCGCGCCGAAGTTGTTGCGGGTTGAGTTGCTGGTGCATCCGCTGGATACGCCCAATAGCTTGAATGGTTCGGGGTTGGCGATTGCCAATCCGCCGTGGGGGCTTGAAGAGGAATTGCGTGAGTTGCTGCCGTGGTTGTCCAAGAAGCTTGGGCAGACCCAGGGTGGGTGGCAGATGGATTGGTTGATTGCTGAGAGTTGATTGCTGATCAGATGGATTGATGGCGTCTGAAAGGACGCCTTCGCGAGCAAGCCCGCTCCCACAGGGGGGCTATGTCGATCACAAGAGTGTGGTCAGGCACAGATCCAGTGTGGGAGCGGGCTTGCTCGCGAAGCTTTTCAGGGCCCAAAATCAGATCGGGCAGGTCACGCCTGTACCGCCAATCCCGCAATACCCTTCAGGGTTTTTCGCCAGGTACTGCTGGTGATACGCCTCGGCGAAGTAGAACGTCGGCGCTTCTTCGATTTCGGTGGTGATGGTGCCTTTGCCAGCCTTGGTCAACTCGGCCTGGAACACTTGCTCGCTGTGCTTGGCGGCGGCCAATTGTGCCGGGTTGGTGGCATAGATCACCGAGCGGTACTGGGTGCCGATGTCATTGCCCTGGCGCATGCCCTGGGTCGGGTTGTGCAGTTCCCAGAACATCTTCAGCAATTCTTCATAGCTGACTTTTGCCGGCTCGTAGACTACCAGGACCACTTCGCTGTGGCCGGTCAGGCCCGAGCAGACTTCTTCGTACGTCGGGTTCGGCGTAAAGCCGCCGGCATAACCCACCGCCGTACTGACCACGCCTTCGCGCTGCCAGAACTTGCGCTCCGCGCCCCAGAAGCAGCCCAGGCCGAAGATTGCGAAATCCACGTCCATCGCGAACGGGCCCAGCAGCGGGGCGTCGTGGACGAAGTGTTTTTCCGGCACGGTCATTGGGGTTTCGCGGCCAGGCAGAGCTTGTTCTTTAGTCGGGAGCACGTTTTTGTTCACCAGGATTTCCGAGCGCAGAACCATGATCAGTCCTCTCAGTCAGGTTGAGATGTAAATAAACAGACCACCAGTGTGCCCAATGATGCCAAGTTAATCACTACCTTGTGGGAGCGGGCTTGCTCGCGAAGGCGGTGTGTCAGGCAACAATGATGTCGACTGTCACACCGCTTTCGCGAGCAAGCCCGCTCCCACAGGGTTTTGTGTCCAGGCAGAAAGAGCATTCAGCCTTATTCAGGCGATCGGACCACGCGGGTAGCGTTTGAGCTTTTCGATCAGCTCGGAACCCGGTATCGGTCGGTCGAACAGGTAGCCCTGGCCGACGTCGCAGCGGTGGCGGCGCAGGAACGCAAGCTGCTCGGCCGTCTCGATGCCTTCAGCCACGACCTTGAGTTTCAGGTTGTGGGCCATGGCGATCACTGCGGAGGTGATTTCCATGTCGTCCTGGTTGTCCGGGATTTCGTGGATGAAGCTTCGATCAATCTTGATGATGTCGATCGGGAATTTTTTCAAGTAACTGAGCGACGAGTAACCGGTGCCGAAGTCGTCCATGGCCAGGGTCAGGCCCAGACGCTTGAGCTGGTCGAGTTGCAAGTGCGTGTCTTCGGTGGCTTCCAGCAGCAGGCCTTCGGTCAGTTCCAGCTCCAGCAGGTTCGCCGGCAGTTCTTCTTCCTTGAGGATGTTGGCGATGGACGCTACCAGGTCCGGGTCGGAGAACTGTTTGGGCGACAGGTTGATCGCCACTTGCAGGTTGCCGAGGCCGGCGGCGGTCAGGTCTTTGCTCATGCGGCAGGCCTGGCGGGCGATCCATTTGCCGATCGGGATGATCAGCCCGGTTTCTTCGGCAACGCTGATGAACTGGTCCGGGCGGATCATGCCTTTTTCCGGATGGTTCCAGCGCAGCAGCGCTTCCATGCCCAGCAAGCGACCGCTGCGCAGGCACAGCTTGGGCTGGTAGAACACGTCCAGCTCGTTCTGGGTCAGGGCGCGGCGCAGGTTGTTTTCGACGAACAGTTTGTAGCTGGCTTCTGCATTCAGCGCTTCGGTGAATACCTGCACCTGGTGCTTGCCGTTGGCCTTGGCCTTGTGCAGCGCCAGGCCGGCGTTGCGCATCAGCGTCTGGGGATCACGGCCGTGCAGCGGCGCGCAGGCCAGGCCCACGGAGCCGGTGACGCTGATCAGCTGGTTGTCGACGAACATCGGTTTGTCGAGGGTCGCCAGCAATTGGTTGGCGACCTGTTGGCCAGTCGAGAGGTCGGTGTCATCCAGCAGCACGGCGAATTCGTTACTGGCGAAGCGCGCCAGGCTGCCACTCGGGCTCAGGCTGTTGCGCAAGCGTCGCGCCAGGCTGATCAGCAGCTTGTCGCCGGTCTGGTGGCCGAGGCTGTCGTTGATGCGTTTGAAGTTGTCGATGTCCACCAGCAGCAGGCTGATTGGCGTGTCGCTGTCTCGGGCGAAGCGTTCGTCGAGGTTGCGGATGAACGCCGGGCGGTTGCCGAGGTTGGTCAGATTGTCGGTGTAAGCCAGGCGCTCGATGCGCTGCTGGGCGAGCTTGGTCTGGGTGATGTCTTCGTAGATGCCGATGTAGTGCGTCAGCTCACGGTTGTCGCCGTAGACCTTGGAAATCGATAGCTGGCCCCAGTAGGGTTCGAGGTTTTTGCGCCGGCTCTTGAACTCGCCCTGCCAGCTGTTGCTCTTGGCCAGCGCCGACGGCGCGTCGAACAACAGTTCGCTGAGGTTTTCCAGCGCCGGCAGTTCCGACAGCCGCTGGCCGTGGACTTCCTCGGTGGAGTACTGGGTGATCGCCGTGAAGCTCGGGTTGACGTATTCCACCACGCCGTCGCAATTGACCAGCAGAAAGGCGTTGGCGCTTTGCTCCACCGCACGTTGGAACAAGTGCAGGGCGCTGGTGGCGGTGCGGCGGTTGTGGTTGTTGATGACCTGGGCGAACTGATCCGCCAGCTCGCCGGCAAAGGCGATTTCGTCCGATTGCCAGGCGCGCGTCGCACCGATCTGCTCCAGGCAGAGTACGCCGACCACTTGGCCGTCGACGCGGATGCTGGCGTCGAGCATGGCGTTGACGTCGCGCGGGCGCAGGCTCTCGGCTATTTCCCGGGTGCGCGGGTCGCGCATGGCGTTGTGGGCGTCGATGGCACGGCCGGTGTGCAAGGCTTCGAGGTAATCGGGGAAGCCACTGGCATCGATCGGCTCTGGCAGTCGGTGATTGCGGGTGGCGCGGTGATAGGCCGAGATCGGCGTCAGTAGTGAGCCGTCGAGGTTCCACAGGCTGGCGCAGTCGATTTCATAGATATCGCAGGCACTGCGGGTGATCAGCTCGGCGGCTTCTTGCAAGGAATTGTTGGTGCTGTAGCGCTGGCGGGTCAGCAGCAGAATCAGATCTTGCTGGGCGCGCACCCGGTCCAGGTGCTGCAGTTGTTCCTGCTGGGCGCGTTGATTGAGTTCCAGGGCGATTTGCAGGCGTGAGTTCTGGGTTTCCAGATCCAGTACCGGCAGCAGCGGCTCATCGATGAACAGGCCGTCCACTACCATCAGATAGCCGCGCAGCAGGTGTCGATTGTGTTGTTTGTAAGCTTCGCCCAGTTCCAGCAGGCTCAGTACGCCTGCGGCGGTGTGCAAAGTGTAGCGGATCAGGTAATGCGGGCTTTCGGTGAGTTGCTGCTGGATCGTGTCATGCAGTTGATAGCGCGCTTCGGGCTCCATCAGGCTGGCGTAAGGCGAGCCGACCAGAGCACAGAGCTCCACTGCCGGCAGGCCAAATTGTCGTTCGCAATTGGGGTCGAGAAACAGCAGCGCCCAGCTCGGTTCATTCAGCCGTTCGAAACGCAGCATGCCGAGCCGCGAGGGCACTGGCAACTGCGTCACTACCTCGGCCACCATACGGCTGGCGGCATCGGGTTGGCTCTTCATATGGAGGGAAACTCGCTTCGAATATGCTGATCGCGCCGGGCTCTCGCCCTCTTTACTGTTGTCTGCGGCAAGGTTGCATCATTGCGACACCGACTGACAAGAGACATGAAGGCCAAGTGCTATAAGAATATGTCGGCAGGCGCGAAGATTTCTCCAGCGAGGGGCCTAAAAGTAATGTTGTGAGTCAAAAGATCGCAGCCTTCGGCAGCTCCTGCAGGCTGCGATCTTTTCCGCAATCAATGCAATTTTATGGTTATCGATTGCAGTTGCTTGCCATCCCGATCGTGATAATTGACGCGGACCTGTTCAGCATCGACGACCAGATGCGCGAAGTTATCCTGGCTGATCACTTCACTGCTCAGCTCATGCCGATAATCCCCCGCGGCCGTTCGGGCCAACGGCTGGTCGAGGATGAAGGTCGATGCCTTGGCATACGGCAGCAGTTTGCTGTTGTACAGCGGTGAAGACACGATGGTGTGAACTTCAAAATTCGGGTCGGCGCTGTGAGTCAGGCAACTGGTCAGTGAGCCATGGACATCGCCGGAAATGAACAAGACGTTTTTGATGCCGTGCGTACGAATCGTCTCCAGCAGCCGTAGTCGTTGTTCCGGGAAGGCTTTCCAGGCGTCATCGCCGTTAAGTTTGCGGTCGGGGTAGAACATGACGCTGGTGACCACGAATTTGACCCGGGCCGTACTGTTGATCAGCCATTTGAGCAGCGCCTGTTCCTGTTCTTCGTCAAGGATGCGCCGGTCGCTGGCCGACAGATTGCGTCGGGTTCGGCTGTCGGTGATAAACCATTCGATATCGCCATCGGAGAATTGATACCAATACTTTTGCAGTTTCTTGCTTACTTGCCCGTTGGCAAGTAACTCATAAGCAGGGCTGTGGCTGGCTTGATATAACTCATACGCCGCCATGGCGTTTTCGTATAAGTAAGCATCGGCCTTGCTTTCATTGGCAGGCCAGTTGTCTTCAATTTCATGGTCATCGAGGATCATGTAAGTCGGCACGCCGGACATTAACTTCGAGATATGCGGCTGAGAAAAAGCGGTGCGGTATTTGCTGAGGATGTCTTTGTATTCCCGGTCGGGAGCCACGAGGTTCAGGTCATCGACGTAGATTTGGTCGCCAGTCATCAGCATGGCGCTGATCGGCGGCTCGGCGCGTTCCGCCAGGCTTGTGATCGAGGCAAAGATCCGATCGCCCAAATGTGGAGCGAACGCAATGCCGGCGGTCATTCGCAGGTAACGACATGAGCCTGCGATATAGGCCCGTGGCGTGGTGGTTTTGCTGGACTGCGTGCGAAAGCGATAGATCTCCCGAGGCCATTGCAGTGGCAGTTCCTGGATCGTCTCCACGGTATGCACCGGGCTCATGGGGCTGAACCAGCCCGCCTGATATTCATAGGCGGTATCGGTAGCCAGATCGTTGAGGGCAATCACGTCGGACATGTCGCGCAAGATGGTCAGTTTTGCAAATACGCCTTTGGACCAGTGCTCCTCGCCGGCGCGTCGATAACGAATGCCTGCAAATACCAAGGCGTTGTTCTGTGAATTACCGCGCAAGAAAATACGGGTGTGATTAGTTGTGGTGTGGCCAATAATCGGGCCGACAGTCGGTTTGAACATGTTCGAGTCCATTCGAAGTAATGCTAACTAATCGGAATAAGTTGTCGAAGTTTCTATTAGAAATTCTCCTAACTAAGACTAGTTATTGGCTCGCAAAAAATATCGGGCGGAAGTGGACTCGAGTTGTAGGCGGTGTAAGCCATGAGTGTAGGAATAAGGTGCAGAGGAGGGCTTTCTTCAGGGCAAAAAAAGCCCCGCCAAATTGGCGGGGTTGAGGTACGAGCGTGGCGCTCGGAAAACGTCGAACGCGGCGGCCCTGCGGTGAAGGAGGGCCGACCGGTGTTACAGCAGGATGGTGCGGATGTCCGCCAGCAGGTCGCTCAGACGCTTGGTGAAGCGTGCAGCAGCGGCGCCGTTGATCACACGGTGATCGTAGGACAGCGACAGCGGCAGCATCAGTTTCGGCTGGAAGGCTTTGCCGTCCCAGACTGGCTGGATGGTTGCCTTGGAAACACCGAGGATCGCCACTTCCGGCGCGTTGACGATCGGCGTGAAGCCGGTGCCGCCAATGTGGCCGAGGCTGGAAATGGTGAAGCAGGCGCCTTGCATGTCGTCAGCGGTGAGCTTTTTGTCGCGGGCTTTGGCGGCCAGCGCAGCGGCTTCGGCTGCCAGTTGCAACAGGCTCTTCTGGTCGACGTTCTTGATGACCGGTACCAGCAGGCCTTCAGGGGTGTCGACCGCGAAGCCGATGTTCACGTACTTCTTGCGGATGATCGCCTTGCCGCTTGGCGCCAGCGAACTGTTGAAGTCCGGCAGTTCCTTGAGCAGGTGCGCGCAGGATTTGAGCAGCAGCGGCAGGATGGTCAGCTTGACGCCAGCCTTCTCTGCAACGGCTTTCTGAGCAATACGGAACGCTTCCAGCTCGGTGATATCAGCCGAATCGAACTGAGTCACGTGAGGAATGTTCAGCCAGCTGCGATGCAGGCTCGACGCGCCGATTTGCATCAGGCGAGTCATCGGCACTTCTTCGATTTCACCGAAGCGGCTGAAGTCCACGACCGGAATCGGCGGGATGCCCGCGCCGCCGGTTGCACCAGCTGCAGCGGCCGGTGCTTCCTTGGCCTTCTGCATCATGGCTTTGACGTAAACCTGCACGTCTTCTTTCAGGATGCGACCGTGCGGACCGCTGGCGCCAACGGCGCTCAGCTCGACGCCGAACTCGCGGGCCAGTTGGCGAACAGCCGGGCCTGCGTGAACCTTGGCGCCTGGCTTGGCCGGGGCAGCAACAGGTGCGGCCGGTGCCGGAGCAGCAGGTGCAGCAGCGGCTGGAGCAGGAGCGCTCGGTGCAGCAGCGGCCGGGGCCGGAGCCGCAGCAGGTGCCGCGCCTTTGACCTTCAGCTTCAGGATCAGGTCGCCGGTACCGACTTCGTCATCCAGCTTGATGGAAACGCTTTCCACCACGCCAGCGGCAGGCGATGGAATTTCCATGCTCGCCTTGTCGGATTCCAGAGTGATCAGCGACTGGTCGGCGACGACGGTGTCGCCAGCCTTGACCAGCACTTCGATGATCTTGGCCTTGCCCGCCGAACCGATGTCCGGGACGTGAATGTCCTGGACAGTGTCGGCAACCGGAGCCGCCGGAGCCGCAGCGGCTGGCGCTGGAGCAGCGGCAGCAGGCGCAGCAGCCTGGGCTGGAGCGGCCGCGGCCGGTGCAGCAGCACCCGCCACTTCCAGGTCCAGAATCAGGTCGCCGGTGCCGACTTCGTCGTTGAGCTTGACGCTGATGGCCTTGACCACGCCAGCGGCAGGCGATGGAATTTCCATGCTGGCCTTGTCGGATTCCAGGGTGATCAGAGACTGATCAGCCTCGACGGTGTCGCCGACCTTGACCTGGATCTCGATGATCTGGGCCTTGCCCGACGAACCGATGTCCGGCACGTGCACTTGCTGAACGCTGGCAGCAGCAGGCGCGGCGGCTGGAGCGGCCGGCGCTTTGGCGGCAGCAGGCGCAGCTTCAGCCTTGGCAGCTGGCGCAGCGGCAGCC
>NZ_AKJE01000039.1 GCF_000282495.1 Pseudomonas sp. GM79
TTGCTCGCGAAAGCGGTGTATCAGGCGACATCAATGTTGACTGTGCCGCCGACTTCGCGAGCAAGCCCGCTCCCACATGGATTGCGCCTGAACTGACTGACATTGGGCCCAATGGCCGCCTTCTTCGTTTTACCGGTCGAGATTAAAAATCGTCTTCGACCTGGCCGTCCTTGACTTTGAATTCGCGGTTTTGCAGGTATGCATTGCGAATAAAGGTGTATTTGTCGCCGCTGACCAGTTTTTCGGCCGACAGCAGATTGGCGCGGGTGTCGACGATGTTCAGGCCGAAGATCGAATTACGCACCGGCACGTCGTGGATATAGCGGTACGGGCCGGTATAGCCGTCGACATACTTGGAAGGCGCATCACGCAAGGTGCTTGGCCCCATGAGCGGCAACATCAGGTACGGACCGCTGCCCACGCCCCAGTAACCGAGGGTCTGGCCGAAGTCTTCATCATTGCGATGCAGGCCCATTTGGGTGCCCACGTCGAAGAAGCCCAGCAGGCCGAAGGTGGTGTTGAAGATCAAACGCGCGGTGTCGACGCCTGCCGCAGCGGGCTTGGCTTGCAACACGTCGTTGGCGAGATTGGTCACGTCGCCGACGTTGCGAAACATATTGTGGATGCCATCTTCCAGAAACTGCGGCGTGACGAATTGATAGCCCTGAGCCAATGGCTTCAGTGCATAAGTGTCAACGAAATCGTTGAACTTGTAGATCGGGCGGTTAATGCTTTCCCAAGGGTCTTCTTCCGTGGCCGCCTGGGCCGCGAACGGAACCAGCAATACACTGGCACACATACAAAGCTGAGCGAGCTGATTGCTCCAGCGCATAGAGAAACTCCTTGGATTCGTACTGGCGCGGGGGCTTGGCCCAGGCGCAAAGGCCGCTAGTATATGACGGAAAACCCGGTTTAGGCAGCATCGTGCGCGATGGCCCCCGGATGATTCTCCTGGCTGGAAGCGATTCACATCAGTGTCACTCAACTGTCACCGTCCACGAATAGCCTTGTTACTATTTCAAGGATGTTGATATGCCACGCGCCGAAAACACACCTCTCGTCGCCCCCAGCCTGACCGCTGTACTGTTCGGCCTCAGCGGATGCCTGGTGGATTTCGGCGCACGTACTCGCCAAGCCGGCAAACTGACTGCCGAGCATGCCGAAGTCACGCTTGGCGCTCTGGACAGCCTGTCCAGCTTGCAGCACCAACAGATTCCTTGCGCCTGGCTCGACGAACTGCCCCCCGCCCTTAGCCACTCTCTGGCCGCGGCACTTCCGGACTGGATTAAACCTTCGCAACACCTGGCAACAATCAATCCATGGCCGGCCCCGAACGCCTGCTGGCAAGCGTTGATGGCGTTGAATGTCGAACGTCTGGACGGTTGTGTGCTGGTCAGCGGCGAACCGCGACTCCTGCAATCGGGCCTGAATGCCGGGTTGTGGACCATTGGCCTGGCGTCCTGCGGCTCGCTGTGCGGGCTGGCCCCCAGCGAATGGCAGGTCTTGAGCCAAAAGGAACGGGAACATCTGCGCGGCAAGGCGACGATGCAGTTGTTCGGCCTGGGCGTGCATTCGGTGATCGATCATTTGGGCGAACTCGACACTTGCCTGGCCGATATCAGCCTGCGCCGGCTCAAGGGCGAAAAGCCCTGATCGCCGCCTCTCACCTATGAAGGCATGCAGGTTGCCCGGGAGTGGATTAATCTACAGGTCAGCCATAGACCTTTGGCGCGCCGCTGCGGTCTATGCCAGTGCCTATCGATAAAAGGAAGAACGCCATGCCTGCCCGCGAACTGCAAGAACAGCTCAACAAACTGCGCGAGCAATTGGAACAGAATCCACCGCTTTCCGAAGAAGAGCGCGCTGACCTGCACGCGCTGATGCAACAGATCGAACTCGAACTTGAGCTGGAAACCAAAACCCAGGACACCAACCTCGCCGACAGTGTGAATCTGGCCGTCGATCGCTTCGAACTTGAACACCCAACCCTTGCCGGCACCTTGCGCAACATCGTGCAAGCGTTGGGCAACATGGGGATCTGAACCCGCCATATACAAAAAAAGCCCCGCTATCGATAGCGGGGCTTTTTCGTTTCTGCGACCTGAAATGCAATCCCCCTGTGGGAGCGGGCTTGCTCGCGAAGGCGGCATATCATTCAACATTGATGTCAGCTGACCCACCGCACTCGCGAGCAAGCCCGCTCCCACAGGGGGATTGCATGGTGATCGATATTGTATTACTGACGAACCAGCCGATGGTTCGGCAAATGCACTTCTTCGGTGCTGCGATACGGGTTGATGTCCAGCCCGCCACGACGCACATACCGCGCATACACCGTCAGCTTCTCTGGCTTGAGCAACCGCTGCAGGTCGAGGAAAATCCGCTCCACACACTGCTCATGGAAGTCCGAGTGCTGACGGAAGCTCACGATGTATTCCAGCAAACTCGCATGGTCCAGCGCCGCGCCGCGATACTCCACCGCCACGCTGCCCCAATCCGGCTGACTGGTAACCGGGCAGTTGGATTTGAGCAAATGGCTGTGTACGCACTCTTCAATAATGAGCGACTCATCGCACCGCAGCAGTTCCGGGCGCGGATGCTCATAGTTGCTGACGCTGATGTCCAGGTCATCGATGCACACACCCGGCAACGCCACGACGCCTTCTGCCTCAACCTCTTTCAGGCTGCGAATCCGCACGCCCACCGGTTTGCCGGCAGCGGCCGAAAGGTCTTTTGCCAGCGTCGCTTCAAGGCTTGCGGTATCGGCAAACGCTGTTTGGTTTAGCGAGTTGAGGTACAGCTTGAACGACTTCGATTCGATGATGTTCGGCGAATCCGCCGGAATGCTGAACTCGCCAATCGCCACTACGGGCTTGCCGGACGGCAACAGCCACGACAGCTCGAAGCAGTTCCAGAAGTCCACGCCCTTGTACGGCAGGGTTTCAGCCGTCAGGCCCAGCTCCGCCCATTTCGCGGTGCGCGGGATCGGGAACAGCAGGGACGGCGTGTAGGTGGCGATGTATTCGCTGGACTTGCCCAGCGGCGAATGTTCGGCTGCGGGATGCATGGCGGAAACCTGACTGAAGAATCAGCGGATTCTACCAGCCTTTGCTCCCGCCTTTGAGTGCTTACTGACTGACTGTCAGTTTGCCGACCATACCGGCCTGATAGTGGCCTGGGATATTGCAGGCAAATTCCAGGTTGGTGGCCTTGGTGAAGGTCCAGGTCAGCTCGGCGGTTTTGCCCGGCTCCACCAGCACACTGTTCGGGTCATCGTGTTTCATCCCATGCCCTTTGGAGGAATGGTCCATTGTGGCCATGGAGCCGTGGTCCATGGCCTTCATGCCTGTAGGCATCAGCATGCCGCTTTGCTGCATCTGCAGCATTTCCTGCTGATGCCGGGCATGCATCGCCGCGTCGCCGAGGTTGAATTCGTGCAGTAACTGGCCTTTATTCACCAGTACAAAGCGAACGGTTTCTCCGGCCTTGATATCAATCGCCTTGGAAGTGAAGGACATATCGCCCATCACCACTTCAACGCTACGGGTAGCCTTGGTCGCTGCCGCCGGTTGACCGAAGTCGTAGGAATGCGCCGGTGAAGCCTCCAGCCCCAAGCTCAGAGTCAGCAAGCAAGCGGTCAGTACCAGACGATTTTGCAAAAACATAGTCGCACTCCAACAAGATGAGGTTCAGCTTGTGGGAAACTTAACCCGCGGGCTCTGCCAGCCACCTGACAGGCAGATTACAACTTTGTCAGGTTGGCCTGTATCGCCGCTGCCCACGGTATAACGCACCTGTTCCAACTGCCCGAGTCGCCCATGAAACTGCTGATTGTCGAAGACCAACCGAAAACTGGCCATTACCTGCGTCAGGGCCTGACCGAGGCCGGTTTCACCACCGAACTGGTGGCCGATGGCAACACCGGCCAGCAACTGGCGTTGAGCGGCGATTACGCCTTGTTGATCCTCGATGTGATGCTGCCCGGTCGCGATGGCTGGCAGATTCTGCAAGCGGTACGCGGCGCGGGCCTCGACACACCGGTACTGTTTCTTACAGCCCGAGACGCTGTGGAGGACAGGGTGCACGGCCTGGAACTGGGTGCCGACGACTATCTGGTCAAACCGTTCGCCTTCTCCGAACTGCTGGCGCGGGTTCGCAGCCTGCTGCGCCGCGGCAGCACCCTGCCTCAGGAAACCAGCCTGCAACTGGCCGACTTGCGCCTGGACCTGATTCGTCGCCGGGTTGAACGCAACGGTCAGCGCATCGACCTGACCGCCAAGGAATTCGCTCTGCTGGAAATGCTCCTACGGCGCCAAGGCGAAGTGCTGCCCAAGTCGCTGATCGCTTCCCAGGTGTGGGACATGAATTTCGACAGCGACACCAATGTTATCGAAGTGGCGATCCGCCGTTTGCGCCTGAAGATCGACGACGACTTCCCGAACAAGTTAATCCACACCGTGCGCGGCATGGGCTACGTCCTTGAAGAGCGTCCTGCCTGATGCGCCGACTCTCTCTAAGCAACCGTCTGGCGTTGCTGTTTGCGGCCTGCACCGCAGTGGTGTCGTTGTTCGCCGGGGTGTTGTTCAGCCGCGCCAGCGAGGCGCACTTTGTCGAACTGGACCAGCAGTTGCTCGACGGCAAACTGATTGGCTTGCGCCGGGCTCTGGATGACATTCCGTCCAGCGAAAGCGAGACCAAACTGGCCGATGAATTGAGCCGACAAGCCGATCTTTCGCTGCGCATCATCGGCAGTGACGGCCAACGCTTGTACGACAGCTCAGCCCGCTTACCCAAAGACTTGCCGCGCCAGTTGGGCCTATCGACGGTGAGTGATGACGGTACTGACTACCGCGTCCTGAATGCACCGCTGTTCCTCGATAAACCCGATTCACCACAACTGACCCTGCTACTGGACATCACCCATCACCAACACTTTCTGCAACGCATGCAGCACCTGATTTGGCTGACGGTCGGTTTGTCGGCGCTGGCCACCGCCCTGCTCGGTGCCTGGGCGGCGCGCAGTGGCTTGCGCCCGCTGCGGCGCATGAGTGCGGTCGCCAGCGGTGTTTCGGCGCAATCGCTCAACGCACGCCTGCCGGAAGCAGACATGCCGCCAGAACTCGCGGAAATGGCCCACAGTTTCAACGCCATGCTCGGACGCCTTGACGACTCTTTTCAGCGGCTCTCGGCGTTTTCCGCCGACATCGCCCATGAACTGCGCACACCGCTGTCGAACCTGCTGACCCACACCCAGGTCACCCTCACCCGCCCTCGCCCCATCGAGGATTACCGCGAAGCACTGCACAGCAATCTCGAAGAACTGCAATGGATGGCGCAACTGGTCAATGACATGTTGTACCTGGCCAAGGCTGACCACGGCTTGCTGATGCCCAAGCGCGAAGCGCTGGAACTGGCGGAAGAAGCCGATGTGCTGCTGGAGTTTTTTGCGCCGCTGGCCGAGGACGCTCAGGTGAAATTGAGTCGTGACGGCAGCGCGCGCATGCAGGGCGACCGCAGCATGTTGCGTCGGGCGCTGTCCAATCTGCTGGACAATGCACTGCGGTTTACCCCGGGCGGTGGCGAGGTTCGGGTGAAGATTATCGAACAGCCGACAGGCTTGAGCCTGACGGTTGAAAACAGCGGGGAAGTGATTTCTGAAGACTTGTTGCCGCGTTTGTTTGACCGCTTCTACCGGGCAGACCCGGCGCGCCGTGAAGGCAGCAGTGAACATGCGGGGTTGGGATTGGCCATCACCCAGTCAATCATCCGCGCCCATGGCGGGCAGATTCGTTGCGAATCGGATAAGGGATGGACGCGGTTTGTGATTGAGTTGCCGAAGGGGGATTGAGGCCAATAGTGCCCGCGAAGAACGATGACGTAATAAACCTGTACCCACAAAAAACCCGGCCGATGGGCCCAATGTCAGTCAGTTAAGGCGCAGAACCTGTGGGAGCGGGCTTGCCCGCGAAGAACGATGACGCGTAGTACCTGAAAAACCGCGGTGCATTCTTCACGGGCAAGCCACGCTCCCACAGGATTTTCGTCGCTCAAATCTCTTAACTTACCGGCATCAGGCCCATCGGCCGGGTTTCGTTTATCGCCTGTCGTCGGACAATCTGCAAAAGGGGTGCTATCGAGGAGACCAACGGCGGCTACCGATCAGCCGAAAAGCGGTCGCGGCTGTTAGTCAGGTGTAACCACATTGCCGCCCGCGCCGCATCCGGATCCTGGCGTCTGATGGCGTTGAGAATCGCCTCGTGTTCGAGGTTGGCGAGTTGCCCCAGCTTGCTCAAATCCGCCGACCCGCGCTCGGCGGCATTAACGCGGGTCCGGGGGATCATGGCGCTGCCCAGGTGCTGCATGATCTCGGTGAAACACGCGTTGCCAGTAGCTTCGGCGATCAGCAGATGAAAGCGTTTGTCCGCCTCGACGCAACTGTCGTTGTTGGCCAACAGGCTTTGATAGTCATCCAGCGCTTCACGCATCTGCGCCAACTGCCTGTCCGTGCGACGAACCGCTGCCAGCGCCGCAGCCTGGGTTTCCAGGCCCATGCGCAACTCCAGAATACTGCGCACGCCCAGCGCCGTATCGACATTCAGATGCAGCCCCTGATCCGGTGCGCGCTCTAGAACAAAAGTGCCGATGCCGTGACGGGTTTCAACCAGCCCCGAAGCCTGCAACTTCGAGATCGCTTCGCGCACCACTGTGCGACTGACGCCATGCTCCTGAACAATCGAGTTTTCCGACGGCAGCTTGTCCCCCGGCACCATCTGGCCGAGCAGGATGCTCTGGGTCAGTTTGCTCACCAGATCATGGGCCAGGTTATGGGCACGCTTGCGGGCAGGTGCGTCGATGTCTTCTTGCATGGTGATTTATCCGTAAAGCGGGTATCCGGATCGTATCACCGTGTGCGCTTTTCGATGACGGGAATCTCAATAAAACGCCGCTCAACTTGTATGACAACACTCAATATTTACTGCACAAAAGACGATTTACACCATCGCACCCAAGCGCTCCGCCGAGACAAAGGGAAAATTATCGGCTGAACACATCCGTGAATAACCCAACAAATACGCCACACAAACCCGTAAAACGAATAAAAACCCTTCCGCCTAGCACCATTTTGTTGAGTGACGGTACTTGTAGGACAAAAAAGCCTAGTTGTATGATGTCTATCAACAACGCAGCATCCAGCCACACCCCGCATAAAAATAACGAGTGGGAGAAAAAGCAGTGAATACATCCATATCCGGGATGACCGAGGGCGCCGATTCGGTCCTGAAGTCCGCCATCTCGAAAGTGAAACGCCACGTTCTGCCGCTGTTCGTGATCATGTTCATCGTCAACTACATCGACCGTGTGAACATTGGCTTCGTCCGCGCGCACATGGAGCATGACCTGGGCATTGGCGCTGCCGCCTACGGCTTCGGTGCCGGTCTGTTCTTCATCGGTTACGCACTGTTTGAAGTCCCTTCCAACATCCTCCTGCAAAAAGTCGGCGCACGAATCTGGCTGACCCGCATCATGCTGACCTGGGGCCTGGTGGCTTCCTGCATGGCGTTCATCCAGAACGAAACCCACTTCTACATTCTGCGGTTTTTGCTCGGCGTCGCCGAAGCCGGTTTCTTCCCCGGGGTGATTTATTACTTCACCCGCTGGTTGCCTGGCGTCGAACGCGGCAAGGCGATTGCGATCTTCCTCAGCGGCTCAGCCATAGCGTCGCTGATCTCCGGCCCGCTGTCCGGGCTGCTGCTACAAATCAGTGGTTTGGGCATGCACGGCTGGCAGTGGATGTACTTCATTGAAGGGATGTTCTCGGTCGGGCTGTGCGTGTTTGTCTGGTTCTGGCTGGACTCCAAGCCCCACGACGCCAAATGGCTGACCCTTCCTGAGCAGGACGCACTGGTCAAAGCCATCGATGACGAACAACTGGCCCGCGAAGCCGCGACGCCGATCAAACCGTCGCTGGGCACACTGCTCAAGGATCGTCAGATCATCCTGTTTTGCCTGATCTACTTCTTCATCCAGTTGACCATCTACGCCGCGACCTTCTGGCTGCCGAGCATCATCAAGAAGATGGGCGACCTGAGCGACATCCAGGTCGGGCTGTTCAACTCGATTCCGTGGTTGCTGTCGATCGTCGGCATGTACGCCTTCGCCACGCTGTCGGCCAAATGGAAACACCAGCAAGCCTGGGTCGCCGCTGCGCTGCTGATCGCTGCCGCCGGGATGTTCATGTCCACCACGGGCGGGCCGATCTTCGCCTTCGTCGCCATCTGCTTCGCCGCGCTGGGCTTCAAGTCGGCATCGTCGCTGTTCTGGCCAATTCCCCAGGCGTACCTGGATGCACGGATTGCTGCAGGCGTGATCGCACTGATCAACTCGGTGGGCAACCTCGGCGGCTTCGTTGCGCCTACCACCTTCGGTCTGCTGGAACAACACACCGGGTCGATTCAGGGCGGGCTGTACGGCCTGGCCGCCACCTCGATCATCGCCGCGATCATCGTCTTCGCCGCGCGCAATAAACCGAAATCTGCACCTGTGGTTGCCCTGGGCAAACCAACACCTAATCACGCCTGAACATTGGTTTTAAGGACAAGAAAATGAACCCACAAGAAGCCGCAAAAGCCCCGATCATCACCAGCATGCAGGTTGTGCCGGTGGCCGGCCACGATGGCATGCTGCTCAATTTGAGTGGCGCCCATGGTCCGTTTTTCACCCGCAACATTGTGATCCTCAAGGACAACGCCGGTCACACTGGAGTCGGTGAAGTGCCGGGTGGCGAGCGTATTCGTCAGACGCTGGAGGATGCGCGCGCACTGGTGGTCGGCAGCCCGATCGGCACTTACCAGAAGATCCTCAATCAAGTGCGCCAGACCTTTGCCGATCGCGATGCCGGTGGTCGCGGCCTGCAGACCTTCGACCTGCGCATCACCATTCACGCGGTCACTGGCCTTGAAGCCGCCCTGCTCGACTTGCTCGGTCAGCACCTGGACGTACCGGTCGCGGCCCTGCTCGGCGAAGGCCAGCAGCGCGACGAAGTGAAGATGCTCGGCTACCTGTTTTATGTCGGTGATCGCAATGAAACCGATCTGGCCTACCGCAGCGAACCGGACGCCGACAACGACTGGTTCCGTGTGCGTCACGAAAAAGCCATGAGCGCCGACGCCGTGGTGCGTCTGGCGGAAGCCGCCCACGCCCGTTATGGTTTCAAGGACTTCAAACTCAAGGGTGGCGTGTTGAGTGGCGACGAGGAAATCGAAGCGGTCACCGCCCTCGCCGAACGCTTTCCCGATGCACGCATCACCCTTGATCCGAATGGCGCCTGGTCGCTCAAAGAAGCGATCCGCCTGTGCCGGGATCAGCATCACGTTCTCGCTTACGCCGAAGACCCATGCGGTGCGGAAAACGGTTACTCGGGCCGTGAAGTCATGGCCGAGTTCCGTCGTGCCACGGGCCTGAAAACCGCGACCAACATGATCGCTACCGATTGGCGGGAAATGGGCCATGCGATCCAGTTGCAGTCTGTGGATATTCCTTTGGCCGACCCGCACTTCTGGACCCTGCAAGGCTCGGTTCGAGTCGCGCAGATGTGCCACGAATGGGGCCTGACCTGGGGCTCGCATTCCAACAACCACTTCGATATTTCCCTGGCCATGTTCACCCACGTCGCGGCGGCTGCGCCGGGCGAGATCACGGCCATCGACACCCACTGGATCTGGCAAGACGGCCAACGCCTGACCAAAGCGCCGCTGCAAATCGTCGACGGCTGCGTGCAGGTGCCGAAAAAACCTGGCCTGGGGGTGGAGCTGGACATGGATCAGCTGGCCAAGGCCCATGAGCTGTACAAAGGCATGGGACTGGGCGCGCGGGATGACAGCGTGGCGATGCAGTTTCTGATTCCGGGGTGGAAATTCGATAACAAGCGGCCGTGTCTGGTGCGGTAACCCTCTGAAAACACCTCAATCCCTGTGGGAGCGGGCTTGCTCGCGAAGGCGGTGTGTCAGTCAACATCAATGTTGAATGTAATGACCCCTTCGCGAGCAAGCCCGCTCCCACAGTGTTTTGTATTAATGCGAAGCTTGCAGCAACCAGTCCTTGAACGCGGCCATCGCCGACGTTTCAGGGCGCGACTGCAAGCGGGTCAGCCAGTAGCTGCCCGTGGTGATCCCGATGGCGAACGGTTGCTCGATTGCGCCCACCGCCAGTTGTCGAGAGAACATCAAGGGCGGCGCCAATGCCACTCCAGCCCCTTGCAACGCCGCTTCCATCATCGCCAGCGAGGAATCGAAGACGATGCTCCGGGGCGGTGCGGCATGGGTCGAGAGACCGGTCGCCTGAAACCACTCCGGCCACTCATCCGTGCGATAGGAGCGCAACAACGTTTGCTGCAACAGGTCGGCCGGGGTGTGCAATTGGCGCGCAATCTCGGGAACGCAGAGCACTGACAGCGGCGCCTCGATCAACCGCACCGCTTCGATCCCATGCCACGCCCCCGCACCAAAGCGAATGGCGTAATCCAGGCCTTCGGCGGCCACATCCACCCGGTTGTTATTGGTCGACAGGCGCAAATCTATGAACGGATGTTTCTTCTGAAAGTCCGCCAATCGCGGCAACAGCCAACCGACCGCGAAAGTCCCCACGACGCCCACCGTCAGCACCTCACGAAAATGCCCGCCCTCGAAGCGCTCCAGCGTCTCGGCTATCCGGTCGAAAGAGTCGCGCAATACCGGCAGCAGGGTTTCACCTTCGCTGGTCAGCATCAGGCCTCGGGGCAGGCGTTTGAACAAGGTCACGTTAAGCTGGGCTTCAAGGCTTTTGACCTGATGACTCACCGCTGCCTGCGTGACACACAACTCCACCGCCGCCCGGGTAAAACTCAGATGGCGTGCCGAAGCCTCGAAGGCGCGTAGCGCATTCAGCGGCAGATGAGGTCGAATCATGCCCACTCCCAAAATTTTCTAATGGCTCATCTGAAATATCGTCGTTTGTGGGTATTCGCCAAACTGCATAGATTTGGCTCGCCCAGCAACGGACCGGCTTGAAAAACCGCTCGGAGTGTAGCGGTTAACACAATAGAAACTCATGGAAAATGACTCAATCATGCGTATAAAAAATCAGAGAAAACTCGCGTCTTACAGCGCTTTCGCACTTCTGCTAGGCGTCAGTCACAGCTTTGCTGACGACCGCATCGAAGCGATCGTCAAGGCCGCCGTTGAACCGGTGATGCAGCAACAGCAGATCCCCGGTGTCGCGGTCGCGATTACAGTCAACGGCAAACCGCATTACTTTAACTACGGCGTGGCCTCGAAAGAAAACGGCAAAGCCGTTACCGAAGACACCCTGTTCGAGATCGGTTCGGTGAGCAAAACCTTCACCGCCACCCTTGCCGCCTATGCCCACGCGACAGGCAAACTGGCCCTGTCGGACAACGCCAGCCAGGTTCTACCGACATTACGTGGCAGCGCGTTCGACAACATCAGCGTGCTGCAACTCGGCACCTACACCGCCGGTGGTTTGCCCCTGCAATTCCCCGGTGATGCGGACCATCAGGACAAGATGCTCGGCTATTTCAAACAGTGGAAACCGGCCTACGCCGCCGGCACTCATCGCCTGTATTCAAACCCCAGCATTGGGTTGTTCGGCTATCTGGCAGCCCATAGCATGGGAGCGCCGTTCGATGAGCTGATGGAAAAAACCTTGCTGCCGAAATTCGACCTCAAGCACAGCTACCTCAAGGTGCCGCAGGATCAGATGGCGCTTTACGCCCAGGGTTACAACAAGGACGACAAGCCTGTGCGGGTCGAACCGGGCGCGCTGGATTCCGAAGCTTATGGCGTTAAAACCAGTGCCTCGGATCTACTGCGCTATGTTGAGGCGAACATGAATCCGACGTCGCTGGAAAAGCCCTTGCAGCAAGCCATCGCCACCACTCATACCGGTTACTACACCGTTGGCGAGATGACTCAAGGGTTGGGGTGGGAGTTCTACAACTATCCGGTAACGCTCGATACATTGCTGGCGGGCAACTCGTCGCAGATGGCGTTTGAGGCTCATGAAGTCAAGTGGCTGAACCCGCCCCAACCTCAACACAATACGGCGCTGATCAACAAAACCGGCTCAACCGGCGGCTTTGGCGCCTATGTAGCCTTTATCCCGGCGAAGGACATCGGCATCGTGATCCTGGCCAACAAAAACTACCCGAACCCCGAGCGAGTCAAAATCGCTTACAAGATATTGAGTGCGCTGACTGAATGATCCCGACAACCCATTGAAGCTGGGCAACCTCTCACCACAATGGTTGATCGGATTCCAAGTATCGGGTGGCAAACAAAATGGGCGACCTCTTGAGGTCAATGCCAGTCAGTAAGGCACGCAAACCTGTGGGAGCGGGCTTGCTCGCGAAGGGGGCATGTCAGTCGACATTAATATTGCCTGGCACACCGCCTTCGCGAGCAAGCCCGCTCCCACAGGGATTGCGCTTAACTGTCCTGCATTGAGGTAATGCCTCTCACCGCAATAGTGTTGCGCAATATTCAATCATCCGGCATTTCAGGTGGTTTGGCGGGTTTCGCCGGTTTGCCCTTTGCGCCTTTGGCCGGCGCAACCTCAGCCACCGGCGCTGGCACCGGTACTGTCGCTTCCTTCTCGGCGGCTGGCAGCGCGTCGATGGTGCTGAAAATCTCTTTCAGCTCGACCGCATCCTTTTCAAGCTTCTTTTCGCCGTCCTTGCCGACCAGGATGATTTTGCTCTTCGCCCCGGCGCCCAACTTGAGCGAGCGAATCAACGCCATCGTTGTTTGCGGGTCGAGGTCTTTGCCGTCGCGCTGGCCCATCGTGTTGATCACGGTGTACAGCACCATGTTGCGCTCGGTGAAGCCCTTGCGACTGGCAGGTTCATCCAGCGATTTTTTCAGGCTGATCCAAGTAGGGTCGACCGAACTGGGCGCGATGACAATCAAGGGACGGGCCCTGCCCACGTCTTTAACCAGAGGGGAATCGTCATCGGCGGCGAACAAGGGGCCTACGAAAGCCAGCAGAGTAGCCAGGGTCAAAGACCTGATGAGCATGCGCATCTCCTTTTGATATCCACGCTCTAATGATTGCGCATCGCGGCGAACGTTCCGGGTGAGGCGTATTTATGTTCGCCTTGCCCCAAGCTTAGGTCAGGGCGGTCATTGCGCAACAGCCTGAGCTAATCTCATAGCACGACTCGCACGACCTGATTCGCCGTGAGGATTTTTCCATGAGCGCTCAGCTGAACCACACCATCGTCTGGTGCCGTGACAAACAGGTGTCGGCCCGCTACCTGACCGACCTCCTTGGCCTGCCCGATCCCGAGCCGTTCGGACCGATGCTGGTAGTCAAATTCGATAATGGCGTGTCGCTGGATTTCTACAACAACGACCCGCCGATTGCCTCCCAACACTATGCGTTCCTGATTGGCGACAAAGACTTCGATGCGGCCTTCGCTCGCCTGCAAGCGCGCAAGCAGCCCTGGTGGGCAGATCCTGGCAAACAACGGCCGAATGAGATCAATGATTACGGCAGTGGCCGGCGGGTGTATTTCGATGACCCGGACGGGCATCTGCTGGAGATTTTTACCCGGGAATAGAGACCCGTTATTAGCGCAATGCTGTTCACTTAAGCGCGACTCTCAGTCATGCCAACCTTTGTGGCGAGCGAGCTTGCTCGCGTTGGGCTGCGTAGCGGCCCCAAAAATCTGATAACAATCGCCGGTTTTTGTGAGTGCTAAGCACTCAAGCGCGAGCATGCCTCCCTCGCCACAGGTTATTCACTGACTCAAGACTCTTAAGTGAACAGCATTGCCGTGATTCGCGTGTCATATACCGAACGGAAAGGTGTCTTCCTCGTGCTCCATGAATTCAGGCGCCGGCAATGGCGAGACCGCATGGGTTTTTTCGATCCAGACAAAAGCGTCGAACTGCTCCGCCAGCACTGCCTGAAAGTAATGGCTCTGGCGCTCGGTCCTGGGTCGATAGATGACGCCGATGGCGCGTTCAAGTAACGACCCGGCCAGCACGTCCAGCAACTCCTCGCTCGGTGACGTCCGCCAGTCGAGCAGTGCTGCGGGGACGCCGGCCTTGAGAAACAGTTGTTCCCAGCTGTCGGCCAATGCCGGGTTCACCTGTTTGACCTGCATCGGCTCATCCCAGTCGTCGGCGGCGGCGACGGTGCCGTGGTCGGTGCCCATGCCGATCAGCACCGCTTGTGAGCCGTAGGCCGTGCGGCACAACTGGCCAATGTTGAACTGTCCCTCCCAGCCCATTTGCGTGGCGGCGGCGTTGCCGATGTGTGAGTTATGCGCCCACACCACCGCTTTGGCGCCTGCCCCGCGATGCTCCATCAGAGTTTGCAAGGTGTCGAACATGTGCAGGTCACGCAGGTTCCACGAGGCGGTCGAGCCGCGGTACATGGCGCGGTAATACTGCTCGGCGGCCCGCACGACGCGGGCGTTCTGGGTGGCGCTGAAAAACGCCTCGTCGTCGGCGACCATCGGATCAAGCCGTTCGCCCAGCAGCACATTCAATTGCTCGACCACTGCGTCCTCGCACGTGGCCATGTTGCCCCGCTCAGCGAAATGACCGTACAGCGCCGGGTCGTCATGCCACGGCGTCAGGCAGCTGTAGCGATGGCGGGCCTCTTTCGCCAGTTGCGGGTCGGTCTTATCGAGATAGCCCAGTACTTCGTCGATGGAGTGACGCATGCTGTAAACATCCAGCCCCCGAAATTCTACCCGCTGCTCAAACGCCAAGCCGCGATTATGGTGGTGCAGCCAACGGGTAAAGGTCTGCACGGCCGTGTTACGCCACATCCAGGTGGGGAATCGGGCAAAGGCCTGTTTTTTCCAGGCAGAGCGGCCCAGGTCGCGGACACATCGATCGATCTGCCCTGCATCGGGCCAGTCGGCTTCAACCGCGACGATGCCGAAGCCATGCTGCTCGATCAGGCGGCGGGTGATCGCCGCTCGGGTCTGGTAGAAGTCCTGGGTGCCGTGGCTGGCTTCGCCGATCAGCACCACGCTGGCATCGCCAAAGCGGTCGAAGAGTTTGCCGAATTCAGGTGAGTCGAGTGCAGGCAACGGCTCGGCATGACGGCGTAGCACCTCGGCCGCGTTGCCGGGTGGCTCGCCGCGGGGGCGGCGGAACCGTCTTAGAAGATCGTTTACGGGGCTGTTCATGGACGTCATGACCTCATCTGAACGTGGTCATAATTTTGACTACGCCAGTGAGGGCATGATTCCGCTAAATTCAGTGATCTATACGGTGCCGGATCAGAACGCCAGCTTGTAGCCGATCAGCACCAGCATCGTGGCCAGGCATGGACGCAGCAGTTCGTCGGAGATCCGCCCGGTCAAATGGCTGCCCAGGTAAATCCCCGGCAGCGAACCGACCAGCAAGTAGCCCAAAACGTGCCAATCCATATTGCCCATGCTCGCATGGCCCAGGCCGGCGACCAGGGTCAGGGGCACGGCGTGAGCGATTTCGGTGCCGACCAGCCGGCGGGTAGGCAGCATCGGGTACAGAATGAACAGCGCTACTGTGCCCAGGGCGCCAGCGCCGATGGAGGTCAGGGCCACCATGGTGCCAAGGACCAATCCGGTGATAACGGTCAGTGCATTCAAGCGGGGGCCGCTAGGGTTGTAGTGGCCGCCCGCCCGTTTGTGGGCGAAATCGAGCAAGCGTTTCTTGAAGAAAATTGCCAGCGCCGTGGCGAACAATACGAAGCCCAAGGCTTGTTTGATAACGGCGTTCATCGCGTCGGGCGAGGTCTGCAAACTGCTCAAAAACCACAGTGTCAGCGCTACTGCCGGCACACTGCCGAGGGTCAGCCAACCGGTGATCGCCCAGTCGATGTTCTTGTTCTTGCGATGAACCAGCACACCACTGGATTTGGTAATGGCCGCGTACAGCAAGTCCGTGCCCACCGCCGTAGCCGGGTTGACGCCGAACCACAACAGAATGGGGGTCATCAATGAACCACCCCCGACGCCCGTCATGCCGACAATAAAGCCGACCACCAGACCTGCAACGACCAACCCGAAATTACCGAATTCCATTAATACGCCCAGAGAATCGCAGGAGAATAACCGGCTCGCAGCATAGCGATTTTTCTTATAACCACTTATATCGATGCGGTCTATCGTTATGCCAACTCATTGAGCCGGAACACAGTTTTCCCTCCCAACCAAATCCCCCTTGTGGGAGCGGGCTTGCTCGCGAAAGCGGTGTATCAGTCGATACTCATGGTGACTGGCACGACGCCTTCGCGAGCAAGCCCGCTCCCACAGGGGGTTTGGGTTCAGCACTCGAATTACTGCACTGGCAAGAAATTCAGGAACAGCAAACTCTGGGCATAGTTGAGGCCGATCCGCCGGTAGCGTTCGTCGAGCATCTGGGTCAACAGGTCCAGCCGTGCGACGATTTTGCCGAACTCCACGGCAAAGCTCAGGTTGCTGCCCTCCTCCGAGATTTCGTTGGAAAACAGCAACGGCTCGCCTTGCTTGTTTTGTCGCTGACTCAAGATCCAGGTGGCCTTCTCGATGTTGCGCGCGGCATTGCTGACGAAGGTCGGGTTGATCGCATCCGTCATGTAGAACTCCAGCCGATTGCCGTGGGCGGTGACCAGCATGCTGCCGATGGCATAGATGAAGGCACCGACCCGGTCGCCGAGAAATTCCGGGCTCATGGCGTAGCTCAGCGCAGCCAGGTCTTTTTTGCCACCGAGAGTGGGTAGCGGCTCCTGCTGTTCGATGGCCATGCGCACTTGTTTTTCCGCGGTGCCGACATCGAGGAAGCCGGACTTTTTCAGCTCCTCCGGATTGCGCAGGTAGAGCTTGTTCATTAACAGGTAAAGGCTTTCGAGGTTGTCACGCATCGTCAGGGTCGCCATGCGGTCGACGCTGGTCTGGAGGAATTCCTGGGGTTGGCCGTTGCGAAACTGGCTGACGATATCGTTGCCCGGCTGATGACTGCAGCCACTGACGAAGAGCATCGACAAGCCAGTCAGCAGCCAGCAATAACGGCGAATGTGCGGGGTAAAGCGGGGTAAAACTCGAGCCATGGGTTCTTGAACTTGGGCATGGGCCGGCGGTGGGGATCGCCGCGGGCTGGCCAAGGATAGAACCGCGAAAGCCGAAAAAGTGCAGTGCCGGTGGTCCGTAAACGCGGATCACCGTGAAAACGGATCTTTATTAGTCATACTTTATAATTGCAACCCCGCATAAATAAGCTATAAATCCTTCCTTGATCGCGTTAAAACTCGATTATTAGTATGACTACTTCTCACAAAACAACAAAAAGGAAGGTCAACCATGCTTCAATCTAGATACCTGCTCTCCGGCCTTGGACTGTCCCTGATGATCGCCACCCTCCCCGCTCACGCCGCTGGCTTGTCCAGCGAACAGAAAGCCTTCGGCAAAACCAATGATGGCACGCCCGTCGAGCAATACATCTTGCGCAACAGCCATGGACTGCAAGCCACGGTCATTACCTACGGCGGGATTCTGCAGTCGCTGAAAGTGCCGGACAAAAACGGCAAGCTTGACGATGTGGTGCTGGGCTTCGACGACGTGCAGGGTTACCAAAGCGGCACCGCGTACTTCGGCGCGACCATTGGCCGCTTCGGCAATCGCCTGGCCAACGGTGCCTTCGAGCTGGACGGCAAGCGCTATCAGGTGCCACTCAACGACGGCAGCAATTCACTGCACGGCGGGGCGCAGGGTTTTGATAAACGGGTGTGGAAAGCCGAACCGAGCAAAGGCAAGGATTCGGTGGGCGTGACCCTGACGTATCTGTCGGCGGGCGGTGAAATGGGTTTCCCGGGCAACCTGAAAACCGAAGTCACCTACAGCCTCACCGAGAGCAATGAACTGCGCATCGAGTACAAGGCCAGCACCGACCAACCCACCGTGCTGAACCTGACCAACCACAGTTATTTCAACCTGGCCGGCGCGGGCAACGGCGACGTACTGAAGCAGCTTGCGACGTTGCATGCAGCCCGTTACACGCCGGTCACCGGCAAACTGATCCCGACCGGTGAACTGGCCCCGGTCGCCGGCACCCCCATGGACTTCACCCAACCGACCGCCATCGGTCAACACATCAAGGCTGATCACCCGCAACTGAAGTTCGCCGAACCGAAACAAGGCGGTTTCGATTTCAACTGGGTGTTGGACGCCAAGGGTGATCTGGGCAAACTCGCTGCCGATGTCAGCGATCCGCAATCCGGCCGCCGCTTGCAGCTCTACACTACTGAACCGGGTGTGCAGTTCTATACCAGCAACTTCCTCGATGGCACGGTCAAGGGCAAGGCCGGCAAGGTTTATCCGCATTGGGGGGCGTTTACTCTGGAGACTCAGCATTATCCGGATTCGCCGAACCAGCCGAACTTCCCGTCCACACGGCTGGATCCGGGCAAGAGCTATACCCAGACTGCGGTGTACAAGTTTTCTACCCTGTAGGTCAGAAGATCAAAAGATCGCAGCCTTCGGCAGCGCCTACGGAGGCTGCGATCTTTCGAGATCGCCACGGAACCACCGGGCCATTTTGCTGCCAACTGAAGTATCGATCGGAGTTTAGAAAGGAGGATGCATGCGTACTCTTGAGCTGGCCGGCAGCCAAGTGCCGGTCATTGGCCAAGGAACCTGGCGCATGGGAGAGGAACGCTCCCGACACACAAAGGAAGTTGCAGCGCTACGTTTGGGCATCGAATTGGGCATGACCCTGATCGACACCGCTGAAATGTACGCAGAAGGAGGCGCTGAAGAGGTGGTGGGTGAAGCCATCGCAGGCAGGCGCGACCAGGTTTTTCTGGTCAGCAAAGTCTACCCCTACAACGCCAGCCGCAAAGGCATCCCCCAGGCCTGCGAGCGCAGCCTGCGGCGGTTGAATACCGATTACATCGATCTCTACCTGTTGCACTGGCGCGGCGACTATCCCCTTGTGGAAACCGTCGAAGCCTTCGAACGCCTGCGCGAAGATGGCAAGATCGGCCGTTGGGGTGTGTCCAATTTCGACCTGGATGACCTGGAAGAACTGGCCTCCCCGGCCTGCGCCACCAATCAGGTGCTGTATAACCTGGAAGAACGCGGCATCGAGTTCGATTTGCTTCCCTGGAGCCAACATCAAAGGATGCCGGTAATGGCTTATTGTCCGATCGGCCAGGGCGGGCACATGCTGGCCAACTCGACGCTCAAGCAGATTGCCGCCCGTCACGAGGCGACACCGGCGCAGGTAGCGCTGGCATGGATTCTGCGTCAGAACGGCGTGATCGCCATCCCCAAAGCGGTCCGACCCGAGCATGTGCAGCTCAATGCACAAGCGGCGCAGTTGCGGCTTGAAGTCGGGGATCTGGAGGCGCTGGACCAAGCGTTTCGCGCGCCACAACGTAAGCAGCGGTTGGCCATGGTCTGAGCCATCGCGGTTTGTCAGAGGGCATCGGCATGAGAAGTACCGATCAGCTCGACGCTTTCAATTTGCCACGCTTCGTTCAGGCGCAAGACCCTGTGTTCGAATGGGTGCAGGAAGAGCTGCGCGCCGGCCAGAAGCGCCGACACTGGATGTGGTTTATCTTTCCGCAGTTTTCCGGGTTGGGCGACAGCGAGATGTCCCGTTACTTCGCCATTCGCTCCAGTGAAGAAGCCACGGCGTACCTGAAGCATCCATTACTGGGGCCTCGCTTGCGCATGTGCACGCAACTGGTTCTGGACATTCCTCAAAGCTCGATCGCCAAGATTTTCGGCCATCCCGACAACCTCAAATTTCACTCATCGATGACACTGTTCGCCCAGGTTTCGCCAAAAGGCAGCCTGTTCCATCAGGCGCTGGATCAGTATTTTCACGGCATACCGGATGACTGGACGTTGTCGCTGCTGGACTCAAAACAGGCCCAGCTGCCCCCCAATCAGCGTTGAGAAATCGTCATCCACGAACGGCAGGATCGCATCCGCCACCGGTTGCAGCTGCCGAGTGACGTAATGGTCGTAATCGATGGGCGCGCTGCGGATTTCCAGCGGCTCGGGGCCGGCGACGGTGATTACATAACTGATCCAGCCGCCATTCTGATATTGCCGCGGTCGTCCCTGCCGGTCGTTGTAGTCGTCGGCGATTCGCGCGGCCCGCACATGGGGCGGCACGTTACGTTGATAGTCGTCGAGGGTACGGCGCAGGCGTTTGCGATAGATCAGGCGTTCGTCGAATTCGCCGGCCAAGGTCTTGCGCACATAGTCACGAACATAGTCCTGATAGGGTTTGCGATTGAAGATGCGCAGGTACAACTCCTGCTGGAATTGCCGGGCCAACGGCGACCAGTCGGTGCGCACGGTTTCCAGGCCCTTGTAGACCATTTCATCGGTGCCGTCGGCGCGGGTGACCAATCCGGCATAGCGCTTCTTGCTGCCCTCCTCGGCGCCGCGAATGGTCGGCATCAGAAAGCGTTTGTAGTGGGTTTCGAACTGCAGCTCCAGGGCACTTTCCAGCCCGTATTCCTGTTTCACATGCTCGCGCCACCACTGGTTGACGTGATCCACCAGCGCATGGCCGATCTGCGCGGCTTCTGCCTGACCGTGGGCGCGGCGCAGCCAGACGAAGGTGGAGTCGGTGTCGCCGTAGATCACCGCGTGGCCTTGGGCTTCGATCAACTGGCGGGTGCGCAACATGATCTCGTGCCCGCGCAAGGTGATGGACGAGGCCAGCCGTGTATCGAAGAAGCGGCAACCGCTGGAGCCCAGCACACCATAGAACGCATTCATGATGATCTTCAGCGCCTGGGACAACGGCGCGTTGTGTTCGCGCTTGGCGGTTTCGCGACCTTCGGCGACCCGGGCGACAATGGCCGGCAGGCAATGCCGGGTTCTTGAAAAACGTGCACCGCGAAAGCCCGGCACCGACTCGCTGTCGTCGGGATGCTTGAGCCCTTCGATCAAGCCCACCGGGTCGATCAGGAAGGTGCGGATGATCGACGGATAGAGGCTTTTGTAGTCGAGCACCAGTACCGATTCGTACAGCCCGGGTTGCGAGTCCATGACAAAACCGCCGGGGCTGGCCTGCGGTGGTTTGCCGCCAAGGTTCGGCGCGACGAAGCCCTGACGGTGCATCAACGGCATATACAGGTGAGTGAAAGCCGCCACCGAGCCACCGCTACGGTCCGCCGGCAAACCGGTGACACTGGCGCGCTCGAGCAGGAAGGTCAGCAGTTCGGTCTTGGCGAAGATCCGCGTCACCAGTTCGCAGTCCTTGAGGTTGTATTTCGCCAGGGCCGGTTTGTCCTCGGCGAACATGCGATTGATTTCGTCCATGCGCTGGTACGGGTTGTCGATCGACTTGCCCTCGCCCAGCAGGGTTTGTGCGACGTTTTCCAGGCTGAACGAGGGGAAGCTCCAGGTCGCTGAGCGCAGCGACTCGATGCCGTCGATGATCAACCGGCCGGCAGCCGAGGCGAAGTAATGATTGCGACTGCCGTGCTCGCGCCATTGCATTTCTTCGCCGCCACGCCCCAGCTTCAGCGGCACCGCCAAGCGCCGAGCATGTTCGTGCAGTACGCGCAGATCGAACTGCACGACGTTCCAGCCGATGATCGCGTCGGGGTCGTGCCGGGCGAACCATTCATTGAGTTTTTTCAGCAGCAGGGTTCGCGAATCGCAGTATTCGAGCTGGAAATCCACCCCACGGTCATCACCATTGGGCGGCCCGAGCATGTACACCTGCCGCTCGCCGCAGCCTTCCAAAGCAATGGAATACAGCTCGCCCTGAGCGGTGGTTTCGATGTCCAGCGAGACCAGCCGCAGGTTCGGTCGGTAGCCGGGGTCGGGTTTCATTTGCGCGTCGAGCAGCAGACCTTCCGCGCTGGGTGTGCCGCCGAACAAAACGGGGGCGGTGATGAAACGCTCCATCATGTAGCGTTCCGGCGGGCGGACGTCGGCTTCGAATACCTCGACGCCTGATTTGCGCAGCGCGGTTTCAAGGCGCATCAACTGACCGTGCTGCTGGCAATACAGGCCGAGCACCGGGCGGTGTTCGAAGTCCAGAAGGGCCAAGGGTTTCAGCTCGACATTTTTTTCGCCGTGCAGCAGCCCTTCGGCTTGCTCACGCTGGGCTGCCGGAATGAACGCTACCGACGGTTGATGCGGCAGGCGGACACGCCGGGGACCGGCATCGGTCGCCAGCCAGAACTCGACTTCCGTGCCGGCCGGGGTATCGCGCCAATGCCGGGTCAGGACGAAGCCCTGCTGTAAATCCACCACTGCAACCTCAACGATCTGATTCAAGGGGTAATTCTACGCGTGATCGACGGTGATAGGCTCATTGCCAAGTGGATGCGCAATCCAATGTGGGAGCGGGCTTGCTCGCGAAGGCGGCGGCACAGTCAACATGGAAGTCGCCTGCCACTCCGCTTTCGCGAGCAAGCCCGCTCCCACAGGTTCTGCGCCTCAACTTACCGGCATCAGGTGCGGGCTTTTACAAAGAAAAATCGCTGAATGACGCTTTTTGCGCGGTATCTGCCGCTTTCTGCCTTGCTCTGCGAGCGCGTCTCTACGATTCTTCAAGAACAACGACAACACCCGAGAAACCGCCATGAAAACCGTCGCCCAACTGCTCAAGTTAAAGGCCCAACAGAATCAGCAAGTCCACTCTATTGCACCGCATCAAATGGTGCTGGAAGCGCTGATGGTGATGGCTGCAAAAAACGTCGGCGCGTTACCGGTGCTGAAAGAGGGAAAGGTCGTCGGCATCATCAGCGAGCGTGACTATGCGCGCAAACTGGTGCTCAAGGGGCGCTCCTCTGTCGGCACACCGGTCAGCGACATCATGGTGGCGCCGGTCATCACCGTGGACACCCATCAAACCGTCGAAACCTGCATGGGCATCATGTCCGAAAAGCGCCTGCGGCACTTGCCAGTGGTGGAAAACGGCGAGTTGATCGGCTTGCTGTCCATCGGCGACCTGGTCAAGGAAGCCATTGCCGAACAGGCTGAACTGATTCGCCAGTTGGAGCAGTACATTCGCGGCGAGTGATTGCGGCACACCGCAAATCCCCTTGTGGGAGCGGGCTTGCTCGCGAAAGCGGTGTGTCAGTCAATAGTTATGGTGACTGATACACCGCTTTCGCGAGCAAGCCCGCTCCCACATTTTGATTGGCGGTGTTCTTACGGCCAATGCCGAGTGAAGACCGGCGCCAATGCCGGGTGGCGGTCGAAGCGTTCGAGCCAGGCGAAGAACCCGGGCCGCGCAACACGCAAGTGTTCCCGGGTGCCCGCCCACCGCGTCACCACCGCCGCCAGAATATCCAGCGCACCCGGTTTTCCATCGCCCAGGTACAACTTGCCGGCGAACTGATCGGCAAACACCTCCCAACTCCAATGCAGCCGCTGGCGGGCACCGGCCATGAGGTTTTGCCGGGCTGACTCATCAACCTTGGCCAGCCAGCGCTCGGGGTAATCGATGATGCCAATGGCCGCGTAGCAATTGTTGACGATATACACCAGGCCATGAATCACCTGATCACGCTTGATCGGGTTTTCCGGCAACAGGTTCGACTCCGGGAACGTGAGGCCCAGATGAATAAGAATGGCCGCACTCTCGGTGAGAACGCCGCCATCGGGCAGCAGCAGGGTGGGAACCTGCTTGAGCGGGTTGAGCTTCTCCAGCGCCTGAAACGCCTCCGGGGACGCAGAAACATCGATGAAGCGATAAGCGACCTCGCACAGTTCCAGCGCGGCTTCGATGGCGGCCGCACCCGAATTCTGATGCCCGTAGAGCTGGTACATGACTAAATCTCCTCTGCGACTCTCTCTTTGTAGCAGTTGCCGAAGATTGCGCTCGAATACCTCATCAACAATACCAGTCAGTAAGCGCAATCCCTATGGGAACGGGCTTGCTCGCGAAAGCGGTGTGTCAGTCGATATCAATGTGGTCTGTAACACCGCCTTCGCGGGCAAGCCCGCTCCCACAGGTTCTGCGTCTTAACTGACCGGCATTAGCCTCCCCAGCCGGGTTTCTCAGTCTGGCTCGTTCACATCCCCGCGCGCTTCATACAGCGCTGATAACGCTCATCGACCCGCTTGGCGAACCATGCCGTGGTGAGTTTGCGGGTGATTTTTGGGCTTTGCAGAACGATTCCCGGCAATACCGCCCGAGGTAATGGCCGGCCTTCGGCCTGTTCGGCCAGGGCGAAGACGCGTCGATAGAGCCTGGTGTCCTCGAATTCGAGACTTTTACCCTCCTCCAATTGATCCCGAATGGACGGATTACGCATGTCCAATTGCTTGCCGAGGGTACGCACCGCCAATTCCGTGGTACCCGGCATGATCGAGCCATAACGCACCAGATCGCCATCCAGCGCCAGCGGGATGCCGGTCGCGCGGCTTACCGCGTTCTGAAACGCCGCATTGCGGCTGGCGTACCAACCGGCGTTGAAATCGGCGAAGCGATACAGCGGCTGCTCGTAGCTCACTGGATAACCGAGCAAGTGGGCAATACCGAAATACAGGCCACCGCGACGCGTAAACACTTCGCGGCGAATCGAGCCGTCCACCGGGTAGGGATAAGCCCGCGCCTGCTGCTCCGCAAAATCGATGCTGACTTGCATCGGCCCGCCGGTGTGCACCGGGTTGAAACCATCGAACAACGTCCGCCCCATTGGCACCATGCCGATGAAATCATCGAAAATCGCGCTGAGTTCTCTTTCACTGCGCGCAGCATTCAGCCGGTCGCTGTAACTTTTACCATTGGGTGAACTGACCTGTAAGGCACCGCTCACCAGCAGGCCAGGGATGTGAGCCTTGGCGGCGCGACGGTCGATTTCGTCCCGGGCAATCTTGCCCAGGCCCGGCACCCGCGGATCAGCCTGAAACGTCGATTCCTGCTCAGTGACCGCGAGTACCGAACACAGGTTTTGCGTGGTCGGTGAAATCTTTTGCGCGGCAAATGCCGCGTAAATGTCCGTGGCCCAGCCCTGGCGGTCGGCTGTCTTGGCCGGGAGCAGACGCATGATCTCGGCTTTGACCTCGGCAGGCTTGCGGGCCGGCGGCTCCTGAGTACGCTGGGTACCGCAACCGGCCAGGACCAACAGTGCCGCGACGCTCATGATCAATCGATTAGCTTGCATGGTGCTCCATCAAAATCCGTTGAGCCGGGTTAACCATACGATCAATGGCATGGCGCAGGCTATGACTGTGGCAGTCGCGGACTGTTCCCCCGTAGCTGTAGCGCTGTAGCGCTGTAGCAGCTGTCGAGCTTGCGAGGCTGCGTTCGGCTGCGAAGCAGTCGTGAATCCGATTGACGCGGTCTACCTGACGCACCGCAGTCTCTGGTTTTACGACTGCTTCGCAGCCGAACGCAGCCTCGCAAGCTCGACAGCTGCTACACGCGTGGTTTTCCGTTGGGCAGCCGGGAGGCCTGTGCATTCGGGCTGAACCATACTTGATCCACACACCGTGGAGGACAGGCTCATGAACCGTAGCGACGTACTGATCATCGGCGCCGGCCCTACCGGGCTGGTACTGGCGCTGTGGTTGAGCAAACTGGGGATTCGGGTACGGATTATCGACAAGACGTCGACACCCGGCACCACTTCACGTGCGCTGGCGGTACAGGCGCGAACGCTTGAACTGTATAGCCAGCTCGACCTCAGCGACGCCGTTGTGCAAAACGGCCATAAAGTGGCCGCAGCGAATTTCTGGGTCAAGGGCGAACCCGTCGCACGCCTGCCGCTGAGCACCATCGGCGAGGGTCTGACGCCCTACGCGTTTCTGGAAATCTATCCGCAAGACGAGCACGAACGCCTGCTGATCGAACGCCTGGAGGCCTTCGGTATTACAGTGGAGCGCGATACCGAACTGCAAAGCTTCGAGGAAACCGGCGACGGCATCACCGCCCGGCTGCGCTTGCCCGATGGTCAGCAGGAAACCTGCCAGGCCTGTTACCTCGCAGGCTGCGACGGTGCCCGGTCGATTGTGCGCAAGACGCTGGACACCGGTTTTCCGGGTGGCACTTACCAGCAGATTTTCTACGTGGCGGATGTGCAGGCTCGCGGCCCCACATTCAACGGTGAACTGCATGTGGATCTCGACGAAGCCGACTTCCTCGCCGTTTTTCCCTTGTCCGACGAAGGTCGCGCCCGACTGATCGGCACGGTTCGCGACGAACGCGCCGACCGTGCCGAAACCCTCCAGTTTGAAGACGTCAGCCGCCGGGCCATCGAGAATTTAAAGCTGAAGATCGATCAGGTGAACTGGTTCTCGACTTACCGCGTGCATCACCGGGTTGCGGATCACTTTCGCACCGGGCGCGCGTTTCTGTTGGGGGACGCCGCCCATGTCCACAGCCCGGCGGGTGGCCAGGGCATGAATACCGGAATTGGCGATGCGATCAATCTGGCCTGGAAACTCGCAACGGTCTTAAGCGGTGGAGCCACGACCAAACTACTCGACAGTTATGAAACCGAACGCATCGCCTTTGCCCGGCGACTGGTGGCCACCACCGACCGGGTCTTCAGTTTCGTTACGGCCGATGGGCCAATAGCCGACTTGGTGCGTATTCGCGTGGCACCCTTTTTGATCCCGAAAATGATCTCGTTTGAGGCGGCCCGGGAATTCCTGTTTCGCACGGTGTCGCAGACCACCCTCAACTATCGCGGCATGCCGTTGAGCGAAGGTGTTGCTGGCCATGTTCACGGCGGTGATCGCCTGCCTTGGGCCCACGACGGTGAAGGGGACAATTTCGAATCGCTGAAGGACCCGACCTGGCAGGTGCATGTGTATGGCGACACCAGCGACGAAATGATTGCCTGGTGCACCGAGCATCACCTGCCGTTGCAGGTGTTCGACTGGCGACCGGCATTTGAAACCGCGGGGTTGGCGCGCAACGGGTTTTACCTGCTGCGGCCGGATACCTATGTGGCGATTGCCGACTACAGCGCCGATCCGAAGGTGATCGAGCGCTATTTCCGGGATCACGGGATTCGGCAGTTCTTCGGCTGACCCCAAGAACGGCGGAGATCAAATGTGGGAGCGGGCTTGCTCGCGAAGGCGGCGTGTCAGTCACCATAAATATCGACTGACACGCCGCCTTCGCGAGCAAGCCCGCTCCCACAGTGATTATGTGGTGGTCTTTAGATCCCGGCCAGAGCCAGGTCCATCGCGAAGTAGGTGAAGATCAAATCCGCCCCGGCGCGTTTGATCGCCCCCAGGCTCTCACGCACCACTCGGTCTTCATCGATTGCCCCAGCCTGGGCGCCGAATTTGATCATCGCGTACTCGCCACTCACCTGATACGCCGACAGCGGCAAACGCGATGCTTCGCGAATGTCGCGGATGATGTCCAGGTACGCGCCGGCCGGTTTGACCATCAGCGCGTCGGCGCCTTCCTGCTCGTCCATCAGCGATTCACGCACGGCTTCGCGGCGGTTCATCGGGTTCATCTGATAGCTTTTGCGGTCGCCCTTCAGCGCACTGCCGCCGGCCTCGCGGAACGGACCATAAAGCGCCGAGGCGAATTTGGTCGAATAGGCCATGATCGCGGTCTGGCTGAAACCCGCTGCATCAAGCGCCCGGCGAATGGCCTGGACCTGCCCGTCCATGGCCGCCGACGGTGCGATCACATCAGCGCCAGCGCGGGCAGCGGCTACGGCTTGTTTGCCGAGGTTGATCAGGGTCTGGTCGTTGTCGACTTCGTGGTGGTGCAGCACGCCGCAGTGGCCGTGGTCGGTGTACTCGCAGAAACAGGTGTCGGACATCACGATCATTTCCGGCACGGCGTCCTTGGCGATGCGTGACATGCGCGATACCAGACCATTGTCGTTCCAGGTATCGCTGCCACTGCTGTCCAGATGATGGGACACACCAAACGTCATCACCGACTTGATCCCGGCCCGAGCGTAACGCTCGATCTCGCCGGCCAGCTTCGACTCGGGAATGCGCATCACCCCGGGCATGCTCTTGATCGGCACGAAATCGTCGATTTCTTCCTCGACGAAAATCGGCAGCACCAGATCATTCAAGCTGAACTCGGTTTCCTGGAACAGGCTGCGCAGGCTCGCATTGCGGCGCAGACGGCGTGGACGTGCTTCGGGGAACTGACTGGGCATGGGTCTTCCTGAAAAACGGCGGATGAGACAAAAGTCATAGGGAGCGAAGCTTATGCCCTGCAAGGCGCGGGGCACAAACCTCGATCGCTCAAGACTGCGTTACCGTGGCGGCAACAATCCCCGCATCCAGCACAGAACCCTGTGGGAGCGGGCTTGCTCGCGAAGGCGGCCTATCATTCAATATTGATGTCGACTGCCCCACCGCTTTCGCGAGCAAGCCCGCTCCCACAGGTTAAATCGCCAGTATTCCTGTAATACACGTCACCACTGCGCCGCCAATCCAGATCTCATCCCCCACCTGCTCGACCTGAATCCGCCCGCCGCGGCCCATGGTCAGGCCCTGGCTGACGACATAAGACGCCGGCGCCAGCCCTTCGCTGAACAACCATTGGGCAATCCCGGCGTTCAAGCTGCCGGTGGCCGGGTCTTCTGGCATGCCGTCGCCGGAGATGAACGCACGCACTTCGAACTGCGCCTCAGCGCCATCGCGCTCGACGCACCACGGTGCGATGACACCCACGGCGAGGCCCAGCATCTGCGAATGATCCGGCTGCAAGTCCAGTACCTGCTGACGATCCTCGACCATTACCGCCAGCCAGCCGGCACCGTTGTCGACCCATTGCGCCCGCACAATCGCGCCCGGCGCCAAGCCGAGGCCCCGCCGTACGCGCTCGACCAGTTCGGCGTCCACCGGGCCGGACCTGAGCAGCGGTGGTGCGAGAAACGCCAGCTCCGCACCCTGTCGACGCACCCGCACCAGGCCGACGCCGCATTCCTGAATGATCTCCTCGCCCTTGGGCACCCCTCCGGCCTCGAGCCAGGCATGACAGGTACCGAGCGTCGGGTGACCGGCGAACGGCAACTCCTGAAGCGTGGTGAAGATGCGTACTCGATAGTCGGCCCGAGGGTCCCGGGGTTCGAGCACGAAAGTGGTTTCACTGAGGTTGGTCCAGGACGCGAACGCCGCCATGCGCTCATCGCTGAGCCGGTCTGCACCGAGCACCACCGCCAACGGGTTGCCCTTGAGCGCAACGCGGCTGAAGACATCTACTTGCTTGAAATCGAATGAGCTCATTGCCTGCCTTGGTGATGAGGGGGTTCAAAGGGCTTGCTTGGGGATTTCCAGCCCGCGAATCACCGCAGGCCGTGCCAGGAAACGTTCCAGCACGCGGGTGACGTTGGGGAAATTCTGAATGCCGACCAGGTCGCCGGCCTCATAGAAGCCGATCAGGTTGCGCACCCACGGAAAGGTCGCGATGTCGGCGATGGTGTAACGCTCGCCCATGATCCAGTCACGTCCTTGCAAACGGCCCTCAAGAACGCTGAGCAAGCGCTTGCTTTCGTCGACGTAGCGATCGCGAGGGCGCTTGTCTTCGTAGTCCTTGCCGGCGAATTTGTTGAAAAAACCGAGCTGGCCGAACATCGGCCCGATACCGCCCATCTGAAACATCAGCCACTGAAGGGTCTCGTAACGCGCCGCCGATTCCTGCGCCAGCAGTTGCCCGCTCTTGTCGGCGAGGTAAATCAGAATCGCCCCGGACTCGAACAGCGCCAGCGGTTGGTCCCCCGGACCGTGGGGTCGAGGATCGCCGGGATCTTGTTGTTGGGGTTCAGTGAAAGAAATTCGGGGGACAGCTGATCGTTGGTGTCGAAGCCCACACGATGCGGCTCGTAGGGCAGCCCGATCTCTTCGAGCATGATCGAAACCTTGACACCATTGGGCGTTGGCAAGGAATAGAGCTGGATCCACTCCGGGTATTGCGCCGGCCATTTTCGAGTGATGGGGAATGCAGACAAATCGGTCATAAGGGGCATCCACGGGAAAAACGGAGTGAAGATCATAATGTAGGCGCTGCCGAAGGCTGCGATCTTTTGGCGTCCTCAGGGGGGGCGCCGAAGAGAAAGATCAACAGATCGCAGCCTTCGGCAGCTCCTACAAGGAGTAAGGTGTGTGCCGTGTCCATAAATCCGCAACATCCTGTCGATAACCTTTCCCCCAATCCATTAAAGGTTGCCGCTAAAGTGCCGGGCACCTCGTTCGGATCGAACCAAAGGGCTTCAGAGGACTCTGAGCATTGCCCTGTAGGAAACGGACCGGGTCAACGACATGGAAAACACCCGATGCTGGGAGCTCGCGGTGTCAAGGTTTGTCAGCCTTAACCGAATACGCTGAAGATGACCTATTCGATGATGAATCCATTGAAATTCGCCCACCGCTTCAAACATCGCGCCTATATCTTCCTGCCCTCCCTGCTGGCGGTCAGCGCGTTGTTTTTGTCGCTTGAGTCCAGTGAAAGCCGCGCCCAACCGGCGGACGGCACCCAGACGCTGGTCTTCTTGCGCCACGCGGAAAAACCCGCGGGCGGACTGGGTCAGCTCAATTGTCAGGGGTTGAATCGCGCCATCGACCTGGCCACCTTGTTGCCGGAAAAATTCGGCAAGGCCAACTACGTGTTCGCCGCAAACCCGACACGCAATGTCGAGGAAGGCGAATTCGATAACTCCTACAGTTACATCCGCCCCCTGATGACCATCAGTCCCAGCGCGATCAAGCTCGGTTTGCCGGTGAACATCAACTTCTCGGCCAACGACACCAGCGACCTGGCGGATGAACTGCTGCACGACAAGTATCACAACTCGGTCATTTATACGGCCTGGTCCCACGGCTACCTGCCCGAGCTGATCAACAAGGTCGCCGGGGAAGCCGTCGGCGAGAAACAGAACATCACCGATGATTGGGCATCCAGCGACTACGACTCGCTGTACGTGCTCACACTGACCTGGCACAACGGCAAGGCCAGCCTGAAGAGCCACAGCTACAAGCAAGGTCTGGATAACGGTCAGGAGACCTGTCCGACTTAAGTTGTCGACTGCTTCCTACACTCGGTCGCGACGGTTGATCGGGGCGGCCTGTCTGGGACTCTTCGCGAGCAAGCCCGCTCCCACACTGGATCTCTGCGGTACACAAAACCAGAGTTCACTGAAGATCAAATGTGGGAGCGGGCTTGCTCGCGAAGAGGCCTGAACAAACGACATCACCTTGGCTGACTACCCCGCTCCCGCAGGTATTCAAGCACCGCCCCCCGCTCCCCGACAAACTCGATCCGCGTCCCCTTTTTCTCCCGCTGAAACGCATACATCGGGTCGTAATACTCGCGCAGCAACCCTTCGATCCACCCCCGGTGCATATCCACCGCGCCGCTGTTCGCCTGTTCTGCCAGCGCGTCTTCCATCAAGGTCAACATCCGCTGATGACGTTCGCCGCCCAGCCTTTTCTGGACATTGTTCAGGCTCGCCAGCAAACGCTCGGAAAACAGCGCGAAGCCTTCATCGCCATACACTTCGATGAACTCGGCGCACAAGTCCACCACGTAATCACGCAGGATCCGTTCGACACGCCCTTCCAGGCTGTCTTCCAGCCAAACCATCGGAAATTGCTGCATGCCCTGATACAGCGGCAACGGCAAGGCGCAACTGCCGACCATGCGGCTCTCGTCTTCCAGCACGAACTGTTCTATACCACGGGCACGCTTCTTCAGCACATCCACGGCCAGGCGGTTTTCAAAGTCGATGTTGGAGGGTTGGCCGGTGGCGCGTTTGCCGAAGCTGGAGCCGCGATGATGGGCGTGGCCTTCAAGGTCCAGCCCGTTGCTCAATTGCGTGAGTACCTCGGTCTTGCCGGTGCCGGTCATACCGCCCAGCAAAACGAAATCGCACTGGGCAATGGCCTGATCGAGCGTGTCGAGCAAGAAGGTGCGCATGGCCTTGTAGCCGCCACCGACCCGCGGATAGTCGATACCTGCTTCGTCCTTGAGCCATTGCTGAACAATCTGCGAACGCAAACCGCCGCGAAAACAATACAAATACCCATCTGGATGCGCCCGGGCAAAATCGGCCCAGGCCTGGATGCGCTCGGCCTTGATCTCACCGGCCACCAATTGATGTCCCAGCGTGATGGCTGCTTGCTGACCTTGCTGCTTGTAGCAAGTGCCGATCCGTTGCCGCTCGAGGTCATTCATCAGCGGCAGGTTGACCACCCCGGGGAATGAGCCCTTGAGGAATTCGACCGGCGCGCGGGTATCCATCATCGGCCGGTCGTTGAGGAAGATGTCGCGGTAATCGGTGAAGTCGATAGACATCAAATCACCTCTACCGCGTTAGTCTGTCGCTCAACCAGTTCGCCGATCGGCTCAAGGGCCAGACCGAGTTCGGCTGCTACCATCAGAAACTGTTCATTGCCCTCAGGCGTGACCGCAATCAGCAGGCCGCCGCTGGTCTGCGGATCGCAGAGCACGCGCTTGTGCATTTCCTGAAGCCGCCCCAGTTTGCTGGCATAGCTGTCGAAATTGCGCAGCGTGCCGCCCGGCACGCAGCCCTGATCGAGGTAATACTCGACACCCGGCAAGCGCGGCACACGGTCATATTCGATGCGTGCCGTCACGTTGCTGCCGTCGGCCATTTCCACCAAGTGCCCGAGCAGGCCGAAACCGGTGACGTCAGTCATCGCGGTTACACCGTCGAGTTTGCCGAAACGGCTGCCGGGTTTGTTCAGGGTGCACATCCAGTCGCGGGCCAGGCCGATGTCGGCATGGCGCAACTTGCCCTTCTTCTCGGCCGTGGTGAGGATGCCGATGCCCAAGGGTTTGGTGAGGTACAGCAAGCAACCGGCGGTGGCGGTGTCATTGCGCTTCATGTGGCGTTTTTCCACCAGTCCGGTCACGGCCAGGCCGAAGATCGGCTCTGGCGCGTCGATGGAATGGCCGCCAGCCAGTGGAATCCCCGCCTCGTCGCAGACCGAACGCCCGCCACGAATCACTTCCCGGGCAATCTCCGGCGCCAACACATTGACCGGCCAGCCGAGGATCGCAATCGCCATCAACGGATCGCCACCCATGGCGTAGATATCGCTGATGGCATTGGTGGCGGCGATACGGCCGAAGTCGAAGGGATCGTCGACGATCGGCATAAAGAAGTCGGTAGTCGAGACCACGCCGCGTTCTTCGTCGATGGCATACACCGCCGCGTCATCGCGCGAGGCGTTGCCGACCCAGAGTTTCGGGTCCAGGTTTTGTGCGCCGCTGCCGGCCAGAATCACCTCCAGCACCTGGGGCGAAATCTTGCAGCCACAGCCTGCGCCATGGCTGTATTGGGTCAGACGAATCGGCTCGCTCATCGGGGTACCTCATGAAGTCAATGCCGCCGATTCTAGCAGAGCACTGGTGCGACAAGGCGCTCCGCCTGGCACTGACCTTGTGGGAGCGGGCTTGCTCGCGAAGAGGGCGTGTCAGTCGGCATTAATGTTGTTTGGTACAACGCCTTCGCGAGCAAGCCCGCTCCCACATGAATTGCGCAAACTAACTGGCATTAGGGTTGTCCCCTCTCCACAAAAGCTCTTTGCCACAGATCGGGTTAAACATCTGACAGTCGACACCACTTTGGTGCATATCCCCGCCAGATCCCCTTCGCCCTGAAAACCACTCCTTCTGCTCATCGCCCCGAAATCCTTGACCAAAAGGACAGTAAAACTACCAATTCCCTCTATTTTTCAGAATATTGAACAAAACTGGTATGCCTTGTGCAAACGTTTGCGAGTCGCCGATACCGGCCTGTTCGCCACTTAACCGCGTAAAACCCGCACCAGCGGGCTTTCGATCCGCACGAAAAGGGACTTTTAATGCATTGCACCTCCAGCCGCGTGACTTGCTCGCGCACTTTGGCTGTTTCCTTGCTGCTGGCCAGCGTTACAGGACTACTCAGCAGCCACGTTTTGGCCCAACCGGCCACCGCCGAAGAATCCGCCCAGGGCGAAGCCCTCAGCCCTGAAGCCAGTCCGCCGAAAAAAGGCGCCTACCTGTCGGACTGGTTCAACCAGGACCTGACCGTCATCGGCAGCAAAGACATCAGCTTCGGCCCGCAACCGGCCGACGACATCTACCTGGAATATGAATACTTCGGCCGCAAGGGGCCGTTCGAGTTGTATGGCTACATCGATATTCCAAAGATCTTCGACATCGGCAACAGCCATGACAAAGGTGTCTGGGACCACGGCTCGCCGGTGTTCATGGAGCACGAACCACGGATCTCCATCGACTACCTGGCCGGCCGCAGCCTGGCCGTCGGGCCGTTCAAGGAGTGGTACGTGGCGTTCGACTGGATCTACGACCATGGCAGCAACAGCGCCAACCGCGCAAACACGCTGTACAGCGGCTTGGGCACCGACATCGACACCCATTCGCGGGTCAACCTGTCGGCCAACTTCTACGGCCGCTACCAGTGGGAAAACTACGGCGCCAGTAATGAATATTCGTGGGACGGCTACCGCGCCCAGCTCAAGTACATCGTGCCCATCAGCAGTTTCAGCAACGGCGCTTCGTTGACCTACATCGGTTTCACCAACTTCGACTTCGGCTCCGACCTGCACAAAGACAACCCGGCCCGCACCGCCAACGCCACCGTGGCCACCAACGTGTTGCTTTACGCCTTCACCCACTTGCGTTTCACCCTGGTCGGCCGTTACTTCCACAACGGCGGCAACTGGGACGACGGCAGTGAGTTGAATTTCGGCGATGGCGACTTCCGCGCCCGTTCCAACGGCTGGGGCTACTACGCCGGTGTCGGTTATCAGTTTTAAGGCTCATGTGAATAAGGAGATTTTATGAAGGCAATAAACCGTCTGTCCCTGCGCGTGGGCCTGGCCTGCGGCGCCCTGCTCTCTTGCGCCGCGTGGGCTAGCGACGCGCCGATCCAGCCGAAAGTGATGCTGATCACCATGTTCGCCCCCGAGGCGCAGAACTGGATCGATCGCCTGGAGCTCAAGCAAGAAGTGCGCGTACCGGGCCTGTCCGCCGAGTACCCGAATATTCGCTGCAACACCCGACAGGTGTGCCTGATGGTCACCGGCATGGGCCAGACCAATGCCGCGGCCTCCACCCTGGCTTTGGCGCTGTCACCGAAATTCGACCTGCGCAAAAGTTACTTCCTGATCGCCGGGATTGCCGGCATCAGCCCGCACCACGGCACCATCGGCACCACCGCGTGGGCGCACTATCTGGTGGAATTTGGCACCCAGTGGGAGCTGGACTCCCGCGACGCGCCGAAAGACTGGCCGACCGGCTACCTGGGCATCAACACCAAAGGGCCGAACGAAAAGCCGCCGCTGGACTACAAGACCGAAGTGTTCGAACTCAATCCGAAGTTGCAGGCCAAGGCGTTCGCCCTGAGCCACAAGGTTCAGCTGAGCGAGAGCAAGGAGTCCGCGGCATGGCGCTTGAAATATCCGTCGGCCCCGGCCAATCAGCCACCGGTAGTGACCCAGTGCGACACGCTGGCGGGCAATACCTGGTTTTCCGGAACGCGGTTGAGTGAGCGGGCGGAAGTCTGGACCAAACTGCTGACCAATAACGAAGGGGTCTATTGCACGACTCAGCAGGAAGACAATTCCACCTATGAAGCTTTGCTGCGCGCCAGCCGCGAGGGGCTGGTGGATGTCCGGCGCCTGGCAGTAGTGCGCGCCGGTTCTGACTTCGACCGGCCGGCGCCGGGCCAGAGCGAGGTGGATAACCTGCTCAAATATGCCGATCAAGGTGGGTTTGTGCCGGCGCTGGAGAACCTGTACCGCACGGGGAATCCGTTGGTGCAGGAGATTTTGCAGAACTGGTCGGCTTGGGAGAAAGGTGTTCCCGAAGCTTGATCTGACAAAACACAACCCATGTGGGAGCGGGCTTGCTCGCGGAGACGAACTGACAGTCAACGTGGATGTTGAATGTGAAGCCGCCTTCGCGAGCAAGCCCGCTCCCACTTTAGTAGCATTACGGCAACCACCCCAGGCATGTTCAAGTCAGGCGGCGTAGCCTTACGCCAGGATCATCGGGAGTCAGGAACGCTCCAGGATCACGAGACGCCCGGCTGTCGCCAGTCACTGTCACCGTCCGACAATTCGACTGAATTTTCGCCGCGCCTCGCGATCCCTCTATAACTACAGGGAGGAATACAGGCTTTATGAACAACGCAAAACTTTTCGTTATTGAATACACCCTTCATGGCCAGCCCAAGTCTTTCATTATCCGCCTGGACAAAATGGACAATGCAGAGGCTTGGCACTGGGCAAGTTGCGATGCCGGAGTAGGCCGGATCCCGCGCTTTGGCCGTGAGAGGGTGCAGAAGACCAGCAAACCGCTGGCAGAGAAATTCGGCATCGAGAATGTGACCTGGCGACCCGCCAGTTGAGCGTCAAAAAGAAAGATTCAAACCGAAGTGGAGCCTGAACGGCTCCACTTTTTTGGCTGAACGGTCAGTGTTGAGCACACTTGCAGCCTTTGGTGGAGCATGCTTCGCCGTGTTCGTGATGTTTGGCGCAGGCTTCACAGCAATAGTGCTTGCCGTGACGCGCGATCGGATGTTCGCCCAGTTTGCAGGAACATTTGGGGCAGTCGCAGATACTTTCACTGTCGATCATGAGTCTGACTCCATTGTTGTGGTCGTCAAGGTGCCGCGGGTGCGCGACACCTGAAGCAAATGACCGCTCGTTCCCCAAACGGGTTCAAACAAACCCTTGGACGGTGTTTGCTTACTAATGAAGATAGTCGCGATGCAGCTACTCATGAATGAACACTGCCGTGTGGTGAGGGGGAAACCCTAATGCAGGTAAGTCAAGGCGCAGAACCTGTGGGAGCGTGGCTTGCCCGCGAAAGCGTAGTGTCAGTCGATATCAATGTTGAATGACACGACGCCTTCGCGGGCAAGCCACGCTCCCACAGGATTTCCGTCGCTCAAATTTCTTGACTTACCGGCATTGGGGGGCAAGCCCCCTCGCCACAAAAGCACTTTCAATCAGATACGGAACTGCCCGACCAATTTGCCCAGGCGCTGACCGAGGTCGGCCAGGCTGCGCGAGGTCTGGGCGCCGAGCTGGGTTTCGTCGGCGACGCTGTCTACGGCCACGGCGATCTGGTGCACGCTGCGGTTGATCTCTTCGGCCACGGCGGTTTGCTCTTCGGCGGCGCTGGCGATCTGGGCGTTCATCGAGTTGATGGTGCCGATCAACTGGGCCATGGCGTCCAGAGATGCCCCCGCCTCGTTGGCCTGGGCCGACGTGCCGTCGCCGGCCTCGCTGGAGCGGCGCATGGCCTCGACTGCCGATTGGGTGCCGGCCTGCAAGCGGTCGATCATGCCCTGGATTTCCTGGGTGCTGATTTGCGTGCGACTGGCCAATGCACGCACTTCGTCGGCGACCACCGCAAAACCACGCCCGGCCTCACCGGCGCGGGCGGCTTCAATAGCGGCGTTGAGCGCCAGCAGGTTGGTCTGCTCGGCAATCGAACGGATCACCCCGAGAACGCTGACAATCGACGACACGTCTTTCTGCAGGCTGTCGAGCGACACGCCGCTGCTGCGAATGTCATTCACCAACGCATGAATCTTCACGATGCTGCCGGCCACCACGCGCTTGGCGGCCTGACCTTCTTCGTCGGTCTGCTGGGCAGCGACCGCCGCGTTTTGCGCGCTCTTGGCCACTTCCTGGGCCGCCGCCGACATCTCATTGATCGCCGTGGCCACCTGATCGGTTTCGTGACGCTGGCGCTCCATGGCTTGATCCGAGCGCTGGGCCTGATCGGAGACCTGATTCACCAGCCCGGTCAGTTGCGAGGTCATTTCAGTGATCTGCCGTACCAGACCGTGGATCTTGTCGACGAAACGGTTGAACGAGCCGGCCAGTTCGCCGAGTTCATCCTGGCTGGTGATGGTCAGACGCCGGGTCAGGTCGCCCTCGCCCGCCGCGATGTCGTCGAGGTTGGCTTTCATCAGGTTCAGTGGACGCAGAATGGTGTTGGCCAACAGCATTCCGGCAGCCGCGATCATTAGCAGCACCACCACGGCAATCCCGACAATGCTCAGCACCACGCCTTGCATGCGTTCCTGGACCTTGGCCTCGACCACCGCCACTTGAGCTTCAATGCCGTCGAGGTTGACCGAGGTACCGACCGCCATGTCCCACTTCGGCAGGTATTCGGTGTAGCCGAGCTTGGGCACCAGCACTTGGGTGTTGCCGGGCAGCGTCGAGCTGTATTGCAGGTAGTGAGTACCGTCCTTGGCGACTTTCACCAGGTCACGGTTGACGTAGACGCCGTTCGGGTCGCGGTTGTCCTTGAAGCTCTGGCCCACGCCTTCGGGGCTGTTGGCCTTGAACAGGCGCACGGTGTTGGAGTCGTAGCCGAAGAAGTAGCCGTCCTTGCCGTAGGTGATACTCGACAGCAACTTGACCACCTGCGCCCGTGCCGCGTCATCGCCGGGAGCGGCCGCGTCGTAGAGCGGTTTGATCGTGGTCATGGCCACGGCGACGTAACTTTGCAGGGTCGCCTTGGCATCGCTGAGCAGGCGCTGACGGGTTTGCTCGACTTCCTTGCGGGCCTGCTCCTGCAGAATGAACAACGTGGTCAGGCTGATGACCAGCGCAAAGAGCAGCACCGGGAGGACGGCAAGGGACAGGACTTTAGCCTTCAGGCTCATGCGCATGACGTTCACTCTTTTGATTTTGTTGGCGTGGTTAAAGGCTATAACGGCACGCGGGATCAAAAGTTGAGCGAAGGGCAAAGCAATCAAGTGTGGGAGCGGCGGTGCGACGATTCGACTTGCTCGCGAAGGCGGCGGCACATCCAGCATTGATGTGCCTGACAGACCGCTTTCGCGAGCAAGCCCGCTCCCACATTTGATCCGGGGGTGTTTTACAGGACCATCGCCGCCACCCAGCCAAACGCCAGCAATGGCAGGTTGTAGTGCAGGAAGGTCGGGACCACGGTGTCCCAGATGTGGTGATGCTGGCCGTCGATGTTCAGACCGGAGGTCGGGCCCAGGGTCGAGTCCGACGCGGGTGACCCGGCATCGCCCAATGCGCCGGCGGTGCCGACGATGCACACGATGGCGATCGGGCTGAAGCCCAGTTGCACGCACAACGGCACGAAAATCACCGCCAGAATCGGGACGGTGGAAAACGACGAGCCAATGCCCATGGTCACCAACAGGCCCACCAGCAACATCAGCAGCGCGCCAATGGCTTTGCTGTGGCCGATCCACGAGGCCGAGGTTTCGACCAGCGTTTGCACCTGCCCGGTGGCTTTGATCACTTCGCCAAACCCGGACGCGGCGATCATGATGAAGCCGATCATCGCCATCATCTTCATGCCTTCGGTGAACAGATCATCGGTGTCGCGCCATTTGACGATGCCCGACACCGAAAAGATCAGGAAGCCCGCCAGCGCCCCGATAATCATCGAGTCCAGCAGCAACTGAACAATGAACGCAGCGGCAATCGCCAGACCGGCGATCACCAGGCTCATGGGGTTGTATTGCACCGCGACCTGTTCGACCTGCTCGATCTTTTCCAGATCGTAAACGCGCTTCTTGCGATAGCTGATGAAGGCTGCCGCGAGGCCAAACACCATGCCCAGCGCCGGAATGCCCATGGCATGGGTGACGTTGATACCGCTGATGTCTACCCCGCTACGGGCGACGTTGGCCAGCAGGATTTCATTGAGAAAGATGTTGCCGAAGCCCACGGGCAGAAACATGTACGGCGTGATCAAGCCGAAGGTGATGACGCAGGCAATCAAACGACGGTCCAGTTGCAGTTTGGTCAGCACGTATAACAGTGGCGGCACCAGCAACGGGATAAAGGCGATATGAATCGGCAATATGTTCTGGGAGGCGATGGCCACCACCCACAGCAGGCCGATCAGCAGCCATTTGACGTTTCCGCCACCGTTGGCGTGCTGGCGATCGACCATGGCCAGGGCCCTGTCGGCCAGCGCATGGGCCAGGCCGGACTTGGCAATGGCCACCGCGAACGCGCCGAGCAAGGCATAGGACAACGCAACCGTCGCCCCGCCGCCGAGGCCGCTGTTGAAAGCTTTAAGGGTCGCGTCGATGCCCAGGCCACCGGTCAAGCCACCGACCAGCGCGCCCACAATCAGCGCGATCACCACATGCACGCGGGACAGGCTGAGTATCAGCATGATGCCGACCGCGGCAATTACTGCATTCATTGTTGTTACCTCAAAGCAGCGCGGTGAGGCAATCACCGCCAAACGGAATGAGTCCGGCCGGCAGTCTGTATGAGCGCCGCCAGCGGATTAGGAGAAATGGGTTTTATTAGAGGGCGCGCACTGTGCCGGACCGCTGCCGCCTTGTCAAAGCCAACACCTGTAGGCGCTGCCGAAGGCTGCGATCTTTTGATTTTCAACGACCTCGATGACGCCAGAAGATCAAAAGATCGCAGCCTTCTGGATGTGAATCAGTGTCATAAGGGTATGAGTTGTGTCAGGCGACATTGATATTGACTGTACCGCCGCTATCGCGAGCAGGCTCGCTCCCACAGGGGTAGTGGTTGTCCGCAAAATTTGCAGGCAATACTGATCCCATGTGGGAGCGGGCTTGCCCGCGATGGCGTTGTTTCAGGCGATATCGATGTTGACTGTGCCGCCGTCTTCGCGGGCAAGCCCGCTCCCACAGGTTAAGCGGCGTCCTTGCGTTTGGAGTCAGCGTTTAGGTAGCTCGATCGTCACTTTCAACCCGCCCCACTCGCTTTCCTGCAACTTCAACAACCCGCCCCACGTGTCGACGATGTCGCGCACGATGCCCAATCCCAGGCCATGCCCATCCGTCTGTTCATCAAGCCGGGTACCGCGACTGAACACTTGAGCGCGCTGGTCTTCGGGAATTCCCGGCCCATCGTCTTCCACGCTCAACTCAAACCCTTCAGCCGTTTCGACCACGCTCAGCCGCACCTCGGCATCCGCCCATTTGCAGGCGTTGTCCAGCAGGTTGCCGAGCAACTCCAGCAGATCTTCGCGATCCCACGGCAGTTGCAAACCGGCAGGCGCGCGGTAGCTCAAGTCGAGGTGTTCGCCGTGGATCATGTTCAACGTGGCTAGCAACCCCGGTAGCTCGGCATCACAATCGAACAACGCTCCCGGCAGTGCATCCCCGGACAGCCGGGCGCGGTTGAGTTCGCGATTGAGCCGTTGCTGAACCTGTTCCAGTTGCGCCTGCATGACTTTGCGCAACTGCGGGTGAGCATCGAGTTTTTCGCTGCAAGCCAGGCTCAACAACACCGCCAGCGGGGTTTTCAAGGCATGGCCGAGGTTGCCCAAGGCGTTGCGTGAACGCTTGAGGCTGTCTTCGGTGTGGGCCAGCAAATGGTTGATCTGCGCCACCAGCGGTTCCAGCTCCAGCGGTACTTCTTCGTCGAGTTGTGAACGCTGGCCCTGCTGTAGCTGGGCGATTTGCTCGCGGGCTTTTTCCAGCGGGCGCAAGGCGCGGCGTACGGTGATCCGTTGCAATAGCAAAATCAACAACAGCCCCGCCAGCCCCAACCCCAGACCGACCTGCTGCATGCGCCGAAAGCTCTCGCGCACCGGGGTGTAGTCCTGGGCGACGCTGATGGAAATCGCCTGGCCCAACCGGCGATAGTCCGAACGCAACACCAACAACTGCTGGCCTTCTGGCCCCAATTGCAGATTGCTATGCAGGCCAGGGTGTTCAAGCTGCGGCAGCTCCTGATCCCATAACGAGCGGGAACGCCAATGGCTGTTGGCGAAATCGATACGAAAGTAATGCCCGGAGAACGGTCGCTGATAGGCCGGCGACAAATGCCGCTCATCCAGTTGCAAACCCTGCGGCCCACGCACCAGCGCAACCAGCAGGTTTTCGCTGTCGTTGCGCAACCCGTCTTCGAGGTAGCGTTGCAATCCCATTTCGAACAGCCACAGGCTGGTTTGCGCCAGCACCAGGCCGACGATCACCATCACGCTGATCAGGCCCAGGCTCAAGCGGCGCTGGATCGACCTCACTGGGCTTGCCCGCCGAACAGGTAACCCTGACCGCGACGGGTTTCGATCACGCTGCGGCCGAGCTTGCGTCGCAGGTGGTTGACGTGAACTTCCAGCACGTTGGAATCGCGCTCGGTTTCACCGTCGTAGAGGTGTTCAGCGAGGTGGCTTTTGGAAAGGATCTGTTCAGGGTGCAGCATGAAGTAACGCAGAAGGCGAAACTCGGCGGCGGTGAGCTGGATGTCCGCACCGTCGCGGGTCACGCACTGGCGACCTTCATCCAGATGCAAACCGGCGGCCTTGAGCGTCGGCTGATTGGCGTGACCGTGGGAGCGGCGTAACAATGCCTGGACTCGCAGGTGCAACTCTTCGGGGTGAAACGGTTTGGTCAGGTAATCGTCGGCGCCGGTCTTGAGACCTTCGATCCGCTCGGCCCAGGAACCGCGCGCGGTGAGGATCAGAACGGGTGTGGCCAAGCCGCCGGCCCGCCATTGCGCCAGCACGTCGAGCCCCGGCAAACCCGGCAGTCCCAGGTCAAGGATGATCAGGTCATAAGGCTCGCTGCTGCCCTGGTACACCGCATCGCGGCCGTCGGCCAGCCAATCCACCGCGTAACCCTGCCGGTTGAGGCCGGCCATCAATTCGTCGGCCAGCGGCACATGGTCTTCCACCAGGAGCAAACGCATCGGTCAGTCTTCCTTGTCTTTAAGTAAATGGCCGGTGGTGGCGTTGAGGTCTAGCTCGCGCACCATACCTTCGGCGGTCAGCAGCTCGACCTCGTAAATGTAGACGTCGTGCTTCTCCTCAAGCTCGGCTTCCAGCAACTTGGCCCCGGGATAGAGGTCCAGCGCTTGCTGCAAGAGCTGCTCCAGCGGCAGGATCACACCTTGTTGGCGCAGGCGCAGGGCCTCGTCCTGATCCAGGTCGCGGGCCATGACCACCGAGCAAAATGCCAGGAGCGCCAGCGCCATCCGACTGCTGGCGCGTCGATTTAAACAAAACACCTTCATTACGTATCCTGATGATCCTTGAGAACCTGCCCGCTGACAGCGTCCAATTCCAGGTCCCACTCAAGGCCCTGCGGGTCGCGCAGTTCCACCTGGTAGATGTACTTGCCGTACTCTTCTTCAAGCTCGGTTTCGCTGATTTTGGCGCCGGGGTGTTTGGCCAATGCCGTGGCGTTGAGCTTCTCGAAGGACACAATGGTACCAGCGTCGCGCAGTCTCAGGGCTTCGTCGGGGCCCAGGTCGCGCGCGTGGGCGATACTGGCGGTCAGGCTGATAAGGGATGCGGTGAATATGGCAGTCAGGATTTTCATGGGGTGTCTCCGTATTTTTTTATGTGTTGCTACAAGAGCTACCTTAGTGATTCGAACTTAACTGAAACTGAATTGCCATCATTGGGGCTGGCACCACGATATCGCAGCCATACACCAAGCCCGCTCCCACATAATCCCACGCCTGCTAAACATCGAGCCCGGTATGACCGCGATCCACATCAAGTTCCCTTCCCTGACTATCAAGGCCGGCCCGCGTGCCTTGGCGCGCATCCGTGCAAATGGCTTGAGCGCCGCCGATGTGGGCACGCTGCCGGGCGCCGCCGGTGGCCCGAAAGCGTTGGGAATTCAGGGGCTGGATCTGGCGCTGTTCGGCGAATGGCTGCCGGCGGCGCCCCGGGAGCGTTCGCTGATCGGCGCCTCGGTGGGTTCCTGGCGGTTCGCCAGCGCCTGCCTGCCGGATGCCGCCGAAGGCATCCGCCGCCTCGGTCATCTGTATACCGAGCAGAATTTCGCCAAGGGCGTGACCATGGCGCAGATCAGCCAGAGTTCCCGGCGCATGCTCGATGACTTGCTCGACGGCCGCGATGCCTCGATTCTGGACAACGCCCACTACCGACTGAACATCATGGTGGTCAAAAGTCACGGCCTGCTGGCGGACGATCATCGCGGTCGGCTGGGGCTGGGCCTGTCATCGGTGATCGCCGACAACCTGCGCGGGCGCGCGCGGCTGTCGCGGCATTTCGAACGGCTGATCATCCACGACCCGCGCCTGGCGCCACCCGTCAACGCGCTGAATGACTTCCCGTCGCGCTTCGTTGCGCTGGATGCCGGCAACCTGCGCCAGGCCCTGCTCGCCTCGGGTTCGATCCCGATGGTCATGCAAGGCGTGCGCGACCTCCCGGGTGCCGGCGCCGGGACGTTTCGCGATGGCGGACTGCTGGACTATCACCTCGACTTGCCCTACAGCGGCAATGACATTGTGCTGTATCCGCACTTCACTGATCGAGTGATCCCCGGCTGGTTCGACAAGACCCTGCCGTGGCGTCGTGCCTGTCCTGCGCGCTTGCAGGATGTTCTGTTGCTGGCGCCGTCAAAGGAATATCTGTCGCGCCTGCCCTACGGCAAACTGCCGGACCGTAACGACTTCAAGCGCTTCATGGGCGACGCCCCAAGCCGGCAGAAATACTGGCGCGCGACAATGGATGAAAGCCGCAGGCTAGGTGACGAGTTTCTCGAACTGACCGCCAACGGTCGCCTCGGCGAGCGCTTGCTGACCCTCTAGTGCCCTGTCTCGCCAATACTGTTCCTTTTTGACGGTGGCTGTTGTCGCCATGCTGCGTTGCCGCTCCTCGCCATAGCGGGCTATGACTCGTCGCGGCGCCTTGCCTGACGACAACAGCCACTCGCCAAAAGAGGAACGTATTGGTGAGACAGGACACTGGTCAGTGTTTTCCCGCATCGCCAAACACAAGCTGGTAAACTCGCCACCTGCCCATATCGCCGCGGCGATCGCCACCTGACAGAGCTGAACATCACTGTGGAAATCTTCAAAGAGTTTACCTTCGAGTCTGCCCACCGCCTGCCCCACGTGCCGGACGGCCACAAGTGCGGTCGCCTGCACGGTCACTCGTTCAAAGTGGCGATTCACCTGAGCGGCGATCTCGATCCGCACACGGGCTGGATCCGCGACTTCTCGGAAATCAAGGCGATCTTCAAGCCGCTCTACGAGCGTCTGGACCATAACTACCTGAACGACATTCCCGGCCTGGAAAACCCGACCAGCGAAGTGCTGGCCAAGTGGATCTGGAATGAATTGAAGCCCCTGCTGCCGGAACTCAGCGCGATTCGCATCCACGAGACCTGCACCAGCGGTTGCATCTATCGCGGTGAATAAACCGATCTAAAGACAACGAGAATCCCCTGTGGGAGCGGGCTTGCTCGCGAAGGCGGCGGCACAGTCAACATCAATGTCGCCTGACACGACGTCTTCGCGAGCAAGCCCGCTCCCACAGGTGGAACTGCGTTTCGTCAGTGAATAGAGAAACAGCCTTCAATGGCTGTTTTTTTATGCTTATGCTTCTTGGCTCGCACATGCCAAGAGGACGCTCCCATGGCTGACTGGCCGCTGGCTCAGACCTATCGCTTCAACGGGCATTCCGTGCGCTACGCCGTGCGTGGCGACGGTCCACCGTTGGTGTTCGTGCATGGCACACCCTTCTCTTCTTATGTGTGGCACCGGATTGCGCCGCACTTCATCACCACGCACCGGGTGCACTACTTCGATCTGCTGGGTTACGGGCAATCCACACAACCGGACGGCGATGTGTCGCTGGGCGTACAAAACCAACTGTTGGCGCAATTGCTGGAGCACTGGGGCCTGCAACGGCCAGACGTGGTGGCCCACGATTTCGGCGGCGCCACCGCGTTGCGCGCGCATCTGCTCAATGGCAAGGATTACCGCAGCCTGACGCTGATCGACCCGGTGGCGCTGTCGCCCTGGGGTTCGCCATTCGTGCAGCATGTGCGTCAGCATGAAGCCGCATTCAGCGGATTGCCCGATTACATTCAGCAGGCGATTGTACCGGCCTATATTCGCGGCGCGATCAAGCGCGAGATTCCCGATCAAGAGCTGGCGCCCTATGTGCGGCCATGGCTTGGGGAGCCTGGGCAAGCAGCGTTCTATCGGCAGATCGCGCAGATGGATGAACGTTATACCCGCGAGGTCGAAGGGCTGTATCCGACGGTTCGCTGCCCGGTGCAGATTCTTTGGGGAGAGGACGATCAGTGGATTCCCATCGAGCGCGGCCGGGCGCTGCAACAGATGATTGCCGGGTCGCAGTTTCATGCCATTGCGAATGCCGGGCATCTGGTTCAGGAGGATGCGCCGGAGGTGATTGTGGCGGCGCTGCTGCGGTTTTTGCCCCTGCACAATTCCCCCTGAAAAAACCGAATCCATTGTGGGAGCGGGCTTGCTCGCGAAAGCAGTGTGTCAGCCAGCATCATTGTTGAATGTCAGGCTGCTTTCGCGAGCAAGCCCGCTCCCACATGGGTGCTGTGTTTCTTCAGGTGCACCGCTTTCGTGCCTCTCTGCGGGCCAAATCCGCCTGCTCGTCTATAAATAACAACACCCTCGCGCCATTGGCACGAGCACTGCAACACCCCCCGCGTCCTCCATCCAGCAAGGAACGCCACATGACGCAGAACGATTCGGGCAACGATTACCCCCTCAGCGAAGTCCCGATGCATGCCCGCAAAGGACTTGCCTCCACCGCCATGGTGCTACTGGGTTTTACCTTCTTCACCGCGACCATGTTCGCCGGCGGCAAGCTCGGTGTGGCGTTCAGTTTCGGCGAGATGATGGCGGTGATTATCGTCGGCAATCTGCTGCTGGGGATCTACGCCGCGGGGCTGGGCTACATCGCCTTCAAAAGCGGCCTGAACTCGGTGCTGATGGGACGTTTCTGCTTTGGTGAAGTGGGCAGCAAACTCAGCGACCTGATCCTCGGCTTCACCCAGATCGGCTGGTACGCCTGGGGCACCGCGACGGCGGCAGTGGTGCTGGGAAAATATTTCGAACTGAGCGAGGGCACGGTTCTCGGGTTGATGGTGCTGTTCGGCCTGGGCTTCTGTGCCACGGCCTACATCGGCTATCGCGGGTTGGAGATTCTGTCGTACATCGCCGTGCCGGCCATGATGTTGCTGCTGATGCTGTCGATGTGGGTTGCGACGGTGAAGGTCGGCGGGCTCGAGGGCTTGCTCGCTGTGGTTCCGACAGGAACGCTGGATTGGTCGACCGCGATTACCCTGGTGTTCGGCACATTCGTCAGCGGTGCGACGCAGGCCACCAACTGGACACGCTTCTCCCGTTCGGCGCGGGTGGCGGTGCTGGCGAGCCTGATCGGCTTCTTCGTCGGCAACGGTCTGATGGTGTTGATCGGTGCCTACGGCGCCATCGTCTATCAGCAACCGGACGTGGTCGAAGTGCTGCTGTTGCAAGGCTTCGCCATGGCCGCGATGGCGATGTTGCTGCTCAACATCTGGAGTACTCAGGACAACACCATCTACAACTTCGCCGTCGCTGGCTGCAACCTGCTGCGCACCGACCGCCGCAAAACCGTGACCCTGGCCGGCGCGGTGATCGGCACGTTGCTGGCCCTGCTGGGCATGTACGACATGCTGGTGCCTTACCTGATTCTGCTGGGCACGGTTATTCCGCCGATTGGCGGGGTGATCATGGCGGACTTTTTCTTCCGCTATCGGGGTCACTATCCCCGCCTGGCGGATACGCAATTGCCCGCGTTCAACTGGTCTGGCCTGACTGCCTATGCGGTCGGCACGGTCGCCGCCTTCAACTCGCCATGGGTCGCGCCGCTGGTAGGGATTACCGCTGCCGCGCTAACGTATGTGTTATTGACCGGCGTACTGGGTGCCCGTACCGCCGACGCGCCACTCCAAGATCTATAAGAAGGATTGCCTGATGCACATCATCAACGCCCGCCTGCGTAACCAAGAAGGCCTGCATGAGTTGCACCTGGAAAACGGCCTGATTCACAGCATCGCCCGGCAAACCGAAGCCCCATCACTGGGGCCTGACGACCTGGACGCCGGCGGTAATCTGGTGGTGCCGCCCTTCGTCGAGCCGCACATTCACCTCGACGCCACCCTGACCGCCGGCGAGCCGCGCTGGAATATGAGCGGCACGCTGTTCGAAGGCATCGAGTGCTGGGGCGAGCGCAAGGCGACCATCACCCACGAAGACACCAAGACCCGCGCCAAGAAGACCATCCAGACCCTCGCCGCCCACGGCATCCAGCATGTGCGCACCCACGTCGACGTCACTGACCCGGAGCTGACGGCGCTCAAGGCGATGCTTGAAGTCCGCGAGGAAAGCCGTCATCTGATCGACCTGCAAATCGTCGCGTTCCCTCAGGAAGGCATTGAGTCGTACCGCAACGGCCGGGAGCTGATGGAAGAAGCGATCCACCTGGGCGCCGATGTGGTCGGGGGCATTCCGCATTTCGAGTACACCCGTGATCAGGGCGTCAGTTCGGTGAAGTTCCTCATGGACCTGGCCGAGCGCACCGGTTGCCTGGTGGACGTGCATTGCGACGAAACCGACGACCCGCACTCACGTTTCCTTGAAGTGCTGGCCGAAGAAGCCCGCAGCCGCGACATGGGTTCGCGCGTCACCGCCAGCCACACCACGGCCATGGGCTCCTACGATAACGCCTACTGCGCCAAGCTCTTTCGGCTGCTCGGGCATTCGGGTATCAGCTTTGTCTCCTGCCCCACCGAAAGCATTCACCTGCAAGGACGCTTCGACAGCTTCCCGAAACGCCGCGGCGTGACCCGAGTGAATGAGTTGCTCGAGGCGGGGATGAATGTGTGCTTCGGCCAGGACTCGATCGTCGACCCGTGGTATCCGTTGGGTAACGGCAACATTTTGCGGGTGCTCGAGGCTGGTTTGCACATCTGCCACATGCTCGGTTATCGCAATCTGCAGAGCGCGCTGGATCTGGTGACCGATAACAGTGCCAAGGCCATGAACCTGGGTGATCGCTATGGGCTGGAACAGGGACGGCCGGCGAATCTGCTGATTCTGTCGGCGGACAGCGATTATGAGGTGATTCGCAGCCAGGGTTTGCCGCTGTATTCGGTTCGCGAGGGTAAGGTGTTGATGAAGCGGCAGATGCCGGTGGTTGAATTCAGTGGTCTGAGCTGAAACATCGTTGAATGTGATGGCCCCTTCGCGAGCAAGCCCGCTCCCACAGTAGTTTTGCGTCGAGCACAAATCCACTGTGGGAGCGGGCTTGCTCGCGAAGGCGATCTTGAATTCAACCCATCAACCGCGCCGTACCAAACAATCTGACCCGACTCAATTCACCATCCAATTCCTCCAGCAAAATCGGCGCCGTGCCGCCAGGCATGACCACCTTCACTGCCCCGGCCGCCACCCAACCCACGCGCCACGCCGCACACGCCACCGCACTGGCGCTGGTGCCCGACGAGGCGGTCGGCCCTTCGCCGCGCTCGAACACCCGCGCAACGATTCGGCCCTCGGATTCAAGCATCGCCCATTGCAGGTTCACACCCGCCGGACACGGCTGCCCAGCCCCGGTCGGCATGGCATAGGCAATACGCATCAAGCCTTGCGCCAATGGCGGCTCACGCATCTGCTCATTGCTCGGCAACGCGTCGGCATTCGCCAGCAGCGTCACGCAATGCGGATTGCCGATGCGCACAAACTGGCTCCGGTTCCAGGCAGGATCAAGCGCTGACAACGACTGCACATGGCTGACTTCACGATCATTCAGCGTCACGCGTTCAACCTCGCGCGCACCCACCGCTTGCGGCCCGAACGAAGGTTTGCCCAAATCCAGCCAGAACCCTTGCACACCATCGATTTCAGCGGGTTTCACTGAAGTCTCCACCGGCGAAACCGCGTCGCTCTTGTCGTGATGAACCCGCAGCTGACAGGCCTCTTCCGCCATCAGCCCTTGTTCACTCAGGGCCTGGGAAACAATCGTCAGGCCATTGCCACTTCGCTCGGCCAGGGTGCCGTCGGTGTTGACGATCAGCAGGTCAAACGGCGGTGACGATTGAAACGGTCCCACCAGCAGACCATCGCAACGATGCGCCTTGCTGCCGGGTGGTTGTGTACCCGGGGCCCAAGCGCAGAACGCCTCGATGGCCGACATTGCCCAGGCCTCACGGGTCTGCGCGGCATCGCTGGCCAGCGCAGGCAATTCGATTCCGTTACCGCGCAGGGTGTCAGGCGTCACCACCGCATAGATATTGCCCCGAGCATCGTACATCCGCGTCATGGCGCCCCCCTCTATGAACAATTGATGTGTCGACGATATCGCGAAACAGCGGCTGGCTGTGCAAGGATGTCACCCTGCCTGACTGCTCCTCCGCCCGGACGTGATGATCGAACCCTTTGTGGTTGTTCACTGTCCCTTGGGGACGCGACGTTTTTTGCCAAGGATCGATATGACCAACCTCAACACCCAAGCGACCTTCGTCCCCGGGCGTCTGGAACAGATGTCCACCCGCATCGCCTTTTTCATCGCAGGCTTCGGCATCGCGGCCTGGGCGCCGCTGGTGCCTTACGCCAAGGCGCGGGCCGGGCTGGATGAAGGGACCCTTGGGCTGTTGCTGCTATGCCTGGGGGTGGGCTCGATTCTGGCGATGCCGATGGCCGGGATTCTGGCGACGCGCTTCGGCTGCCGTCGGGTGTTGAGCGGCGGCACCTTGTTGATCTGTGCGGCACTGCCGCTGTTGGCGACGGTGTCTACGATTCCGGCGTTGATCGCGGCGTTGTTCATGTTCGGCGCGGGCCTGGGCACGGTGGATTCGACGGTGAACCTGCAAGCGGTGATCGTCGAGCGGGCCAGCGGCAAGACCATGATGTCGGGGTTTCATGGGCTGTTCAGCCTCGGCGGGATCGTCGGCGCGGCGGGTGTCAGCGCGTTGCTCGGCTTGGGTTTTTCGCCGCTGGGGGCGATGTTGGTGGTGATCGTGATTCTAGTGCTGGCATTGCTTAAAGCCGCGCCGCACCTGCTGCCTTACGGCAGTGAAAGCTCCGGCCCGGCATTCGCCGTGCCCCATGGCATCGTGCTGTTTATCGGCGGGATGTGCTTCATCGTGTTCCTGGCCGAAGGCGCGGCGCTCGACTGGAGCGCGGTGTTCCTGGCGCAGGAGCGCGGGATCGACACGGCGTATGCCGGGCTGGGTTATGCGGCGTTTGCGCTGACCATGACCGTCGGGCGCTTGACCGGCGACAGGATTGTTCGGCGTCTTGGTTATACGCGGGTGATTGTATTCGGTGGGCTGACGGCCGCGGCGGGCCTGGCACTGGCGACTTTCGCACCGGCGTGGGAGGCGGCGCTGGTGGGTTATGCGTTACTGGGGGCTGGCTGCTCGAACATTGTGCCGGTGCTGTACACCGCCGTCGGCAAACAGACCGTCATGCCGGAAAGCATCGCCGTGCCGGCCATTACCACGTTGGGCTATGCAGGGATTCTCGCCGGGCCTGCGGTGATCGGCTTTATCGCCCATGGCAGCAGTTTGAGCTTTGCCTTTGGGTTGATGGCAGTGTTGCTGGTGGCCGTGGCGATTGGCGGGAAGGTGTTGAAGGTTTAAAAGCTTCGCGGGCAAGCCTCGCTCCTACAATAGATCTGCAGTGAACACAGCATTTGTTTACGACACAGACCAAATGTGGGAGCGGGCTTGCTCGCGAAAGCGTTGTGCCAGGCGACGACTTTATCGGCTGGACGTCAGTCTTCGCGGGCAAGCCCGCTCCCACAAGGATCTTCAGTGAACACAGCATTTGTGTACGACACAGACCAAATGTGGGAGCGGGCTTGCTCGCGAAAGCGTTGTGTCAGGCGACGACTTTATCGGCTGGACGTCAGTCTTCGCGGGCAAGCCTCGCTCCTACAATAGGTCTTCAGTGAACACAGATTTTGTGCACGACGCAGACCAAATGTGGGAGCGGGCTTGCTCGCGAAAGCGTTGTGCCAGGCGACGGCTTTATCGGCTGGATGTCCGTCTTCGCGGGCAAGCCCGCTCCCACAAGGATCTGCAGTGAACACAGCATTTGTGTACGCCAAAAGTCCTGTGGGAGCGGGCTTGCCCGCGATGAAGTTAACTCGGTCGATCAGAACCCGACGCTGGCCTGCACAAAGAACGTACGTGGCGCGCCGACGTACATCCCCGAGTTGTTGTCGCTGGAGCGGGTGAAGTACTGCTTGTCGAAGATGTTTTTCACCCCGGCGCCAACTTTCAGGTTCGACAGTTGCGAACCGAAGTCATACCCCCCACGCACGTTCCAGGTGACGTAACCCGGGATGTCGCCGTACTGGCCGTCCGCGCTGCCTTCGGTGATGTAGTTGCCACTGAAGCTGCCATCAGCGTTCACCGCGGTGCCCGGCGAGCGCTGTTTGGACTGGGCAAAGGCATCGAGGTTGTAGGTCCAGCGGTTGATGTCATAACGCAGCCCGGCGGTGGCCACCTGACGCGAGTAGAACGGTAGGTCGCGGCCCTTGAAGCCTGGAATCTCGCCTTCATAAACGGCACGGGTGTAGGTGAAACCGGCGTTGGCGGTCAGGCCGTCGAGCCGTGGGTCCAGCGCCGCCATGTCATAGTGCACCGAGGCTTCAAGGCCCTGGTGCGTGGTGGCGCCGAGGTTGGTCCAGCCCACATCGTTGCTGATGTATTGCAACTCTTTATCGAAGTCGATGTAGAACAGCGTCACTTCCCCGCCCCACACGTCATCGTTGTAGCGCGTACCGATCTCATAGGTCTTGGCCTTTTCCGGGTTCAGGCCGTTGGCGGTGTTGTCACCCGAACCACCCTGACCGAGCTGGAAATATTGCAGGCTGCCAAACGAGGTTTCGTAATTGGCGAACAGCTTCCAGGCCTCGGACATGTGATACATCACGCTCAGGGCCGGCAGCGGTTCGTTGCTGTCGATGCTGCGGCGCTTTTCCTGCACAGGTTTGCCAGCGGTGTCGAGAACCGGCCGGTCGTGCCATTCGGTGCTGATGCTTTCAAAACGGATGCCGGGGGTCACGGTCCAGTTGCCGACGTCGATCTTGTCATCGATGTACACGGCATGGGCTTCGGTGCCGCCGGTACGATCCTGGAACACATGGCCATCGGAAGTTTTGGTAACCACCGGCTGATTGTTCACCAGCGCCAGGCGGCTCGCCTCTTCATGCATGCCCTCTTTCAGGTAGCGATAACCGACGCTGGCTTCCTGAGTGGTCGGGCCCAGATCGAATACATGGGACACCCGCGGTTCGATGCCGAAGGTGTAGTAAGTGCGCGGATAAGAGCTGAGGGTTTTCTGGTCGCGAGCGGCAATGGTGCTGCCACGGAAGCTGTCGGAATAGTAGGTCAGCACTTCGGCCTGGGTGCGGTCGTCGATCTGCCGAATCCACTTGAAGGACACGTCCTTGCGGCGGCCGCTGAAGTTGTCATGGTCACGATCGGACTGGAACGGATCGGCGTCGTACTGCTTCTGCGTCAGGCCACCGGGCATGTCGGCGCTGGCGTCGTAGTAATGGAAATTGAGGCTGAAATCGTCCTGATCGGTGGGTGCCCAATGGGTCTTGAGGATCACGTCGTCGATGTCATTGCTGTTGTTGCTTTTGCGATAACCGTCGCCGTTCACCCCGGAATACAACAGCGCCACGCCCATGCCGTTATCGGCGGTGCCGCCGAGAAACGCGGTGTCGATGTGTTTCCAGCCACCGCGCTGGGTGGTTTCCAGGGTGGTGCCGATTTCGCCGGTGGCTTTCTCCGGGATCGCACGGGTAACGAAGTTGATCACGCCACCGACGTTCTGCGGCCCATAACGCACGGAACCGGCGCCACGCACCACGTCGATGCTGTCGAGGTTTCCGGAGGAAATCGGTGCCATGGACAGCTGCGGCTGGCCATAAGGGGCGAAGGCAGCCGGCACGCCGTCGATCAGCACGGTAGAGCGTGGCGACAGGCGTGAGGTCAGGCCACGCACACCAACGTTCAGGGAAATGTCGCTGCCGCCGGTGCCGTTGGCGTCCTGCACTTGCACGCCGGGTACACGACGCAACACATCACCAACGTTCATCGCGCCCTGCTCGACCATGGCTTCACGACGGATCACCGTGCGCGCGCCGGGATGGTTTTGCACCACGGCGGCGTCGGCATCACCGAGCCAGTCGCCAACCACTTTGATGTCGGTCACGCCCAGCTCCAGCGGGCCGTTGGCGGCGGAAGTCGGAGCTGGCATCAGGGTCACCGAGCCTTCATCGATCCGGTATTCCAGACCGCTGCCTTGCAGCAATTGGCGCAAAGCTTGTTCCGGCGAGAGATTACCGTCGACTGCCGGAGCCTGTTTGCCGGCTACCAGTTCCGGGCTGAAAAAAACCTGCAGCGAGGTTTGCTGGCCCAGCTGACTCAAGGCCTGGCCCAGCGGCTGCGCCTGAATATGAATGGTATCCGCAGCGAACGCCTGGGGCAGCGCCGAGCTGACTGCCAGGGCGAGAGCGAGGGGCAGCCAGGATGATTTGTTATTTTTAGCGGTGGTTTTCTTCACGTCGAACATTGTCCTGTGGATCGCAAGAGTGTGCGGCTGTTAATGCAAACCAGTTGCAGTTGGACAAGTAGACGAAGAACTCGAAAAAAACCTGAATCTATCGGGCAATTATTTCCTGACTGCCGTCATCGAGGGTGCGAATGGCCACCGGCAGAATGCTCGGCAAGGCCTTGAGCAGTGCGTCGGTGTTGTCGGATTTGAACACACTGGTCAGGCGCAAATTGCCCACTTTGGCGCTGCCGACCGTCAGCGGTTTTTGCCGATAGCGCGACACCTCTTCGGCCACTTCGCTGAGGCTGGCATTGTTGAACACCAGTTTGCCGCTGCGCCATGCGGTCAGTTCTGCAGGGTTGACCGTATAGGCGGCGGCCACCTTCCCCAGAGCATCGACGCGAGTACCGAGGCCGGCGGTGAGGCTGATGAAATCAGCGCCGTTACCTTGAACCTTGACCGTGCCCTGCTCTACGACGACGCGGGTTCCGATGCTGTCGCGACGCACGTCGAAACGGGTGCCGGTGACAGTCACTTTACCGCTGCCCGCCTCGACCACGAACGGTCGGCTGCTGTCGTGCTCGACGCTGAACATCGCCTCGCCTTGCGTCAACTCGATGCCGCGACGATCCTTTTCATAGCGCACCTGCACCCGGCTGCGGCCGTTCAGGTCGATCACCGAACCGTCCGGCAATGCCACATGACGACGCTCGCCAAGGGCTGTGGAATATTCAGCCGTGTAGGTCGCCGGATGGTTCAAGCCACTGAACAATCCCAGGCCAAGCGCCACCGCCAATACACTGGCGGCCACTGCGTAACGCACCCGTGGATAACGTGTGCGGCGTGCCGGCGGGGTCTCGCACAAGGCGTGCAAGCGCTTGGCCGGCAACAGATCGGCCGCCGCCCACAGGCTCTGGAGCATTTGATATTCGTCGCGATGCTGCGGGTGTTCGTCCCGCCAGACCTCGAAATCCCGCTGCTCTTCGGCGTTGACGGCAGGGTCCTGCAAACGCACAAACCACCGCGCCGCTTCATCGCGAACCGTTGTTTGCCCGCACGCACAATCACGAGTATCCATCATGGAAAGTCCTGTTTGGCCGGGGATGAAAAGGCGCACCGCATCTGCCTTTCGTAGGAGCTGCCGCAGGCTGCGATCTTTTGACAGTCTTGAAACCGCTGGAGATCAAGATCAAAAGATCGCAGCCTGCGGCAGCTCCTACAGAAGCCGGGGATCTTTTCGGGGCGGTGGCGAATCATGGTTGTAAGCCGTCCAGACGATCACGCAGGTGCCGCAGGGTGCGGATCATATACTTTTCCACCATGTTCTTGGACAGCCCCAGGCGTTCGGCGATTTCGGCCTGGGTCAGGCCTTCGATCTTCTGCCAGACGAACACCTTGCGGCAGTTGACCGGCAGCTCGGTGAGCGCTCGTTCGATGGAATCGGCCAACTGGATCGCGTGCATGAAATGCTCCGGGTCGCCGGACGACGACACACTGTGATCAATCGCCTCCGACTCCATGGCGCCCCGCCGATCCTCACGCCGATACCCGTCCACCGCAATGTTGCGTGCGGTCTGGTGCAAATACGCCCGAGGTTGTTGCACCGCCGCCGAATCGGACTCAAGCACCCGCACGAAGGTGTCGTGGGCCAGGTCCTCGGCCTGCTGACGATTTCTCAGGCGACGGGTCCAGGTGCCGATCAACTCTTCGTAATGCTCGAAAAAGCCGTGTCTGCGGGGCAGCTTGGGGGTCATTGCGGTGTGCTGTGGAGAGGAGGCGTGAATAGTAATGCTTCCTATTAAGCAGAAGCAATGCATTCCACCTACTGGGTAAATCTCGCCCCATCAGAATAGGTGATCCCACAGTAGATCTTCTGTGAACACAAAATATGTGTACGGCGGTACTCCAATGTGGGAGCGGGCTTGCTCGCGAAAGCGGTGTATCAGGCAACACTATGTCGACTGACCCACCGCTTTCGCGAGCAAGCCCGCTCCCACAGAGGGATGCATGTGGGCTTAGATGTTTTTCTCGTCGATGCCGGCTTGCAGCGACTGGCTGTCGTAATGACCGCCAAGGGTCACGGGGCCGAGTTTGACGCTGTGCTCCCCAGCGGTGGAAACGTCGGGTTTACTGCCCTCGGTTTGCGGCTTTTCTGGCAGATCGAGTCCTGCCTTGACGCCGTAATCGCGGTTGCTCAGGTCGGTGGTGCTGACCTTGGAGCCCCCTAAATCCACACGACCTTCAGATGAAGCAACCCGTGCGCCGGTCAATTGCGTTGCACCGCCAACCTTGAGATTCACGCCTTGCGTGCCGTTGATGCCCGAGGCCTGACCGACGCTGTCTTTGTGAGCAAAACCGGCATCCAGCTTCAGGGTCGGCGTGTAGTCCGTCCCGCCCGGTTTGCTGTTGTCGGCCACTTTGTCCTTGTCGACTGGCGCTGCTTTTTTGCCGGTCAAACCGAGGTCAAGATCGACCTTGGCGCTGGTCTGGCTGGCCTGACGGCTTTCCACGGTCAGGTCGCCACCGACCTTGCCGCTGACCGTCGTCGCATCGATCCGCGCCCCCGCCAGATGCGCATCGCCAGCGCTGTTCAATACCACGCTGTCAGCCTTGATCTGGCTGTTCTGCTGAGTCGTGCCTTGCAGGTAATCCACGCCCACCTTGGCCCCGGCATTGAAGCCATGATCACTCTTGGCCACGTCTTTTTCGTTGGTGGCCGTCGGTGTGCTGTTGCTCAGATTACCGCCGGCATTCAGGGCGACGTTCCAGTTCGTGCGGTTTTGCGTGGACTGGGCCGACTCTTGATAGACCCCGCCGTTCTGCGCATCGAGGGCAACGTTCGACGCGCTGACCTGAGTGCCTTGCAGATGGATTGAATCGCCGCTGAGCTGGATCTTGTCCTGACTGTTGAGCTTGCCGCCGGTCAGGGTCTGGCTGCTTTCATTGACCCGGCCGATGTTGAAGTTGGCGCTCAGGTTGCCGCCCTGATCGCTGCTTTTCTCGGTACTGGTTTTGCTGCCGCCCACCTTCAAACCGCCGCCGAGATTGCTGCCCGTGGCGCGATGGGTGTCGGTGGCCGCTTGCAGGTCGAGTTTGCCGCCGGCCTTCAGGTCGATGGCGCCGTCGGTATCGACTGTCGTCCCTTGCAGGGTCTGGTCGCCGCCGCTGCTCAATTGCACCGGGCCTTTGCCCTCGATACTTGCCACGCGAGCCTGGCTGTCCTGAGTCTGATTGCCTTTGTGATCGAGTTGGAAACCAGCACCGAGATTGACGTTGGTGCCGTCGGTGCCAGGAGCCGTGCCGACGCTCAGCGAACCGTTGCCACGCAGGCTGGAACTGTCGCTGCTCTGGCTGTCATTGGCCTGATTCAACGCCAGCTCACCACCGGTTTTAATCGAAACACCGCCCTGCCCGCCATCGAAATGGCTGCCCTCAAACTGGCCGTCATTACGCAGGTTGATGTTCACGCCTTGGCTACCGGCATAGCCGCCGACCACAGCGGTGGAGCTGTCTTTACGCGTCTGGCTGCTGCCGCCCGCACCGCTGCCGGCGACGTTCACGTCCTCACCGGTTTTGGTGTAGACCCGCACGTCAGCCTTGGCGTCCAGCGCCTGATCGGTGCTGCCGTGGGTATTGCGCGCGGCGCTCGCCACCAACGTGTCGGCACTGATGTTCACTTTGCCCGCACTCGCCTGGTACTGAGTGCCCTGATCCTGCAACGTGCCGGCGACGTTCACGTCCACCGTGCCGCCCTTGAACTGACTGACCACGGCGTTGCTTTTCTGCTCGGTATGGCTGCCGTTCTGATGTCCGATCGCCACGTCGATGCCGACATTCGGCTGGCCGAGGTTGGCCAGTGCGTCCTTGTCCGGCACCTTGCCGTCCAGTACGCCTTCGACGGCTTTGGCGATCGGTCGGGCGATGTCTTTGTATTCGACGTTGGCACCGACGTCTGCCGACCAGTTGCTCTGTGTATGAGTGCTGCTGTCGGTGTTGCTCGCGGCCCGATTGTCGACTTCGGTGGCGGCGACATTCAGACCTTTGCCGGCATCAAGACGCGCGCCTTCAGTGGTGAGTTTGCCGGTGTTTATATTCAGGTTGCCGCTGCTTTGGACGCTGGTGGTTTGTGCGGTGGTTTTGTTCGTGGTGTCCTGGGAGGTGCTGTGGGTGAAGTCCACTCCGCTGCCGGCACGATCGAGGCCGCCGGTGTAGTAGAAACCGCCGCTGGTGCCGGTGGTGTCCGTCGATGTGCTGTGGCTGTCCTGCTCGGCCAGCAGCGACACGTTTTTACCGCTCAGGGTCGCGTCGCCGTTTGTGGCTTTGACCTCGGCACCTTTAAGGGTCAGATCACCGCCTGCCGCCAGTTGCACGTTGGCGCCGCTGAGGCTGGAGCCTTGCTGGCTGACATCACGGGTACTCGCGGTTTGCTGCTTGTCTTCGTAATGCACACCGGCGCGGTACTGCCCGGCGCCCGGGGTGTTTTCCTTGGCATAGGCATCGAAGCCACGGGTTTCGGTAGTGTTGCCGGACTCATGGGTGTTCTGCGCGGAATGCACATTGACGTCCCCCGTCGCCTCGGCGCTGAGGGTGCCATTGGCCTTGACCGTGGAGCCGGCCACTTCGATGTCTTTGGCACTCTTGAGCTTGAGGTTGCTGTCGGAGGTCAGTTCGCTGCGCACCGTGGTGCTGTCCTTGGCGTTCTGACGGGTTTCATCCTTGGTGATGCCGAAAAACTTGCTGTCCTTGTCGTGGCTGTTGGCATGGGAGGTGTCTTGCACGCCATCGATGACCAGCGAGCCTTTGTCGCTGATCACGCTGGCCTCGCTGCCGCCGCGCACCTGACTGCCACTGATGCGCACATCGTCGGCCTTGACGATCAGTTTGCCGCCGGCATTGACCTTGCTGCCCTGGTTCAGGGTCTTGCCCTGATCCGCATCGCCGGTCTTGCCGAAGAAACCGCCACCCACCAGATCACCGGAATAGCGGTTGTCGCTGTTGCGCTGGGTGCGGCTGGCGCTGGTGATCTCGACCTGTTTGCCGGCGAGCTGGATATCACCCTTGCTGCTCAACTCCGCGCCCTCGGCACGTAACAACGCCGCCGTGGCCAAAGCGATATTGCCGCCCTTCAACTGTGTGGTGATGCTGCGCTGCTCTTCGCTGCTGGTGTCCCAGTTGGCTTTCCACAGGTGTTTGCGATGGTTGCCCTGATCGGTTTGGGTGCGGCTTTCGGTGGCGGCGGTCAGGCGCAGATCACCGCCGCTCTGGACGCTGAGAGTGTTGGCAGCGTCGACCTTGGCCGCCTTGAGTTCGGTGTTGCCACCGGACGACAACTGCGCGTCACGTCGGGCGAGAATCTGGCTGCCGTGCTGGCGCGAGTCGCTGTCAGTCTGGGTCCGGTCGTAGGTTTCCCAGGTGATGCCGATGGTGCTGTTGTTCCAGTTTTCGCGTTTCTCTTGAAGCTTGCGGCTTTCGACGGTGCTCAAGGTCAGGTTGCGTTTGGCATCGACCTTGACGTCACGGCCACTGACATCAGCAGCAGCCAGCAGCAGGTCCTTGCCGCTGTGCAGACCGACATCACCCTGACTGCTGCGCACGCCGGCGCGGATGACATCGAGGCTGTCGGGAACGGCCTGACCGCTAATGCTCAGGTCACCGGCGGAACGAATCTGTACGCCATCACGACCGTCGACCTGTACCGGGCCGACCCGCACACCCGCGCCCTCAGCGGTGCTGACGATGTTGATGCGCCCAGCCTGCATCGCACCGAACAGGCTGGCGTCGATGCGTTGGTCTTGAGTGTTACCGGCCGGGTCCACGGTTTTCACCTGGCCGCTGGCGTAATCCACCTGGTTGCGGCCAACGGTGAGGTTTAACTGATCCCGGGCACTGAGGCGGCCCTGGCTGTCGATGCGGGGGGCGATCAGGTTGAGCGAGCCTTCGCGGTTTTGCAGGCCCGCGCCTTGAATCTGCAAGGTGCCGGTGGCGTCGCGGGTGCTGAGGGCTTGCAGCTTGCCGTCATTCAGTTCGGGGCGACCGACCACCAGATTGGCGTTCGGGGTGTTGATGAAACTGCCGCCGTTCACCGAAATCCCGTTGGGGTTGGCCAACACGTAATCGGCGGATTTACCGAAGATTTCCTGGGCGCCGTTGAGGGCCGAGGCATTGCGGCTGATCACTTCATTGAGGATCACGCTCGCGGCCTGCCCCTGGAATTGCGGGTTGGCTGCCAGTTGCCCGGCGAGTTGCGACTGCCCGGCTTGCAGCGCGTTATTCAGCACCAGGCCCTGACGGTCAACGTTGTAGTCCAGGAACTGGTTGTGGGACAGGCCGGATCCGTTAGGCGCAACGATGTTGACGATGGGCACGCCGCCCTGGGTTTGCAATTGCGCGGTGCCGCCGGGGCCCGGCGCGACCACTACGCCCCCTGCCAAAGCGTTGGGCAGGTGAGCAATCAGGAACAGGCTGGCAATCGCCCAGCGCAGTTTGCCCCGAGGGGAAAGATGGAACGCAAATGTCTGTGCAGGCATAAAAACCTCTCAATTAAAGTGCGGCATCACGTTGCGCGCTGAGTTGTTGGCCGTGGCTGTGGCGCTCAGGTCCGACGGCTGTTTGTTGGTGTTCATATCTGCAACCCCACGCGCATCAGCCAGGTCTCTGGCTCATGCTGCAAACCGCTGGGGGTGTTGAGGCTGCGTTGGTAATCGACGTCGACTTGCAGGTTTTTCCAGCTCAGGTTGACCCCGGCGCTCGCGCCGCTCAGACGTTGCCCTTGAGCGCCGTGGTCGGCCTTGATCCAGCCGTTGTCCAGGCCCAAACGTGGGGTGATCTGCACTGGCAAAGCGCTGCGCAATGGCAGGCGCAAGGTATTGCGCCAGATCGCGCCACTGGCACCGGATGCACTGCTGACCCGATAGCCGCGCACCGCAGAATCGTCAGTGCCCAGCAATTGCTCGATGGCCGGCAGCGGACCGGGGCTGTACTGCATGTTGAGCTGGCTCTGCCATTGCCAGGCCTGTTGGCCGAACTGGCCGTTGCGCCACTGGCTGAGGCCGGCGCGGTATTTGCGAAACTGCGCTTTGGGCAGGTTGTTGACCTGACGTTGGGCATCGTCATCGGCACCGAGCCAGCGCAAGCCTTGGGCGTAATTGATGTCCAGGTTCCACACCGCGCTGTTGAGCCAGAACAGATTCAGCCCGGCTTCGGCCACGGTCAGGGTCGGGCTCTGGATGCCCAGGCGAATGTTTTCCAGGTAACTGTCGACGTCCTTGTGGGCCAGTTGCAGGTTGGCGCTCAGTTGATGGCTTTGGTCGCGCCACAGCACCCGGTCGGCGCGCAGGCTGAGTTGGTCGGTGATGCCGGTGCTGTGGAATGTCAGCGTGCTGAGTTTGAACGGCGCACGGTATTCGGCGTGGCTGGCGAACAGGCTGTAAGTCCAGTAACCGTAGGGAATGGCGTAGTACAAACTGGCATTGCGGCTGTAGCGGTCGCCCTGATTGAGGGTGTCGCTGACGTTCAGATTGAGCGCGTCGTTGAGCTCCAGCGGGCTGTCCAGGCTCAGGTTCAAGGTGTCGCGATCGCGCCCGGTGCTGGCGCTGCCGAGGTTGTCCACGCCCAGGCCCAACGCCCAACGCGACTGCCCATGGGTGCGCGAACGCAGGATCAGCCGAGAGGCGCCGGGTTGGCTGCCGGGGGCGATGTCGGCGGTCAAATCTACGGAGCGCAAGCGGTTCAACTGATCCAGGCCTTGCTCCAGGTCCCGCAGGTTCAGCGGCTTGCCGAGCATTCCGGGAAATGCACCGCCAAGGGACACCGGCAGACTCTGGTCGGCCAACTCGATGGACTCGACGTAGCCTTCATCGACCACGATATCCAGCGACTGCCCCGCCGCTGGCGCGCTGCGCAGGTACGGCCGACTGGCGATGTAACCCGCCTCGACATACAGGCCAGTGATGGTCGCCAGCAAATGGTTGATCTGACCGACGCCCATGCACGACGACAGCTGCGGTTTGATTCGCTCATTGAGTGTCTGGCTGCTGATCAGCGTCACGCCGCCAATGCGCGTTCCGCTCAGGGGCCAGCAGCGCTCATCGGCAGGCACCGTGGCAGGAACGACAGGCGTGACCGGCGCCGCACCAAAACTGCCGCGCTCCAGTTGCCGGCGGCGCTGTTCCAGTTGCAGTTGTTGCAGGTCGCGCTGTTGTTGTTGCTGCTGGCGCAGCACTTCCTGGCCTGGAGCGGAAGGCTCGGCCGCCTTGAGCGAGGAAACACTCAGGCTCAGCAGCAAGGCCGACAACAGCGTGCAAGGCGTGGGACTACGACGAGGAACAGCGCGAAGCGAATACGGCACTCAACATCCTTGCGGTCATTAAATGGCTTAATGCCACTCCCTTAATGCGAGTGATAGTCAGATCGTTCCTACGCAAATGCAAGACGCGTCCTACAACGCTTACATTTCTTAAACAATTGCTTGGCCCTTTTTGTTTACCCAAGAGCACCTGACGACTGGTAGGGAAAACTCATTGCCACCAAATATTACCTGCGTCATATTACGCCCATAATAAGCTCCCGCAGGTATTTGTCCATGACCAGCATGCCCAGCCTTGAACCCGACCTTGCTGTCGCAGTGACCACACCCAAGCCTCCCCTGCTTAAAAGGTTGCTCTCGCTGACGGCAGCTATTGCGGCCCTGGTGATCATCGGGCTGTACGCAACCCATTGGTGGACCGCCGGCCGTTTCATCGAAGAAACCGACGATGCCTACATCGGTGGCGACGTCACGGTGATCGGGCCGAAGGTCGCGGGGTATATCGAACAGGTGCTGGTCACCGACAACCAGAAGGTCAAGGCCGGCGATGTGCTGATTCGGCTCGACGCCCGCGACTATCGCGCCAACCTGGCGAAGGCCGAGGGTGCGGTGGCTGCCGAAGAAGCGTTACTCGCCAACCTCGACGCCACCGAACAACTGCAACACGCGGTGATCGGCCAGGCCCGCGCCGGCATCGATGCCGCCGGCGCCGAAACGGCCCGCTCGCGGGACGATAACGCCCGCTACAAACGCCTGGTGAACAGCAATGCCGTCTCGGTGGAAAGCGCACAACGGGCCGACGCCACCTTCAAGACTGCACAGGCGCAGAGTGCCCGGGCCCAGGCCGAATTGCTGGCCGCGCAACGCCAATTGAACGTGATTGAAACCCAAAAACAGCAAGCGCGCGCCGCGTTGATACAGGCGCGGGCCGAGCGTGATCTGGCGCAGTTGAACGTCGGTTACACCGAGTTGAAAGCCCCCGTCGACGGCGTGATCGGCAATCGTCGGGCACGGGTCGGTGCTTATGCCCAGGCCGGTTCGCAGCTGTTGTCGGTGGTGCCAGCCAGCGGACTATGGGTCGATGCCAATTTCAAGGAAGATCAGCTGTCGCGGATGACGCCAGGCCAGCGCGTGATCGTTCATGCGGACGTGCTCAAGGGACGTGAATTCCACGGTCATCTGGACAGCCTCGCGCCGGCCAGCGGTTCGCAGTTCAGCGTGCTGCCACCGGAAAACGCCACCGGCAATTTCACCAAAATCGTTCAGCGGGTGCCGGTGCGAATCCTGCTCGATCCGGCCGACGGCGTGCTCGGTCATCTGCGTCCCGGTCTGTCGGTGACGGCCGAAGTGGACACCCGCGCCGAACCTGAAACCCCGACCGTGGCCAGCGCGCCATGAACCGCGCCCTCGCCGCCCCCACGCAGCCGTTCAACGCCGCCAACATGGCGACGGCGACCAAGGTGTTCGCCTTCGCCACCATGTGCATCGGCATGTTCATTGCGCTGCTGGATATCCAGATCGTCTCGGCGTCGCTGCGTGACATCGGTGGCGGGCTCTCGGCCGGCACCGACGAAACCGCGTGGGTGCAGACCAGTTACCTGATCGCCGAAATCATCGTAATTCCACTGTCGGGCTGGCTGTCCCGGGTGTTCTCGACCCGTTGGTTGTTCTGCGCTTCGGCGGTGGGTTTCACCTTGGCCAGCCTGCTCTGCGGCGCGGCATGGAACATCCAGAGCATGATCGCCTTCCGCGCCCTGCAAGGGTTTCTCGGTGGTTCGATGATCCCGCTGGTGTTCACCACCGCGTTCTTTTTCTTCACCGGTAAACAACGGGTGATCGCCGCCGCGACCATCGGCGCCGTGGCCTCGCTGGCACCGACGCTGGGGCCGGTGATCGGTGGCTGGATCACCGACATTTCGTCCTGGCACTGGCTGTTCTACATCAACCTGGTGCCGGGGATTTTCGTCGCGGTGGCGGTGCCGATGCTGGTGAAAATCGACCAGCCGGAATTGTCGCTGCTCAAGGGCGCCGACTACCTGAGCATGCTGTTCATGGCGGTGTTTCTCGGCTGCCTGGAGTACACCCTCGAAGAAGGACCGCGCTGGAACTGGTTCAGCGACAGCACGATTCTGACCACCGCCTGGATCAGCGGCCTGGCCGGATTGGCCTTCATTGGTCGAACCCTGCACGTAGCCAATCCGATCGTCGATCTGCGTGCCTTGAAAGACCGCAACTTCGCCCTCGGCTGTTTCTTTTCATTCGTCACGGGGATCGGCCTGTTCGCGACGATTTACCTGACGCCACTGTTTCTCGGCCGGGTGCGCGGTTACGGCGCGCTGGACATTGGCTTGGCGGTTTTTTCCACCGGGGTGTTCCAGATTCTGGCGATTCCGCTGTACGCCTTTCTGGCCAACCGCATCGACCTGCGCTGGATCATGATGACCGGCCTTGGGCTGTTCGCCTTGTCGATGTGGGATTTCAGCCCGATCACCCATGACTGGGGAGCTAAAGAGTTGATGCTGCCGCAAGCCTTGCGCGGGATCGCTCAACAACTGGCAGTGCCGCCCGCGGTGACCCTGACCCTCGGCGGACTGGCGCCCGCGCGGCTCAAACATGCTTCGGGGTTGTTCAACCTGATGCGCAACCTCGGCGGCGCGATGGGTATCGCCGCGTGCGCCACGATCCTCAATGACCGCACCAACCTGCACTTCACCCGGTTGGCAGAGAACCTCAACAGCACCAACGAAGCACTCAACCAGTGGCTGTCCCAGGTCGGCAATAACTTCGCCGCCCTCGGCCAGAGCGGTGACATCGGCGTCACCGCCAGCCTGCGTCAGTTGTGGCTGCTGACCTACCGCGAAGCGCAGACGCAAACTTATGGCGACACGTTCCTGATGATCATGGTCTGCTTCATCCTCGCCACGGCGATGGTGCCCTTGATGCGCAAGGTGCAACCACCGGCCGCGCCGAGTGCCGATGCGCATTGAGCCCGAGTCTTACTCTTGAGGCATTTTGCGGAAACCCACGGCCAGGCGGTTCCAGCTGTTGATGGTGGAAATCGCCACGGTCAGGTCGACCATTTCCTTGGGGCTGAACTCGGCGCTGAGCAGCGCATAGTCTTCGTCCGGCGCGTGGGTCAGGCTCAGTTGGGTCAAGGATTCGGTCCAGGCCAGTGCGGCGCGTTCACGATCGGTGAAGAACGGTGCCTCGCGCCAGGCCGTCACGGCAAACAGCCGGCGTGGCGTTTCCCCACCCTTGATGGCATCGGCGGTGTGCATGTCGATGCAGAAGGCGCAGCCGTTGATCTGTGATGCGCGCAGCTTGACCAGTTCGATCAGCGACTTTTCCAGCGGCAGCTTCGAGACGGCGGCTTCCAGGGCCATCATGGCTTTCAGGGCGTCTGGGGAGGCTGTATAGAAATCGATACGAGGTTGCATGGTGAGCTCCAATAACAGGTGGGGTTGGCGCTACGTTAATGCCGACCTGAGGTTGTACAAATAGCCAATTATTGGGAAGTTGAGGATGCCAATAGATCAGAAGATTTTCAGTGACTGTACCGGCGCTTTCGCGAGCAAGCCCGCTCCCACATTGGACTTCGCCGGACACAAAACCTGTGTTCACTGAAGATCTAATGTGGGAGCGGGCTTGCTCGCGAAGGGGCCCGAACAGGCAACCAACACATCAGCCGCTACGCTTGCGCAACCACTGCAAAAAACTTTTTTTCTCCACCATCTTGGGTGTTTCCTGAGCAAACGTCTGGGCCTTTTGCAAACGGAAATCGAGCAAAGTCTTCATCGCTTCGCTGATGTCATGCCGCGCCTCCAGGCACGGTTTGAGGTATTCCTTCTCGATCCGGTACAAACTGCAAAAAGTCTTGGCGCTGATGTCCGCCGGCACTGACGAGTCAGACAGTATCCCGGCCTCGCCAATCACCTCTCCCGGCCCCATGCGCCCGGACTCGAACTTGACCCCGCCACGGCTCAGTTCCACCGACACCACGCCTGATTCGATGATGAACAAATGATCGCTGACCTCCCCCGCCGACAAGATCATTTCCCCGGCGCGGAAGGTTTGCAGGGTCATGTTCTGGCTGAAGGCTTCCTTCTCTTCCTGGCGCAGGGTCGAGAAAATGCTCGAGCTTTCCAGCAATGCCAGTGGCCGTGACAGGGCAGCGGGCGAGTTGGGCTCAGCGCTCGACAGCAAGTTGATACCCGATGCCTGCAAGTGCCGGAATGCCAAGTCGAACAGCTGATTGCGCACCACGCGCTTCTGATCCATGGAGACCACGAAACCGCTGATTTCGTATTCCGCGCCGGTGCCGCAGGAGGTTTTCAACGCCACGCTCGCCGCCGGTTTGTTCAACAGAAGGCGACAGCCCTGCATGGCCCGCTCCAGCGCATCGATCACCTTTTGCGGACGAGCATGGGGGCTTACTTGCAAGCTGATCGACACCCCGAAAATGTCACTGGGTCGGCTGAAGTTGATGATCTTGGCTTTGGCCGCCAGGGAGTTGGGAATCACCGCCATGCTACCTTGCGCGGTTTGCAGGCGCGTGGCGCGCCAGTCAATGTCGATGACCCGGCCTTCGGTGCCGTCGATGGAGATCCAGTCATCCAGTTGATAGGGTTTGGTGGTGTTCAGGACGATCCCGGAAAACACGTCGCTGAGGGTACTTTGCAAGGCCAGGCCGACGATGATCGCCAACGCACCAGAGGTTGCCAGCACCCCCTTGACCGGTAACTCGAGCACGTAAGCCAGGGCGGCGATGACCGCGATCAGGAAAATCACCGCGCCGAGCAAGTCCTGCAACAAACGCCCGGTGTGCCCGACCCGTTGCATCATCACCGCGCCGATCAACACCGTCAGGGTGCGCGCGGCGAACAGCCACCAGCCAATTTGCAAACCGGTTGCCGCCAGGTGCAACGGCACGTTGTCGGCCCAGGGCGCCGGCTCCATGGGGTTCAAGCCTTCGTTGAACAGCAGCATGCTGAACAGCGCGAAAATCACCAGCCGCACCGCCAGTTTCCAGTTGCTGCCGCTGGCCGTGATCAAACGCCACAATCCCAGATCGATCAGGATCAGAATCAGCGCGCTGAGCAACGGGTGATCGGTAAGCAGTGACAGCATCAAGCAACTCCAGCAAGGGCCAATGGCGCGAAGATCTCACAGATTGTAGGAGCTGGCGAAGCCTGCGATCGGCAAAACACCACAAAACCAATGTGGGAGCGGGCTTGCTCGCGAAGGCTGCTTCACATTCAACAATAATGTTGACTGTTACACCGCTTTCGCGAGCAAGCCCGCTCCCACATTAATTACTTGCTGTTGGTGAGGGTGTTGTAGCTGGTCATCAGGTTGCGGTAATCCGGGATGTGGTTGGAGAACAAAGTCGCCAGACCTTCCACGTCGTTACGCCAGTCGCGATGCAGCTCACAGGCCAGGCCGAACCAGGTCATCAGTTGGGCGCCGGACGAAGACATGCGATCCCACGCCGATTGGCGGGTCAGTTCGTTGAATGTGCCGGAAGCGTCGGTCACCACGAACACCTCAAAACCTTCGGCCAGTGCCGACAGCGCCGGGAACGCCACGCAGACTTCGGTCACCACACCGGCGATGATCAGTTGTTTCTTGCCAGTGGCCTTGATCGCCTTGACGAAATCTTCGTTGTCCCAGGCATTGATCTGGCCTGGGCGAGCGATGTACGGCGCGTCCGGGAACAGTGCCTTGAGCTCCGGCACCAGCGGGCCATTGGGGCCGGTTTCGAAACTGGTGGTCAGAATCGTTGGCAGCTTGAAGTACTTGGCCAGGTCGGCCAGGGCCAGCACGTTGTTCTTGAAACGGTCCGGATCGATGTCGCGCACCAGAGAAAGCAAACCTGCCTGATGATCGACCAGCAGAACGGCGGCGTTATCCTTGTCGAGACGTTTGTAGGAAGTAGTCATAGGGTAATCCTCGCTTTTTATCGATGCCGAACGGGCCGGCGGAAGTGAACTCTGATTTTTCGTTTAAACGTGGCCAGGCAAGCGTAGTCAGCCAAACCCGGCACGCCACAGCGCTACAACAATGATTTCAATCACTCATCCGGCCAAAGCGTCCCGACTGGAAGTCGGCAAAGGCCTGGTGAATTTCTTGCTCGGTGTTCATAACGAACGGGCCGTGGCCAACAATGGGCTCGTCAATCGGCTCGCCGCTTAGCAGCAACACCACGGCGTCGTTATGGGCTTGCAGACTGAGCTGATCACCGTCGCGCTCGAACAACGCCAACTGCCCTTCTCGCACCAGTTCCGCACCGTTGACCTGAACCGTGCCGCGCAGCACCACCAGTGCCGTGTTGCGCCCTTCGTGCAGATCCAGGGTCAGCAACTTGCCGGCGTTCAAGCGAACGTCCCATACGTCGATCGGCGTGAAAGTGCGCGCCGGGCCGCGATGGCCTTCGAACTCACCGGCGATCAAGCGCAGGCTGCCAGCGTTGTTCTTCAGTGGAATGCTCGGAATGTCAGCGTCGAGAATCGTTTGGTAACCGGGCTCGGCCATCTTGTCCCTGGCCGGCAAGTTGACCCACAGCTGCACCATTTCCAGGGTGCCTCCGCTCTTGGCGAAACCTTCGGAGTGGAACTCTTCATGGAGAATGCCCGACGCTGCGGTCATCCATTGCACATCGCCGGGGCCGATCTTGCCGCCGCTGCCGGTGGAATCGCGGTGTTCCAGTTCGCCCTTGTAGACGATAGTCACGGTTTCGAAACCGCGGTGCGGATGCTGACCAACGCCACGACGCTCGGTGGTCGGGGTAAATTCAGCAGGGCCGGCGTGATCCAGCAGCAGAAACGGGCTGATGTGTTTGCCCAGGTTGTCGTAGGAAAACAGCGTGCGAACCGGAAAACCGTCGCCGACCCAGTGAGGTCGTGGGCTGGTGTAGATACCGATGATGTTTTTCATCTTTTCCTCCAAATCTGTTGTGTGACGCGATGGACAAAGCTTAAAACCGGCGCCTTTGGTGCGCTAGACTGCAAAAATCAGCCTTAGCGTTCTATTTGGAGAACGATGGTGGAAGACCTCAACACCCTGTACTACTTCACCCAAGTGGTGGAGCACCGCGGTTTCGCCCCGGCCGGACGCGCGCTGGACATGCCCAAATCCAAGCTCAGCCGACGCATTGCCGAGCTCGAAGAACGCCTCGGTGTGCGCCTGCTGCACCGCAGCAGTCGGCACTGCTCGTTGACCGAAATCGGCCAGGCTTATTACCAGCGTTGCCTGGCCATGCGGGTCGAAGCCGAAAGCGCCGCCGAACTGATCGAACGCAATCGCTCCGAACCTCAGGGCCTGGTGCGCATCAGTTGCCCGACCGCGCTGCTGAACACCTGGGTCGGGCCGATGCTGACCCGCTACATGCTCAAATACCCGTTGGTGGAGTTGTTCATCGAAAGCACCAACCGCCGGGTCGACCTGATCCACGAGGGGTTCGATATCGCGCTGCGCGTGCGCTTTCCGCCGTTGGAAAACACCGACATGGTGATGAAGGTACTGGGCAACAGCACCCAATGCCTGGTGGGGAGTCCGGCGTTTTTGCAGCGCTTGTCATCACCGGCCACACCGGCTGACCTCAGCGGTCTGCCGAGCGTGCATTGGGGTGGCGCGCAGCGTGAATATCAGTGGGAATTGTTCGGTGCCGATGGCGCCAGCGCGCTGATTCGTCATACCCCGCGAATGGTCACCGACGACTTGCTGGCCTTGCGTCACGCGGTACTCGCCGGCATCGGCATCGCCCACCTGCCCAGTGTGGTGGTGCGCGATGAGATTGCCGCCGGCCGACTGGTGGAACTGGTGCCGGGTTGGACACCCAAGTGCGGAATCGTGCACGCGATCTTCCCCTCACGACGTGGATTGCTGCCGTCGGTGCGGACCTTGATCGACTTTCTGGGCGAGGAATTCAGCCATAGCGATATTGCTTAGGGGTGGGGTCAAGTTCCAGCACCGAGTCGCGCCCTTCGCGAGCAAGCCCGCTCCCACATTGGATCTGCGTACACCACAGATCCAATGTGGGAGCGGGCTTGCTCGCGAAGGCGTCGGACCAAACACCATCAATGCCACTGAAACATCCCATTCATGACTTACGGTAAACAGTGCTTTGCCCAACCAGCGGTTTTTCTCAAGGGACCAGCCGGGGATACTCCCGCTCATTCCCACTGCAACCCTGGAGTTATTGATGTCTATCCCCGCATTCGGTCTTGGTACCTTTCGCTTGCAAGGCCAAGTGGTCATCGATTCGGTGAGCACCGGTCTTGAGCTGGGCTACCGGGTCATCGATACCGCGCAAATCTACGAAAACGAAGCCGAGGTCGGCCAGGCCATCGCTGCCAGCGGCATTGCTCGTGACGAGCTGTTCATCACCAGCAAAATCTGGGTGGCCAACTTTGCCAAAGACCGGTTGATCGACAGCCTCAAAGAGAGCCTGAACAAGCTGCAAACCGATTACCTGGACCTGACGCTGATCCACTGGCCGTCGCCGGAAGATCAGGTTCCGGTCGAAGAATTCATGGGCGCCTTACTCCAAGCCAAACAACTGGGCCTGACCCGAAAGATCGGCGTATCCAACTTCACGGTCGACCTGATGCAACAGGCCATTACTGCCATCGGTGCCGAGAACATCGCCACCAACCAGATCGAGCTGCACCCGTACCTGCAAAACCGCAAGGTTGTCGAATTTGCCCAAAGCCAAGGCATCCGGATCACCTCTTACATGACCCTGGCCTACGGCGAAGTGCTGAAGGATCCGCTCATCCAGCAGATCGCCGATCGCCTTCAGGCGACACCGGCCCAAGTCACGCTGGCGTGGGCCATGCAGCTTGGGTATGCGGTGATTCCTTCCTCGACCAAACGCGCCAACCTGCAAGGCAATCTGCAAGCCTGCGCCCTGACCCTGAGCGACGCCGACATGGCGCTGATCGCAGCCCTTGATCGCGGCCAGCGGCTGACCAGCCCCAAAGGCATTGCGCCGCAGTGGGATTGAGTTTCAGCCTTGACTCAAATCCGGGCTCAAGTGTTTGTCCAGCAATGACATAGCGTGCTGCAACTGATCGACGGCTTCGTCGATCAGCGCCAGCTCCCCCGCCTCCATGACGCGCTCCAGTTGTTCGCAGCGTTCGATCAAACGCACCGCCCGGACCATGCGCGCGCCGCCCTTGATGCGGTGCGCCAGGGCTTGCAGGTCATGGCGATTGCCTCTGGCGTGCGCCTCGAGCAGATCATCCCGATCAACCCGGTTGGTCACCGCCAGTTCGCGCACCAGCTGATCGAGCAGTGTGCGGTCCGCACCGACGTATTGCTCCAGGCCACTCAAGTCCATCTCGGGCGGGGGTTGCTTTTCGAGCGTCTCGGGTGCTTCGTTTGCAAACCTGGACGCCAGCCATGCGCTCAAATCCGCCAGCAGAATGGGTTTGAACAGGCAGTCGTCCATACCTGCCTCCAGGCAGCGGACTTTTTCCTCACGCTGCGCATTGGCGGTAAAGCCCAGAATCAGCGTCGACGGTAATCCCTGGACGCGCTCTTCGTCGCGTATTGCACCCGCCAGTTCATAACCACTGAGCCTGGGCATATTGCAGTCGGTAACCACCAGATCGAACTCATGTTCGCGCCACAGCTCAAGCCCCCGTGCGCCCTCTTCAGCCTCCATCACACGATGCCCCAGGTGGCTCAGTTGCCATGAAAGCAACAAACGATTAGCCGGGTGATCGTCGACCACCAGAATCGTCAGTGGTCGCGTCGGCACCTGCACCCCGCTATCCACTGGCGCAATGGCAGGCAACGGTTGCAGTGCGATAAGCTCAAGGTTGATGTCGACCTGTGTGCCTTGCCCGAGGACACTGCCGAGTTGCAACCGGCCGCCCATCATTTCGCACAGGGTGCGGCTGATCACCAGGCCCAACCCGGAGCCGCCGCGAGTTGACTGCTGGTTATTGCTGGCTTGGGCGAACGGGCTGAACAACCGTTGCCGATCGACGTCACTGATGCCAATGCCAGTGTCTTCAATGCGCACACTGACCGCCAGATGCTCCGGCGTCACGGGCGTCACCCGCAGCGTCAGGCTCACCTCGCCCTCACGGGTGAACTTGATGGCGTTGCTCAGCAGATTGGACAGCACCTGCTTGAAACGGGTGGGGTCGATCAACACGTCGCAGTCACTGTGTTCATCCAGATCGATTCGCCACGCCAGCTCATTCTGCCGTGCAAGGCCTTCGAAAACCCGGCACACCGACTCCACCAGCTCCCGAAGATTGGCGCGTTCAGGTGTCAGGGATAAATGTCCGGACTCAATACGGGCGATGTCCAGAATGTCACCGATCAGCGCCAATAATTGTTGTGCGGCACCGGACGCCACCTCAATGGCAAAGCGATCGGTGACGCCCTCGTCCGCACGTTTGAGGGCCAGTTCGAGCATGCCGATCAGCGCGTTCATCGGGGTGCGGATCTCATGACTCATGGTGGCCAGAAAAGTGGTTTTGGCGCGGTTGGCATCGTCCGCCTCGTTCTTGGCCTCCTGCAATTGCCTTAACCAGTGCTGGCGCTGACGGATTTGCCGGCGCTGCCAGGCGATCCAGCCCAGGGCGAGCAACAACAGGGCGCCAGCCACGGCAAACGCCTGAAGAATGCCTTGACGATGGCGTAGCCAATAGCTGTCATCCAGCACCACATCATTGCTCCAGCGGGCCACCAGATCGTCCATTTCCTGAGGCGAAATGCTCAGCAACGCCTTGTTCAGAATCGAATGCAACTCCAGCGCGCCGCGGTGCGTGGCCAGGGCGATACGGGCGGGTTGGTCGCCGACGGTGCTGCTGACGCGCAGACGATCCGGGTAGTGCCGAGCGATCAGGTAACGGGCGACGATCAATGAACTGAGCGTCGCATCAGCCTGCCCCTTGATCACCCGTTCCATGCCCTCGGCCGGGCTTTGCACTTCGACCAGGCGCACCTGCGGCACCCGGGCCTGCAGGAACCCGAACAACGGATGACCACGATAAATCGCCAGGCGTTTACCGGCCAGATCGTCCAGCGTCCTTGGGCTGCCCGTCGTCGTTGCACTGACCAGCACAAATGGATTGCTGAGGTAGGCGCGGGTAAACAGCAATGCGTCTTCACGCTCGGTACTGGGAGTGACCACAGGCAACAGGTCGATTTCGCCGCCCTGGAGTTGCTCAATCTGCCGGTCCAGTGAGTGCCCGCGTTGCACCTGAAAGGTCAAACCGCTGCGCTGGCTGATCAGCGTCAGCAACTGCGCCGTCAACCCGTTGAACCGGCCTTGGGCATCGTAGAACGTCAGCGGGGCAAAATTGTCGATCGCACCGACAGTGACCGCCGGATGCCGGTCCAGCCAGCGTTGTTCACTGGGGCTCAAACGCACCTGCTCCTGACCCGCCGCATTAGCCCTGCCGGCACTCCAGCGCACTTCGATGACCACGCGTTGTTCCATCGGAATCGCCGCCAGAGCCTTGTCGATGATGCTTTTGAGACGCGGATTGTCCTTCGCCAAAGCAAAGCCGAATGGATTGGCATCCAGACCGGAAGGCCCCGCCAGATGAACATTGTTGAGGTAGTTATTGTTGATCAGATAATTGGCGCTGATGAAGTCGCCGAGGTACACATCGTCTGGCCCGAACGCTACCGCTCCGAGCGCATCGAGTGCCGAGGGATAGAGTTGCAAACTTGCATCGGGATAAAAATCTTCAACGGTCTGCGCCTGCAAATAGTCTTCGACCATGGCGATGCGTTTGCCGGCAAGGTCGACGGGCATTCGCTCGTTCAGTCGGGTGACCAGCATGGGCTGATCTTCGGCATAGGCTCGGGACCGGGTCAGCGCGGGGTCGGCCGCTTCGAAGTTGTTCGAGGTTCCGAGCAGATCCAGCTCATGTCGTTTGAGGGCGTCCATGGCGGCCTCACGAGTGGCATAACGCAGCACATCGATTTTGACATGCAGCAGTTGCCCCAGCAGCTCGGCGTAATCGGCCGTGATGCCCTCCAGTTCATCGCGGTGACGCGTCACTTCGAACGGCGGGTAATCCGCCCCCGTTACTCCCAGGCGAAGGGCTCGTTTATCGCGTAGCCATTGCCAGTCCTTTTCATCCAGCTTGACCTCAAAGCCCTCCACGGTGGAGCGCCCCAGCAGATGCAACCGCTGCGGCTCGTCAGCCAGTGCCGCTGAAACGTGCGGCACAAGGCTCAACATCAAGGCCAACAGGACGATGCGCACGGTCGGTTTCATTCAGATCAGATGATTGCGCTTGGCGAAGTCCCGCAGGTGCACCGCCGCGTTCACGCCAAGCTTTTCGATCAAGCGGGTCTTGTAGGTGCTGACGGTCTTGTGACTCAGGTGCATAAGCTCAGCGATGGCCTTGTTGCTCGTGCCCCGGGCCAGGTATTGCAGGATGGTCAGTTCGCGGTTGGAGAGTTTGTCGATCATCTGTTTTTCGCTGCGTTGCAGGGCGTCCTGCGATCCCGAAGGCAGCCGCGCAAAATAGGTGTAACCGGTCATGACCGCATGCACAGCCTTTTGCAATTGACTCAGGACGTTGGTCTTGGCGACATACGCCATGGCTCCGGCGCGCATGCAACGCTCTTGAAAAAACAGCGGATCCAGGGAGGTGAAAACCAGTACCAGACATGACCAATCACTGGCCCTGATCCGGTCCAGCACATCCAGCCCATCGCCCTCGGGCATGACCAGATCCAGCACCACCAGCGTGGGTGAGTGCTCACGGAGCATCGACAACGCCTCGCTACCGCTGGACGCCTCATAAATCCGTTTGAAACCCTCCTTCTCCAATACGATTTTGACTGCGGCGCGTACCACCGGATGATCGTCCACAATCAGCACTGACTTCATGGTAATTCCCTGTGCAAAGATCTGACGATTGCGCACCAATGCACGCCGGAGAACGACGAACCGCACGCAACGGCTGCGCTAAGACTTTTGCATGACGGACAGGAAGGAGGTACCTGTCAGAAATGATAGTTCCGACGAGCGGTAACCCAGAATCAAGCAATTCGATGCAGATATCGCGCATGCACGGGGGACTGTGAAGCTTCACCCGCAGGCGGATCGATGAGCGCCATCAGCCGTTGAATGGACACCAGATCAGGCCGCGCCCCGTGGCTCACCTGAACCTTTTGCTGAACCGTCTGTTTAACACCGACGGCCGGGATCGGCGACAACTGTGCCGGCCGGCCATCGTAGATCAAGGCGTGGTGAACCTGGCCGCTATCGAGGAAGAACCCGAGCAGGTTCAATGCCCCATCCGCCAGCGAGGCATTGATGACCACCAGATCAAATGGCTCGCAACCGTACTCGACCAGGGTCAGCATCTCCACAAGGCTTTGTACCGGGGCCACCCGGTAATAACCGAGCTGATTGAACAGCCGCTCGGTTTTCATCCGGTGAAAATGCTGTTCGTCGGCGATCAGGATACGCAAGTTTTTGTTGATCATCGCGTGCCTCCAGGTCAATCAATGACTGATGAGTGAGGCGGCAAGGCTACGCAAGACCGAGGAAGCGTTCTGTAGGACGTTTCCTAAAAACTGCGCCATTTATCCTTTCAACACATGGCTCTCGGAACGGGTCGGGTTTCACCGCGCCGTTGCAGCGCAGGGTTCTTCAGGAGGGTTCAGGATTCAAGATTTGTGGTGTTCTTTCGGGCCTCTTCGCGAGCAAGCCCACTCCCACATTAGTCCTGCGAACACAGGTCCCATGTGGGAGCGGGCTTGCTCGCGAAGGCGGCCTCACAGCCGCCACCAATCTCAGCTCGCTGTGGCCAACAACAAATCCATCACCGACCGGCCATGCCCACGCGACTTGCCATGGTCATACAGCGAGCCGGCAATTTCATCGGCGCGGATCGGCAGGATCGACAGCAAGGTGTCGCTCAAACCGTGGCTGGCCTGGCAGAAGCCCTGCATGTAGATGCCGGCCTTGCAGCGCTCGTCGGTGATCAGTTTGTAGTGGCGATCGACCTCGAAATCGCCCAGGTATTGCTCCAGCGGCGCCAGCAATTTGCGGTGCATCTGGCGCTCGTAACCGGTGGCCAGCACCACGGCGTCGTAATGGCGAACCGTGACTTCGCCGGTGGCGTTGTTGCGTACTGCCAGCTCGATACCGCGCTCGGTGGCGGTGGCTTTTTCAATAGTGGTCAGGGTGCGGAACGCATGGCGCGCGATGCCCGAGACTTTCTGTCGGTAGAAGATGCCGTAGATGCGTTCGATCAGGTCGATGTCCACCACCGAATAGTTGGTGTTGTGGTACTCGTTGACCAGGCGTTCGCGTTCGCTGCTGGCCTGCTGGAACACCAGGTCGGTGAACTCCGGCGAAAACACTTCATTGACGAAGGGGCTGTCATCGGCCGGTTTCAGGGCCGAGCCACGCAGGATCATGTCCACCTGCACCGACGGGAAGCTGTCGTTCAGGTCGATGAAGGCTTCCGCCGCACTCTGCCCGCCGCCGATGATCGCAATGTTCATCGGTTGGTTGTTCACGCACGGCTGCCTGGCCATGCGCTCCAGGTACTGGGAGTGATGGAACACCCGGCCGTCATCCTTGAGTGCCTTGAACGCTTCGGGAATGCGCGGTGTACCGCCGGCGCTGACCACTACCGAACGGGTGGTGCGCACATGCTGCTGACCTTGCGTATCACGCGAGATCACTCGCAGTGCTTCCACCTGCTGGTGGTGCAGCACTGGCTCGATGGCCAACACTTCCTCGCCATAGCGGCTCTGCTCGGTAAATTGCCCGGCGACCCAGCGCAGGTAGTCGTTGTACTCCATGCGGCACGGATAGAAGGTGCCAAGGTTGATGAAATCCACCAGACGACCGTGATGCTTGAGGTAATTGACGAAAGAATACGGGCTGGTCGGGTTACGCAGCGTCACCAGGTCCTTGAGGAAGGAAATCTGCAGTTCGCTCTGGGTGACCAGGGTGTTGCCGTGCCAGCGGTAGTCCGCCTGCTTGTCGAGAAACAGCACATCCAGCTCGCCCTGGCTCGGCCCGCGCTCTTGCAAGGCGATGGCCAGAGCCAGGTTCGAAGGGCCGAAACCGACGCCGATCAGGTCGTGAACGATGGGCGATGCAATTGCCTGTGTCATTTCCAGTGTCCTCTGGATGAACCCCGGACCAGCGGGGATAAAGCCTGGGTGACCTGACCGGCCTTGTGCGGCAGCAGATCGTCTGTTGAATAGGAACGAGGACAATGAAAAAAAATTTAACGAGGCCTGATTAAACGGTGCCGATCAATGGGCGTCCCACTGGCGCATGCGCACCCGGCAATGCTTCATGGCATTGACGATGTGCTTTTCCACCAGCGCCCGGGAAATCCCCAGGTGCTCGGCGATTTCCGGGTGCGACAAGCCGTCGATCTTGCGCAAAAGAAAACTCTCGCGACACAGCTTTGGCAACTCCGCCAGTGCGCGCTGAAGCATGTCCAGGCGCTGGCCATGATCGAGGCTGTTGTGGGGGGATGGCGTGAAGTAGCGCTCTTCGCTGTCGAGTACGTCCAGGGATTCGACCTGCCGCAAGGCATTGCGTCGGTGGTCATCGATCACCAGATTGAGCGCGGTGCGATAAAGAAACGCCCGGGGTTGTTCGATCGGCGTGTCACTGGAACGCTCCAGCACCCGCAGATAAGCGTCATGTACCACATCTTCGGCCACCTGACGGTTGCCTAGCTTGGCGTTCAGGAAATACACCAGCTCGCGATAGTAGTTTTCCAACATGACTCCCAGTCCTTGAGCCAGATCTGCGCCATAAAAGAGATGGCGGCACGATGATGGCAGCGCGCAAGAGGCGTAATTTATAGTAATTCTCATATAGATTTAAAGCACTGGATCCATTTACTTGAGAAATAACCTCATTTGTCGTGCTGTAACCCCATGTCTCAAGGCTTAAATTCTGCTCCGGGGTTCTCGTTTACAGGACAGCTTCCCGTGTCTGTCGGTCCACCGACAGCGTTCAGCGGCGCCGGTCACTGCCGCGCACGCCGAGCGACGGGCCGATTTTTACCGGCTGGAACCCCGCATGAAACGTCCCCGCCCTACCCGACGCGCCCTGTTTGTCGCTCTGTGCCTGATCCCCGCCGCAGCCCTGGCCGCCTGGCAAGTGATCCCGCCGGGGCGTGAAAAACTTGCCACCGCCACCGTGACCCGCGCCGATATCGAAAACAGCGTGACCGCCCTCGGCACCCTGCAACCGCGACGTTATGTCGACGTCGGCGCCCAGGCGTCCGGGCAGATCCAGAAGATTCATGTCGAGGCCGGCGATCAAGTCAAGGAAGGCCAATTGCTGGTGGAGATAGATCCCTCGACCCAGAAAGCCAAACTCGACGCCGGGCGCTTTTCCATCGACAACCTCAAGGCCCAGTTGCAAGAGCAGCGCGCCCAGCACGATCTGGCGCAACAAAAGTATCAGCGCCAGCAGAACCTCAAGGCTGGCGGCGCGACCCGCGAAGAAGATGTGCAGACCGCCCGCGCCGAAGTCCGGGCGAGACAAGCGCGTATCGACATGTTCCAGGCGCAGATTCGTCAAGCCCAGGCCAGTTTGCGCAGCGATGAAGCAGAGCTGGGTTACACACGGATCTACGCGCCAATGTCCGGCACGGTGGTCGCCGTCGGTGCGCGGGAAGGTCAGACGCTCAATGCCCAACAACAGACGCCGCTGATATTGCGCATTGCCAAGTTGTCACCGATGACCGTATGGGCCGAGGTGTCCGAGGCCGATATCGGCCAGGTCAAACCCGGCATGACCGCCTGGTTCACCACCCTCAGCGGTGGCAGCCGGCGCTGGAGCAGCACCGTGCGGCAGATTTTGCCGGTGCCGCCGCGCCCGCTCGAACAGTCGCAGGGCAGCCCCACCAGCGGTCGCAGCGGCAGCGAACGGGTGGTGCTCTACACCGTGTTGCTGGATGTCGACAACGCCGACAACGCCTTGATGACCGACATGACCGCCCAGGTATTTTTCGTCGCCCAGCAAGCGCAGAACGTGCTGACGGTGCCCACCGCGGCCCTGCAAAACGGCACCGCGGCGGATCGCCAAGTGGCACAAGTGGTGGCGGCCAACGGCGAGGTTCAGCGCCGCGAGGTTCGCACCGGGATCAGCGATCGGCTGCGCACGCAGATTCTCGAGGGGCTGGCGGAAGGCGATCACGTGCTGAGCGCCCCGCTCACCGGCAGCGGAGGCTGAATGCAAACGCCCCTGATTGACCTGCGACAGATCCGCAAAGCCTACGGCGGTGGCGACAGCCCCGTGGTGGAAGTGCTGCGCGGCATTGACCTGTCGATCCACGCTGGCGAATTTGTCGCCATCGTCGGCGCTTCCGGTTCCGGCAAATCGACCCTGATGAACATTCTCGGCTGCCTCGACCGCCCCACCAGCGGCGACTACCTGTTCGCCGGGGAAAACGTCGCGGGCCTTGGCAGCGACGAACTGGCGTGGCTACGGCGTGAGGCATTCGGCTTCGTGTTTCAGGGTTACCACCTGATCCCGTCCGGATCGGCCCAGGAAAACGTCGAAATGCCCGCCATTTATGCCGGCACTCCGGCAGACGAACGCCATGCCCGCGCGGCGGCCCTGCTCGAGCGCCTCGGCCTGGGTTCGCGCACCGGCAACCGTCCGCATCAGCTTTCCGGTGGTCAGCAGCAACGGGTGTCGATCGCCCGCGCCTTGATGAACGGCGGCCACATCATTCTCGCCGATGAACCCACTGGCGCCCTCGACAGCCACAGCGGCGCCGAAGTCATGAGCCTGCTCGACGAACTAGCCAGTCAGGGGCACGTGGTGATCCTGATCACCCACGATCGCGAAGTGGCCAGGCGTGCCAACCGGGTCATCGAAATCCGCGACGGCCTGATCATCAGCGACACCGCCACACATCCTTCGGCCACCCCGAGCGCGGCACGCCCCGGTGCGCTGCAAGCCGTGGACCTGCGCCAGCGATTAAGCGCCGGCAGCGAAGCCAATGGCGCCTGGAAAGGCGAGCTGATGGACGCGGTTCAGGCGGCCTGGCGCGTGATGTGGATCAACCGCTTCCGCACTGCCCTGACGCTGCTGGGGATTGTCATTGGCGTTGCGTCAGTGGTGGTGATGCTGGCGGTGGGCGAAGGCAGCAAGCGCCAGGTGATGGCGCAGATGGGCGCCTTCGGCTCCAACATCATTTACCTGAGCGGCGCGGCGCCCAATCCGCGTACGCCGCCCGGGATCATTACCCTCGACGACGTCGCCGCGCTCGCCAACCTGCCCCAGGTGCAGCGGATCATGCCGGTCAACGGCTCGACGGCCGGCGTGCGTTTCGGCAACGCCGATCACACCGCCTATGTGGGCGGCAACGACACCAACTTCCCGAGCATTTTCAATTGGCCGGTGGTTCAGGGCAGCTACTTCACCCAAGCCGATGAAGACAGTGCTGCCGCCGTTGCGGTGATCGGCCACAAGGTCAGGGAGAAGCTGTTCAAAGACCTGGCCGACCCGATTGGCCAGTACATCCTGATCGAAAACGTGCCGTTTCAGGTGCTTGGCGTGCTGGCCGAAAAAGGCTCCAGTTCCGGCGACTCCGACAGCGACAACCGCATCGCCGTGCCCTATTCGGCCGCCAGCGTGCGGTTGTTTGGCAGTCGCAATCCCGAGTACGTGGTGATCGCCGCCAAGGATGCACGCAAGGTCAAGGAAGCCGAGCAAGCGATCGAACAAACAATGCTGCGCGAGCACAAGGGCAAGCGCGATTTCGAGCTGACCAACAACGCCGCCATGATCCAGGCCGAGGCCCGCACCCAGGGCACGCTGTCATTGATGCTCGGTTCGATTGCCGCGATTTCGTTGCTGGTCGGCGGCATCGGCGTCATGAACATCATGCTGATGACCGTGCGTGAACGCACCCGGGAAATCGGTATTCGCATGGCCACCGGCGCCCGTCAGCGCGACATCCTGCGCCAGTTTCTCACCGAGGCGGTGATGCTCTCGGTGGTCGGCGGTGTCGCCGGGATCGGTCTGGCGCTGCTGGTCGGTGGCGTGCTGCTGCTCGGCAATGTCGCGGTTGCGTTCCAGTTGTTCGCCGTGCTCGGCGCCTTCGGCTGCGCCTTGGTCACCGGTGTCATCTTCGGCTTCATGCCTGCCCGCAAGGCTGCCCGGCTCGATCCGGTCACAGCCCTTACCAGTGAATGATCGACCTATGAAAGTGCCCCTGACCCTTCTGGCCGCCAGCCTGTTGCTGGCCGCCTGCAGTAACCCTGCGCCACGCCCCGACAGCGGCCTGCAACCACCCGCCGCCTGGCAATCGCCGAACACCGCCGCCGCTGCACACAGCAACCGGCAATGGTGGACGCAGTTCGGCAGCCCGCAACTCAATCGCCTGATCGAACAGGCCAGCGTGGGCAGCCACGACCTGGCCGCCGCTGTCGCCCGGGTGCAGCAAGCCCAGGCCAGCGCCACCATCGCCGGCGCCCCGCTGCTGCCCGAACTCAAGGCCGGCCTCAACGCCAATCGCCAACGCTTGCTGCACGGCAAGGGCTACAGCCAACTGGACGTCAGCCCTGATAATCGCTCGCTGAATTATTACGATGCGGAACTGAGCGCCAGTTACGAAATCGATTTCTGGGGCGGCAAACGCGCGGCCCGGGACAGCGCCCTGCTCGGCTTGCAGGCCAGCGAGTTCGATCGGGCCACCGTGGAACTGACCTTGCAAAGCGGCGTGGCCAACAGCTACACCCAGGCCTTGTCGTTGCGTGAACAGCAACGGATCGCCGAGCTGAACCTGGCCAACGCCCAAAGCGTGTTGCGATTGGTGCAGACCCGTTATGACGCCGGCAGCGCCACCTCACTGGAACTGGCGCAGCAAAAAAGCCTGGTGGCCGAACAGCAACGCAAACTGCCGTTGGTGCAACAACAGGCACGGGAAGCGCGGATCACCCTCGCCGCCCTGCTCGGCCAACCGGTGCAGGCACTGACGCTGACAGAGCAGCCGTTCGATCAACTGCACTGGCCGGAGATTGCCAGCGGCGTGCCCAGTGAATTGTTGAGTCGCCGCCCGGACATCGCCAGCGCAGAAGCCAAACTCGCCGCCGCCCAGGCCGACGTGACTGTCGCCCGCGCGGCGATGCTGCCCAAGCTGACGCTCACCGCCAGCCTGGGCACGGGCGCCGACCTGGCCTCGGACCTGTTGCGCACCACTTTTTACAACCTGTCCTCAGGACTGGTGGCACCGATCTTCAACAATGGTCGCCTCAGCGCCGAGCGCGACAAGGCCACGGCGCGTCAACAGGAACTGCTGGAAACCTATCGCGGGGCAATCATCAATGGCTTCGCCGATGTGGAAAAAGCCCTCAACAGCATTCGCGGGCTGGACGAACAACGTCAGTGGCAAGGGGAGGAACTGAGCCAGGCGCAGAGCGCTTTCGACATCGCCCAGAGCCGTTACCAGGCCGGCGCCGAAGACCTGCTCACGGTGCTGCAAACCCAGCGCACGCTGTATGCCGCCCAGGATCTGAATGTGCAGCTGAGATTGTCGCGGTTGCAGGCCAGTATTGCGCTGTACAAGGCGTTGGGTGGGGGGTGGCAAGCCCTGTAGAACAGCGTCGTTCTTGAGGCCGCCTTCGCGAGCAAGCCCGCTCCCACATTGGATCTGCGTCGTACACAAACCTCGTGCTCGATGGAGATCAAATGTGGGAGCGGGCTTGCTCGCGAAGAACGATAACGCGGTCTATCCGATTAAACCGGCCATCCCTTGACCTTCAAATGCCGCGCATACCACGGCCGTCGCGGCACTTTGCGCAACAGGTCACTCATGTTGTCTTCATCGCCAAAGGTGATGCGCAACGCCAGCTTCATGGTTTCCGGATCCATTTCCACCGAACGCCCCACCTGCAGACCCGGCGTCGTGCTGCAACCGTGGGTGTCCGGGCCGAGCCACGGATCGCTCACTTCCACCCAACGCCCCGGCGCAAACCACGGCACACCGTTGACCTCCAGGCGGCTCAGCTCACCGGGGTGAAAACGTTCATGGGCGCGGAACCAGTCTTCGATGCGATCGTCGATCCAGCCGTGGAAGCGCCAGAACACCGGGTTGACGTGGGACGAAAACGGATCGCCGAGAAAGTCATTTTCCGGGGCATACCAGCGCGCAGCGAAGTCGGCCTGATCCCGGGCCATCGGCACCGGTATCTCGTTGGACGGATCCCGAGCCACCGACGCCCAGCGCATGTGCAGCCAGTCGTGCAGGCCCAGTTCGACTTCCGAACCGAACTGGCCGAGGGTCAGTTTCGACAGGTAACGCGGATCCCGGTACTGCGACTCCCAGACCTGGAAGTTGCTGTGATAGGTCTCTGCGGCTTTGATGTCACTGACCCACTTGGTGTATTCGTCATCGCCTTCGGTCAACCAGGTTGGCGGCAAGGCATTGCCATCGTGATTGTCGAAATAGCGCGCGAAGCCCTGGCGATCACGCTCAAGTTCCGGCTGCGGCAGGGGGAACGCCGACCATGACGGCAACTCCTGCATGGACCGGGCGATGCCGAGCATGTGCCGGTGCATGAAGAAGAAATCGATGCCCGAACCGTTGCGGTCCTTGCGCGGTCCACGAGCGTCACGCTCCTTGTCCCGTGGGCCGGGTTGCCAGCCGATACCGCGCAACGCCTCGCGTTTTTTCTCCGAGAGCTTGTGCCATTTGTCTCGGGAGGCGTGCCAGAGCTGATGAAACAATCGATGCTCGGGGGACACCAGCCACGCCAGAAATGTCGGGTTGAGGGCGGTTCGCTCCCGCGCTTCGGGAAACCGGCGCTTGATGGCGATAAAGCGGTTGTCGAGTTCGGGTAAACCCAATGGGCGATTCAGGCTCAGCACTTGGCCGCTGAACGTGCCGCTGCCAGCGTTGCCGAAAGCGGCCCAAACCTCATCGAGCTTGGCCTTGAACTCATACACTGGCGCCACCAACGGGGCGTCGGTGCGCATCAGCCGCCAGTACAGTTCGGCGCCATTAGCCGGCGCCAGATCGCCGATCAACTGATAGTGCGGCACCCCTTCCCCACGCAGATGAGTGCCGGTGTCCAGGTAGCCGCGCAACCCTCGTCCGCGATGAGCGATGTCGAGAAACAGCTCCAGCCCGTCCTGCGGCAAGCCCTCAAGCCCGGCATCGCTGCCGACAAAACGAATGTCCCAGACTCCGCGCAAGCTGTCCGCCAGTTGCTGCCCGGCGGTGCTCGCCAGGTCGACCGTGGCCTCCCCCGGCGTGATCGGTTCCTTTTCCCGGGTCAACTCACGATGTGCATAAAAAGCGGCAGGCATCGCAGCGCTCGTGAGCGCCAGGCCCGCCATGAACCAGCGTCGAGAAATCGTCATTGCCCTACCTGTGTCAGCCTTGAAGCAGGCTTTATCCAAGCTAGAACGTTTGTAGCCCCGACAAATTTATGCGATCCCCTGTAGGAGCTGCCGAAGGCTGCGATCTTTTGATCTTCATCTTGGGCGCCCCCGAAAAGATCGCAGGCTGCACCAGCTCCTACATTTGAAAGGCGATCTTTTCGGGGCCACCTAAATTCCTGTGCCGGTCAATCGTTCTTCCCAGATAGCAAAGGCCCCTGCGCCTGCAACTCAACGGCGAACCTGACTGAGATGGCGATGACAAAAACACGTTCGAAAAAGGCCCTGTACCTCGGCCTGCCACTGGCCCTGGCCATCAGTGCCGGCGCAGGCTGGCTGGTCTGGGATTACGGGTTCAAGGACAACCCCGGCTACCCGGTCAAGGTCATGAAACAAGCCACCGAACTGCAGGAGCGGATCCTTTCCTTCGACAGTCACATCACCGTTCCCCTGAGTTTCGGCGCCCACGGCAACGAGGCCGACAAGGACGGTTCCGGCCAGTTCGATTTGATCAAGGCCAACCGTGGCCGACTGTCCGGCGCGGCCCTGACGGTTTTCGGCTGGCCGGAAATGTGGAACGGCCCGAACGCACCGCACAGGCCCACCGACGGTTTCGTCGAAGAAGCGCGCAACCAGCAGGAAGTGCGCTACAAAATCATCTCCGGACTGGTGCGCGACTTTCCCAATCAGGTCGGCATCGCCTACACCCCCGACGACTTCCGACGCCTGCACGGCGAAGGCAAGTTTGCGATTTTCATCAGCATGCTCAACGCCTACCCGCTGGGCAATGACCTGAGCAAACTGGACCTATGGGCCGCTCGCGGCATGCGCATGTTCGGTTTCAGCTACATCGGCAACAACAGCTGGGCCGATTCGTCACGACCGCTACCATTTTTCAACGACTCCCCCGATGCCCTCGACGGGTTGTCGGACATCGGCAAACAAGCGGTGCAGCGACTCAACGATCTGGGCGTGATCATTGATGTGTCGCAGATGTCGACCAAGGGCCTGGAGCAAGTGGCGCAGCTGAGCCGCACGCCGATGGTGGCCTCGCACTCGGCGCCACGGGCCTCGGTGGACATCCCGCGCAACCTCAGCGACAAGGAGCTGCAGCTGATCAAGAACAGCGGCGGCGTGGTGCAGGTGGTCGGTTTCTCGCAATACCTCAAACCGCTGACCCAAGGCACACAGGACAAACTCAACGCCCTGCGCACACGTTTCGATTTGCCGCCATTGCCCAACCTGGCGATGGCGCTGATGCCTGGCGATCCGATCATCACCGCCTGGTCCGAACAGAAGCTCGGTCAATACGCCAGCGGTCTGTACGCCATTCTTGAGGAAGAACCCAAGGCCACGCTCAAGGACCTCGGCGACGCTATCGATTACACCGTGCGCAAGGTCGGCATCGACCACGTCGGCATCGCTTCGGACTTCAACGACGGCGGCGGCATCAAGGGCTGGGAAAATGTCGGCGAAATCCGCAACGTCACCGCCGAATTGATCCAGCGCGGTTACTCCGAAGCCGATATCGCCAAGCTCTGGGGCGGCAACTTCCTGCGGGTCTGGGAGCAGGTGCAAAAAGCCGCGAAGCCCACGCTGATTTCTCGCCAGGAACCAGTCAAGCCATGAATGACCGTCGTACTTTTCTGAAACAGGCCGGGATCCTCGCCGCTGGCCTGCCGTTGGGTGCCAGCCTCGGCTCACCGGTCGCTGCCGCGCAATCGCAAGCGCTGCCCCGGGACAAGTGGGTGCAATTGCGCCAGTTGTTCGACCAAGACCCGAACTACATTCACTTCGCCAACTTTCTGGTGACCTCCCACCCCAAACCGGTGCGCGAGGCCATCGCCCGTCACCGTGCCGCGCTGGACCAGAATCCCGGGCTGGCCATGGACTGGGACCTGGGCGTGACCCACCAGCGCGAAGAAAATGTACGGCTCTGGGCCGGTCGATATTTGCAGGCCAAGCCGACACAGATCGCCCTCACCGGCAGCACCACCGAAGGCCTGGCGATGATTTATGGCGGCGTGCAGGTGCGCCCCGATCAGGAAATCCTCACCACGGTTCACGAGCACTATTCCACGAACAACATCCTGAACTTTCGCAACCAGCGCGATGGCACCCGGGTGCGCAAGATTCAGTTGTTCGAGCAGCCACAGTCGATCTCGGCCGACCAAGTGCTGGATACCATCAACCGCAACATCCGCCCCGAGACCCGCGTGCTGGGCATGACCTGGGTGCACTCGGGCAGTGGCGTGAAGCTGCCGATCAGCGACATCGGCCGACTCGTCGATGAACACAATCGCCAGCGCGACGACAAGGACCGGATTGTTTACGTGGTCGACGGCGTACACGGTTTCGGCGTCGAAGACCTGAGCTTCCCGGCGATGAACTGCGACTTTTTCATTGCCGGCACCCACAAATGGATGTTCGGCCCTCGCGGTACCGGCATCGTTTGCAGCCGCAGCGAAGAGCTGAAATACGTCAGCCCGAGCGTGCCAACCTTCTCCGAAGCCACGAGCTTTTCCACCACCATGTCCCCGGGCGGCTATCACGCCTTCGAACATCGCTGGGCCGTGGACGAAGCGTTCAAATTGCACCTGGGACTGGGCAAGGCCGACGTCCAGGCACGTATCCATCAGCTCAACAGCTACCTGAAACAGCGCTTGCTGGAACAGCCGGGCGTGGAGCTGGTCACCCCGGTCGATCCGAGGTTTTCGGCGGGGTTCAGCTTCTTCCGGGTCAAGGGTCAGGATTGCGATGCCGTGGCTGCCCACCTGGTTCAAAACCACATTGTCAGCGATGCAGTCAGCCGCGACGTCGGCCCGGTGATCCGCACCGCGCCCGGCCTGCTCAATACCGAAGCCGAGGTGGACCGCTTCATCGACGTGCTGGGCAAGAAGCGCTCCGCGTGAAACTTCGCTGCGAGGCACAGTTTTCCTTTAACCGAGACGACTTATGAAAACGCTCCATATGCCCTCTTCCCTGCGAACCCTATCGGCCCTGGCGCTGACCGCACTGCTCGCCGGTCTGCTGCCCGGCACCGCCCAGGCCGCGAACCCGCCCGCCCCCGGCAAGGTGTTCAAGGACTGCAAGGACTGTCCGGAAATGGTCGTGCTGCCCGCCGGCCGCTACACCATGGGCACGCCAGCGGATGAAGTCGGCCACCAGCCCGATGAAGGTCCGCTGCATGAAGTGACCTTCACCCGCCCTTTCGCCATCAGCCGCTTCCAGGTACTGGCCGGCGAATGGGACGCCTACGTGCGCGCCACCGGCAACACCCCCGCCGACTTCGATGATCGCCCGGGACGTCGCTGCACCGCCGGCAAACCCAGCTTCAAACAGACCGCGCGCCACCCGGCCGTGTGCATGAACGCGGCCGAAGCCGAGGGCTACATCGCCTGGCTGTCGAATAAAACCGGTCATGCCTATCGCATGCCCAGCGAGTCGATCCGCGAGTACGCCGCCCGCGCCGGCAGTAGCGGGGCTTTCCCATTTGCGTTCGATGAAGGCGCCGATTACCAGATCTCCAAAAACGCCAACACCTACGGCGCCGCCGACGGCTACAACTTCACCTCCCCGGCCGGCACTTTCCCGGCCAACGCCTTTGGTGTGTTCGACATGCACGGCAACGTTTACGAGTGGGTCGCCGACTGCTACCGCGAAGACTATGTCGGTGTACCCAGCGACGGCAGCCCGTGGCTGGAGCAGAACTGCAAACGCCAGGTCATGCGCGGCAACGACTGGGGCGAGGCACCGGTGTTTTCCCGCTCCGGCAATCGCAACAGCAGCCTGCCCACTAGCAGCGGTGACTGGCTGGGGTTTCGTGTAGTGCGTGAGCTCTGAATCCTCTGTGGCGAGGGGCGCGGAACCTGTGGGAGCGGGCTTGCTCGCGAAAGCGGTGTGTCAGGCGACATCAATGTTGACTGTGCCGACGTCTTCGCGAGCAAGCCCGCTCCCACAGGAATTTCGCTCACCACAGGTCTTGTGACTAACCGGCAATTACCGTCCGCGACCGTTTAAATAAAGTCCCCGACCATTCGTTTTCCTTAAGTACCGGCACTCCCTCCGCATCGAAGCAGGAATCCTCCATGACCAAGCCAACGCGTGGGGCGATCAACGAATTGTTCGCCCTGCTCAAGCCCTTCCGCCTGATCGTCTCTGTGTCCATCGTGCTCGGCATGATCGGTGGCCTGAGCGTCACCGTGTTGCTGGCGACCATCAACAATGCCCTGCATTCCGCTGACGGCCTGACCCGCACCGTGGTGATGATTTTCGCCGGGCTTTGCGTGCTGGCGCTACTGACCACGATTGTGTCCGACATCGGCACCAACTACGTCGGTCAGCACATCATCGCCAGGCTGCGCAAAGAGCTGGGGGAGAAAGTGCTGTCGGCGCCAATCGACCAGATCGAGCGCTACCGCAGCCACCGGTTGATCCCGGTGCTGACCCATGACGTGGACACCATCAGCGATTTCGCCTTCGCCTTCGCGCCGTTGGCGATTTCCCTGACCGTGACCCTCGGTTGCCTCGGCTACCTGGCCATGCTGTCGTGGCCGATGTTCCTGATGATGCTGGTGGCCATCGCCATCGGCACCACCCTCCAGGCCATCGCACGGGCCAAAGGCATGCGCGGTTTCTACGCGGCGCGAGACTCCGAAGACGAGTTGCAAAAGCACTACAACGCCATCGCCGAAGGGGCCAAGGAGTTGCGCATCCACCGCCCGCGGCGTCAGCGGATGTTCGTGTCCGGCATCCAGAAAACCGCCGAGAAAATCTGTGATACCCAGATCCGCTCGATCAATACCTTCGTCATTGCCAAGTCGTTCGGCTCGATGCTGTTCTTCGTGGTCATTGGCCTGGCGCTGGCCCTGCAATCGTTCTGGCCCAGTGCCGACAAGGTCGTGATGAGCGGTTTTGTGTTGGTGCTGCTGTACATGAAAGGACCGCTGGAACACCTGGTCAGCACCCTGCCGATCATCAGCCGTGCGCAGATTGCGTTTCGCCGGATCGCCGAGCTCAGCGAACAATTTTCCTCCCCGGAACCGCACCTGCTGCTGGAAGACCAGGGCTACAAACCCGGCCCGGTCCACAGCCTGGAACTGAGCAACGTGCGTTACGCCTTCCCGCCGGTGGAAGGCAGCGAGCCCTTCCGCCTCGGCCCGGTCAACCTGCGCATCGAGCAAGGCGACATTGTCTTCATCGTGGGTGAGAACGGGTGTGGCAAAACCACGCTGATCAAACTGCTGCTGGGTCTTTATGCGCCCACCGAAGGCGAAATCCGCGTGAACGACCAGCCGATCACCGCGCTCAACCGCGATGACTACCGGCAGAATTTCACCACGATATTTGCCGACTATTACCTGTTCGACGACCTGATTCAGGGCGACCGACAAGTGCCGCAGGATGCCACGCGCTACCTCGAACGGCTGGAGATCGCGCACAAGGTCAGCGTGCGCGACGGCGCGTTCAGCACCACCGATCTTTCCACCGGCCAGCGCAAACGCCTGGCGCTGGTCAATGCCTGGCTCGAAGAACGGCCGGTGCTGGTGTTCGACGAATGGGCGGCCGATCAGGATCCGACCTTCCGCCGCATTTTCTACACCGAACTGCTGCCCGACCTGAAGCGACTGGGCAAGACCATCATCGTCATCTCCCACGATGACCGCTATTTCGACGTGGCCGATCAACTGGTGCGCATGGAGGCCGGCAAGGTCAAAAGCGAACTGCAACCCGCCTGACTGACGAAGGCCGTGTAGGAGCCAGGCTTGCCGGCGAAGGCGTCCTTGAAAGTGCCTTCGCCGGCAAGTCGGATCGCCGCACCGCTGGCTCCTACATGACCGGCATTGCCCCTGGACCGGAAAAATAATTTTCCGGTTTGCCGCGGCCTCCTCGTCTTAATGAGATGAATAAGAACCATTACCAACTATACCTGCCAAGGTCTTAACCTCATGTCCGCATCCCGTTTCATGCTTCGACCTCTGACCCGCGCCCTGTTAATGAGCAGCACCACTCGCTCGCGCATGACGTCCACCGGCCTCGGCCTGGCAATGACCCTGGCGATGACGCCGTATGTCCAGGCCCAGGAATGGACCCTGAACATCCCGGCCCAGCCATTGGCTCAGGCGCTGCAGACTCTTGGTCAACAGACCAATCTGCAAATCATCTACAGCCCCGAGAGCATTCAGAACCTACGCTCCAGTGCCCTCAACGGCCGCTACCAGGAAGATGATTCGCTGAACGCGATGCTCAAGGGCACCGGGATCCGCCATCAACGCGACGGCAACACGGTCACCCTGCTGGCGCCGGCCACCGGCAGCGCGATGGAACTGGCACCGACCAGCATCAACGGTCAGCGGTTGGGCGCGACCACCGAAGGCAGCAACTCCTACACCACCGGTGCGGTGACCATTGGCAAGGGCGAGCACTCGCTCAGGGAAACCCCGCAGTCGATCACCGTCATCACGCGCAAGATGCTCGATGACCAGAACCTGAACACCATCGAACAGGTCATGGAAAAGACCCCGGGCATCACCGTTTACGATTCGCCCATGGGTGGCAAGTATTTCTACTCCCGGGGTTTCCGCATGACCGGCCAGTACCAGTACGACGGCGTGCCGCTGGACATCGGCAGCAGCTACGTGCAGGCCGATGCCTTCAACAGCGACATGGCGATCTATGATCGGGTCGAAGTGTTGCGCGGTGCGGCCGGGATGATGAAGGGCGCCGGGGGCACCGCAGGCGGTGTGAACTTCGTGCGCAAGCGCGGCCAGGACACCCCGCACACTCAACTGTCGTTGTCTGCCGGGACCTGGGACAACTACCGTGGCCAGGTCGACACCGGCGGCCCGCTGAACGACGCCGGCACCATCCGTGGCCGGGCCGTGGTGACCCAGCAGACCCGTCAGTATTTCTATGACGTGGCCGAACGCAGGGACCAGATCTACTACACAGCGCTGGATTTCGACCTGAGCGACTACACCACCCTGGGCCTGGGCATGGCCTATGAAGACGTCGATGCCACTCCATGCTGGGGCGGCTTGCCGCGCTACGCCGATGGCAGCGACCTGAAGCTCTCTCGCTCCACGTGCCTGAATACCGCCTGGAACAACCAGCGCAGCAAGCGGGCCACTTATTTTGGCGACCTGAAACACGAGTTCAACGACAACTGGGCGCTGAAGGTCGCGGGGGTTTACTCGAAAAACACCCAGGACATGGAATACGCCTTCCCGAGTGGTTCGGTACCGCTTGGCGCCACCAGCACCAGTACCGCGATGATCGGCAGCATCTTTGACTACGATCAGGTCGACTACGGCCTCGACGCTTATGTGGACGGCAAGTTCGACGCATTCGGCCAAGAGCACGAGCTGATCGTCGGTGCCAACGCCAGCCGCTCCCACAAGGACGACTTCTACGCCGTGGCCCTCCTGCCTCAGAGCCAGAATGTGCTGAACCCCAACCATCACCTGCCCCAGCCGGATGAAAGTTTTTACCTGGCCAACGCCACCCGAGGGGGGCCGGTGGACATGCGGATCAAGCAATACGGCGCCTACTCCACGGCACGCCTGAAACTGGCCGATCCGCTGACCTTCGTACTGGGTAGCCGCGTCAGCTGGTACAAGTCCGAAACCGACTCCGTCTCGTTCTGGCGCGGCGAAGGCACACCGACAAGCTCCGAGGCCAAGGAAACCGGGCAAGTCACCCCGTTCGCCGCGCTGCTGTTCGACATCAACGACAACCTGACCGTCTACACCAGCTACGCGGATATCTTCACCCCGCAAGGCAACTACAAGACCATCAACGGTTCGACGCTCAAGCCATTGATCGGCCAGAGCTATGAACTGGGGATCAAAGGTGAATGGTTCGACGGTCGCCTGAACAGCGCCGTCAACCTGTTCCGCACCGTCCAGAAAGATGCAGCGCAGGATGACCCGGCCTGCCCGGACAGCAGCTGCTCGCTGAACTCCGGCAAAGTCCGCGCCCAGGGCTTCGAAGCTGAAGTCAGCGGTGAAGTCATCGACCGTCTGCAATTGCTCGCCGGCTACACCTACACCCAGACCAAGATTCTGGAAGACGCCGATGTCAGTCAGGATGGCGTGTCGTACAACACCTATGTCCCGCGCCACTTGCTGCGCGTGTGGGGCGACTATGCGCTCAGCGGCCCGCTGGAACGCGTCACCGTCGGTGCCGGCGTCAATGCCCAAAGCAGCAACTACCGCACTTCGGCGAGCAGCGGCAAGAACATCACCCAGGCAGGCTACGCCGTCTGGAACGGTCGCATCGGCTATCGCATCGACGACACCTGGTCCGTGGCTCTGAACGGCAACAACCTGTTCGACAAGCGCTACTACGCCACGATCGGTTCCGAAGGCTGGGGTAACTTCTACGGTGAACCGCGCAACTTCGTGATGTCGGTCAAGGCTGACTTCTGATTGCAGCCTCAATGAAAACGCCCCGCAATTGCGGGGCGTTTTTTTGTGCGGGAAAAGGACGGTGGTTCTGAAAGTTCGAGGGTGTTCCAGCGGGCCTCTTCGCGAGCAAGCCCGCTCCCACATTTGATCCCAGGCGTACACAAATAGTGTGTGCACCGAAGATCCCCTGTGGGAGCGGGCTTGCTCGCGAAGGAGCCGGTACAGCCACCACAAGATCCACAGTCAGACCAATAAACAGGCGATGTTTAATCGACATCTCCCGCACACCCTATAGGCTGTAGCGCGGGAAATCTTTCTACCCAACGAGCTTGGAGGTGTCAGTGAATAACGCTTCAAGAGTCCAGACAATCATTTCAGAAGTCCCCGCTCGATGGCGTCTACTCCAGCTTGTTCATTCCCTGGGGTTGCCGGATTGTTGGATCGGTGCAGGTTTTGTCCGGAACGCGGTTTGGGATCACTTACACGGACGCTTCCCGTCCCCTATCTCGAGCGACGTCGATGTAATCTGGTTTGATCCATGTCACTGCACCCTCTCAGATGACAGGGCTTTAGAAGCAGCTCTGCGAGATTTGGACCCGACAGTCCTCTGGTCAGTAAAAAACCAGGCGAGGATGCATGTTCAGAACGGCGATAAACCTTACATCTGCACTACGGATGCAATGCGTTACTGGCCAGAGACAGCAACGGCAATAGCCGTCAGATTGCGCGAAGAAAACACCTGTGAAGTATCTGCCCCCTTGGGACTGGATGATCTTTTCAACCTGATCATCAGACCCACTTGGAGATTTACTGAAGAAAAAACAGCGATGTACCAAGAGCGCTTGAAGTCCAAGGGGTGGACGACAGCGTGGCCTCTACTCAGGCAGGAGTCAGGTCAACTTACAGAATCATTCAAATTTTGAACGATGACTTCTTTTTTGGTTTAACTGAAAGTTCGAGGGTGTTCCAGCGGGCCTCTTCGCGAGCAAGCCCGCTCCCACATTTGATCCCAGGCGTACGCAGATAGTGTGTTCACCGAAGATCCCCTGTGGGAGCGGGCTTGCTCGCGAAGGGGCCAGCCCATCCACCACAAAATCCACAGTCAGACCAATAAACAGGCACTGTTTAAACGACACTTCCAGACACTCACTCAGGCTACACAGCCTTGCGCCGCTGCCTACGACTACGCCAGAATCCGCCGGCTTGTGCGCCTTGAGGCCGGACTCTATCGTTTCCGGGTCGCTGACCAATCAGCGATCGGGTTTAGCAGCCCGGGTCATCTCTAGACGCACAACGTTCGCCGGTCATGTTATGGCGGCTTTGCGTGGGGCACTTCGGTGCGCCGGGTTCTAGAGTCCTGGTCTGCTAACCCGCGTATAGCCGCCACCTCTTTTTCGTTTAGCAGCGATGTGTAGCGGCTCCATAACTCTAGGAGCGTCATATGTTCAAAGCCACACCCAATCCCCCGGAAACCGATCCGGCATCCCCCTACGAATCCCTCGATTCCAAAAAACTCAACGAAGCCGCCGATCGTGCCCTCGATTACTACCTCAAGCCGCCCATCCCCAAAGACACCAAGCGCAAACCCAGCACCATTTACCATGTCGGCGCCGAGGTCGATAACGAAACCCTGCTGGTCAACGCCTGCGAATCCCTGGCGTCAGCAAGCATGATGCTCAGTGAGTTCGCCGGGTTGATGGACATGCCACATCGCAACATGATGCTGGGGATTCAATCGGTGGTCATGCTCGGGGAGCTGGCAGTGAACCGGGTGCTGGATAACTTCGATCCACGAGGCTAGCGAAGAACCTGTGGCGAGGGAGCTTGCTCCCGCTCGGCTGCGCAGCAGTCGCAAAACCTGAGCGTGCGGTGCATCTGAAAAACCGTGACTGCCGGGTTTGGGGCCGCTTCGCAGCCCAGCGGGAGCAAGCTCCCTCGCCACAACAGCGTGGCTGCCTGCAAAGTTTTGCGGTGTTTTCACGAACCTCGACAACTACCTCCACGGCGAACACCGAACCTGTAGGAGCTGCCGAAGGCTGCGATCTTTTGATCTTGAAGCTTTACGCTCAACCCAAATGCCGACTCAGCGCCCGACTCAAGCTTTCATGCACACCCAGCACATCCGGCATGACCGAGGCCAATCTGAGCAAGTCATGAGTCAGCCCCGGGCAATGTTCGAGTTCGACACTCACCCCCTGCGCACGCAGTTTATCGACGTAAGCCTGGCCTTCATCGAGCAACGGATCGAACCCGGCCAGGACGACAATCGCCGGCGCAACCCCGCGCAAGTCCTCAGCCAGCAACGGTGAGAAGCGCCAGTCCAGCAAATCTTCGGGGCTGCGGGCGTAGTGCTGGTAAAACCAGTCCAGCGTGTCGTTCTCCAGCAAATACCCCTCACTGAACAACAAACGCGAATCGTGGGTGCGCGACGCATCAGTGACCGGATAACACAGCAACTGCACCTTGGGGACGATGGCCACGGTGTGTGGCTGAACCACTGCTTGCAAGGCCAGCACCGTCGCCAGCGTGGCACCGGCACTGTCACCGCCGAACGCGACGCGACCGGCATCCAGCCCCAGGGCCAGCGCCTGTTCCGCCAGCCAGGACAAGGCGTCTTCACCGTCCTCCAGCGCTGTCGGGAAACGATGCTCCGGCGCCAGCCGATAGCCAACCGACAACACCGCGCACGGCGTACGCCGGCAGAATTCGCGGCAGACACCGTCATGGGAGTCCAGGCTGCCCACTACAAAACCACCGCCATGGAAATACACCAGCACCGGCATCGGTGCCGCCGCCCCGCTCGGGCGATACAAACGCAACGCCATCGGCGCACCGTCCCGGGCCGTGGTGCTGACCTCCAGCACATCAATATCCTGAGGGGCATTCCAACGCAATTGCGCGGTGGTTTGCTCGAAGATCGCCCGCGCCTCGGCCGGGGTCAGTTGATGCAGCGCTGGCTGGCCTGCGTCCTGGCCGTCTTGCGCCAGGTCGAGGAAGGCTTCCAGATCAGGGTGTAACGACATCGAAAGAATCCTTATGTCCGTAAAAAAGGGGCGCGCCTGAGCAACGCCCCCCAGCAATGATTAAAACCCCGGCTCTCAGCCCACCCGCGCCATGCAATGCTCGATCAACGCCTCAAGCTCGCGCTGATAATCCTGCATGAGCCGCTCCATGGTGCTGGCCCGATAACGCTGGGTGCTGTAGATGCAACGCAGCGCCAACTGACCGTCGTACACCTGGCCGACAATCTCCAGCCAGTTGCCCAGATTGGCCTGCAGGCTGTAGTTGTCGCCGGTTTCTTCCAGCGCCGGCACCAGCAAGGCTTGCTCGTCGAAGCTCTGGTCGAACTGGCCCAGATAGTTGAACGTCACCCGTGCCTGCGGCAGGTCAGCCAACTGGCGAGCCAGTTGCGGGCCGGCCAGGTGACGCAACACGCCGTAGCCGATGCCCTTCTGCGGGATGGCCGCCAACTGCGCTTGCACGTTGACGATCGACGCGCCGATGTCCGCGCTGTCGGGGGTGAGCCGGACCGGGAACATGCTGGTGAACCAGCCCAGGCTGCGACTCAGGTCGATGTTCTCGAACAGGTCCTCGCGGCCGTGCCCTTCCAGCAGAATCAGCGCCGACGACTGTTCGCTCCAGCGGCACAACGCCCGGCTCAGGGCCGACAGCAGCAAATCGTTGATCTGCGTGCGATAGACCGCTGGCGCCTGCTTGAGCAACTGTTCGGTGTGCTCGCGGGACAACTTGAGCCGCGTCTGAGCCTGGTGCCGCACCTGATTCTTGCCGCGACGGTTGTCGCACGGCAGGTCGATACCCGGCTGATCCAGTTGTTCCAGCCAGTAGGCCAATTCCTGCTCGGCAATCACCGGCGCCTGCGCCTGCAACGCTTCGGCAAATGCGCGATAGCTGCTGGTGCGGATCGGCAATTGCGGTTCGATGCCCATCACACAGGCCTCATAGGCCACCTTCAAGTCGTCGAGCAGAATCCGCCACGACACGGTGTCGACCACCAGATGGTGGATAACCATCAACAGCCGCGCCTGGCCGTCCGGCAAGGCGATGTGCACCACACGCCAGGCCGGTCCATCGTCGAGTTTGAGGCTGCGCTGAGTCAGGTTGGCCAAGGCTTCGACCTGCTCACTGCTCTCGACCTCGCGGCGCCACAGCAGCGGCTCGCGGCGCTCGGTCGGTGCGGCATAGCGCTGCAACCAGCGCCCGCCTTCCTGACAGAAGCGCAGGCGCAAGGTGTCGTGGTGGTTTTCGATCCAGCCCAGTGCCTGTTCCAGGGCATCCAGATCCAGCGTCTGACGCGCACTCAGCAAAAACGACTGGTTGTAGTGATGAGACTCGGCCATGCCCTCGGCAAAGAACCACTCCTGAATCGGCAGCAGATTGAACAGCCCCTCGCTGGCCACATGGGTGAGGTCCACCGCCGGTTGTGCGGTGCCCGCCTTGACCACGTCCTGTTCGACGATGCCGGCGATGGTCTGGTAGCGCATCAGATCGCGCAGCTTGAGGTCCATCTGCAGGGTCGGGTGGTTCCTGACCCGGGAAATCACTTGCAGGCTCAGGATCGAGTCGCCACCCAGTTCGAAGAAGTTGTCGCTGATACCGACCTGCTCCACCTGCAACACCTGCGCCCAGATGTCCGCCAGCAGTTGCTCCTGTTGATTGCGCGGGGCGACGTATTCCTCGCTTTTGAACTCCGGCTCGGGCAATGCCTTGCGGTCGAGCTTGCCGTTGGGGGTGATCGGGAAGGCACTGAGGCAAACGATCTGCGCCGGCACCATGTATTCAGGCAAAGTGCTGCGCAGACCGGCCTTGAGTTCATCACCCAACTGCTGGCCAGCATCAGTGACGACATAACCGATCAGTTGCTTGCCGGAGGCATTGTCCCGGGCGATCACCAGGGCGTCGCTGACCTGCGCCAGTTGCCGCAGGCTGGCCTCGACTTCACCCAGCTCGATGCGGAACCCGCGCACTTTGACCTGATGGTCGATGCGGCCGACGTAATCGACCACGCCGTCCTGGCGCAAGCGCACCAGGTCGCCGGTGCGGTACAACCGCTCGCCGCCGGCAAACGGATTGGGCACGAAGCGCTCGCAGGTCAGGTCTGGCCGACCGTGATAACCACGGGCAACCCCGTAGCCACCGATGTACAACTCGCCAGCAAAACCGGGCGGCAGCGGATTCAGTTCTTCATCCAGCACATACAGGGAACGTGCCCCCACTGCCCGGCCGATCGGCGCATAGGCCGCTTCACACTGCTGGCTCACCGGCACTTTCCACAACATCGGCGTGACCACGGTTTCCGTCGGGCCGTAGCCGTTGGTGAAGTACTCGGGACGCAGCGCCGCCTTGACCTGTTCGAAGGTCTGGTCCGGCACCGCATCGCCACCGAAGCAATAGATGCGCACCGGTGGCGGTGCAATTGCGCTGGCCGCGGCGTACTCGGCCAGTTGCTTGAGGTAGGCCGGCGGGAAGCAGGCGATGGTCACGCCGTACTCGTGCAGCGCCTGATAAGTCTGCTCCGGCGTCCACAGGCAACCGTCCCGCACCACCAGCCGGCCGCCGCTGTACAGCGTACTCAACCAGCGCTCATGGGCACCGTCGAAGGCGAACGACATGAAGTGCAGCTCGCAACTGCGGGTGTCCATTTCATACAGTGTGGCGATGGCCTGACAGTGCATGCTCAGCGGCCCTTGGGTGACCGCCACGCCTTTTGGCCGGCCGGTGGAACCCGAGGTGTAAACCAGATAGGCCAGCCCTTGCTCCAGCACGCGACACACCGGCGCCTCATCGGCATAACGGGATTCGTCGAGCTGATCCAGTTCAAGGCGCAACCGGCCCTCAGGCGCCGGTAACGTTGCCCGCAGGCTGCTCTGGGTCAGCAGCAGCGCCATGCCGGAATCTTCGATCATGTACGCCAGACGCTCCGGCGGATAATCAATGTCCAGCGGCACATACGCCGCGCCGCTTTTGAGCACGGCGAGGAAGCTGACGACCATTTCCAGCGAACGCGGCAGCGCCACGCCGATCACCACCTCCGGCCCCGCGCCATGCTCGATCAAGCAATGGGCCAGACGATTGGCCCGTCGCTCCAGTTCGCCGTAACTCAGGCTCAGCCCGGCGCATTGCACCGCAATGGCCTCGGGCTGACTCAAGGCGTGTCGGCTGATCAGCTCCGGCAACAGTTGCGGCTGATGATCCGCTGGCGGCTCGGCGCTCCAGGTTTGCATCGCCTGCCATTGTTCAAGCGACAGGCGCTGCAGGTTACCCAGGCGTTCGTCAGGCGCACGCATCATCGCTTCAAGGGTGTTTTCCAGGGTCAGGCGAATACCCTCCACCGCCTCGGCACTGAAGTGGCTGCGCAGGTACAGGTATTCAATCGACAATTCGTCGCCGAGCGTCACCGCCAGGTCCATCGGCACGTTCGTCACGTCATGGCCGATGGATTTGCCGAAGCTCAAGCCGCTATCGTTGTCCTCTTGCAGGCGGTCGTCGATCGGGTAGTTCTCGAACACGATGATGCTGTCGAACAGCGCCTGCCCGCCCAGGCCGGACCAGCGTTGCACGTCCGCCAACGGGGCCTGGGAATGGTCGCGGATATCCAGGTTGTAAGCCTGGATCCGGTTCAGCCAGTCTGCCAGGGGCTGATCCGGTTCCAGCGTCTGAATGATCGGCAAGGTGTTGATGAACAGCCCCAGCATGTTGCCGACATTGGGCAAACTCTCGGGACGCCCGGATACCGTGGCGCCAAAGGTCACGGTGTTTTTCCCGGTGTAACGCTGCAACAGCAGCAACCATGCGCCCTGGATCAAGGTGTTCGGGGTAATCCGCAGATCGCGGCAGAACTGCAGCAGACGACCGGTCTGTTGCGCGTCCCAATGGGAGTAAATGGCGTTGTGGCCGGGTTCATCGGACACATGCCGGGGATGGATGGCCTGGCTCAACGCCGTCGCCTCGTTGACCGGGGCCAGCCGGGCTTTCCAGAACAGCTCCCGGGCGTCCTGGTCCTGGGCTTGCAACCAGGCGATGAAGTCGCGGTAGCGGCCGTTTTCAGCGCTGATTTCACCCTTGGCGTAATGCTGGATCACCTCACCAAACAGTCGCGAGCTGCTCCAGCCGTCCATCAGGATGTGGTGACTGGTCCAGACCATCTGATACTGATCTTCAGTGCTGCGAATCAACAACACTCGCTGCAGTGGCGCATGGGTCAGCTCGAAGCCTCGCGCGCGGTCCTCGGCGGCCCGCGCGGCGATGTCCGCCTCGCTGGCGTCGCGATCGCGCCAGTCGAGCACCTGCAAATCGAGCGTCGCCTGACGCTGGACAATTTGCAGCGGTTTGGCCAAGCCATCGTGCCAATGGAAGCTGGTGCGCAGGATGGCCTGACGCTCGATGACCGCCTCCCAGGCCTTGCGGAAACGCTCAACGTCCAGACCGCCCACCGGCAAACTGATCTGATTGACGTACAGGCTGGAACCATTGTCCGACAAGGTATGGAACAGCATGCCCTCTTGCATCGGCGACAGCGGATAAATGTCTTCGATCCGGGACGGGGCTATCGGCAAGGCGTCCAGTCGGGACTGATCCAGATGCGCCAACGGGAAGTCCGACGGCGTGACGCCGTGGCTGTCCGGCTGGCAACAATGCTCGATCAGCAGCTCCAGTTCCCGGGTGTACTCCTCGGCCAGGCGTTCGATGGTCGAGGCGTTGAACATCTGCGTGCTGAATGACCAGCCGACACTCAACTCGCCGCCGTACACCTGGCCATTGAGCGTCAGCCAGTTACCCAGCAGCGCATCGTGACTGTGCTCTGCGCCTTTGACCTCATCGGCCGGCACGAACAAGGCACCGCTCTGGCTATCGAAGCTACCGTCGAACTGGCCCAGGTAGTTGAAGGTGATACGCGGTGTCGGCAGGGTTCGCAGTGACGCCTGGCAAGCCTCGTCCCCCAGATAACGCAGCACACCGTAACCAATGCCACGATCCGGAATCGCGCGCAGTTGCTCCTTGATTTGCTTGATCGAGCCGGCCAGCTCCTGGGTCGGGGTCAATTTGACCGGGAACAGGCTGGTGAACCAGCCGACTGTGCGGGTCAGATCGAGGCCGTCGAACAAATCTTCACGACCATGGCCTTCGAGCTGAATCAGCACCGACGACTGTTCGCTCCAACGGGCGATCACCCGTGCCAGCGCCGTCAGCAACAGGTCGTTGACCTGTGTGCGGTAAGCCGCCGGGGTCTGTTGCAGCAGTCGTCGGGTCAAGGTCGGGTTCAGGCGACTGTAAAGCGTCAAGGCATGACGGCTCTGCAGGCTGCCCTGGGGGTTATCTTGCGGCAGCGGCGCGCCGTCCGGGCGCTGCGCCTGCCAGTAAGGCAGTTGTCCCAGCAGCGATTCACTGCGGGCATGAGTTTGCAACTGCTCCGCCCAATGCTTGAAGGACGTGGTCTTGGCCGCCAATGCCAACGGTTCGCCGGCCAGTAACTGGCGGTAGCTGCCCTGCAAATCCTCCAGCAGGATCCGCCACGACACACCATCGACCACCAGGTGATGAACGATCAACAACAAGCGCTGCTCGCCCTCAGGCAAATCGAACAACACCGCGCGCAACAACGGGCCTTGTTGCAGATCCAGGCTGCGCTGGGCTTGTTCGGCGACGCGTTCCAGGTGGGCGGCATCACTGACCGATTCCAGCCACAACGGTGACAGGCGCTGTTGTTCCACGGTCCGATAGCTCGCCGACCAGCTGCCTGGGGTTTGGGTAAAGCCCAGGCGCAGGCCGTCGTGATGATCGATCAGCGCGTGCAAGGCCTGCTCAAGCGTCGCGGCCAGCAGAGGGTTCAACGGTTTGAGCAGCACCGACTGATTCCAGTGATGACGCTGCGGCAAGGGTTGTTCGAAGAACCATTGCTGAATCGGCAGCAACGGTGTCTCACCTGTCACCGGGCCTTGATCGGTTGGCGCCAGGGCTTTGCCGAGCTGCGCGACAGTGGCCAGCCCCTGGACGGTCTGCTGCTGGAACAGATCCTTGGGCGTGAAGCTGATTCCCTGCTGGCGCGCCCGGCTCACCACCTGAATGGAGATGATCGAATCGCCGCCCAGGGTGAAGAAGTTGTCGGTCACGCCGACCCGCTCGAGTTTCAGAATGTCTTGCCAGATCCCGGCAATCTGCTGCTCCAGTGCAGTGCGCGGTGCCACGTAATCGCGTTGCAGCTGGTTGGCGTCCGGAGTCGGCAAGGCCTTGCGGTCGAGTTTGCCGTTGGGGGTCAGCGGCAATTGTTCAATGAACAGCCATTGCGCCGGCACCATGTAATCCGGCAGATGCGCCTTGAGTCCGGCCTTGAGTGCTTCGCTCAGATCGTCCTGCTGTTGCGGGCTCAGGTCAGACTGCGTCGGCACCACGTAGGCCACCAGTTGCTGGCCGCTATGGCCTTCCACCGCCAACACCACGCCTTCGCGCACGCTGTCGTGGGCCAGCAATCGCGCTTCGATTTCACCCAGTTCGATACGGAACCCGCGCACCTTGACCTGATGGTCGATGCGGCCGATGTACTCGATCACACCGTCTTCACTCAAACGGGTGAGGTCGCCGGTGCGGTACATCCGTTCGCCATTGCTGGCCAGCGGGTTGGGCACAAAGCGCTCGGCGGTCAGGCCCGGGCGGAGCAGATAGCCACGGGTAATGCCGTCGCCGGCCAGGTACAGCTCGGCGGCAACGCCAATCGGCGCGGCCTGCAATTGGGCATCGAGCAAGTGCGCGGTGGTGTTCACCAGCGGCCGGCCGATGTTGGCCTGGCCGCCGGCTTCGCGGCGGGTGCAGGTCGAATAAGTGGTGTCTTCCGACGGGCCGTACAAATCGTAAACGTGCTCGACCGAGGTCTCGCGGTACAGCGTATCCACCAGCGCTTGCTTGAGCGGTTCCCCGGCGAGATTGATGATGCGCACGCCTGAAGGGATCTGCCCGGCGCGCTGCAAGGCCGCGATGGCCGACGGCACGGTGTTGATCAGGTGCACCTGATCACGCTCCGACAAGTCCGGCAATTCCAGGGCGTTGCGCGCCATGATGATCGAGCCGCCGCGGGCCAGGGTGACGAAAATCTCCCACACCGACAGGTCGAAGCACACCGAAGTCGAGGCCAGCACGCCTTGCAGGTCCTCTTCGCTGTACACCTCGTGCGACCAATGAATCAGCGCCTGCACGTTGCGATGAGCAATCGCCACGCCCTTCGGTTTACCGGTTGAACCGGAGGTATAAATCACATACGCCAGGTTGGCAGAATCAATCCCACCCTCAAGGTTGTGCGATGCCAGGTCAGCGAAGGCCTGACCGCCCGCCTCGACCCACACCACTTGGGCCTGGGTCTCGGGCAATTGCGACAGCAAATGTGGCTGGGTCAGCAACACCCGCGCCTGACTGTCGTCGAGCATGTAGGCCAGGCGATCCGCCGGGTAGTCCGGGTCCAGCGGCACGTAGGTGCCACCGGCCTTGAGCACCGCCATCAAGGCAATCACCAGTTCGGCGGAACGAGGCATCGCCACGCCCACGCGGATTTCCGCACCGACACCCAGGGTTTGCAGATGACGGGCCAATTGGTTGGCGCGGCGATTGAGTTCGGCATAGGTCAACCCAACGCCGGCATGGCGCAAGGCAATCGCCTGTGGCCGCGCTTCGACCTGGGCTTCGAAGCCCTGATGGATCAACGCCTGGGCCGGGTACGCGGCGTGATGGTCATTCCATTCGGCCAGGGTGCGCAGCTCGCTCGCCGGCAACAGGCCGATCTCGCCCAGCAAGCGTTGCGGCGCGTCGAGGAACTGGCGCAGCACTTCTTCCAGATGAGCGGCCAGGCCGACAACGCTGCGCTCGGCGAAGTGCTCGGTGAGGTAGTTGAAGTCCAGGCTCAACACCTCGCCGGCACCGGCAATCAGCGTCAGGCCGTAGTTGGTTTGCTCGCGATGTTCGAGACCGCTGAAACGCAAGCCACCCGGATTGGCCTCCAGGGTGTCGGACACTGGATAGTTTTCAAACACCAGCAAGGTGTCGAACAACGCTTCGCCGTTGAGTGCGGCCAGGCGTTGAATGTCTTGCAACGGCGTCTGTTCGTAATCGCGCAGCAGCAGGTTCTTGTCCTGCACGCTGCGCACCCAGTCGCGGACACTGCAGGTCGCTTGCGGGCTGGCGATCACCGGCAGGGTATTGATGAACAGGCCCAACTGTTGCTCGATACCCGGCAGGTCCACCGGGCGACCGGACACCGTCGCGCCGAACGCGACACTGCTTTGCCCGGTGTAGCGCTGCAGCACCAACAGCCACGCGGCTTGCACCAAACTGTTGAGCGTCACTTGCTGCTGGCGCGAGAAACCGTTGAGGCGCTGGGTGAAAGCTGCATCAAAGATGAGCTTGTGCACGCCTTTGCCAGGGCCGGGCACGGTTTGTCCGTGGCAGGCCGAGGCCAGCCGCGTCGGTTCGTCCAGTTCGGTCAACTGCCCGCGCCAGAAGGCTTGCGCCGCGTCCTTGTCCTGGCGTTGCAGCCAGGCCAGGAAGTCGCGATAACGGCCCTGAGCACTCGGCACCGGATGCCCGGCGTAATCCTGCAGCACTTCGCCAAACATCCGCGAGTTGCTCCAGCCGTCCATGAGAATGTGGTGGCAGGTGAAGATCAGGCGATGACGATCATCGGCGGTGCGCAGCAGGCACAGGCGCAGCAACGGCGGATTCTGCAAGTCGAAACCGCGTTCGCGATCAGCCAAGGCACGGGCCTCAAGCACGGCTTGCAGGTCCGGTTCGCCACGCACATCCACTTCCGGCATTTCCAGGGTCAGCTGGCGATTGATCACTTGCAGCGGTGTATCGAGGCCGTCGCGGCCCCAGATGAAACCAGCGCGCAGCACTTCATGACGATCCACCACTCGCTGCCAGGCTTGCTGGAAGCGCGGTACGTCCAGACCGTCGATATCCAGCAGCATCTGATAGACGTAAGCGCTGGCATCGGCGTCGTACAAGCTGTGGAACAGAATGCCCTGCTGCATCGGCGCCAGCGGGTAAATGTCCTCGATCCGCTGCGCCGTAATCGGCAAGCTGTCCAGATGTGCCTGGGACAACCCGGCCAATGGCACATCGGACGGCGTCAGGCCGCCGCTCGGATGATTCAGGCAATGGTCGATCAACTCGCCCAGCGCGACTTCATAAGCGCGGGCCAGGGCGTTGATGGTCGCCTCTTCGAACACGTCGCCGCTGTAGGTCCAGGTCAGGCTCAATTGCCCTTGGTAAACGCGGCCGTCGATGGTCAGCCAGTTGCTCATCGGCGCCTGTTCGTCCTGCCCGGCGCCCCTGTTTTCGGTGGCCGGCACCCACAGGGCGCCTTCGTCGAAGTTGTTATCGAACTGCCCCAGGTAGTTGAACGTCACCTTGGGTTGGGACACGCCGCTCAGGGCCGCTTGCGCAGCGTCGTTGCCCAGATAACGTAGCAAGCCAAAGCCGATGCCTTTGTTGGGGATCGAGCGCAGTTGTTCCTTGATGCCCTTGATGGACGCTTCGAGGCTGGCCTGCGGAGTCAGGCGCACCGGGAACATGCTGGTGAACCAGCCCACGGTACGGCTCAGGTCGAGGTCGTCGAACAGGTCTTCGCGGCCATGTCCCTCGAGCTGCACCAGGGCGCTGTCGGAGGCGGTCCATTCACACAAAACCCGGGCCAGTGCGGTCAACAGCAAATCGTTGACTTGGGTGCGATACACCGCCGGTGCCTGTTGCAGCAATTGCCGGGTGCGTTCGGCATCCAGACGGGTATCGACGCTGCGCTCGAAACGGTTCTGCAGTTGTCCATCAGGGTTGTCCAGCGGCAAGTCCGCCGGCGCTTCGGCCAGTTGCTCGCGCCAGTAATCCAGCTCGGTTTCCAGCCCGGCGCTGCGCGCATAGCCTTGCAGGCGTTCGCCCCAATCCTTGAACGCCGTGGTCTTGGCCGGCAGGCGCAACGGCGTGCCAGCGCTCAGTTGCTGATAAGCGGTTTGCAGGTCTTCGAGCAGGATCCGCCACGACACACCATCGACCACCAGGTGATGGATCACCAACAGCAGTCGCTGGCTGGCGTCGGGCAAGTCCACCAGGGCCGCGCGGATCAACGGGCCATCGCTGAGGTTCAGGCTGCGCTGCAGTTCCAGGCACAGCGCCGGCAAAGCCTCGCTGTCTGGCAACGCGACACTGCGCAACAGTGCGTTCGGCTGATCGACGGCGGCATGCTCCTGCGCCCAGCCACCTGCGGTCTGGCGATAGCGCAGACGCAAGGCATCGTGATGCCGATGCAGATGTTCCAAGGCCTGCTCCAGCGCAACCGCTTGCAGAGGCGCGGCCGGGGTCAGCAGGATCGACTGGTTCCAGTGCTGACGCTGAGGAATCTCGGTGGCGAAAAAATACTGTTGAATCGGGGTCAGCACGGCAGCGCCGAGCACATCACCTTGCATCGCCTGCACCGCATCGCTCTGCTGCGCGACGGTGGCCAGGCGTTGCACGGTCTGGTGCTGGAAGATGTCCTTGGGCGAGAAGCGAATGCCCGCCTGACGCGCCCGGCTGACCACCTGAATCGAGATGATCGAATCGCCGCCCAGTTCGAAGAAGTTGTCGTTGAGCCCGACCCGCTCGACTTTCAACACGTCCTGCCAGATCTCGGCCAAACGCTGTTCGAGTTCGCTGCGCGGTGCCGCATAAGCTTCTTGCACCAGGCTTACATCGGGGTTGGGCAGTTGCTTGCGATCGAGCTTGCCGTTGGCCGTCAGCGGCAGGCGATCGAGGAACACCCAGCTGACCGGCACCATGTAGTCCGGCAGGCTTTCACGCAATTGCGTCTTGATCGAATCGCGCAAGCCGGCATGGGCCTGTGCGTCCAGTGCCTCGCTCGGCACAATCCAGGTCGCCAGTTGCTGCCCACTGAGCCCATCGACCGCCAGCACCACGGCTTCACGCACCGCGTCATGCTTGAGCAATTGGGTTTCGATTTCCCCCAGCTCGATACGGAAACCGCGAATTTTCACTTGATGGTCGATACGACCGATGTACTCGATCACCCCGTCACCGCGCAGCCGCGCCAGGTCGCCGGTACGGTACAGGCGTTCGCCGGCCACAGGGTTGAACGGATCCGGGACGAACCGGGTGGCGCTCATGCCTGACTGGTTCAGATACCCCCGCGCGAGCCCGGCCCCGGCGATGTACAACTCGCCGATGCACCCTTGGGGCACCAGGTTCAGCGCGTCATCGAGCAAGTACCACGACAGGTCGACAATCGGCTCGCCGATCGGGCTGCTGTGGGTCTGCTGCAAGTCCGCCATGGACAGCGGGCGGTAGGTCACATGCACGGTGGTTTCGGTGATGCCGTACATGTTGATCAGGGTCGGCGCGCGGTCGCCGAAACGCTCGAACCAGGGGCGCAGGCTCTGCACTTCCAGCGCTTCGCCACCAAACACCACGTAACGCAGTGCATGATTGCGCGACGAGGCACTGGCCACTTGCATCAGCGGTTTGAACGCCGACGGCGTCTGGTTCAGAACGGTGACTTGTTCATCGCAGAGCAAGGTGTAGAACTCTTCCGGCGAACGGGTGACGTCGTGGGGCACCACCACCAGTTTGCCGCCGTGAAGCAACGCACCGAAGATTTCCCAGACCGAGAAGTCGAACGCGTAGGAATGGAACAGCGTCCAACTGTCCTCAGGGCCGAAACCGAACCAGTGATCGGTGGCGCTGAACAGGCGAATGACATTGCCATGGGGCAGCAACGCGCCTTTGGGCTTGCCGGTGGAACCGGAGGTGTAAATCACATACGCGAGGTTGTCCGCCGTAGTCATGCACGGCGGATTGGTCGTGCTGCTGTCCAGCAGAGGTTGATTCAAATCCAGGCAAGCCAGCCCCGGTGGAATCGGCAGCTGCGCCAACAGGTGGCCCTGGGTCAGCAGCAGCTCGATACCGCTGTCCTCGATCATGTAGCGCAAACGGTCGTCGGGGTAGCTCGGGTCCAGCGGCACATAAGCGCCACCGGCCTTCAGCACGGCGACAATGGCGACGATCATGTCCAGCGAACGTTCCACCGCCACGCCCACCCGAACATCGGGGCCGACGCCACGAGCGATCAGCAGATGCGCCCATTGGTTGGCCTGGCGATTGAGTTCGGCGTACGTCAGCCGTTGCCCGGCGAACACCACCGCTGGCGCCTGCGGATGACGCTCGGCCTGAGCCTCGATCAACTGATGAATGCACTGGCTGACCGGGTGCACCACCGGGCTCGGGTTCCAGCGCGCGAGGAGTTGTTGTTGCTGCGCGTCATCGAGCACCGGCAGCTGGGCAATGCGCTGGGTCGGGTCCTGAACGATCGCCCGCAACAGGTTGCGCCAGTGCTGCGCCAGGCGCTCGATGGTCGCTGGCTCGAACAAATCGGTGGCGTATTTGAGCACCGCTTCAATGCCATGGGCCTGCTCGGTGGTGTTCAGCACCAGGTCGAACTGCGCGGTCTCGCTTTGCCATTCCAGCGGTTCGATGCTCAAGCCGTTCAAGCGGGTTTCGACACTGATCCGGCTTTCGGCCTGGTGATTGAACATCACCTGGAACAACGGGCTGTGGCTCAGGCTGCGTCCCGGCTCCAGGGCTTCTACCAGTTGTTCGAACGGCAGGTCCTGGTGTGCCTGGGCTTCCTGGGCGGTTTGCCGAACCTGGCGTAGCAGATCGACGAAGCTGGCTTGCCCGTCGACGTCCGCCTTGAGTACTTGAGTGTTGACGAAGAAACCGATCAGACGCTCGATCTCCACGCGTCCGCGGTTGGCCACCGGCACACCGACGCGGATGTCAGCCTGGCCGCTGTAGCGGTGCAACAAGGCCTGGAACGAGGCCAGCAACAGCACGAACAGCGTGACGTTTTCCCGTCGGGCGAAGGCCTTGAGGCTGTCGCTCAGCGTAGGGTCCAGAATCAGGTTATGGCTGGCCCCGGCAAAGCTCTGCTCCACCGGACGCGCGCGGTCGGTGGGCAGCTCCAGCACCGGTTGTTCGCCGCCGAGCTTTTGTTGCCAGTAGGTCAGTTGACGTTCCTGTTCGCCAGCCTCCATCCATTGCCGCTGCCACAGGGCGTAGTCGGCGTATTGAATCGGCAAGGCCGGCAGCCCGGCGTCATGCCCGAGGTTGAAACCGGCATACAACTGCACCAGTTCCTCGATCATCACCTGCAACGACCAACCGTCCGACACGATGTGGTGCAAGGTCAGCACCAGCACATGTTCATGCGGGGTGACTTGCAGCAGGGCCGCGCGCAACAGCGGGCCGGTCTGCAAATCGAAAGCTTGCTGGCTCTGGGTCTGGACGAAGGCCTGGATCGACGCCTGCGGATTTGCCGCCAGCTCAGGGCTCAGTTCGTGAATATCCAGGGCAAACGATCCGGCGGGCAGGATCACTTGCAAGGGTTGCCCGGCGTCTTGAGTGAACACCGTGCGCAAGGTTTCGTGACGTTCAATTAGCGCCTGGACGCTGCGCTGCAACGCGGCCACATCCAGCGGGCCCTGCAAGCGCAGGGCCGTGGGGATGTTGTAGGCCGCGCTGTGCGGCGCCCATTGCCAGAGAAACCACTGGCGCTGTTGAGCGTAGGACAGCAACAACGGTTCTTCAGCCGTGCGCTTGAAAACCGGGGCAATGTCAAAAAGGTTGACGCCTTTCTGCTTGAGCAGAACCGCCAGAGCCTTTCTTTGCTTAGCCGAAAGTTGTCCTACCGACTCGATTAACTCTTGCACGCGTTGTTCCCCTCAAGAAATCAGTTTTTCCAGATCATCGAGGGATAGACGTTTGAGGGCCTCCAGGGATTTAGCCAATTCGTCCTGAACCGGTGATAAATCGACGCGCAACGCTTCGATGCGGGTGCAGAACGCTTGCAGGGTGTCGGCTTCGAACAGCTCCTTGAGCGGCACCTTGTCACCCAGGCGCTCCTTGATCCGGGTCACCACCAGCGTCGCCAGCAACGAATGCCCGCCCAACTGGAAGAAGTTGTCCGTCAGACCGACGCGCTCGACTTCCAGCACCTCTTGCCAGACGGTCGCCACTTCCCATTGCAGATCGGTGCGCGGCGCTTCGTAACGCTGCAGCGTCGGATGGCCGCCCAGCGCCATCAGGGCCTTGCGATCGAGCTTGCCATTGGGGGTCAGCGGCAGCGCGTCGATCACGTGCAGATGGCTTGGCACCATGTGCGCCGGCAAACGATTGGCCAGGGCCGCCCGCAGGCTTTCCACCAACGATAAACTGCCCGGCTGGCTCGCTACGACGTAGGCATGCAGGTGTTTACCCGCCGCGCCCTCCTGCGCCAGCACCACGGTTTCGCGCACCTCGGGCTGCTCCAGCAATCGGGCTTCGATCTCGCTCAGCTCGATGCGGAAGCCGCGAATCTTCACCTGATGGTCGGCACGGCCGATGTACTCAATCGTGTCGTCTGGCCCCTGGCGCACCAGATCGCCGGTGCGATACAGCCGCTCACCATTAGTGGCGAACGGGTCCGGCACGAAGCGTTCCGCGGTCAGGCCGGGACGCAACAGATAACCTCGGGTCACACCGGCACCGGCCAGGTACAACTCGGCCGCCAGCCCTGCCGGCAACAGCTGCAACTGACTGTCGAGCAGATAAGCCACGGTGTTGTCCAGCGGCCGCCCGATGTTCGCTCGGCCATTGGCGGTGCGCAGGGTGAAAGTCGAATAGGTGGTGTCTTCTGACGGCCCGTACAGGTCATAAACCTGCTTGACTGATGTGCTGGCGTACAGCGTATCGACCAGCGTCTGCTTGAGCGGCTCGCCGGCCAGATTGATGGTGGTGACCGACGCCGGAATCTGCCCGGCCCGTTGCAGCGCGGCAATCGCCGACGGCACGGTGTTGATCAGCGTCACCCGCTCACGGGCCGGCAACTCGGGCAGCGCCAGGGCGTTGTCCGCCAGCACCATGCAACCGCCGCTGGCCAGGGTGACGAAAATCTCCCACACAGACAGGTCGAAGCAGATCGAGGTCGAGGCCAGTACGCCACGCAACTGCTCATCGCGGTAAACACCCTGCGACCACTGGATCAGCGCCGCGAGGTTAGCGTGGGTGATCGCCACGCCTTTGGGTTTGCCGGTGGAGCCGGAGGTGTAAATCACGTAGGCCAGATTCTGCGCCACGATCCGGCTGACCGGCGCCGTGGACGGATACCCGGCAAGCCACTCGGCGCCCTCTTCGACCAACAGCACTTGCGACGGCAACGCCTCGGGCAGCATCGCCTGCAACGCGGCTTCGGTCAGCAGCACCGCTGCGCAACTGTCCTCGAGCATGTACAGCAAGCGCTCTTGCGGATATTCCGGGTCCAGCGGCACGTAAGCACCGCCGGCCTTGAGGATCGCCAGCAGCCCGACCAGCATGTCCGGGGTGCGGCGCATGCACACGCCGACCCGCACTTCCGGCCCGACACCCAGCGCTTGCAGCTTGTGCGCCAGACGATTGGCCCGGGCGTCGAGGGTGCGGTAATCGAGTGCCTGCTCGGCAAACAACACCGCTGCAGCCTGCGGTTGGCGTTGTACCTGCGCGTCGATCCGCTCAACCACGTTGCGCGAATCCAGCGCCGTGATCGCAGCCTTGCCCCAGTCGACAGCCGCTTGACGCGGAGCGCCGTCCAGCAGTTGCAACGCGCCTAGAGGCTGCGAGGCATCCGCCATGAATTGCATCATCAGACCTTCGAGCTGGGTGCTCAGGTTGGCGATGGTGGCGTGATCGAAACAGGCCTGGTCGAAGCTCAAGCCCAGGGTCAACTCGCGACCGGTAACCGCCACCAGCGTCAGCGGATAATGGGTCTGCTCCTGACGCACGATGGCGGAAAACTCCAGCCCGGTGGCAGAGCCTTGCGCCAGGGCTTCAGCCATCGGGTAGTTCTCGAACACCAGAATACTGTCAAACAGCGCGCCCGCGCCCTGCCCCGCCCAGCGCTGGATATCGTAGAGCGGCGTGTGCTCATGTTCGCGCAAGGCCAGGTTGAGGCTCTGCACCTGCTGAATCCATTGCCCGACCGGGATCTCGGCGGACGGCGAAGCCACCACCGGCAAAGTATTGATGAACAGGCCGATCTGCTGTTCGACGCCGGGCAAGTCCGTCGGCCGACCGGCCACAGTCGCGCCGAAAGCCACCGTGTCCTGGCCGGTATAGCGCTGCAACAGCACCAGCCACGCGGCTTGCATCAGGGTATTGAGGGTGACCTTCTGCTCGCGGGCGAAGCGGTTCAGGTCGCCGGTTTGTTGTTCGCTGAACACATGTTGGTAATCGGCATAACCGCTGGCCAACGTCTGACTGACCGGCATGGCGCTGGACAGGCGGGTCGGCTCCTGAAGGTCAGCCAATGCCGACGTCCAGAACTCGCGACTGACCTGAGTATCGCGCTGGCCCAGCCACTCAATGTAATCACGATAACGACCCGGAGCCGCCGCCGGGGTCATACCGACATAGCGTTGCAACACCTCGCCGAACAACTGCGAGGTGCTCCAGCCGTCCATCAGGATGTGATGACTGGTGTAGATCAAGTGATGCTGCGCTTCAGCGGTTCGCACCAGCAACACGCGCAACAGCGGCGCCTGGTCCAGTTCGAAACCGGCGGCCAGATCCTCCCGGGCCAACTGATCGAGCGACGCGTGAAGGTCATCACGACCGCGCCAGTCCTGCACGGTCATGGGCATCTGCACCGTCTGCCTTACAATCTGCACCGGCGCATCGGCGTCCTCGGGCCAGACGAATACCGTGCGCAGAATCTCATGGGCCTCCAGCGTCTGCTGCCAGGCCTGACGGAAAAGCTCGGCGTCCAGCTGCCGCACATCAACCCGCAACTGGTTGGTGTAGGCCGGGCCATCCGGCTCGTTGAGGCTGTGGAACAGGATGCCCTGCTGCATCGGTGACAACGGATAGAGATCGCTGATATCCCGCGCCGGTACCGGCAGCGCCGACAGTTGCGCTTGCGTCAGGCTCAGCAGATTGAAGTCCGACGGCGTGACCCCGGCATGCTCACCGGCAGTGCAATGTTCGATCAGCCGTTCCAGCTCATGGCAATAAGCATCGGCCAGCGCCTGAATGGTGTGCGGGCGGTACATGCCTTGGCCGAACGTCCAGCTCAATTCCAGCTCACCGCCGTAGACCTGGCCATCGACGCTCAGCCAGTTGCCCAAGGGCGCATCGTCATCCTGATGCTCACCGGTGCTGTCGGCAGTCGGCACCAACAGCGCGCCGTCAGCCGCATCGAACGCACCGTCGAACTGGCCCAGGTAGTTGAAGGTGATGCGCGGTGGCGCCAGTTCACGCAGCGGTTCGAAGCCTGAAAGATAACGCAGCACGCCGTAGCCGATGCCTTTGCCCGGCACCGCTCGCAGTTGTTCCTTGATCGCGCACAACGAAGTGCCCGGCTCTGCCTGTGGGGTCAGCCGCACCGGAAACAAACTGCTGAACCAGCCCACGGTGCGACTCAAATCGAGGTCGTCGAACAGGTCTTCGCGGCCGTGACCTTCGAGCTGGATCAGCACCGAATCCTGTTCGCTCCAGTCGCACAACACCCGCGCCAGGGCCGTCAGCAGCAAATCGTTGATCTGGGTGCGATAGGCGGCCGGTGCCACTTTGAGCAGCGCGTGGGTCAGTGTCTTGTTCAGGCGTGAAGTGGCCCGAGCGGCCTGACGACGAGTCTGGACGGTCTCGGGAAAATCCCTCGGCAAGTCGCTGTTACCGCCCTCCAGCGTGCGCTGCCAGTAATCGCGCTCGGCCTTCAAGGCATCGCTTTGCCCGTAACGGTGCAGGTGTTGCGCCCAGGCCTGGAGCGAACTGCTTCTGCCCGGCAGGACCATCGCCTTGCCAGCCGCCAACGCGGTATAGGCTTGCTGCAAATCCTCCAGCAATACTCGCCAGGACACGCCATCCACCACCAGGTGATGGATCACCAACAGCAAACGTTGTGTTGCGTCAGGCAAGTTCACCAGCACCGCGCGCACCAGCCGGCCTTGTTGCAGATCGAGACTGCGCTGGGCTTCGGAGGCCAGCGCGGGCAAATCGGCAAGGTCGTCCAGTGCCCGCACCCACAACAGGTCCGTGTTGCGCTGCGCCTGGAATGTCGCCTGCCAAATCTCGCCCGACGCTTGGAAACTCAGGTTCAGCGCATCGTGCTGCTCGATCAGGGCCATCAACGCGTTGTGCAGATGGGTCGCGTCGAGGGGGATTTGCGGTTGCAACATCACCGACTGGTTCCAGTGATGGCGCCGGGGAATGTCGGTCTGGAAGAAGCGTGCCTGGATCGGCAACAACGGCAACTCGCCGCTGATTTTTTGCGCGACGCTGGCCGCCGGCTTGCTCTCGATCAACTTGGCCACCGCCGCCAACTGAGCGATGGTTTGCTTCTCGAACAGTTGCTTGGGGCTCAGCTTGATGCCCTGGCGTTTGGCTCGAGCGATGATTTGCAAACTGAGAATCGAATCACCGCCCAGCTCGAAGAAGTTGTCGGTGCTACCCACTTGCTCAAGCTTGAGGACATCGGCCCAGATGGCGGCAAGCTTCTGTTCGACCTCGCCCACCGGGGCGACAAATTGCTGCGTGACCAAGCCCGGCGTCGGCAAGGCACGCTTGTCCAGTTTGCCGTTGGCGGTCAGCGGCAGACGCTCCAGAACCACGATCTGCGCCGGCACCATGTACTCCGGCAGGCAGGCCTGTAACTGCTGGCGCAAGTCGTCGACATTCAACGCCAGGTCAGGCGCGGCCACGCAGTACGCCACCAGTTGCAGGCGCGCTTCATCACCGTCCAGCGGCAAGGCCAACACCGCGGCCTCGCTCACGCCGCTCAGCCCCAGCAGTACGCGGGCGACTTCCGCCGGCTCCACCCGATAGCCGCGCACCTTGACCTGATCGTCGGCACGCCCGATGAACTCCAGCGCGCCCTGACGATTGCGGCGCACCCGGTCACCGCTGCGGTACACCCGTGCGCCGACAGCGCCAAACGGATCCGGCAGGAAGCGTTCGGCGGTCAGCCCTGGCTGGCCCAGGTAACCCAGCGCCACGCTCTCACCACCGATATACAGCTCGCCCGCCACCTGATCGGCGACCGCGTTGAGCACATCGTCCAACACGTAGACATGCGCGCCCGGCAACGGACGGCCGACCGGCACGCTGCGGGCACCCGCGTCGAGATCCTTGAGCTCATGGGTCAACACGCCGACCGTGGTTTCACTCGGGCCATAGTGGTTGATGAACCGGCAGCCCGGCTTGAGTCGCCGTACCTGTTCGAGCAATGCCGGCGAGCAGGCTTCGCCACCGACGATCAGTGCGTGTTGCGGTAGTACATCCGCGGCCCGGGACGCCTGCATCAACGCCGCCAAATGCCCCGGCACGATTTTCAGCACGCCCACTTGGTGCCCGGCCATGTAATCGGCAAACCGGTCCGGGTCGAAGCCCAGCTCTTCGGGCAATACATGCAGCAAGCGACCGGAACACAAGGCGCCGAACAGCACGGTAAATCCAAGATCCGCGGCAATGGTCGAGACCAGCGCCATGCTCGCCGCTGGCTCCAGCGCCAGACGCTCCAGCGCACCGCACACGTAACTGGCCAGGGCGCCGTGGCTCACCAGCACGCCTTTGGGTTGGCCGGTGGAACCGGAGGTGTGAATCACATAGGCCGCTGCATCCGCCGACACTCTCAGCAAAGGCTTCGTCGTCGGCTGGTCCTGCCAGCGTTCGGGCGCGAAGGCCAGCCCCTGACAACCGGCGACCGCCAGAGTGCTTTCCCGCGCGTCGCCTGCGGCACACAGCAGGACTTTCGCCTGCGCACCTGCGAGCATCTGCTGCAAACGTGCGTCCGGCGCCTTGACGTCCAGCGGCATGTACACCGCCCCGGCCTTGATCACCCCTAACACGCAGGTCAGCCATTGCAGTGAGCGCTCCATCAGCACCGCCACGGGTTGCCCGCTCTGCACACCTTGCGCACGCAGGTAGTGGGCCAGGCGATTGGCGTCCTGATCCAGCGCCTGGAAACTCAACGTCCGTTCGAGACAGCGTGCAGCCAGCGCTTCAGGCTGTACGGCCACCTGACGCTCCCATTGCTGCAACACCGACTCCGCCGGCTGCCGTGGCGCCAGCGCCGGCGGTACTGGCGTGGAGGCAAGACTGTGCAGCGGCGCCTGCGGGGCGCTGAGCAATTCGCGGAACAGGCCGAGCAGCGTCGGGATAAACCCCTCGATGGTCGAGTGCTGGTACAGGTCGCTGGCGTAGGTCATTTGCCCATGGATCAGCGTGCCGTCATCGGTGATGTCCAGTGCCAGATCGAAGTGCGTGCCTTCTTTGTCCAGCGGATACTCAGTAACGCTCAGGCCCGGCAGGCTCATCGAACGCTGGGTCTGCATGCCGACGTTCTGGTTGAACTTGGCCTGGAACAAAGGGTTATGCCCCAGGGTTCGCTCGGGCACCAGTTCATCCACCAGTTGCTCGAAAGGCAGCTCCTGATGGGCCTGGGCACCGAATGATGCTTCCCGAACCCGAGCCAGCAAATCGACGAAGCTGCCGCGCTCATCGACCTGGCAACGCAGCACCTGAGTGTTGACGAAGAAGCCGATCAGCCCTTCCACCTCGGAGCGCCCACGGTTGGCATTGGGCACGCCGACGCGAACATCGCGCTGGCCGCCAAGACGCGACAGGAACAACGAAAAACCGGCCAGCACCAGCATGAACAAGCTGATGCCCTGAGCCCGGGCAAAGCCGTTCAACTGCCGGGACAGGTCCGCACCGAAATCAAAGCTCAGGGTCTGGCCTTCGAAACTCTGGGTCAGTGGCCGGGGGAAATCCGCCGCCACGTCCAACAGCGGATGCTCTTCACCCAGCTGCTGGCGCCAGTAATCGAGTTGCCGCTCGCCCTCGCCGGCCTCCAGCCAGCGGCGCTGCCAGATCGCGTAGTCGGCGTACTGCAACGGCAACGCCGGCAATTGCGGTTCACGCTCCAGACTGAAGGCCTGATAGCACTGCACGAATTCCTTGACCATGACGTCCATCGACCAGCCATCGGAGACGATGTGGTGCATGCTCACGATCAGCACATGTTCATCGTCCGCCAGACGGAACAGGCTGGCCCGCAACAATGGCCCGTGAAGCAAATCGAACGGTTGCGCGGCTGCTTCCTGAACCCGCCGCGCCAGCTCGGTTTCACGTTCTTGCACGGCGACGCTCGAGAGATCGACGCGTTGCAGTGGCACGCTCTGCTGGTCGAGGATGACCTGGCTCGGCTGGTCGTTGTCGGTCTGGAACACCGTGCGCAGCACTTCATGGCGCGCCACCAGATGATCGAAGGAACGCAACAGCGCAGCCTCGTTCAGCTGCCCGTGCAAGCGCAGGCCGGCGGCCATGTTGTACGCGGCGCTCTGCGGGTCGAGCTGCCAGAGAAACAGCAGACGTTGCTGGGCAAACGAGAGCGGGATCACCGCGCAGTCGTGACGACTGACCGGCAGCGGCAGCAGGCTGAAGTCTTTACCCTCCTCGCGCAGTTTGGCGAGAAACAGTCGACGTTGCTCCAGCGGCAAACCGACGAACCTTTTAGCGATACGCTCCGCCATATTGCCGCTCATACTTCAACTCCCTCCAAAGAACTCATGAACTGATCCATGTCGGACCAGTCGTTATCGCTTGCACCGCCGGCCAGCGCGGCCAACTCCAGCGCCAGATCGCCCAGCAGCGGTGTCTCGAACAGGCTGCGCAACGGCAGCACCACGCCCAACTGGCTTTTGATCCGCGCGATCACTTGCGCGGCCAGCAACGAATGCCCGCCCAACTCGAAGAAATGGTCATCGACACCGACCCGTGGCACTTGCAGCACCTCGATCCAGATCTGCGCCAGCGCCTGTTCGGTGTCGGTTTGCGGGGCGCGATAGCTGCTCTGCAATTGGCTCGGATCGGGGGTCGGCAGAGCCTTGCGGTCGAGTTTTCCGCTGGGGGTCAGGGGCAGGCGCGGCAACAGTAGCAAGTGGCCGGGTACCATGTAGTCCGGCAGGTTCTTCTGCAGTGAGGCCCGGATTTGCTGACGCAGAATCACTTGCTCTGCCGCGCTGCCGAGCACGCTCTGATCAACCACCAGATACGCCACCAGTTGCGCGCCACCGGCCAAGGGCAAGGCCAGCACCACGGCCTCACGAATCCCCGGGCATTGCTGCAACCGCGACTCGATTTCCCCCAACTCAATGCGGAACCCGCGAATCTTCACTTGGTGATCGACGCGACCGATGTACTCCACCGCGCCGTCGTCGCGCAGCCGGGCACGGTCGCCGGTGCGGTACAGGCGCTCACCGACCGCGAACGGATCGGCGATAAACCGTTGGGCGCTGAGCGTCGGCTGCCGATGATAACCACGGGCCAGGCCCGGTCCGCCGATGTACAACTCGCCCACCGCTCCTTGCGGCAGCAGATTCAAATCATCGTCGAGCACGTACAGCCGGCGTTGCTCCAGACCGTGACCGATCGGAATGCCACGCCACGACACCGCCTCGGCGGTCAATGCGCTGCAATCATGGATGGTCGAGACCACCGTCGCCTCGGTCGGGCCGTAGGTGTTGAGCAAACGCACATGACCCAACCCGGCGCGTTGCCACAGACGCAGTCCGTCCACCGCCATCGCCTCGCCGCCCACGTGAATCTGGCGCAAGGCGCCGAAGTGGACAGGCGGATTGGCCGCGTAATCCTGCACCACCGAATACCAGTAAGCGGCCGGCAAATCCGCCAGGGTAATGCCCTGTTCGACGATCACTTCGTGCAACGTCGCACTGTCCCACAGGCCCGCATCACGCAGGACGACACAGGCGCCATGGCACAGCGGCGGGAAGAATTGCTCGACGAAACCGTCAAAACTGCTGGTGGCGAATTGCAGCACGCGATCACCTTCGCGCAAATCGCTGTAGTCGATCGCCCGCGCGATGAATTCGCTCAATGCGCCGTGACTGACGGCCACGCCCTTCGGCCGGCCGGTGGAGCCGGAGGTGTAAATCACGTAGGCAAGGTTGTGCGGATCTACCGTCACTTGCGGGTTGTCCTGGCTCGCCGCGTCGCTGTGCGGTGGTTGGTCCAGACACAGGCAGTCGATGCCATCGAGCGCCGGCAGGCTGCTCAGCAGCGGGCTCTCGGTCAGCACCAGTTTCAGCCCGCTGTCATCGAGCACATGGCGCAAGCGTTCGGCCGGGGTGTGCGGGTCCAGCGGCACATAGGCGCCGCCGGCCTTGAGTACGGCCAGCAACGCCACGGCCAGTTCCAGCGATCGCCCCAACGCCACACCGACCAGCACATCGGGGCCGACGCCTTTGGCGCGCAACTGATGGGCCAGACGATTGCTGCGAGCATTCAGTTCGGCATAACTGAGTGAGGGCGACTGATCGCCCGCCAGGATCACTGCGGTGGTGTCGGGAGTGCGCGCCGCCTGGGCCTCGAACAGTTGCGGCATGCCGGGCAGCAGCGCCGGGTTGGCGACGGCTTGAATCAAGCGCTCGCGCTCATCCGTGCCGAGCATCGACACCTCGCCCAGCGGTTGTTGCGGATCACGGCAGACCGATACCAGCACGTTGTGCCAATGCTCGGCCAACGCGGCGATGGTCGGTGCGTCGAAGAGGTCGGTGGCGTAAGTGAACGCGGCGAACAGTTGCTCGCCCTCCTCCCGGGTGTCGAGCATCAGGTCGCTGGTGGCCGCATGCTGACGCCCGCTACCGGCCAGTTGCTGCTCACTCAGATAGCCGACCTGCAAACCGCAATCGAGCCGCACATCCTGCAGATCGGTCACCAGCGGCTGGTGGTTGAACATCACCTGAAACAACGGATTGTGACTCTGACTGCGGGCCGGCTGCAGGGCTTCGAGCAATGCATCAAACGGCAGATCCTGATGGGCCTGGGCGCCAAGCGCCGCCTGACGCAGGCTCTGCAGCAGGTCGCTGAAACGGGTCTGCGGGGTGACCTCGCTACGCAGGATCTGGGTATTGACGAAGAAGCCGATCAAGCCTTCGGTTTCATTGCGGGTGCGGTTGGCGATCAAACCGCCGACACGGATGTCGGTCTGGCCGCTGTAGCGGTGCAGCAAGGTCTTGAAAGCCGCCAGCAGCACCACGAACAGCGTTACGCCCTGGCGCTGGGCGAGGGTTTTCAGCGCCTGGCGCAGGGCTCCGTCGATGACTTTTTCCAGGCGCGCGCCCTGGTGGCTGGACTGGGCCGGATAGGCACGGTCGGTGGGCAATTCGAGGATCGGGTGTTCTTCACCCAACTGCGTGCGCCAGTAATCGAGCTGGCGTTCGCGCTCCCCGGCTTCCAGCCAACTGCGTTGCCACAGGGCGTAGTCGCGGTAGTGCACGGTCAGTGCCGGCAAGGTCGGTTGCCGCCCCGCGACCAGCCCATCGTAGGTGCGCATGAACTCGTCGATCAGAATGTTCATCGACCAGCCATCGGCAATGATGTGGTGCAACGTCAGCAACAGCACGTGCTCCTGCTCGGCCAGGCGCAACAGGCGAAGGCTCAGCAATGGCCCCTGCTGCAAGTCGAACGCCTGAGTGGCTTCAGCCAACATGTGCTGTTGCGCCTGCGGCCAGCGCCGTTCCTCAGGCAAGGCACTCAGGTCGTTGATCGCCAGTGTCAGGTCACGGGGTTCGGCCACCCGCTGGAATGCACGCTCGCCCTCCTGGCCGAAGGTGGTGCGCAGGCACTCATGGCGCTCGACAAGCAGGCTGAACGCGCGCTCCAGCGCCTCGGTTTGCAGCGCACCGCTCAGGCGCACCGCCATCGGCAGGTTGTAGGCCGCGCTCTGCGGATCCAGCTGCCAGAGGAACCACATCCGCTGCTGGGCATAGGACAGGCCATCACGCTCATCGACCCCGACACAGGAGGTCATGGGAAGCTGCGCAAAATCGATGCCTTCGCGGGCCATGCCGGCCAGAAACAAGCGGCGCTTGTCCTGCGGCAGTTCGATAAAGCGGCGGGCGAGTTTCTGTGCGTCTGCGGCATTCATGCATTGGGTCCTTGCTGATCGGCGGCGTGACCAGGAGGCCCGGTCGTATCAACAAGAACGAATGGCTGACGCGATGATTTAGCGGCACCGACAAACGCGGCCAGTCCGTTGAGGTGCAGAACCTGTGGGAGCGGGCTTGCTCGCGAAGAGGGCGTGTCAGTCGACATTAATGTTGCCGGGCACACCGCTTTCGCGAGCAAGCCCGCTCCCACAGGTTCTGCACCAGGCATTAGACCGAGCAATGGACAGCGCAACAAAAACGCCGAAGCCGGTGCAAGACCGGCTTCGGCGACAGGACTGTTCAGATCAGCGCGCGTCCTGGGAATGCCCTTCGGCCATCGCGACAATCACCTTGCGCTTGCCTTCGAAGGGCGCGCGGGCATGGGCCGAGAGCATGTTGTCGAGCATCAGCACATCGCCCTCCTGCCAGGGAAAACTGATGGCGCAGTCATCGAGCACCGCACGAATTTCACTGAGCACCTCATCCTCGATGGGCGAGCCGTCGCCGTAGTAGACGTTACGCGGCAGGTCTTCTTCGTCGACGATGTCCAGCAAGGTTTCACGCACCTCCGGCTGCAGGTTGGAAATGTGGAACAGGTGAGCCTGATTGAACCAGACCATGTCGCCGGTCACCGGATGACACGCCACCGCCTGACAGGTCTGGCGGGTGCGCAATTCACCGTCGTCCTTCCACTCGCAAATGATGCCGTGGGCCTTGCAGTAGGCCTCTGCCACGTCGCGGTCTTCGGTGTTGAACACCTGTTCCCACGCCACGTCCAGCCCGTTACCGAAATTGCGCACGTACATCAGGCCTTTGCTGACGAAGCGCTCGCGGATCGCGACAGGCATGCGCCGATAGACTTCCCGACTGTCGGCAATCGGCGTTTCGCCGCCCGAGGTGGCGGCGATCATGCTGTAGAACCAGATTTTCATCGGCCAGTCCCGGGAATAGGCCTGCTCGTTGTGCAGCGGAATGCTCTGATGCGCCGGGTATTCGGTGGAGGTGTAAACCCCTTGGGTGACATTGGTGCGCGGCGTCGAGCCGAACTCGTAATTGAGCAGCGGATGGCCGAAGCCAGCGGCGAATTGGCGGAACTGCTCGGCACCGTCCAGCTGGAACCCGCGAAACAGAATGCCGCCGTCACGCAGCAGATGCGCATCCACCAGCTCATTCAATTCATCGAACACCGCCAACAGGCTGGTATTCGGCTCGGTCGCCTCCACCAACAGCGGCAAGCGACCCCGCGCCGGCAACAACGGCCGAACGGCAAAACCCACAGCAACACCCATGACGGGCCTCCTGTTAACACTCAATAAAGTGAACCGCGCGCGCTAAAAAACCGGCGCGGCCAGCTGCGCATGACGTCGGTGATGGACTTCCAGATGATTTTTGATAATCCGCAGCACCTTGGCTTCATGCTCATGAATGAAGAAATGCCCGCCGGTCATCATGTCCACCGAGAAACTGCCCAGGGTTTCCTGGCTCCAGCCGATCAATTGCTCGGTGGTGGCCTTATCTTCCTTGCCGCCGAGCACATGCACGGGGCACTTGAGCAGTGGGCGCTGCATCGGGCGGAAGCGTCCGCAGAGCATGAAATCAGCGCGCAGGATCGGCAGCGTCAGGCTCATCAACTCCTGATTGGCCAACACTTCCTCGCTGGTGCCCTGGAAGGTGCGCAGCTGATCGATCAACTGTTCGTCGCTCTGCGGTTCGGCGAAGCCACGGTCATAGTCACTGCGCATCATCGGGGCGGCCGTGCCGGAAGCAAACAGCGCCACCGGCTCCGCAGCGCCGAGGGCACGAAAGGCGTGGGCCATCTCGCAGGCCAGCAACGCCCCCAGGCTGTGGCCGAACAGGGCGTAAGGGCCGTGCAAGGACGGCTTGTGTTCCCTGGCCAATTGCAGGGCCAGGGCACGCATGTCGGTCTGCAAGGGTTCGTCGTAACGGGCGCCTCGCCCCGGCAACTCCACCGGCTGCAAGTGTAGCCACGCCGGCAACTGGCGCCGCCAGCGGCTATAGACCATGGCGCTGGCGCCCGAATAGGGCAGGCACAGCAGTGTCAGCTTTGTCACCGCACTTACCTCGATTGGTTATCTGTAAAAGAGAACGGATGAGGCGTGGTGAGAATTAGTCAGTGGGAACGAGCCTGGCTCGCACACAGGTATCTGCTTCGCCATAGGATTGGTGAACGACACCAATCATTGTGGGAGC
>NZ_AKJE01000040.1 GCF_000282495.1 Pseudomonas sp. GM79
TGCGGCCTTCGCGAGCAAGCCCGCTCCCACAGGGGAACGCATTCCAATGTGGGAGCGGGCTTGCTCGCGAAGGCGGCGGCCCAGACAACAAAAAACCAATGCCCACCAGAGGCAGTACCTCAATAACCGTGAGGCCAACACCGTGATCAAGACCCTGAACCACCTCCCGCATCCCCATGAGGACGCGGCCACCCTCGCCGGCCATTTCACCGATCTGGCGCCGCCACTCAACGACCGTCAGGCCCATCTGGAAGCCTCCCGCTGCCTGTATTGCTACGACGCGCCCTGCGTGAATGCCTGCCCGAGCGACATCGATATTCCGTCGTTCATCCGCAATATCCATCAGGAGAACGTTCAGGGCGCCGCGCAGAAAATTCTCTCGGCGAATATCCTCGGCGGCAGTTGCGCCCGGGTCTGTCCGACGGAGATCCTGTGCCAGCAAGCCTGCGTGCGCAACAACGCCCAAGAATGCGCGCCGGTGCTGATCGGCCTGTTGCAACGCTATGCTGTGGACAACGCCCATTTCAGCGAACACCCGTTCCAGCGCGCCGCCCCGACCGGCAAGCGCATCGCCGTGGTCGGTGCCGGCCCGGCCGGTTTGTCGTGTGCGCACCGCAGCGCGATGCACGGCCATGATGTGGTGATTTTCGAGGCACGGGAAAAGGCTGGCGGCCTCAACGAATACGGGATCGCCAAGTACAAACTGGTGGACGATTACGCGCAGAAGGAACTTGAATTCCTGATGGGCATCGGCGGGATCGAGATTCGCCACGGGCAGAAACTCGGCGACAACCTGACCCTCAGCGAACTGCATCAGCAATTCGATGCGGTGTTCCTTGGCCTCGGTCTGGCCGCCAGCAAACAGCTGGGGCTAGCCCATGAGGATGCCCCCGGCCTGCTCGCCGCCACCGACTACATCCGCGAACTGCGCCAGGCCGATGACCTGACGCAACTGCCACTGGCCGAGCACTGCATTGTCCTTGGTGCCGGCAACACCGCCATCGACATGGCCGTGCAAATGGCCCGTCTCGGCGCTCGCGATGTGAATCTGGTGTACCGCCGCGGCGCCCCGGACATGGGCGCCACCGACCACGAACAAGACATCGCCAAGGCCAATCAGGTACGGCTACTGACGTGGGCACAACCCGACGAAGTCCTGCTTGATGAGAACGGCCAGGTGCGCGGCATGCGCTTCGCCCGCACCCGGTTGGTGGAAGGTCGTCTGCAAACCACCGGCGAAACCTTCGAACTGGCCGCCGACGCGATCTTCAAAGCCATCGGCCAAACCTTCGACAACAGCGCCCTCGCCGATCCGCTGGCCCGTGAACTCAAGCGTCAGGGCGACCGCATCCTCGTCGACGAACAGCTGCGCACCAGCATTCCCGGCGTGTATGCCGGCGGCGATTGCACCAGCCTCGATCAGGACCTCACCGTGCAGGCCGTGCAACACGGCAAGCTGGCCGCCGAGGCCATCAACGCTCAACTCATGCTCAACGTGGAGGCTGCGTAAATGGCCGATCTCTCGATTGTCTTCGCCGGCATCAAAGCCCCCAATCCGTTCTGGCTGGCCTCCGCGCCGCCGACCGACAAAGCCTACAACGTGGTTCGCGCGTTCGAGGCTGGCTGGGGCGGCGTGGTCTGGAAAACCCTGGGTGAAGACCCGGCAGCGGTCAACGTGTCATCACGCTACTCGGCGCACTTCGGGGCTAATCGGGAGGTGCTTGGTTTTAACAACATCGAGCTGATCACCGACCGTTCGCTGGACATCAACCTGCGGGAAATCACCCAAGTCAAAAAGGACTGGCCGGACCGCGCGCTGATCGTGTCGCTGATGGTGCCCTGTGTCGAAGAGTCGTGGAAAAACATCCTGCCGCTGGTGGAAGCCACCGGGGCCGATGGCATCGAACTGAATTTCGGTTGCCCCCACGGCATGCCGGAACGGGGCATGGGCGCGGCGGTCGGCCAGGTGCCGGAATACGTCGAGCAGGTCACCCGCTGGTGCAAGACCTATTGCTCGCTGCCGGTGATCGTCAAGCTCACACCGAACATCACCGACATCCGTGTCGCTGCCCGTGCCGCTTACCGTGGCGGGGCCGATGCGGTGTCGTTGATCAACACGATCAACTCGATCACCAGCGTCAACCTGGAACGCATGGTCGCTAACCCCGCCGTGGGCAGCCAAAGCACCCATGGTGGTTATTGCGGTTCGGCGGTGAAGCCGATTGCGCTGAACATGGTCGCCGAGATCGCCCGCGATCCTCAGACCCAAGGCCTGCCGATCTCTGGCATTGGCGGCATCGGCAGTTGGCGCGATGCGGCAGAATTCATTGCCCTGGGCAGCGGCTCGGTACAGGTGTGCACGGCGGCGATGCTGCATGGTTTCCGGATTGTCGAGGAGATGAAGGACGGTTTGTCGCGCTGGATGGACAGTCAGGGCTACGCAAGCGTGTCAGAATTTTCCGGGCGTGCGGTGGGCAATACCACGGACTGGAAGTACCTGGACATCAACTACCAGGTGATTGCGAAGATTGATCAGGAGGCATGTATCGGTTGCGGTCGCTGCCACATCGCTTGCGAAGATACCTCGCACCAGGCGATTGCCAGCCTCAAGCAGGCGGACGGGACGCATAAATATGAAGTGATCGATGATGAGTGTGTGGGGTGCAATCTGTGTCAGATCACGTGTCCGGTGCAGGATTGCATCGAGATGGTGCCGATGGATACGGGCAAGCCGTTTCTGGACTGGAATCATGATCCGAGGAATCCCTATCATGTCGCACCGTAAGGACTGCGTCACCTGAACTGACGCCTTCGCGAGCAAGCCCGCTCCCACATTGGATCACCTTCGTGCACAAATACTGTGTTCGCTAGAGATTTAATGTGGGAGCGGGCTTGCTCGCGAAGAGGCCGGCAATAGTGCCAAAAATCTCAAGGTTCCAACCCAATCCCACGCAATATCACGCTTGTCACCGTCTGCACCGCCCGCTCGAACTGCATGTCCGACAGCGGCTGGTGATCATTAAGAATATTCACCTGGTGATCGAAGTCGGCGTAGTGCTGGGTCGAGGCCCAGATCATGTACAGCAGGCTGGACGGCTCCACCGGCAGGATGCGTTTGTCCTCCACCCACTGGCGAATTTTCGCTTCTTTCATCTTGGCCCAGTCGTACAGACTGGCGTCCAGTTTCTCGCCCAGTGTCGGCGCACCGTGGATGATTTCGTTGGCCCAGACTTTCGAGCCGTACGGCCGGCTGCGGGAATGGTTCATCTTGGCGCGGATGTAGCTGCTGAGCACCACTCGCGGGTCATCGAACATCTCGAAGCACAAGGCGTCCTGCTTCCAGACCTCCAGTAAACCCAGGAGCACCGCGCTGTACAACTCGCTCTTGGTGCTGAAGTAATAATGCAGATTGGAACGCGGCAGTTGCACTTCGGCGGCGATGTCGGCCATGGCGGTGCTGCCGAAACCTTTTTCGGCGAAGACTTTTTCGGCCCCCAGCAGAATCTTTTCGACGTTACTGCGACGAATCTCGATCTTGTGATTGCCCATGAGGGCTCCCTGACAACAGCGTTGGTCAAGACTAGCATCCGCTCTGGATCGGGGCGACAGGGGAAAACGAAACTTCGTACGGTGGTCTTGCGGCTCAGTGACAGTCAACATTGATGTCGGCTGACAGACCGCCATCGCGAGCAGTCTCGCTCCCACAGAGGTCTGCGTTTACCCATCCCCAGCCATAACCGGTCGCTTCCCATTGAAGGTGGTCTTCGACAAGTCATCGTATAACTTGTGATTGACATCCCCTTAAAGCCTCGCAAATAATCGCCGCCAATGTTGTACGACGACGTATAACAAAATAAAAATAACAAAAACCAAGGGAACGTTATCGTGAGCAGACTCGCCCGCCATTCCTTCGCCGACACCCCTCGCTCCACCTTCGTCCGTCGCCATACCCTCAGCCTGATCGGTTGCAGCAGCCTGGCCTTCGTCCTGCCCATGATCAGCCAGGCCGAAGGTTTCGTCGATGACGCCAAGGCCACGCTGAACCTGCGTAACGCCTATATCAATCGCAACTTCACCAACCCGAACAATGCCCAGGGCAAGGCTGAAGAGTGGACGCAAAACTTCATCCTCGACGCCAAATCCGGGTTCACCCAAGGCCCCGTCGGTTTCGGCGTGGATGTGCTCGGTATGTATTCGCAGAAACTCGACGGCGGTAAGGGCACGGGCGGCACGCAATTGCTGCCGATCCATGATGACGGCCGCCCCGCCGACAATTTCGGCCGTCTGGGTGTGGCGCTGAAAGCCAAGGTGTCGAAAACCGAATTGAAGGTCGGGGAATGGATGCCGGTGCTGCCGATCCTGCGCTCCGATGATGGTCGCTCGCTGCCGCAAACCTTTCGCGGCGGCCAGGTCACCTCCACCGAACTCAGCGGCCTGACGCTCTATGGCGGCCAGTTCCGCGGCAACAGCCCGCGCAATGACGCGAGCATGGAGGACATGTCGATGAACGGCAGAGGCGCGTTCACCTCCGACCGCTTCAACTTTGGCGGCGGCGAGTATGCGTTCAATGAAAAGCGCACTCAGGTCGGCGTCTGGTACGCGAAACTCAGCGACATTTACCAGCAGCAGTATTTCAACCTGAGCCATAGCCAGCCCATGGGCGACTGGACCCTGGGTGCCAACCTCGGTTACTTCATCGGCAAGGAAGACGGCAACGCCCTGGCCGGCGACCTCGATAACAAAACCGCGTTTGCCCTGCTCTCGGCCAAATATGGCGGCAACACCTTCTATGTCGGCCTGCAAAAACTCAGCGGCGACAGCGCCTGGATGCGCGTCAACGGCACCAGCGGCGGCACGCTGGCCAACGACAGCTACAACGCCAGCTATGACAACGCCAAGGAACGCTCCTGGCAGGTGCGTCACGACTACAACTTCGTCGCCCTCGGCATCCCCGGCCTGACGCTGATGAACCGCTACATCAGCGGCGATAACGTGCACACCGGAGCGATCACCGATGGCAAGGAATGGGGCCGCGAATCAGAACTGGCCTACACCGTGCAAAGCGGCGTGCTGAAGAGCCTCAACGTCAAATGGCGCAACGCGACCATCCGCCGCGATTTCAGCACCAACGAATTTGATGAGAACAGGATCTTTATCAGTTACCCGATTTCGTTGTTGTGAGGCGCGGCACTTTTGCAGGTTGGCATAAATCCCATGTGGGAGCGGGCTTGCTCGCGAAGGCGGTGTGTCAGGCGACACTAATGTTGACTGTGCCGCCGTCTTCGCGAGCAAGCCCGCTCCCACAGGTTCGGCACATTCATGAGGGATGAATGAACATGACCCTCCGTCAATTTCAATCAAAGTCGCGTTGACAAGCACCGGAAAGCCTAACAATACTTCGACCAAGTCATACGACAACCTACAACAACCAATAACTACAATTATCTAGCTCAGGGATTTACATGACGAACACATCCCCATTCAATCGCCTGCTCCTGACCGGCGCCGCCGGTGGCCTCGGCAAAGTCCTGCGCGAACGCCTGCGACCTTACGCCAACGTACTCCGTCTGTCGGACATCGCCGACATGGCGCCAGCCATTGATGATCGCGAAGAAGTCGTGCCGTGCGACCTCGCCGACAAGCAAGCGGTGCATCAACTGGTCGAAGGCGTGGACGCGATCCTGCACTTCGGCGGCGTGTCGGTTGAGCGTCCGTTCGAAGAGATCCTCGGTGCCAACATCTGCGGCGTGTTCCATATCTACGAAGCGGCCCGTCGCCATGGTGTGAAGCGGGTGATTTTCGCCAGTTCCAACCACGTCATCGGCTTTTACAAGCAGGAAAAAACCCTCGACGCCCACTCCCCTCGCCGCCCGGACAGCTATTACGGCTTGTCCAAGTCCTACGGCGAAGACATGGCCAGTTTCTACTTCGATCGCTATGGCATCGAAACCGTCAGCATCCGCATCGGCTCCTCGTTCCCGGAACCACAGAACCGCCGAATGATGAGCACCTGGCTGAGCTTCGACGACATGACCCAACTGCTCGAACGCGCGTTGTACACCCCGAATGTCGGCCACACCGTGGTGTACGGCATGTCCGCCAACAAGAGCGTCTGGTGGGACAACCGTTTCGCCGCACACCTGGGTTATGCGCCACAGGACACGTCCGAAGTCTTCCGCGAAAAAGTCGAAGCCCAACCAATGCCTGCCGAGGATGATCCGGCCCGGGTTTATCAGGGTGGTGCCTTTGTCGCGGCCGGACCGTTCGGCGACTGAGCCCTCGCCAATCCCCACATAACAAAGCCAAGGGAACGCGTTGCCATGCAAGCCGAATTGATTGTCGATGCCCGCAATGCGGTCGGTGAAAGCCCGGTGTGGGTCCCCGAGGAAAACGCCCTGTACTGGGTCGATATTCCGACCGGTGGATTACAGCGCTGGAATGCCGACAGCGGGCACGTTCACGCCTGGAAAGCCCCGCAAATGCTCGCCTGCATCGCTCGTCACAGCGCGGGTGGCTGGGTCGCTGGCATGGAAAGCGGATTCTTTCACCTGCACCCGCACAACGATGGCAGCCTCGACAGCGAACTGCTGGCGCGCGTCGATCACGCCCGCCCCGACATGCGCCTGAACGATGGCCGCTGCGATCGTCAGGGCCGTTTCTGGGCCGGCAGCATGGTGCTGAACATGGGCGCCAACGCCGCCGACGGCACGCTCTATCGCTACAGCGCCGGACAACCCGGGCCGCTCGACGCCCGGCTCAGCGGTTTCATCGTGCCCAACGGCCTGGGTTTCAGCCCGGACGGCAAGACCATGTACCTCTCGGATTCGCACCCGAATGTGCAGCAGATCTGGGCCTTCGATTACGACATCGACAGCGGCACGCCGTCCAACCGTCGGCTGTTCGTCGACATGCATCACTTCCTTGGCCGCCCCGATGGCGCGGCGGTGGATGCCGAAGGTTGCTATTGGATCTGCGCTAACGACGCCGGGCTGATTCACCGTTTCACCCCCGATGGCCGACTGGATCGTTCGCTCCCCGTGCCGGTGAAGAAACCGACCATGTGCGCCTTTGGTGGCAGCCAGCTCGATACGCTGTTTGTAACCTCGATCCGTCCCGCTGACGACCTTGACGAACAGTCGCTGGCCGGCGGCGTGTTCGCCCTCAACCCCGGCGTCAAAGGCTTGCCGGAACCCGTGTTCAACGAATGGCTTTAACCCTCTGCTGCATCGCTGTGCCTTGAATAAAAACAACAAGACAGGGATGGTCATCATTCTCGGCGGGATTCTCTCGGGTATCTTCACCACCACCGAATCGGCGGCTGATGGCCGTGACCTACATTCCAGCGCTGTTGGTTGCCGCATTTGGTGTTATGACCTCAAAAGATCGCAGCCTGCGGCAGCTCGTCGGAATCGCGCACACCCGTGAAATATAAGACGAACACAAATCCTGTAGGAGCTGCCGCAGGCTGCGATCTTTTCGACCATTCAACGCAGGGCGAAAATCATGACCCTCAACATCCTCGAACTCGAAGACGAACTCACCCGTCTAGTGGACAACGGTTTTTGGCTACCGCTACGCCAACAGCTGAGTCAGCACCGCGCGCAACTTGCCGGGTTTCACCGGTTTGTTCAGCAGCGGTGCGTCGAGTCGCTGCAATGAGCGCCGACACTGGTCGGTGCGATCGGCGGTGATGATCACCGCTGGAATCGCCAGGCTGAAATGCTCGCGCAAATGCCGAACCACTTCACAGCCCACCACTCCGTGATCCAGGTGATAGTCCGCCAGAATCAGTTCCGGCGCCTGTCCCTGCAAAGCCACCAGTGCCGTGGCCTCGTCGGTGGCGATGACCACCTCGCAGCCCCACTGGCCGAGCAGCGCGCTCATGCTTTCAAGAATGCTGACTTCGTTATCCAGCACCAACAGCCGCCGGCCCGGCAACGGGTTACCGGTACTTGGTTGCGGCGCGGCCTGACTGATCGGCAGTGGGATCTCATGGGAAATCGGCACCTCGATGCTAAACATCGAACCGCGCCCCGGCCGCGAATGAACCTGAATCCTGTAGTCGAGGATCTTGGCGATGCGTTCGACAATCGCCAGTCCCAGGCCCACGCCCTTGCGATCGGCGGCGCGCCCGACGTCCAGTTGGTTGAACTCGAGGAAGATCGAGTCAAGACGATCAGCCGGGATCCCGCGCCCGGTGTCCCAGACTTCGATACGCAGTGCATCGCCCCGGCGTCTTGCCCCCAGCAGAATGCAGCCTTCGTCGGTGTAGCGGCAGGCATTGCTGAGGAAGTTGCGCAAAATCCGCGTCATCAAGCGCAAGTCGGTATGAAGGGCGTAATCGCCCATGTGCACCCGCAGGTTCAACCCGGCTGCCGCCGCGACCGACTGAAACTCCGAGACCAGTGGCGCGAACAATTCGTCGAGGCGGTACAGGGCAATATCCGGCTTCACCGCGGCCTGATCGAGCCGGGAAATATCCAGCAGATCGGTGAGCAAATCTTCAGCCCCTTCCAGCGCCTGATGCGTGCGCTCCACCAGCACCTGCTCGACGTCGGGCAGTTTGCGCTCGCGCAAGGTCGAGATCAGCAAACGCGCGGCGTTGAGCGGTTGCAGCAAGTCGTGACTGGCAGCGGCGAGGTATTTGTCCTTGCTGCGATTGGCGGCCTCGGCGGCATCCCGGGCATCGCGCAAGGCTTCTGCGGCGTCCAGCAGCTCGTTGGTGCGCGCGGTGACCCGCTGCTCCAGTTCGTCATTGAGTTGTTGCAGGCGCTGCTGAGCGAGTTTTCGCTCGGTGATGTCGGCAACAAAGCCCTCCACCAGGCCTTCCTGATCCGGTTTGAGCAGCAGGTTCATCAACACGTCGAGGACACTGCCGTCCTTGCGCCGCAGTTGAGTTTCATAGCCCAGCAGGCTGCGCTCACGCTGGAGGATTTCGCCGATGCTTTCCAGCTCTTGCGCCCCGCCAACGAACAGCGTGCCCGCCAGGTCCGTCAGGGTAAACAGCACCTCCTGGGGGTTTTGATAGCCGAGCATCCGCGCCAGCGCCGGGTTGGCGGCGCGCATGCCCTCCAGCAGGCTTGCCTGGAAGATCCCGTGTACCGCGTTTTCGAACAGCCATTTGTAGCGGTTGCGTTCGGTTTCCAGTTCATCCAGGCGCGCGGCCAGTTCCGGGTAATGACTCTTGCGCGCCGAATGGTTACCTAAGCCGAGTAACCCGGCCAGCGCCCGTTGTTGCTCGTCAGAGGGCTTCGCCATAGACGACCTCGACGTCGCGCTGGCTGGATTCGCGCGGGTTGGTAAGGATGCACGGGTCGTGCATGGCGTGTTGCGACAGGAACGGAATGTCCGCCGTACTCACCCCGTGCAGGCCCAGGGTTTCGTGGAAGCCGATGGCGTGCTTGAGGGCGATCAGGTGTTCGACCAGCCGCCCGCAAATCTGCCGGTGATTCAGGCCACGGCAATCGATGCCGAAGGTCTCGGCGATCACCTTGAAGCGCTCCGGCGCCGAGCTGTAGTTGAACGCCACCACATGTTCCACCAACACCGCATTGCACAGACCATGAGGCAGATCGAGAAAGCCGCCCAGGCTGTGGGACATGGCGTGCACCGCGCCAAGGATCGCGTTGGAGAACGCCAACCCGGCCTGCATGCTGCCGAGCATGATTTTCTCGCGCAGGGCGATGTCGCTGGGGTTGGCGATCATTTGCACCAGATTGCCGTTGATCAGTCGCATCGCCTCCAGCGCATGAGGGTCGGTGAGCGGCCCGTGACCGGTGGAGACAAAGGCTTCGATGGCATGGACCAACGCGTCGATGCCGGTACAGGCCGACAGGAACGGGTCCATGCTCAGGGTGGTTTCCGGGTCGATCAGCGACACGTCCGGCACTGCGGCCTTGCTGACGATGGAGAATTTCATGCGTTCTTGCTGATTGGAGATGATCACGAACTGCGACACATCGGCCGACGTGCCGGCGGTGGTCGGGATCAGGATCAGCGGCGGGCTGGGCATGCGCAACATGTCCACGCCCTCGAATTCGAGGATGTTGCGCCCGTGGGCGACGACAATGCCGATGCCCTTGCCGCAATCCATCGGGCTGCCGCCGCCGATCGCCACGATCACATCGCAGTGATTCTCCCGGTACAGCTCGGCGCCGAGCATGACTTCTTCGATCCGCGGGTTGGGCGAAACGTCGCTATACAAAAAGAAATCAATGCCCTGGGCTTGCAGGCTGGCCTCGACATCGGCGACCCAACCGGCGGCAATCACACCGGGGTCGCTGACCACCAGCACTTTGCGGGCGCCGAAGGTCTTGGCGTAGTTACCGACGTTGTGCCGACAGCCGGCACCGAAGATGATTTCAGGCGAAACGAATTTACGCAGCTGGCTGAGATTCTGGCTCATTGGAAAGCCTGTTTTTATTGTTTTGAAAGGTAAAGACCACACTAAAGCATCCGGCTGCGAATGCAATCAGACCAATGGATAGCGAGCTGGGGTGTACTCAGGTTTGTATCCACTGGAGATCAACTGTGGGAGCGGGCTTGCTCGCGAAAGCGGTGTGTCAGTCAATAGATGTGTTGAATGTAATGCCGCTTTCGCGAGCAAGCCCGCTCCCACAGGGGATTTGTGTCAGCTCACGATTCATCCGCGATAGATCAGCCGCGAAGCCTTTTCATTGCGCAAGGTCAGGTGCTCCATGCCCTGCCCCGGCGCGTCGGCTTCGTCCCGGGCCTTGAGAATGACGCTGTGGTGCGGCGACTTGCTGCACACCGGATCAGCGTTACTTGCATCGCCGGTGAGCATGAACGCCTGGCAGCGGCAGCCGCCGAGGTCCTTGTGCTTTTCATCGCAGGAACGACACGGCTCTTTCATCCAGTCATCGCCACGAAAACGGTTGAAGCCGAAGGAGTCGTTCCAGATGTGCGCGATGCTGTGCTCACGCACGTTGGGAAACTGCACCGGTAACTGGCGGGCGCTATGACACGGTAACGCCGTGCCGTCCGGGGTGATGTCGAGAAACAGGTTGGCCCAGCCGTTCATGCAGGTCTTGGGGCGCTCTTCGTAGTAATCCGGGGTGACGAAAATCAGTTTGCACGGGTGGCCCTGCGCTTCAAGCCGCTGGCGGTATTCATTGGTGATGCGCTCCGCGCGCTGCAACTGTTCGCGGGTCGGCAACAGGCCGACGCGGTTGAGTTCGGCCCAACCGTAAAACTGGCAGGTCGCCAACTCGACGAAATCCGCTTCCAGCTCCAGGCAGAGATCGATGATCTGCGCGATCTGGTCGATGTTGTGCCGATGGGTGACGAAGTTCAGCACCATCGGGTAGCCCTGGGCTTTCACCGCCCGGGCCATGGCCAGTTTCTGGGCGAAGGCCTTGCGCGAACCGGCGAGCATATTGTTGACCGCTTCGTCGGCGGCCTGAAAGCTGATCTGGATGTGGTCCAGCCCGGCGACTTTGAAGTCGCGGACCTTCTGTTCGGTCAGGCCGATACCCGAGGTGATCAGGTTGGTGTAGTAACCCATGTCCCGCGCGGCCTTGATCAGCTCGGCGAGGTCCTGGCGCACCAACGGCTCGCCACCGGAAAAACCCAGTTGCGCAGCGCCCATCTCCCGCGCCTCGCGGAACACCCGAATCCATTCTTCTGTGCTCAACTCCTCGCCATGCTGGGCGAAGTCCAGCGGGTTGGAGCAATACGGGCATTGCAGCGGGCAGCGATAGGTCAGCTCCGCCAGCAACCACAGTGGCGGGCCGGGTTGCTGTTCGATCAGGCTCACAAGATGATCCCCCGGTGCCAGACCCGCTCGGTGGTGACGGTGTGATACGGCGGGCGATCCAGCTCATAGGCCATGCTCATCGCGTCGAGCATGCTCCACAGCACATCGAGCTTGAACTGCAGAATCTCCAGCATGCGTTGCTGGCCTTCGACCGTCACGTAGTGCGCCAGGGTGATGCGCAAACCATGCTCGACATCACGCCGCGCCTGGCTCAGACGTGTACGGAAATAGTCGTAGCCGGCCGGGTCGATCCATGGGTAATGGGTGGGCCAGGCGTCTAGCCGGGACTGGTGAATCTGTGGCGCGAACAGTTCGGTCAGTGAGCTGCTGGCCGCTTCTTGCCAGCAAGCGCGACGGGCGAAATTGACGTAGGCGTCCACGGCGAAACGCACGCCCGGCAGCACCAGTTCTTGCGAAAGGATTTGTTCGCGATCCAGCCCCACGGCTTCGCCCAATCGTAGCCACGCTTCGATGCCGCCTTCACTGCCGGGGACGCCGTCATGGTCGAGGATCCGTTGCAGCCACTCCCGGCGCACGTCGCGGTCCGGGCAATTGGCGAGGATGGCGGCATCCTTGAGCGGGATGTTCACCTGGTAATAGAAGCGATTGGCAACCCAGCCCTGAATCTGCTCGCGGGTGGCACGCCCGGCGTACATGGCTTGGTGGAATGGGTGGTGGATGTGGTAATAGGCGCCTTTGGCGCGCAACGCCTGTTCGAATTCGGCGGGGGTCATGGGGGTGTCAGTCATTGTGGTTCTCCGGATTTCGCGGTGTCTGGTCTGGCCTCTTCGCGAGCAAGCCCGCTCCCACAGTTGATCGGTGTGGAACATAGATTTTGTGTACACCAACAATCCAATGTGGGAGCGGGCTTGCTCGCGAAAGGGCCATCCGCTACAGCTCAATACTCATGCCGTCATAAGCCACTTCGATACCGCGCCGTTCCAGCAAGGCGCACTCCGCCGAGTCTTCATCGAGTATCGGGTTGGTGTTGTTGATGTGGATCAGCACCTTGCGTTGACGGCTAAAGCCCTCCAGCACGTCGAGCATGCCGCCGGGGCCGCTTTGTGGCAGGTGGCCCATTTCGCTGCCCAGGCTCTGGCCGACTTCGCACACGCGCATTTCATCGTCGCGCCACAGCGTGCCGTCCAGCAGCAGGCAGTCGGCGCGCTGCATCCAGCTCAATACCTCGGCGTCGATTTGCCCCAGCCCCGGCGCGTAGAAAACCGATGCCCCGCTGCGCAGGTCTTCGATAAACAGGCCAATGGTGTCGCCCGGCTGCGGGTTGCCGCGATTGGGCGAGTACGGCGGCGCGTTGCTGACCAACGGAATCGCGCGAAATTGCAGGTGTTGGCAGGCCGCGATGCGGTACGGCTCGCGATCCAGCCCGATGGGTTGCCACTGCAAGCCACCGTTCCAGTGTTTGAGCATGGGGAACAAGGGAAAGCCGCTGCTCAGGTCTTCGTGAACCCGCTCGGTGCACCAGACCGAATGCGGGCAGCCTTCGCGCAGGCTCAACAAGCCGGTGCAATGGTCGATCTGACTGTCCAGCAGGACGACACCGGCAATCGCCGTGTCACGCAAGCGTCGGGCCGGTTGCATCGCCGGAAAGCTTTCGAGTTGCGCGCGAATATCCGGTGAAGCATTGCAGAGCACCCACTCCACACCGTCGTCGCTCAGGGCAATGGACGACTGCGTGCGACGTTGCGCGCGCAGGTTGCCGTTGCGCATCGCGGCGCATTGACGGCAGTTGCAGTTCCATTGCGGAAAACCACCGCCAGCGGCGGAACCGAGAACGCGGATGTGCATGGGATGCCTCCAGAAGGCAGGCCCGGCCAACGCGACGGCTGACCGGGCGATCAATCAACGGTTGGCGAAGTACATCGTCACTTCGAAGCCAATACGCAGATCGGTAAACGCGGGTTTATTCCACATGGGTCAATCCTCTTCTTGTGCCGGTCAATTCCGGTAAGACCATTAATGCACGGGGGATGAGATGACCGAATGCTACTTTCGAAGGAGGTGGCGGCGTGCGTTGGTAGGGGGTGTCGCGCGGTCTTCAAGTACACGGAGAACCAATGTGGGAGCGGGCTTGCTCGCGAAAGCGGACTTTCAGTCAACATATTTGTTGAATGTGAAGCCGCCTTCGCGAGCAAGCCCGCTCCCACATTTTGGTTTGTGGTGTTCTTGCGGGTTAGAAGAACCCCAACGGATTGATGTCGTAGCTCACCAGCAGGTTTTTGGTCTGTTGGTAATGGTCGAGCATCATCTTGTGGTTTTCACGGCCGACACCGGACTTCTTGTAGCCACCGAACGCGGCGTGGGCCGGGTACAGGTGGTAGCAGTTGGTCCAGACGCGCCCGGCCTTGATCGCCCGGCCCATGCGGTAGGCGCGGTTGATGTCGCGGGTCCACAGGCCGGCACCGAGGCCGAACTCGCTGTCGTTGGCAATCGCCAAGGCTTCGGCTTCGTCCTTGAAGGTGGTGATACCCACCACCGGGCCGAAGATTTCTTCCTGGAACACGCGCATTTTGTTGTGGCCCTTGAGCAGGGTCGGCTGGATGTAATAGCCGCTCGACAAGTCGCCTTCAAGACGCTCGGCCGCACCGCCGGTGAGCAGTTCGGCGCCCTCCTCCTGAGCGATTTTCAGGTACGAGAGGATCTTGTCGTATTGCTGCTCGGACGCCTGGGCGCCGACCATGGTTTCGGTGTCCAGCGGGTTGCCGCGCTTGATCTTGACGATTTTCTTCATCACCTCGGCCATGAACGGCTCGTAGATCGATTCCTGCACCAGCGCCCGGGACGGACAGGTGCAGACTTCGCCCTGGTTGAAGAACGCCAGCACCAGGCCTTCGGCGGCTTTCTCGATGAACTGCGGCTCGGCGTTCATGATGTCTTCGAAGAAAATGTTCGGCGACTTACCGCCCAGCTCCACGGTGCTCGGAATGATGTTCTCGGCCGCGCAATGCATGATGTGCGCGCCGATCGGGGTGGAACCGGTGAAGGCGATCTTGGCGATGCGCTTGCTGGTGGCCAGTGCCTCACCGGCTTCGCGACCGAAACCCTGGACGATGTTCAGCACGCCCGCCGGCAGCAAGTCGGCGATCAGCTCGGCGAACACCATGATCGACAGCGGCGTTTGTTCGGCGGGTTTGAGCACGATGCAGTTGCCGGCCGCCAGGGCCGGGGCGAGTTTCCAGGCGGCCATCAGCAGCGGGAAGTTCCACGGGATGATCTGCCCGACCACGCCCAGCGGTTCGTGGAAATGATAGGCGGTGGTCAGTTCGTTGATCTCGGCGGCGCCGCCTTCCTGAGCGCGGATGCAACCGGCGAAATAACGGAAGTGGTCGGCAGCCAAAGGCACGTCGGCGTTGAGGGTTTCGCGCACGGCCTTGCCGTTGTCCCAGGTTTCGGTGACGGCGAGGATTTCCAGGTTCTGTTCGATGCGGTCGGCGATTTTCAGCAGCACCAGCGAACGATCCTGCGCCGAGGTTTTACCCCAGGCATCGGCGGCGGCATGGGCGGCGTCGAGGGCTTTTTCGATGTCGGCGGCGCTGGAACGCGGGAACTCGGCGATCACTTCACCGGTGACCGGTGAGGTGTTGGTGAAGTACTCGCCGTTGATTGGAGCGACGAACTCGCCGCCGATGAAATTGCCGTAGCGCGGTTTGAAGGAAATGACGGCGCCGGGTGTTCCGGGTTGTGCGTAGATCATGGTGGGCCTCTGTCTGGGTCGATGCCTGTCAGGCCAACAGGCGATGAACCGATAGTAGAGAGCCCCGCCTGCCAGACGAATGCGCCGTTGGCAGGGGGATTCTCGTTATTTGGTAGTAGGTTTCACACAAACTAATGTGGGAGCGGGCTTGCTCGCGAAGGCGGTGGGTCAGGCAACATCAATGTTGAATGTGAAGGCCTCTTCGCGAGCAAGCCCGCTCCCACAGGGGGTTAGTGTTTGGCTACCAGATCTTTAGGCAGCTTGAACGTCCAGAGCATGCCGCCTTGGTTGAAGTCCTTGACGCGCTTGGCCACTTCGCCGCCCCACAGCGGTACCGCGCCGCCCCAGCCGGAGAGCACGGAGACGTATTGTTCACCGTCCATTTCCCAGGTGATGGGCGAGCCGAGCACGCCGGAGCCAGTCTGGAATTCCCAGACTTTCTCGCCAGTCTTGGCATTGAATGCCTGCAGGAAACCTTCCGGCGTACCGGTGAACACCAGGTTGCCCTTGGTGGTCAGCACTCCGCCCCACAGCGGCGCGAAATTCTTGTGGCGCCAGACTTCCTTGCCGGTTTTCGGGTCGATGGCGCGCAGCACGCCGATGTAGTCTTCATTCAGCGGTTTGATGGTGAAACCGGCACCGAGGAACGCCGCGCCTTTCTTGTAGGCGATGCCTTCGTTCCAGATGTCCATGCCCCATTCGTTGGACGGCACATAGAACAAGCCGGTGTCGCGGTTGTAGGCCATCGGCATCCAGTTTTTTGCCCCCAGGAACGCTGGCGCGACGAACACCGAACTGCCTTTGGCCTCGGAGCCCGGCGCCCCCGGACGGCTGGCGTCGTTGTAGATCGGCCGACCGTTTTTATCCAGGCCGCTGGCCCAGGTGATCTTGTCCACGAACGGGAAGCCACGGATGAATTTGCCGTTGGTGCGATCGAGCACGTAGAAGAAACCGTTACGGTCCGCGGTGGCCGCGGCTTTGATTTCCTTGCCGCCTTCGTTGTAGTTGAACGACACCAGTTCGTTCACGCCGTCATAGTCCCAACCGTCGTGGGGCGTGCTCTGGAAGTGCCATTTGATCGTGCCGTCATCCGGGTTCAGCGCCAGGCGCGAGGACGAGTAAAGGTTGTCGCCAGGACGCAGGTGCGAGTTCCACGGCGCCGGGTTGCCGGTGCCGAACAGCAGCAGGTTGGTTTCCGGGTCGTAGTAGCCGCCCAGCCAAGGCGCCGCACCGCCGGTTTTCCATAGATCGCCGGGCCAGGTCTTGCCCGCTTCGCCGCCGGAGATACCGTTTTCTACCGCCTTGCCTTCCTTGTAGACATAACCCATGTGGCCTTCGACCGTTGGCCGGGTCCACAGCAGATTGCCGTTTTTCGGATCGTAGGCTTCGATCTTGCCCACTACCCCGAACTCGCCACCGGCCACACCGGTGATCAATTTTCCGTTGATTACCAACGGCGCGGCGCTGATGGAATAGCCTTCCTTGTGGTCGGCAACTTTCTTGCTCCAGACGACTTTGCCGGTGTCTTTGTTCAGGGCCACGAGCTTGGCGTCGAGGGTGCCGAAAATCACCAGATCGCCATACAGCGCAACGCCACGGTTGATCACGTCGCAGCACGGACGGATGTCATCGGGCAGGCGCGCGTCGTATTGCCAGAGCTTGCGGCCGGTGCGCGCATCCACCGCGAACACCCGCGAGTAGGAGCCGGTCATGTACATCACGCCGTCCTTGATCATCGGCTGCGCTTGCTGACCGCGCTGTTTTTCCCCGCCGAACGAAAAGGCCCAGACCGGTCGCAGGTCCTTCACGTTGTCGACATTGAGGGTGTCCAGCGGGCTATAGCGCTGACCCTGGACGCCCAGGCCATTGGTGACGACCTGCTCCGGGTTCTTCGGGTCCTGGAGGATGTCTTGATCGGAGACTGCGGCCAATGCCTGGCCAGACAACAGCATGGCACTGAGCAGCATGCTCAAAACGAAGGGTTGGCGACGTGCGGGTTGGGTCATGACGGCTGCCTCTGCGGTTTTTGTTATACCCGGGAAATTTTCCCGGTCTGGTGCAGATTCTTGGACGCCGCCGCCCTTGCAACAATTGCCCGCAGTGCGGAGATTGCTAGTTCCTTAGTACCGGGTCGGTCGCAGATTTTGTGATCGACTTCGGTCCCTGTGGGAGCGGGCTTGCTCGCGAAGGCGGTGTATCAGGCAACATCAATACTGAATGTGAATGCCTCTTCGCGAGCAAGCCCGCTCCCACAGTGGATCTTCGGCGTACACAACATCTGCGTTCACACCGCTCAAATGTGGGAGCGGGCTTGCTCGCGAAGGCGGTGTATCAGGCAACATCAATACTGAATGTGAAGGCCTCTTCGCGAGCAAGCCCGCTCCCACAGGGGATCTCGGTGTACACAACATCTGCGTTTACACCGCTCAAATGTGGGAGCGGGCTTGCTCGCGAAGGCGGTGTGTCAGGCAACATCAGTGCTGGCCGGAATCCACCCGCCTCATCTGCTCCCGTTCGTAACGCGGGTACAAATGGCTGACGCTACGAATAAGCTCATAGCGACTCAGGCTGATCCCGGCGAAATGCTCGGGGATGGGGCTGCGGATCATCTCGGCCATGTCGCTGCCATGGGCCGCGCCGTCGCGCATCAGTTGGTCCAGCCAAGTGAGGTAGTCGCGCATCTGCTCGAACGGTTTTGTATCCGTGGCCACCGGCCCATGGCCGGGGACGATCAGTGTCCACGGCAATCCCTGCAGGGTCGCGATGTCCGCCAGCCACACCGACAGCCCCGGGCTGTTGGGCGTGGTCAGGGCGCGTTGATAAAACACCAGATCCCCGGCAAACAACACGCCGGTTTTCTGGTCGAGAATAGCCAGATCCGCGCCGGTGTGCCCACCCAGACTCAGTAGGCGCAAATCGTGGTTCCCAAAACTGTGCATGCCAGGCGTCAGCACCTGCGTCGGCAACACCACTTCGGTGCCGCGCATCCAGTCACCCACCAGCCGATACATGTTTTCAGCCATGGCATCACCCTGTTGCCGCAACAGTTCGGTGGTACCGGCCAAGGCGCCAATCGGCACGTCGGTGAAAGCCTGATTGCCCAACACATGATCAGGATGGTGATGGGTCAGCAGCACCTGGATCACCGGTTTATCGGTGGTCGCCGCAATCGCGCTGCGCAGGGCCTCGCCATAGCGTTTCGACGGCCCGGTGTCGATGACCACCACACCTTTTTCCGTGACGATGAACGCGGTGTTGACGATGTTGCCGCCATTGCTCTTGGCGAAGTTGTCGGTGCTGCCTTCCAGCAGCCAGGTGCCTTCGGCGATCTGCCGGGGCTTGAGTGCATAATCGGGATCGGCCAGGGCCGGCAGGCTCAGACAGATGAACAACAGCAGCATCCAGCGCATCACTCGCTCCTTGGGTCAGGGTATGGCCGCATCGAATTGATTGCCGCTGTTGTCGCGCAACACCAGGCGCGTCTGCCCTGCTCCTTCGATATCGAAGGCCAGATTGGGGTTTTCGCTGACCGCCGGGAACAACTCCAGACGCGCCAGCAATTGATCGTTTTGATCGCGCAGCTCGGCCTGGTTGATGAAAAATTCCGGGATGCCGCTGACCATGCCGTTGTCCATCGGATGCGCCACCTGCAAACGCACGCGACTGAGCTCGCCCCGGGGATAACGGCCACCCAGTACTTCGCCGATGCGTTCCTCCCAACCCGGTTGCGTACGCACCACGCTTGGCGCCGTACAACCGCCGCCCGCCGCATCGATCAGGGTCGAGCCGACATGCCACAGCCCATCGCGGGTCAGTACCGCCGCACGCAACGGCGTGGCCTGTTCAACGCGGATGCGGATCGACAGCCATGGCAGCACACCGGTCAAGGGTTGGAAGTCGACGATTTTCGGCAGCGGATTGAGTTCGGCCCAGGCGAGGATTCGCACCACTTCACCCTTGAACGCCCGGGCGTCAATTTCCAGCGGTACTTGTCGGGCGTCTTCGGCAAATGGTGGCGCGAGCAACTTGACCCGCTCGTCGAATACGAACGGTGCGTCGCCGAGCATCTGCTTGTGATAGAACCCCCACATCACCGACGGCACCGGGTCTTTACCCGGCTCGACGTCAACCGCGTTCGCGGCCAAGGGCAACCAGCAGGCCAACAGACAACTCGCTCGCCAGTTCACTATTGATACATCTCGGGCACGTCATACCGCAGGCCGTAACGGGCATAAATGGCTTTCACCGAGCCCTCGCGAATCAACGCTTCCAGCGCCTCTTCCACGGCGTAGGCCAGTTGCCGATTGCTTTCATGCACCGCCATTCCGATCTCCCAAAGCTGTTTGCCCATGTTCGGGTAGGCGTTTTCCGCCAGCGCCACTTGCGGGTCGGCGGCCTGATGAACTTGCCAGTCGATTTCGCCGCGCATGGCCATTACCGCGTCGACTTCACCGGCCTTCATCGCGGCAAACGCCTGGGGCACGCCCGGGTAGTGATGGGTCTTGGCGGCGAGCATGCCGTTGAACACAGAGGTCAGGTAAAACGACGGCACGCTGTCGACTTCAACACCGATCGGGTGTTGCTGGAACACCGCGACGCTGGCCACTGAATCCAGCCGACGACGGTCATAGGCCACTTGCCATTGTTCAGTCTGGTACGGCCCGAACATCACCACATGGCCGTTTTCCAGTTCACCCAGTTCATTGCGTTTCTGTGCGTAATCGCGATCGTAGGGAACGCGCATCATCAGGTCGGCCAGTTGCTGATTGTGCAACTGACTGGCCCGCCAGATGTAATCGCGCAGGTCGTCGTCGAGCTTTTCCCCGGCGGGCGCCCAGATCAGTTTCAGGCGTACGCCCATGGCCTTGGCCAGGGCCTGGGCGAGTTCGACATCGACCCCTTGAGCCTCGCCCGCGCTCTCAAAGCTGTAGGGCGCGAAATCCTTGTACACCGCGACTTTCAGCTCGGCGGCAGCGATCATTTCATCATAGCTACGGACCTGCGCCTGCGCTGTCTGGCAGCACAGCCATACAGCACTGATCAACACCGCGAGCAAACGCATGGGTCACTCCTCGACGCGCACGCTGTCCAGGTAGGTGCGTACCGCCCACAAGGCTTCCTGACTCAGGTAGTCGGCCATCTTCGGCATGTACACCCGGCCGTCACGCACGGCGCCATGGCGCACGCGCTCGACGAACCATTCATCACCGGCCTCGTCGGCGTCGAGCATGCGCAAGTCCGGGGCGATGCCACCGGACTTGGCTTCCAGGCCATGACAGGCCGCGCAGTTCTGGTTGTAGGCCGAAGAGCCGATTTGCACGGCTTTTTCGCGTTCCGGGGAGGAACGGTAAGGGTTCGCCGCCGCCCAACCATCGGCATCGACCTGCACACCGGCATCCTTGATCGGGGTCAGTCCCTGGGTTTCGACGGCTTGGGGTACCACGTTGCCGTGGGCCCAGACGGAACCTGCGTTGATGAAACCGGCCAGCAGTCCGGCAACGAGCAAGGCGTTGCGTTTTGTTGTCATTGTTCTGCCCTCAAGATTGCACGCAAAACCTCTTTGAAGAGGCTATGGCACCCATCTTAGGAACGGCTTTGCGCCAACCCCATGCTGCTTTGGTGGCCGCGGCCTACTCCCTTGGTAGTAGGGCTTGTGGCGCGGGCCCAACGAATACGGGTTGGGCGCCGTGAAGCTTGTCGACGCCGATCAGGGTCAGGATCAGCAAAAACGGCAGGAGCAGTGCCTTGAGAATCCGCATGGTCAATCTCCCCCTTGAGGAATAGCCGTTGTAATCCATGCTAAAACCGCGCCGCCCGGGGTGAGTTACTACCTTGGTACTGGCCGATCGGTACTTTCTGCATATTTCCCCGCCCGCCCAGGGTTCCTATGCTGACGCTACCTGTGATGGAGTGCCTTTATGCGCCAGCTCGCCCCTTATGCCTTGATCTACTTGCTGGCGATTGCCTGCGCCGCCGGGGTGGCGACCCAGACTCAGGCGGCGGATGCGCCGCTGCAGGTGCAGATCGGCTACCTCGGTTATCGCCCCGATCCCGGGCCGTTGCTGTCGAACGTCATTCCCGAACCGACCGATGCCGGCCTGCGTGGCGCCGAACTGGCGATCACCGACAGCAACAGTACCGGACGCTTTCTCAATCACAGCTACAGCCTGGTCAGCGCCAGCGTCGACAATCCGGATGCGCTGATCGAAGCGGCCAAAGCCCAATACGAACAAGGCCTGCGCCTGTTTGTGGTGAATGCACCGGCGCAGACCCTGCGCCAGCTCAGCGCCGTGCTACCCGACAGCCTGCTGTTCAATGCCGGCAGCCCCGATGACAGCCTGCGCAGCACCGATTGTCTGCCGAACGTGCTGCACAGCCTGCCTAGCCGGGCGATGCTGGCCGATGCGCTGGCGCAATTTCTGGTGCTGCGCAAATGGCAGCGGGCACTGCTGATCGTCGGCCCGACCGCGGACGATCAAGCCTATGCCGCCGCCCTGCGCCGGGCGGCCAAACGCTTCGGCCTGCAACTGGTGGCAGAGAAAGCCTGGAGCTTCGACAACGATCAGCGCCGCAGCGCCCAGGCCGACATGCCGCTGTTCACCCAGACCGCCGAGTACGACGTGGTGCTGGTGGCTGATGAACGCGGCGACTTCGGCGAGTACGTGCCCTACCAGACCTGGTATCCACGGCCGGTCGCTGGCACCCAGGGCCTGACGCCGGTGGGCTGGCACAAAACCGTGGAAACCTACGGCGCCGCGCAGTTGCAAAAGCGCTTCGAAGCCCTGGCCGGGCGCTGGATGAATGACCGGGATTTCGCCGCGTGGATTGCCGTACGCAGCATCGCCAGTGCGGTGGGCAAACTGCGTCAGGCCGATGCCATGGCGATTCGTACGCTTGAAGTCAGCGATCAATTGCCGCTGGACGGTTTCAAGGGTCGCAAGCTCAGTTATCGGTCGTGGAACGGTCAGTTGCGCCAGCCGATCCCCATCGTGCAACCCCGGGCGCTGGTCAGCACCTCGCCGCAAGACGGTTTCCTGCACCCCGTCAACGAAATGGACAGCCTGGGTTACGACAAAGCCGAGGTCAGCTGCCGCTTTCTCTGATCCTTTTTTCACGACAACAACAATAAGGAATCTGCCATGCGCCGCACCCTGCTTTCCTATGCCCTACTTTCCTGCACCCTGCTGCTCGCCGCCGGGCACGCCGCTGCCAGCACCGCCTGGGTCTCCAACGAAAAGGACAACAGCCTGAGCCTGATCGATATGCAGACCCTGCAAGTCACCGACACCCTGCCCGTCGGCCAGCGCCCGCGCGGCCTGTTGCTGTCCCACGACAACAAGTTGCTGTACATCTGCGCCAGCGATTCGGACCGGGTCCAGGTGATGGACATCGCCACGCGCAAGATCATCAAGGAACTGCCCTCGGGCAAAGACCCCGAGCAATTCGCCCTGCACCCCAACAATCGCTGGTTGTACGTCTCCAACGAAGACGATGCGCTGGTGACGGTGATCGACACCGAAACTTCCAAAGTGCTCGGGCAGATCAACGTTGGCGTCGAGCCCGAAGGCATGGCCGTCAGCCCCGACGGCAAGTGGGCGGTGAACACCAGTGAAACCACCAACATGCTGCACTGGATCGACACCAGCACCCAGACCCTGGCCGACAACACCCTGGTCGATCAGCGGCCGCGCTTCGTCGAATTCAATCCCGATGGCTCGCAGCTGTGGGCCTCGGCGGAAATCGGCGGCACCGTGACAATTCTCGACGTCGCCAGCCGCAAGGTCCTCAAGACCCTGACCTTCCAGATCAAAGGCGTGCACCCGGACAAAGTCCAGCCGGTGGGGATCAAACTCAGCGCCGACGGCAAGTACGGTTTCGTCGCCCTCGGCCCGGCCAACCATGTGGCGGTGATCGACGCCAAGACCTTCGAGATTGTCGATTACCTGCTGGTGGGCCGACGGGTCTGGCAGATGTCGTTCACCCCGGATCAACGCCAATTACTGGCCACCAATGGCGTCAGTGGCGACGTATCGGTGATCGATGTCGACAGCCTCAAGGTCACTAAATCGGTGAAGGTCGGGCGCTATCCGTGGGGCGTGGTGGTGACGCCATGAACGCCCTTGAAGTCAGCGACCTGAGTTTCGCTTACGGCCAGCGGGAGGCCTTGCGTCAGGTGAGTTTCAATCTGGCAGCGGGGCGTTTTGCGGCGCTGCTCGGACCGAACGGTGCGGGGAAGTCGACGTTGATTGCCCTGCTCACCCGCCTTTATGATGTGCAGCGTGGTGATATTCGGGTCGGCGGCTGTTCGTTGCGCAATGCCACACGCCCGGCGCTCAAGCAATTGGGCGTGGTGTTCCAGCAAAGCACGTTGGATCTGGACCTCAGCGTCGAGCAAAACCTGCGTTATCACGCCGCGCTGCATGGCCTGTCCCGGCGCCAGACCAACCTGCGAGTCGACGCCGAGCTGGCGCGCCAGGCCCTGACCGAGCGCCGTGGCGAACGGGTGCGTAATCTCAATGGCGGCCATCGCCGCCGGGTGGAAATCGCCCGTGCGTTGCTGCATGAGCCAAGCCTGTTGCTGCTCGATGAGGCCAGCGTCGGCCTCGATCCGGCCAGTCGCCTGGCGCTCAACCAACACATCCGCAGCCTGTGCCGCGAGCACACCATCAGCGTGCTCTGGACCACTCATTTACTCGACGAAGTACAGCCCAGGGACGACTTGCTGATCCTGCACCAAGGGAGGTTGGTGGCCAGCGGACAGGCTGAGACGTTGAGCCTGGAACATGGCGGCGACCTCGGTTCGGCCTTCACTCGACTGACGACTTCAGGGGCAGCCCAATGAACGCCTACTGGCAATGTTTCAGCGGTATCGTGCTGCGCGAATGGCTGCGCTTTGTGTTGCAGCGCACGCGGTTTCTCAGCGCGCTGGTGCGGCCGTTGCTGTGGCTGCTGGTGTTCGCTGCCGGTTTTCGCGCGGCACTCGGCATCGCCATCATCGAGCCCTACGACACTTACATTCCCTATGAGGTTTACATCATCCCGGGCCTGGCCTGCATGATCCTGTTGTTCAACGGCATGCAAGGTTCGCTGTCGATGGTCTACGACCGGGAGATGGGCAGCATGCGCGTGCTGCTGACCAGCCCCCTGCCCCGGACCTTCCTGCTGTGCAGCAAATTGCTGGCGACGTCGCTGATTTCGTTGTTGCAGGTGTATGCCTTTCTGGCGATTGCCTGGCTGTACGGTGTGCAACCGCCGGCCATGGGTTTGTTGCTGGCCTTGCCGGCATTGCTGCTGGTGGCGTTGATGCTCAGCGCGCTGGGCCTGTTGCTGTCCAATGCCATCCGCCAACTGGAAAACTTTGCCGGGGTGATGAACTTCGTGATCTTCCCGCTGTTTTTCCTGTCGTCGGCGCTGTATCCGCTGTGGAAAATGCGCGAGTCCAGCGAGTGGCTGTATTGGCTGTGCGCCTTGAACCCCTTTACTCATGCGGTGGAACTGGTGCGGTTCGCGCTGTATGAACGCTTCAACCCGTTGGCGCTGGCGGTATGTACGGGGCTGACACTGATATTCACCCTGCTCGCCGTACTCACCTTCAACCCCCAGCATACGGCCCTGCGCAAATCCAACTGACAACACAATTCCCCCTGTGGGAGCGGGCTTGCCGCCAAGAAGTCAGTACATTCAACATCTCCGTCGACTGGCACACCGCTTTCGCGAGCAAGCCCGCTCCCACAGTTAATCTGGTGTTCACAGATTCTGTGTTCACACACTATTCAGCGTGGGAGCGCGCCTTGCGCAAAACCAACTGACAACACAATTCCCCTGTGGGAGCGGGCTTGCTCGCGAAGAGGCCAGTACATTCAACATCTCCGTCGACTGGCACACCGCTTTCGCGAGCAAGCCCGCTCCCACAGTTGATCTGGTGTTTACAGATTTTGTGTTCACACACTATTCAGCTTGGGAGCAGCCTTGCGCAAAACCAACTGACAACACACTCCCCTGTGGGAGCGGGCTTGCTCGCGAAGAGGCCAGTACATTCAACATCTCCGTCGACTGGCACACCGCCTTCGCGAGCAAGCCCGCTCCCACATTGGATCTTCATTGAACACAGCATTGGTGTACGACGCGGGTCCCATAAAACTAGACAAATTACTACTTTAGTACTGGTTTACCTGTCTATCGTCGCATTCACAACGCACCGCTACTGGCATGTAATGGGTTCATAACTATAAGGACTGCCCCCCATGCCGCGTGCCCGACGTGTTCTGCTGTGCCCTTCTCTCGCCGCGTTGTCGCTGAGCCTGTTGCTGGGCGCGGCGCAGGCCGAAACGGCGCTGTTCTCCGCCGAGGGTTATCGCATCGGTCTGTACCGCAGCCCGACGCCGACTCAGCTCCAGGGGGCGAGTATCATCGACACGCCTGCCCTGCAAAACCTGCTCAAGCACACGCCCCATCCGCTGCTGATCGATGTCTATCGCCGGCAATGGCTGCAAGGCCGTTTCATCGAAGACCAACCCCATGAAAACCTGCCCGGCAGCCACTGGCTGGCCAATACCGGTGACGGTGACCTGACACCCCCGTGGCAGGACTATTTCGCGCGCCACCTGCAACAATTGACGGCGGGCGACCTGACGCGACCGTTGGTCTTTTACTGCCGCTCCGATTGCTGGTTGAGCTGGAACGCGGTAAAACGCGCCGCGTCCATAGGCTATAAAACACTGTATTGGTACCGCGACGGACTGGATGCCTGGCAAGCGGCGAACCTGCCCGTGACGCCGGCCCGGCCCGAGCCCTTTCCCTGACTTAAGCGCTGCGTGTTGTTGCCACACCCGGATCAAAAATAATGAGGTGAAAGGCCATGTACAAAATTCTGATTGCCGACGATCACCCGCTGTTTCGCGAAGCCATTCATAACGTCATCAGCGACGGTTTCCCCGGCAGCGAGGTCATGGAGACCGCCGACCTCGACAGTGCCCTGGCCCTGACCCAGGAACACGACGACCTGGACCTGATCCTGCTCGACCTGAACATGCCCGGCATGCACGGCCTCAATGGCCTGATCAACCTGCGCAACGAGGCGCCGACCATTCCGGTGGTGATCGTCTCGGCCGAGCAGGACAAACAAATCGTGCTGCAAGCCATCACCTATGGCGCGGTGGGCTTCATTACCAAGTCCTCGCCACGGGTGCAGATGACCGACGCCATCCAGCAGATTCTCAATGGCAATGTGTACCTACCGCCGGACATTATCCGCACGCAAAAAAGCGGCACTCATCGCCGGATGAATGACACCCCGAGCTTCCCGCCCGAACTGCTCCAGGCGCTGACCCGCAAGCAGCTGCTGGTGCTTGAGCGCATGACCAAGGGCGAATCGAACAAACAGATCGCCTACACCCTGGAAATCGCCGAAACCACGGTCAAGGCCCACGTCTCGGCGATTTTGCGCAAACTCAATGTGCACAATCGGGTGCAGGCGATTTTGAGTGCCGGGGATATTGATTTCGGGTCGTATTTGCGGCGCTGAGTTCGCAGGCAACCAGAAGACCGAGTCGTCCCCTTCGCGAGCAAGCCCGCTCCCACATTGACCGAGTCGACTCAGATCTAATGTGGGAGCGGGCTTGCTCGCGAAGGGGCCCTAAAAATCACCCAACTCTCTCAGGCACACCTCAAGGCCGACCAAGCAAATGACTCATCGCCGTCTTGAGCTTCATCGGCCGCACCGGTTTGTGCATCAGGGTGTGGCCCAGTTCGCGAATCTGCTGTTTGAGTTCGTTGCTGTAGTTGGCAGTGATCATCATTGCCGGAATCGCTGAAGCGCGGCGGGCGTTGATGCGGGCCACGGCGTCGACACCATTCTTCTCGTCATCCAGGTGATAGTCGGCGATCAGCAGGTCGGCTTCGTCGTGGTAATTATCCACTTGCCGCGCCAGGTCCTCCTCCGACAGCGCCGTGATCACCCGGCAGCCCCAACCTTCGAGCAAGGTGCGCATCCCCGCGCAAATCGCCGCGTCGTTGTCCAGCACCCACACCCGCGCACCGCGCAGGCGCTCGAGCATCGGTTCGCTCATCAGCAGGCTCGGCAACGCCTTCGGCGCCGTGGCACTCAACGGTACTTCGACGGAAAACATCGAGCCCTGGCCCGGCCACGAACGCACGTGAATCCGGTGGCCAAGAATGCGCGCGATTTTCTCGACAATCGCCAGGCCCAGCCCCAAGCCGCGATCCTGATCGGGACGCTGCACATCACCGCGTTTGAACTCCTGAAAAATCTCCTCCAGACGGTTTTCAGCAATGCCCATGCCGCTGTCCCAGACCTCGATGGTCAGCCGCTGATGATGACGTCGGCAACCCAGCACCACGCGCCCGCTGTAGGTGTAGCGAATGGCATTGCTCAGCAGATTACGCAGGATCCGCGCGAGCAACTGAATGTCACTGCGCACCAGCGCCGAACACGGAATGAAATGCAGCTCGAGGCCTTCACTGCGGGCCACTTGGGTGTATTCGGCGGCGAGGTTTTCCAGCAATTCGCTCAGGGCGAACGGCGCAATATCCGCCTTGATCACCCCGGCATCGAGTTTGGAAATGTCCACCAGCGTGCCCAGCAGGTTTTCCACGTCTTCCAGGGAATTGCTGACGTTGCGCACCAGCGTCTCGTTGGCCACCGGCTCCCGGCGCTCCAGCAAGGCGCTGGTAAACAGCCGCGCGGCATTCAGCGGTTGCAGCAGATCGTGGCTGACCGCCGCAAGAAATTTGGTCTTCGACAGGTTGGCCTGCTCGGCCTCGAGTTTGGCCTCGCGCAAGCGCGATTCCACCCGGCGGCGTTCGTCGATTTCGCGCAGCAATTGGTCATTGAGGGTGGTCAGTTCGGTGGTGCGTTCGCGTACCCGCAACTCAAGGTTCTGATAGGCCTGATGCAGCGCCTCGGCGGTGCGGCGGCGCTCGGTGATGTCGCGGATCAACACGAAAATCCCCACCACTTCTCCAGTGGCCAGGCGATTGGGCACGTAGGAGCGCAGCATGTAGCGCTCCTGATTGTTGATGTTGGTTTCGGCAAACTCGAACGTCACGCTCTCACCCGCCAGGGCTCGGGCCACGTAGGCTTCCAGGCGTTGATAATGCTGCTCGCTGTGAACTTCGCGCAGGCTCTGCCCGAGCATCACGCCCCGGGGCCAGCAGTACCATTCTTCGTAGACCTTGTTAGTGAATTCATAAACCAGATCGGCATTCAGGTAGGCGATCAGCGCCGGCACATGGTCGGTGATCAGGCGAATCCAGCGCTCGCTTTCGCTGAGGGCTTCGGCATGCTGGTAGCGTTCGGTGATGTCGGTGAAGGTGTTGACGAAACCGCCGGTGGGCAACGGATGGGTGCGGATTTCCAGCACCCGGCCATCGTAGAGGCGCTGCTCGCATTCCTGCACGTGCCGCCCGTTTTGATCGCGACTGGCCGGGGTCAGCAGGTTCAATTCGCTGTCGGCGATCACTTCGGCGAACGGTCGATGGGCCGCCACCGGGGCCAGGCCGCTGAGCTCCAGGAAGCGCCGGTTCCACAGTTCCAGAATGCCCTCGGCGTTGACCATCGCCACCCCTTGGGACAGGTTGTCGACCGCCCGCTGCAACAAGTGCGATTTCTGCGCCACCGCCTGCTCGCGGCGCAGGGTTTCGCTGAGTTTGACGTCGGTAATGTCGGTGAACAGGATCACCCGCCCACCTTCCTGAGTCGGCCGTTCGCTAACTTGCAGCCAGCGCCCGTTGTGCAGACGATAGAGCAGGTTTTCGTCGGCATGCCCGCGGGGTTCTTCGCTGAACAGTCCGGTCGAGGTCATCAACCGCTTGACCTCGCGCAAGCGCATGCCGGCGTTGATCCGCACCCGGCTGTTGCCCCAGAACGCCTTGAAGCGGCTGTTGAACAGCACGATCCGCTGCTCGGCATCGAACAATACAAAGGCGTCGGAAATGCTTTCGATGGCGTCGATCAAGTGTTGATGGGCGGTTTCGGCCCGCAGCCGTGCCTCGCTGAGCAAATGATTGCCGGCCTTGAGTTCGGCCATGGCCTGGTTCAGGGCATCGGTGCGCTCACGCACCTGCTCGGCCAGCACCACCGAATGCTGGAACGCGGCATACGGGTCGTTGCCCCGGGTAATGCCGGATTCGATGCGTTCGATCAGCGCGCCGTTGATGCGCTGCAATTTGTGGTTTTCGCGGCGCAGGTTGGCGATCTGCGCCTGAAGGTCAGCGCTGTCCAGGGGAGCGGCCTCGGGCAATGGCAACCCCGGTGAAGGTCTGGTTGATGTGCATGCCATTGAACTGTTCTCCGTAGGTGTTGAAACCCATCACCCGCTGCTCCCGCAGAAACGCGCCGATCTGCTCGAGATTGCCGCCGTCTTCCAGTTCCAGACGCCTGAGAAAGCAGTCGCAGCCAATGGTCAGCAACAGGTCCCCGAGACGCTCCTGCAAACCATCGAACAGGTTTTGCAGATTCGGCAGCATGGGGCCGGGGGTCATGACGGTGAGGACGATGCCGTTTTCCACCGCACAGTAAAAACTCAGGCTCAGGTCCGGATGAACCTGCTGGATCGCCCGCACGTAATACTGATCATTGATTCGCACCGCCAACGGGTGCGCGGCAAACATTCGATAATCGAGGTCGGCCACCGCGACGCCGATGTGCCGGGCGTACTCCTCGGCAGCCGGTTCAGCGTTGAGTTCGAACACCCGGCGCGAGGCGCTGTCGGCAGCGGTGACCACCAGTTTCTCGGCCCTGGGCAGGATGTGGTGAGTGGTAAAGACTTCGAAGTCCAGCCAGGTATTGACCAGCACCACTACCGCCGCACCGCTGTGAAACTCGCCGCCGAAATACACGTGGGTATGGGTCAGGTAGTTGTCGTCGCCGGCTGAACCGCCAAAATGCGGAATGTCGCCCAACGCCGCGCTCAGGGCGGCTAGAACCATCTCTTCACGGCTGGACAAGCCATCGAGCAGGGTCAGGGCAAAGCTGTTGCCCTTGATCGGCGCCAAGGTGTTGCTGCGACAGCCACTGACCAATCGCTCGACCATTTGCTGGGCATCGATCAGGCTGAAATGCTCCATCTCATCGATCAGTTCGGTGGAGATGGAAAAATGCCGATGATCGAAGCCCACCGCCGTCACGCAGCTGCGGCCATAGCCTTGGGGGGTGATTTCTCCGGCACTGGTGCAACCCACCAGGCGAATGCCGCCGAAGCTCTGTTGCAACGCCTGCCCCAGCGCCTGCAAGTCGTACTCGGCGGAACAGAAGAACAGCACGAAACCCAAGTGGGGGTGCAAGAGTTGTCGCGCCAGATCCTGAGCCGCTTGCTGGGCATCGGTGGCCTGGGACATGGCACTGACCACACCGTCGTTCTGAACCTGCTGCATCCTCGCCCCTCGCCGGTGCGCCTGTATGAGGCACGAGTGTACGAAGCCTGCGGGCGGCGGCGAATGCTACTTGGGTAGCGGGTGGGTGGTTCGATGGGATGAGAGGGATGTCGTAGATCTACAAAACACCATACATCCCTGTGGGAGCGGGCTTGCTCGCGAAGGCGGCCTTCCAGTCAACAATGATGTTGCCTGACACTCCGCCTTCGCGAGCAAGCCCGCTCCCACATTGGATCTGCGTGATGCCGATGCTGTTGTTACCAGGTCAACACCGCCCCCACCGCAAACGTATCGGTGTCTTCATTCTGGGCCGTGGTGTCGTGGCCATTGATTTCGAACTGGTTGTACTCGGCCACCAGCTTCAGGTTGTCGTTGACGTCATGGAACAGCGCAATGCCGCGGGTCTCGTAATCGGCGCCGCTGCCGACCACGCCGTTGCCGTCGTCCTCGGTCTTGCCGTAAGACAATGCCAGGCGGTTTTTGCCCAGTTTGTAGGAGCCCTGCAACAGGTAACCGTCGCTGTCGACATTGCGCAGGGTCGGCTCGCCCGCGTTGTTGGTGAAGAACGGGTTGATGCCCTTGGCCTGGAAACCGGAGCCGGTCAGCGACAGCCCGCCCATCTTCGCCTGCACGCCGTAGCCGACGCCTTTGGAGGTGACGGACTCGACGCTGGAATCGGTGTTGTCCGACGTCTGGTAGCTGCCGTTGAGCCAGCTGTAAATCTTCGCCCCGCCGACGTCGAACTGATAGGTGATCTCGCTCTCGGTGCGCGGGTTCTCTTGGTACGCCTTGCCCGTCGCGCTGCTGTCGTTGGTGTCGACCGGGTCCATGATCCCGACCGCCACCCGCAAGCCGTCCATCACCGGGGTGCGATAGGTAATCTGCGAGGTCGGGAACGGGTACGGGTAGCCGCTGCCGATGTTGCCGAACGACACCCCGCCGCCGTCCACCAAGCCCAACGTATCGCTGACCTGACCATAACCGGCGAGCAATTCGTCGAGCAGGATGTTGGAGCGGGCAAACAGGCCAAAGTCCTTGCCGATCAGCACCTCGCCCCACTCTGGATTAGCCACCGTGCCGTAGAACTGCCGCACGTCGATGGCGGTGTCGGTGCCGTTGGTTTCGCTGTCGTTGATGGTCACCCAGAACGAGGCGCGGGCGCCGAGCTTGAGGTCATCGACCTGCTTGCCCATGTTGAAGCCCAGGTAGTTGGGCAGAAATCCCATCTTCACCCGCGCCTGGCGCCGGTCGTACTGCTCGCCGGCCCGGTCCACGTCGCTGTTCACGTAGAAGGCGTTGATGTAGCCATCCGTGGAGAACGTGGTCTGGTCCTTGTCGTACAGCATGATCTCGGCCTCGGCCATTGAGCTCAGGCCAAGGGACGACAGGCTGGCGATGAAGGCCGGCAAGAAACGATGCTTGAAGTTCTTATTGTTGTGCATGACGCGCTCCGCAACGGGGGACTTGATGTCGGAGGCGATTATCGAAAGTGGACCGGCGGCGTCATACGCTGCCTTGGGGGCGGTTTTGAAGTGCTTTGGAATGGCTGGCAATGCGCGACAATTACGGCGTAAGACCGCTGCTCGGCAAGGCTCGGAACTTAGGGTGTAGGCCTATGCACCCCAGGGGCCGTTTTTTGTAGGAGCCAGGCGTGCCGGCGAAGGCGTCCTTCGGTCAGCCCTCGCCGACAAGCCCGGCGCCTATCGGTCAGAAACTCGCCCTGAACAGCATGTAAACGGCGATCACCACGCAGACGCTGGCAAAGCCCATCTGCAGCCCTCGGACCGGCACCCGCGCGCAGAGCTTTCGACCGAGGATCATCCCGACGATGCTGGCGACAATGAACGACCCACCCAAACCATCGATCCGCACCCCGGCATGAAACGCGCCGATCACGCCGATCACCGAGATCAGGCTGATCACCATCAACGACGTGGCGACGATGCCGCGCATCTGCACATCGGTCAGTTGCTTGAATGCCGGCACAATCAGAAAGCCGCCACCGACCCCGAGCAAACCCGAAACCACACCGGTCACCGCGCCGAGTGCCGCCAGGGTGGCGGTGCATTTGGCGGTCCAGGAAAAGCGCCCGGTCTGCTGATCGAGCATGCAGTTCTTCTGGCCCCAGTTGGCATGCCCGTGATCGCTCGGGCCGTCGTCGGGCTTTTCCCGGCGCAGCATCCGCCAGGCCACCATGACCATCAGCAGACTGAACAGGATCATCAAGACCCTTTCCGGCAACTGATGGGCGAAGTAAATGCCCACCGGCGAAAACACCGCACCGAGCAGTGCAATCAACAACGCTGCGCGATAGCGGACCAGGCCATGGCGCAAACCGTCGATCGCACCGATAGCCGCCGCGCTGCCCACCGCGAACAAGGCGACGGGCGCCGCTTGGGTCATGGTCAAACCCAACCCCAGCACCAGGGCCGGTACTGCGAGAATGCCGCCACCGGCCCCGGTCAAACCCAGCACCAGACCCATGACAACGCCGAAAAAACTGGCCAGCAACATAGGGTTCTCTCAGTCAACCTTGGACAGATGGGTCAGCCATTCACGGCCCTTGAGCAGGCCATTCCAGTAGAACCACGGCAGCAGGGTCGCCTTGAGGAACCAGGCTGAACGGCGCGGCACAATCGGGTCGAGGGGAAAGGTCGGCAGCAACTTACCGGCGTAACCGAACTCGGCGAGGATCACCTTGCCCTTCTCCACCGTCAGCGGGCAGGAACCGTAGCCGTCGTACTTGAGTGGCAACGGCTGTTGCTTGCGCAGGGCCAGAAGGTTTTGCGCCACCACCACGATCTGCTTGCGCGCGGCGGCGGCAGTTTTCGCGTTGCTGGTGGAACAGACATCGCCCAAGGCAAAGACGTCGGTATAGCGCACGTGTTGCAGGCTGTGCGGGTTCACTTCGCACCAGCCAGCGGCGTCGGCCAACGGGCTTTGGCGGATGAAATCCGGCGAGACCTGAGGCGGCACGACGTGCAGCAGGTCGAAGGTTTTTTCTACTACGGTCACGACACCTGCAGCGTCCTTGACCTCGAACCACGCAGTTTTCGACGGCCCGTCAACCTTGACCAGATTGGAATTGAAAGCCAGCCGGGCGTTGTACTTTTCGATGTACTTCATGAGCGGCGGCACGAATGTCGCCACGCCGAACAACGCAGCGCCAGCCAGATTGAACTCGACGTCGAACTTGCTCAAAACACCGGTTTTGCGCCAGTGATCGCAGGACAAGTACAAGGCTTTCTGCGGTGCACCGGCGCATTTGATCGGCACCGCGGGCTGGGTGAAGATCGCTTTGCCGCCGCGCAATCCCTGGACCAGTTCCCACGTGTAGGCCGCGTGCCGATAGCTGTAATTGGAAGTCACGCCGTTCTGGCCGAGGGTGTCCTGCAAGCCTTCGATTTTCTCCCAGGCCAGGCGCAAACCGGGGCAGACAACGAGGTTCCGGTAACTGACGGTGCAGCCATCATCGAGAGTCAGCTGTTTGCTGTCCGGGGCAATGTCAGTCACGGACGCCTGCAGCCAAGTGGCTTGGCGCGGCATCACCGAGGACATCGGGCGCACGGTGTTTTTCACCGCATAAGCACCGCCGCCCACCAGCGTCCACGCCGGTTGGTAGTAATGCTGGCTGTCGGGTTCGATGACGGTGATGTTTAAACCCGGATCGCGTTTCAGCAGGCTGGCAACCAAACCAATGCCGGCGGTCCCGCCGCCTATTACCACGATGTCGGCACTGATGGATGGGCCCCAGTGTTGATCGTTCATCATTCATTCCTTGTTATTGCACGCGTGGCTCAAGGTTCAGTCCTGATGCCAGTCAGTTAAGCGCAATCCATGTGGGAGCGGGCTTGCTCGCGAAGACGGCGGCACAGTCAACATTGATGTCGCCTGACACACCGCTTTCGCGAGCAAGCCCGCTCCCACATGGGATTGCGCTTGGCATCAGGCTCAGCCCCAGCTTTTCAACACCGCTCCGCAGTACAGGCCGGACAGCGTCTTCATCACCTGAATCACTTCGTGACTGGCTAAACCATAGAATATGTACTTGCCTTCACGACGGGTGACTACCAATCCCTCGTCGCGCAGGATGCCCAGCTGTTGGGACAGTGTGGGCTGGCGCACGCCGGTCATTTTTTCCAGTTCGCCGACGTTGCGCTCGCCCTGGGTCAATTGGCAGAGAATCAGCAAGCGGTCCTCGTTGGCCAAGGCTTTGAGCAGCGCACAAGCCTTGGAGGCGGAGGCCCGGAGCTGGGCGACTTCACATTCGGTCAGACTGGATTGCATTTGCAGGATGCCTTCGACGTCACTTAAGCTACGGACATTATGTTTAAACATAAAGTGTTGCAACCGGTTATTGTCCTCCCGCCCCTTTCCACAGGTTCGTACCCATGTCTGCGTTGATTGAAGCCTTCCTCGACCCCGCCTCGTCGACCTACAGCTACGTGATCTACGAGCACGATGGCGGGCACTGCGCGATTGTCGACCCGGTGCTGGATTACGACCCCGCCGCCGGGCGCACCGCGACCATCCAGGCCGACAAAATCATCGCCTTCGTGCGCGAACATCAGTTGCAGGTGCAATGGCTGCTGGAAACCCACGCCCATGCCGATCACCTGTCGGCCGCGCCTTATCTGCGTCGGGAATTGGGGGGCAAGATTGCGATTGGTGAGTCGATCAGCAAGGTTCAGGACGTGTTCAAGACGCTGTTCAATCTGGAGCCGGAGTTTAGCGTCGATGGTTCACAGTTCGATCATCTGTTCGCGCCGGACGAGTCATTCCGGATCGGCAATCTCAAGGCCACGGCCCTGCATGTGCCCGGGCATACCCCGGCGGACATGGCCTATTTGATCGACGGCGATGTGATTCTGGTGGGCGATAGTTTGTTCATGCCGGACGTCGGCACCGCGCGTTGCGACTTCCCTGGCGGCAACGCCAACCAGATGTTTGCCTCGATCCACAAACTGCTGGCCTTCCCCGCCAGCGTTCGCCTCTATGTCTGCCACGATTACCCGCCCACCGGCCGCGCCCCGCAATGCCAGAGTACGGTCGGCGAGCAGCGCAAAAGCAACATCCATATTCACGATGGCATTGATGAGGCCACCTTCGTCGCCATGCGCACCCGGCGCGATGCCGGGTTGGGCATGCCGACGTTGTTGTTGCCGGCGATTCAGGTGAATGTGCGGGCGGGGAATTTGCCGCCGGCGGAAGAGAATGGCGTGACTTACCTGAAGATTCCGATTAACAAGCTGTAAATCAAGATCAAAAGATCGCAGCCTTCGGCAGCTCCTACGGGGCCGGATGCATCCGCAAGACCACGGTGCATGCGATCAATGTAGGAGCTGGCGAAGCCTGCGATATTTTGATCTTCAATTGGCCAGGGTCAACCCATTCGCCGGCAACGGCAGCGCCGTCTTATACCGCACCTGCTTGAGCGCAAAGCTCGAACGGATGTTCGCCACCCCCGGCACTTTGGTCAAAAAATCCATCATGAAGCGCTCCAGCGACTGAATGGTCGGCACCAGTACGCGGATCAGATAGTCCGGGTCGCCGGCCATCAAATAGCACTCCATCACTTCCGGGCGATCCGAGATCGCCTCTTCGAAATGCTGCAACGCCTCCTCCACCTGTTTCTCCAGGCTGACGTGAATGAACACATTCACATGCAGCCCCAACAGTTCGGCATCGAGCAGGGTCACTTGCTCACGAATCAGCCCTAGTTCTTCCATCGCCTTGACCCGGTTGAAGCACGGCGTCGGCGACAGGTTCACCGAGCGCGCAAGGTCGGCGTTGGTGATGCGCGCGTTCTCCTGAAGGCTGTTGAGAATGCCGATATCGGTACGGTCCAGTTTGCGCATGAGACAAAACCACCTGCTTTTTATGTTTATGCAGAATTTTTATCCTTAAATAACCTTATGCGCAACGAAACACAGAGAAATATTCTTCTGGGCCCGGCCTATGATTGTTGTAGGACAAGATTTCTTCTACCGAGGAATGACTGCCAGCTCACTACAAGAAATTCACAAGATCGAGCGTAGAAGCCATGAACCAAGCGTACGAACCGCTGCGCCTGCACGTTCCCGAACCTTCGGGCCGCCCCGGCTGCAAAACCGACTTCTCCTACCTGCATCTGACTGACGCAGGCCTGGTGCGCAAACCCCCAATCGACGTTGAACCGGCCGACACGGCTGATCTGGCCAAAGGCCTGATTCGCGTGCTCGACGACCAGGGCAATGCCCTCGGCCCGTGGGCTGAAGGCGTGCCAGTCGAGATCCTGCGAAAAGGCATGCGCGCCATGCTCAAGACGCGGATTTTCGACAACCGCATGGTGGTCGCCCAGCGTCAGAAAAAAATGTCGTTCTACATGCAAAGCCTTGGCGAAGAAGCCATCGGCAGCGCCCAGGCCCTGGCCTTGAACATCGACGACATGTGCTTCCCCACCTACCGTCAACAAAGCATCCTGATGGCCCGCGAAGTGCCATTGGTGGACCTGATCTGCCAACTGCTGTCCAACGAGCGTGATCCGCTCAAGGGGCGTCAGTTGCCGATCATGTACTCGGTCAAAGACGCCGGTTTCTTCACCATTTCCGGCAACCTCGCCACCCAATTCGTACAAGGCGTGGGCTGGGGCATGGCCTCGGCGATCAAGGGCGACACCAAAATCGCCTCGGCCTGGATCGGCGACGGTGCTACCGCTGAATCGGACTTCCACACCGCCCTCACCTTCGCCCACGTCTACCGCGCGCCGGTGATCCTCAACGTGGTCAACAACCAGTGGGCAATCTCGACGTTCCAGGCGATTGCCGGCGGTGAAGCCACTACCTTCGCCGGTCGCGGCGTCGGTTGCGGCATCGCCTCCCTGCGGGTCGATGGCAACGATTTTGTCGCGGTGTACGCCGCCTCTTCCTGGGCCGCCGAACGCGCGCGCCGCAACCTCGGCCCGACCATGATCGAATGGGTCACCTACCGCGCCGGCCCGCACTCGACGTCCGATGATCCGTCCAAATACCGTCCTGCCGACGATTGGAGCCACTTCCCGTTGGGCGACCCGATTGCGCGTCTCAAGCAGCACCTGATCAAAATCGGTCAGTGGTCCGAAGAGGAGCACGTCGCCGTCAGCGCCGAACTGGAAGCCGAAGTGATCGCCGCACAGAAAGAAGCCGAGCAGTACGGCACCCTCGCCGGCGGCCAGATTCCGAGCGCCGCAACCATGTTCGAAGACGTCTACAAAGAGATGCCGGAGCACTTGAAGCGCCAGCGTCAAGAGTTGGGGATCTGACATGAACGATCACAACAACAAAATCGAGTTGGAAACCGCCATGACCACGACCACCATGACCATGATCCAGGCCCTGCGCTCGGCCATGGATGTGATGCTTGAGCGTGACGATAACGTCGTGGTGTTCGGCCAGGACGTGGGCTACTTCGGCGGCGTGTTCCGTTGCACCGAAGGCCTGCAGAACAAGTACGGCACCTCCCGCGTATTCGACGCACCGATCTCTGAAAGCGGCATCGTTGGCGTCGCCGTGGGCATGGGCGCCTACGGTTTGCGGCCGGTGGCCGAGATCCAGTTCGCCGATTATGTTTACCCGGCGTCGGACCAGATCATTTCCGAAGCCGCCCGCCTGCGTTATCGCTCGGCCGGCGAGTTCACTGCGCCGATGACCCTGCGCATGCCATGCGGCGGCGGCATCTACGGCGGCCAGACCCACAGCCAGAGCATCGAGGCGATGTTCACCCAGGTCTGCGGTTTGCGCACGGTCATGCCGTCCAACCCTTACGACGCCAAAGGCCTGCTGATCGCCTCCATCGAAAACGATGACCCGGTGATCTTCCTCGAGCCAAAACGCCTGTACAACGGCCCGTTCGACGGCCACCACGACCGTCCGGTAACCCCATGGTCGAAACACCCCGCCGCACAAGTGCCGGACGGTTACTACACCGTGCCGCTGGATGTCGCTGCCATCGCTCGTCCGGGCAAGGACGTGACCATCCTGACTTACGGCACCACGGTTTATGTATCGCAAGTGGCCGCTGAAGAAACCGGTATCGACGCCGAGGTCATCGACCTGCGCAGCCTGTGGCCACTGGACCTGGACACCATCGTCAAGTCGGTGAAGAAAACCGGCCGTTGCGTGATCGTTCACGAAGCGACCCGCACCTGCGGCTTCGGCGCCGAACTGGTCGCGCTGGTGCAAGAGCATTGCTTCCACTACCTGGAAGCGCCTATCGAACGCGTCACCGGTTGGGACACTCCCTACCCGCACGCGCAAGAGTGGGCGTATTTCCCTGGTCCGTCCCGTGTGGGCGCGGCTTTGCATCGGGTTATGGAGGTCTGAATGGGCACGCACGTTATCAAGATGCCGGACATTGGCGAAGGCATCGCAGAAGTTGAACTGTCTCAGTGGCACGTCAAGGTCGGCGACATGGTCGTCGAAGATCAGGTGCTGGCCGATGTCATGACCGACAAGGCGATGGTCGACATCCCGTCCCCGGTGCATGGCAAGGTGATTGCGCTGGGCGGCCAGCCTGGCGAAGTCATGGCAGTCGGCAGCATCCTGATCAGCATCGAAGTCGAAGGCGCGGGCAACGTTAAAGAGTCGGCTCAGCCAGTAGCGGTTAAAGAAGCACCCGCTGCAGCGCCTAAAGTTGAAGCCGTTGTTGAAAGCAAACCGGTTGCGGCGCCTCGCCCGGCCGCCGCGTGCCAAGGCCCGATGGTTGCCCGTGAAGCCGATGAGCGTCCACTGGCCTCCCCGGCCGTGCGCAAGCATGCGCTGGACCTCGGCATTCAATTGCGTCTGGTGCATGGCAGCGGCCCTGCCGGTCGGATTCTGCACGAAGATCTCGAAGCCTATCTGGCTCAGGGTCAGTCGAACGCATCGACCGCCACCGCCGCTTACGCCCAGCGTAACGACGAAGAGCAAATCCCGGTGATCGGCATGCGCCGCAAGATCGCCCAGCGCATGCAAGACGCCACCCAGCGTGCTGCCCACTTCAGTTACGTCGAGGAAATCGACGTCACTGCCGTGGAAGAACTGCGCGCACACTTGAACGAAAAACACGGTGCGACTCGCGGCAAGCTGACCTTGCTGCCATTCCTGGTCCGCGCGCTGGTCGTGGCTCTGCGCGACTTCCCGCAGATCAACGCCCGTTACGACGACGAAGCGCAAGTCATCACCCGCCTCGGCGCGGTGCATGTGGGCGTCGCCACCCAAGCCGACATCGGTTTGATGGTGCCTGTTGTGCGCCATGCCGAAACCCGCAGCCTGTGGGACAGCGCCGCGGAAATCTCGCGTCTGGCCACCGCTGCGCGCACTGGCAAGGCCAGCCGCGATGAGCTGTCCGGCTCGACCATCACCCTGACCAGCCTCGGCGCCTTGGGTGGCATCGTTAGCACCCCGGTGCTGAACCTGCCGGAAGTGGCGATCGTCGGCGTGAACAAAATCGTCGAACGGCCGATGGTCGTCAAAGGCCAGATCGTGATCCGCAAGATGATGAACCTCTCCAGCTCCTTCGATCACCGCGTGGTCGATGGCATGGACGCGGCGCAATTCATCCAGGCCGTTCGTGGTCTGCTCGAACAACCTGCGACGCTGTTCGTTGAATAAGCATTTGTGGAGCAAGGCATGCAAACTCTGAACACCACGCTGCTAATCATCGGCGGCGGCCCTGGCGGTTATGTGACGGCAATCCGTGCCGGCCAACTGGGCATTTCGACCATTCTGGTGGAAGGCCAATCGTTGGGCGGCACCTGCCTGAACATCGGCTGCATTCCGTCGAAGGCGTTGATTCACGTCGCCGAACAGTTCCACCAGACGCAGCACCACAGCCAACACTCGGCGCTGGGCATCAGCGTATCGGCGCCGACCCTGGACATCAGCAAGAGCGTCGAGTGGAAGGACGGTATCGTTGATCGCCTGACCACCGGCGTTTCGGCGCTGCTGAAGAAGCACAAGGTCCAGGTCATTCAAGGCTGGGCCAAAGTGATTGACGGCAAGACCGTTGAAGTCGGCGACACGCGCATTCAGTGCGAGCACCTGGTATTGGCCACCGGTTCGAAAAGCGTGAACCTGCCGATGCTGCCGATTGGCGGGCCGATCATTTCTTCTACCGAAGCCCTCGCGCCGACGTCCGTGCCGAAACGGCTGATTGTAGTCGGCGGCGGTTACATCGGTCTGGAGTTGGGGATTGCTTATCGCAAGCTCGGCGCCGAGGTCAGTGTGGTCGAGGCGCAGGATCGTATCCTGCCGGCTTATGACGCCGAGCTGACCCATCCAGTGCATGAAGCACTCAAGCAATTGGACGTGAAGCTTTACTTGAAGCACAGCGTTCAAGGATTTGATTTTATTAACAATACACTGCAAGTTATTGACCCGAGCGGCGATAGCCTGAACCTGAAAACCGATCAGGTGCTGGTGGCCGTCGGTCGCAAACCCAACACTCAAGGCTGGAACCTCGAAGCCTTGAATCTGGACATGAACGGTTCGGCGATCAAGATCGACAACCGTTGCCAGACCAGCATGCGCAACGTCTACGCCATCGGCGACTTGAGCGGCGAACCGATGCTAGCCCACCGGGCCATGGCTCAGGGCGAGATGGTTGCCGAGCTGATCAGCGGCAAACACCGCGAATTCAACCCGACGGCCATCGCCGCCGTGTGCTTCACCGACCCGGAACTGGTGGTAGTCGGCAAGACCCCGGACGAGGCCAAGGCTGCGGGGCTGGACTGCATCGTGTCGAGTTTCCCGTTCGCCGCCAATGGCCGGGCGATGACGCTGGAATCGAGAAGCGGCTTCGTGCGGGTCGTGGCGCGCCGTGACAATCATGTGATTGTTGGCTGGCAGGCGGTGGGTGTGGGCGTGTCGGAGTTGTCGACGGCGTTTGGCCAGAGCCTGGAAATGGGCGCTCGTCTGGAAGACATCGCCGGCACCATCCACGCGCATCCGACGCTGGGCGAAGCGGTGCAGGAAGCGGCGTTGCGTGCCCTTGGTCACGCGCTGCATCTGTAACCCAGGGAGATTGATGGCGTAGGTGATGGCCTCTTCGCGAGCAAGCCCGCTCCCACATTGGATTTGTGGTGTTTGTAGCCGCTGTGGCAACCACAGATCGAATGTGGGAGCGGGCTTGCTCGCGAATTCTCAAGGTCGACATTATTTATATGCCAATCACCCGATAGTCCGGGCTGCGAAATGGGCCCGGAATGAAGTATTGTTGTCCCCATCCAGAAAAATGTCAGAAGCCTTGAACCGTTTCGGCGGTTGTTAAGTGATAGAGGGTGTCATGGGTAACGAAAGCATCAATTGGGACAAGCTGGGTTTTGACTACATCAAGACAGACAAGCGCTATCTGTCGCACTGGCGTAATGGCGAGTGGGACAAAGGCACCCTGACCGAAGACAACGTGCTGCACATCAGCGAAGGCTCCACTGCCCTTCACTATGGCCAGCAGTGCTTCGAAGGCCTGAAGGCCTACCGCTGCAAGGACGGTTCGATCAACCTGTTCCGCCCGGACCAGAACGCCGCACGCATGCAACGCAGCTGCGCGCGCCTGCTGATGCCGCAGGTGTCCACCGAACAGTTCGTCGAAGCGTGCAAGGAAGTGGTGCGTGCCAACGAGCGTTTCATCCCGCCTTACGGCACTGGCGGCGCGCTGTACCTGCGCCCGTTCGTGATCGGCGTGGGTGACAACATCGGCGTGCGTACCGCGCCCGAGTTCATCTTCTCGATCTTCTGCATCCCGGTCGGCGCTTACTTCAAGGGCGGTTTGACCCCGCACAACTTCCTGATCTCCAGCTACGACCGTGCCGCCCCACAAGGCACCGGTGCGGCCAAGGTCGGTGGCAACTATGCCGCCAGCCTGATGCCGGGTTCCCAGGCCAAGAAGGCGCACTTCGCCGACTGCATCTATCTGGACCCGCTGACCCACACCAAAATCGAAGAAGTCGGCTCGGCCAACTTCTTCGGGATCACCCACGACAACAAGTTCGTCACCCCGAACTCCCCTTCGGTGTTGCCGGGCATCACCCGTCTGTCGTTGATCGAGCTGGCCAAAACCCGTCTGGGCCTGGAAGTGGTCGAAGGTGACGTGTTCATCGACAAGCTGTCCGACTTCAAGGAAGCCGGCGCTTGCGGTACTGCCGCCGTGATCACCCCGATCGGCGGTATCAGCTACAACGACAAACTGCACGTGTTCCACAGCGAAACCGAAGTCGGCCCGATCACCCAGAAGCTCTACAAAGAGCTGACCGGTGTACAGACCGGCGACGTCGAAGCGCCAGCAGGCTGGATCGTCAAGGTTTGATTTGACGCGACTGTCCGCTTGAACATAAAAGCCCGGCCATCACGTTGAAGGCCGGGCTTTTTTTCGTCAGCGAATCGTGGAAAAGGTCACTAGACTTGCCACGTCCAACAGCCATCAACGGGCGCCATCAAAACCATGGGAAAACTCTGGCGAAAGTATCTGGCCTTGCTGGACACCGACTTCACCACGCAAGTGTTCGACAACATCAAGAACCTGCTGGTGTGTGCGCTGATGTTTGCGGCGGGCACCAACGCGTTGCACAGCGATCAGTACTTGTTTATGGGGTTTCTCACCTCAAGCCTCGCCGGCTGGGGGTTGATCCTGCTGTCAGCAGTGCTGATGCTGCTTAATGTCAGCGACGGCCTGCGTCGGCTGTCCAGGTTGCCGTATCACACGGCGTTTCAGATCATTCTGTTTCTGGTCTACCTGGTGCTGGCGGTGCGGGTGGTGGAGATTGTCTGGAATTTCAGGGCGTAGCGGTCACAGCACCAGGTGTTTGCCAATGCAGCTCATCTTGAGCAATGCGGGCAAACATCCACTCCACAAACACCCGTGTCTGCGCCGTCACGTCCGGTGCAACGCCGTAGTAATAACGCGGCAACGGCAGACGCAACTCGGGTAACGGGCAAATCAGGCGTCCGCTCGAGAGGTGAGTGCCCAGCAAAGAGGTTGGGCACAGGGCGATACCCTGTCCATCCACGGCAGCCTGAAGCGCCAGGTGCATGTGATCAAACTGCCGGGTTACCTGAGTGGCTGACTGGCTTTGACCAAAGTGCATGGCCCAATTGTGCCAGTCTTCGCGACGCGCCTTGACGGTCAGCAGCGTGTGCCGGCTCAGCGAAGTGAGGTCTTCAAGTGGCAGGCGCTCAATCAGCGATGGCGCCGCGACCAGCCATAGTTCGTCTTCGAAGAGCGGTCGCGCCTCAATCGCCGGTGCCCAGTCGTCACGCCCACGGCGAATGACGACATCGAACCCGTCGCGTGCCTGATCGGGTGCCTGGGTTTGAGTGATCACCTGCGGCTTGATGCCTGGGTGCTGCGCAACAAAATCCGCCAGCCTGGGCGTCAGCCAAAGCACGGCAAAGGACGGACGGACATTGATCTTCACGGTAGGCAGCGAGGCATGTTGCTTGAGCGCAGCGGCAGCGTTGGCGATCTGCGACAGCCCGGCGCTGACCTGCTCATAAAAGCGCTGGCCGGCCGGTGTCAGTACCGATTGACGGATGCGCCGCTCGAACAGCAGCACGCCCAGGTACTCCTCAAGCAATTTGATGTGCCGGCTGACGGCACTGTGGCTGACATGCAGCTCTTCGGCCGCCAGCCTGAAGCTCTGATGACGAGCAGCAACGGCGAAGGCGCGAACAGCATTAAGAGGCGGTAGTTGATTTTTCATGGGTCTAATTTAGTCACCTATGCGCTTTAATTAAAGCGTTTGTCACGCCCGTCTCGCCACGCCAATCTGCCAGCACGCAGCCAGCGCCACCTGACGGAGCACGACATGAACAGCTACGGCCTCTTTGTACTTTTCGCCACCCTGACCATTTTGAGCCCGGGGCCTGGCGTGGTCCTGACCCTGTCCAACGCACTGCGTCACGGCTGGACCGGGGCGCTGCCGGGCATTCTGGGAATTGCGTCAGGGGCATTCGTTGTCGCCGCCATCAGCGCCACCAGTGTCGGGCTGATACTCAGCACCTCCGCGAACGCCTTTACCGCGTTGAAATACGCAGGGGCCGCCTATTTGTTGTACCTGGGCTACAAAAGCTGGCGCTCGGATCGTTTCAGTACGCTGCTTGAAACGCGCCCCTCAAGCCCTGGCTATCGCTTCCTTGAAGCGGCTTCGATGCAGCTGTTGAACCCCAAGGCGGTGTTTTTCTTTCTGGCGGTGTTCCCGCAATTCATCGACACCTCGGCGCACTTCTACACCCAGTTCATCAAACTGGTCGCTTCTTACGGCGTACTGGTGATTCTGGTGCATGGCAGCTATGCCTTGCTCGCCAATGCCGCCAAAGGCTGGTTGTCGAGCCCGAAGGGTTCCTGGCTGGCGGCGAAAGTCTCGGGCGTGACCTTCGCAGGCTTTGGCGTGCTCATGGCCTCGTCCAGTCGCTAAGCCGCAGGGCTGGCGATCGCGCGGCGCCTGGTCTCGGTGGACGCAGGTGGTGCTGTCGCTGCCTGAACCGGCAACTCAACGACGAACCGGCTACTGAGTTCCTTGCGCCCCAGTGCCGTCAACGCCAGCGCCCGACTGTCCAGGTCCTGCGTCACCCATTTGCGTTTGATCGCCATTTGCAGGAATGCCGCGCCCAAGGCACCGCCCAGGTGTGGCCGACGCATGCTCCAGTCCAGGCAGGGGCAGGCGAAGCGGCGGCGCAAGGTGCCGAGGTCTTTGACGTCGATGCCCAATCCTTCGAACAACGCTTCACCACTGTCGCTCAGTCGATAAGCCTGCTCATCGGTTTCCAGCAACCACCCCGCTTCGATCATCCGGTCATGCAGCAATACCGCCAGCGTGCCGGCCATGTGGTCGTAGCAGGTGCGGGCGAATTGCAGGCGGTCGGGGGTTCGCGGGTTGAACGTCGGCGCGGCGTTCTGGCCGATCACCATCAGCGCTTCGAGTGCCTGGGCCACGCGCTTGTCCGCAAGACTGTAATAGCGATGGCGCCCCTGAACGTGCAATCGCACCAGCGCCAGCTCCTTGAGCTTGGCCAGATGAGCACTGGCGGTCGAGGCGCTGACTTCGGCAATCGTCGCCAGCTCGGTGCTGGTACGGGCGTGGCCGTCCATCAGCGAACAGAGGATTTTCGTTCGGGCAGGTTCCGCGATGGCGGCAGCCACTTGAGAGACGCCGATGTCGTGTTGTTCTGCGTTCATATTTCGCTCCCGGACGAATCAAGGCCCTTTCGGACTGGAGATAGTAGCAACACTTTCCAACCACCGATAAGGCTGTACCCCATGGACCCGATCATCGCTGCGACTCACGCCGATCCCTACCCCTACTACGCACAGCTGCGCGCCGAGGGTGGGCTGGCTTTTCATCAAGGACTGAAACTGTGGGTGGCCAGCAGCGCCCGAGCCGTTGCCGCCGTGCTGGCGCATCCGGACTGTCATGTGCGGCCAACTCACGAGCCGGTGCCCCAGGCGATTGCTCAAGGCATGGCCGGCAAGGTGTTCAGTCAGTTGATGCGGATGAATGAAGGCGAGCGGCAGCGTTGCCCGAGGGCGGCGATTGAGCCGGGGCTGGCGCTGATTGATGTGAACGAGGTCAATGCGTTGGTCGGCGCTCGATTGATTACCCCGGGCGCCGACGGGTTGTACGCGGCGATGTTTCGCGGGCCGGTCTGCGTAGTGGCGGCGTTGCTGGGGTTTTCTCCGGCTCAGGGCCGGGCCATCAGCGAGCTGACCGCAGACTTCGTCGCCTGCCTGTCGCCCCTCAGCAGTCAGGCACAACTGGACACCGCCCATGTCGCGGTGGAACAGCTGAAGGGCTATTTCATCGAGCTTCTGGACGACCCGAACAATCGAAGCGCCCTGCTCGCCGGTATCCGGCAGCGCTTCGCTGCCACATCGACCGATTCTGAAACCTTGATCGCCAACCTGATTGGATTGTTCTCCCAAACCCATGAAGCCACTGCCGGGCTGATCGGCAATGCGCTATTGGCGTTGAGGCGAAACCCACAGTTGGATTCGGCTCAAGTTGACGAGCTGATCGCTGAAGTCCAGCGCTTCGACTCGTCGGTGCAAAACACCCGCCGCTTCGTCGCTGCGCCGTGTGAAATTGACGGCGTGAACCTGAACCCCGGCGACGTCATCCTGGTGCTGCTGGCCTCGGCCAATCGAGATCCACAGCTTAATGATGATCCCGACACGTTTCAGCTCGACCGTCCGAACCGTCGCAGCTTCACGTTCGGCGCGGGACGTCATCAATGTCCGGGGCAGGTGTTGGCCTTAAGCATTGCCCGTGCGACGCTGGCTGAGATCCTGGCAATGCAACCTGCTTTGGACCGGTTAACCTGGCACTACCGCCCTTCCCTTAACGGGCGCATTCCTTTGTTCACTGATCTGCCCTGACAGACCGCGTCATCGTTCTTCGCGAGCAAGCCCGCTCCCACAGTGGATCGTCGATGCTCACAACATTTGTGATCGACACAAATCCCTTGTGGGAGCGGGCTTGCTCGCGAAGACGGCATGACAAACGAAGCATCACTTGAGGCGTGCGCAACAGGCTACAGCGCCTTGCGTCATTGCCTACAACTACGCCAGAATCCGCCGGCTTGTGCGCCTTGGGGCCCGTCGGTAACTTGATTCCCGTCACTGATCGTCAGTGATCGGGTTTAGTCGCTCGGTAGTCTTCACAAGCAGCATGCACTCCATTCAGTCGGGCATACCTATGCCTGCGCTCAATGGCAGCTGTACGCAGGGCGCCTTCGGGCGCGCCGGTAATTGCTTGTGTCCCCGGTCGACTAACCTGCGTACAGCTGCCACCCACTCGTTTAGTCGCAAGGTGGTGTCAGCATCACTTAAGGACTAACAAGCAATGTTCAAACACACTCCAAATCCCCCTGATTCAGAAGCCGAATCGGTTTCGCCCAAGACCCCACGTAAACCCAGCACAATGTTCGTCGTCGCCCCCGACATGGATACCGAAAGCTTGCTGGCCAATGCCTGCGAATCACTGGCATCAGCCAGTGTCATGGTCCGTGACTTTGCAAACCTTCTGGAAGACCCACATCGCAACACAATGTTGGGGATTCAGCAGGTCATCATGCTGGGCGAGCTGGCCGTGAACCGGGCGTTGGATAACATCGATCCGCAGCAATAGCCGATGGTCTGTGGCGAGGGAGCTTGCTCCCGCTCGGGTGCGCCGCAGTCGCAAAACTGGCGAGCGGAGATTACCTGAGACACCGCGTTCACGAGTTTTAGGGCCGCTGCGCAGCCCAACGGGAGCAAGCTCCCTCGCCACAGAGCGGAGTAAAAATGTGAGCCTTCTCTACCAAGATCCAACAATGAGCCACGAGGAAGCGACGAGGCTCCTAGCCAGCGGCGTAGAAACCAGCGTTACCACCGCACTGGTTTCTATCGGGCTGAATGAGCAAGACAGGATTTGGGCTCAGAACACCTGCCTGAAATACCTCGAGAGTGAGTCCGAATCGGTTGCAGCCACTGCCATCACCGCGCTCGGTCACATAGCCCGCAGACAGGGTGATCTGGATTTGGGTGCTGTACTCCCGGCCCTTGAAAAAGTGAAGGAAAAATTCCCCTCCCTGGAAGGGACTGTGGCGGACACCCTTGATGATATTGAGGTATTCACCTGACTTGCCGTTTAGCAAAAGAACACTTTTTCCGCGAGCCGTACACTGAGCTGTGGCGAGGGAGCAAGCCCCCTCGCCACAGCTCACACAACCATCAATCATCCCGCGTCAGCACTTCCAGCAATTCAATCTCGAAAATCAGATTCGAGTTCGGCGTAATCGCGCCCATCGTCCGCTCGCCATAAGCCAGATGCGCCGGCACCAGCAGCTTGCGTTTGCCGCCGACCTGCATGCCCATGATTCCCTGATCCCAGCCCTTGATTACCCGCCCGGTACCAATCACACACTGAAAAGGTTTACCCCGGCTGTAGGAAGAATCGAATTCAGTGCCGTCTTCCAGCCATCCTCGATATTGAGTAGTGATCAGCGCGCCTTTGACAGCGGCTTTGCCGTCGCCCACTTCAAGGTCGATTACCTGCAATTCATCATTCATTACATTCACTCTAGTGTGCGCTTGCCTGGACAGGCTTCATGGGCGCCGTTTTCCCAGAAATGCGGACTATTGGCAACCGTTTCGCTCTGTATCGGGCAGTGGCCGTGAACTAATAGACCCGCCACCTCCTCCCACGGTTCGGGCTAAACGCAGTGGGAATAATCAGTATCGGTTGGGCGAGCAGACGGTGAGCCGGGTCTGACGCAGGCGCCACGGCGCCCTACCAGAGAGCAATGTCGTAGGTGAAATAGATCCGATTGCTGTCACGTCCACGCGCGAAGTCCGAACGGTAGACATAGTTGCGCAGCTTTACTCCAACACCCTTGAACGTGCCGCTCTGGACCACATAGGCCAGTTCCGTGTCGCGTTCGGACTCTTTGATGTTGGTGTCGGACTTGCCGTCGTTGCCTTTGAGATAACGGGTCATGAACGTCAGCCCGGGCACGCCCACCGGTGCAAAGTCGTAACCGTAGCTGAGCATCCAGGTCTTCTCGTCCTCTTCGATGAACTTGCCGATGCCGACGTTGCTGAATGAGTACACCGTCGCACCGCTGATGTATGGCAACCCGGCGTCACCGCTGAGTTGTTGATAACCGCCGCCAAAGGTGTGCCCCGCCACCGCGTAGGACAGCTGACCGCTGAGCATGTCGTTATCGATTTTCGAGGCGTAGGCACGGCCCGCGTCATTGCTGCTGAAATAACGCAGGTCGCCGGTCAACACCCCGGGGCCCAATGGCAGATCGTGCTGGAGGCCGGCAAAGTTCTGGCGATAGAAATTTTTCAGTTCACCATAGAAGTAACTCAGACGGGTGTTCTTGCCGAGTTTGTAATCACCGCCGGCGTAGGTGAAATCGCCACCTTTGTCGCCTGAGTATCCGTCAGGAACGATCGATACGCTGTCGGTGGAATCGCGCAGTTTGAATCGGTCCAGATGACCGCCAGTCAGGGTCAGGTTTTCGATGTCGGTGCTGCTGACTTGTCCTCCCTCATAGGTTTGCGGCAGCAAACGCGCATCGTTATAGATCAGCACCGGAGTTTTGGGCAGCAGGGTGCCGTATTTGAGGGTGGTCTTGGCCAGTTTGACCTTGGCCGCAGCCCCGGCACTGGCGAACTCATCGGCGGCGCGACCGTCATCGTGTACCGGCAACAGACCGGTGCCACTGCGGCCACGCCCGGAATCGAGTTTGACACCCAGCAGGCCCAATGCGTCGACCCCGAAACCGATAGTGCCGGGGGTGAAACCCGACTGGAAATCCAGCAGGAAACCCTGGGCCCACTCGGTGCGCTCACTTTTGGCGGTTCTGGCCGAACGCGCACTCAAGCCATGCTCATCGCGAAAGTTTTCGTTGAAATAAACGTTGCGCAGTTGCAGCTTCAACTTGCTGTCGTCGATGAAATCACTCGCACCGGCAGTGGCCACCGGCAACACGCCCAGAAGAGGAAGAAGAGCCCCGCGAGTCAGAAAATGGATCATGTCGAACTACTCATATTGTTGTTTTAAGGATGCACGTGGCCGCGCACCCGTCATCGGGAGCGTGGAGTTCTATCAGCGGCGAGTCAGGGGTGAATCAGGAGAACAGCGTCAAGGCACCGGTCAGCAGAGCCAGCGCGGTGAGCACCAGGGAGGTGAGCACCGCCCATTTGACGGTGGCGCGCTGGAAGTCGCCGATGTCGCGATCGACCATCCCCACCAGCAACAGGGTCGAGGCCACCAGCGGGCTCATCAGGTGCACCGGTTGGCCAAGAATCGACGCCCGGGCGATTTCCACCGGATCGATCCCATAGGCCGCCGCCGCGTTGGCGAGGATCGGCACCACACCGAAGTAATAAGCATCGTTGGACAGCACGAATGTCAACGGCATGCTGGTGATCGCCACCACCAGCGGGAACAGGTGACCCCAAGACGGTGGAATCCAGTCCACCAGGGTTTGCGCCAGGGCGTCGACCATTTTGGTACCGGAGAAAATCCCTGCGAAAATACCAGCCGCGAATACCAGCAGCACCACGGTCATGGCGTTGCCGGAGTGGGCGAGAATGCGCTCCTTCTGAATGTCCAGCTGCGGGTAGTTGATCATCAGCGCCAGCACGAAACCGATCAGAAACAGGATCGCGGAATGCATGATCCCCATCACCAGCGCGACCATCACCGCAGTCACCAGCAACAGGTTGACGTAGGCAAGTTTCGGGCGCTTGTGCGGCGTATCCTCAAGAATCGCTTTGATGTAGCAATCACCGCCACCGCTCTGCAGTTGGGTATTGCCGATGCGTTTACGCTCGGTGCGGCCCAGCAGGAACGCGGTGAACACCACCCACGCAGCGCCACCGACCATGGTCGGCAACAACGGAATGAAGTACGCCCCGGCATCCAGCCCCAGCGCGGCAATCGCCCGGGTCGCCGGGCCGCCCCAAGGGGTCATGCCGCTCATGATGCTCAGTGACAGCATGGCGATGGTCGCCAGAATCATCGGGTTCATGCCGATGCGCTTGTACAACGGCAGCATCGCCGCGCAGGTAATCATGTAAGTGGTCGTGCCGTCACCGTCCAGGGCGACAGTCAGCGACAGCAGCGCAGTGCCGACCGCGATTTTCATCGGGTCACCGTTGACCCGTTTGAGAATCTTGCGGATCAGCGGATCGAACAGCCCCGAGTCGATCATCAAACCGAAAAACAGAATCGCGAACAGCAGCAGCGCCGCCGACGGTGCGACCATTTTCAGGCCATCAAGCATCATTTTTCCGGTGGTCCCACCAAAACCGCCGATAACCGCAAAGACGATCGGAACAACGGTCAACGCAACGATCGGTGACAGACGTTTGGTCATGATCAGAAAGGTGAACACAACCACCATGGCCAAGCCGAGTAAGGCAAGCATAAGGCAACTCTCTTGTTGTTATGGATTGTGTGGCCGACGCGCAGGCGAACGACTCCGAGCCCGCCAGGCGACGCGATCGGCGACGCCCGGCAGCAGGTAGTAAGAAGGTTAGTTTTTGCAGCGCTTACGCAGTACTAAATGTGCGTGGTGGTTCCGACGCGATCCCAGGTTTGATCGCCATCCGGGACAGCCGGTTTTTTACCGTCCAGGGTATCGAGCAGGACCTGACGGTCGCAGGCGTTCTCCGAGATAGAGATCACCACAGTCGCCACGGCGTTACTGGCCAGACTGGTCAAGGCCCGTGCTTCAGACATGAAACGGTCGATCCCGATCAACAGCGCCAGACCAGCCAGCGGAATGTCATGGATCACCGTGAGCGTGGAAGCCAGCGCCACGAAACCGCTGCCAGTCACCCCCGCCGCGCCCTTGGACGACAGCAACATGATCGCCAGCATGGTCAAGGTTTGGGTCACGGTCAGATCAATGTTGCAGGCCTGGGCAATGAAAATTGCCGCCAGAGACAGGTAGATCGCCGTGCCATCGAGGTTGAACGAGTACCCCGTCGGCAGCACCAGCCCCACTACACCCTTGCTGCAACCCAGGGCCTGGAGTTTCTCCAGCATGCGTGGCATGACCGGCTCAGTGGAGGAAGTCCCCAGCACCACCAGAAACTCTTCGCGCAGGTAACGCAGCAGCTTCCATAGGCTGAAGCCGTGGGCGCGGCAAATGCTCCCCAGTACCACAAAGACGAAGAAGGCGCAGGCGACGTACAAGGTCATGATCAACTTTGCCAGCGAACCCAGCGAGGTGATGCCGTACTGTCCGACGGTGAACGCCAGTGCCCCGAAGGCACCGATCGGCGCAAAACGCATCAAGTAGGAAAAAATCTTGAAGACCATCTGCGATGCCGCTTCCAGTACATCGAGCACTGGCTTGCCACGGTCGCCCAGGGAAGACAGGGCGAAACCGCACAGCACCGCGATAAACAGCACCGGCAGCACTTCACCTTTACTGAACGCACCTATAAAGGTGTCAGGGATGATGTGCATGAAAAACTCGACCACCCCAAGCTTCGCCGCAGACTCGGTGTACTGGGATAGACCCGCCGTACTCAAATGGCTCGGATCGATGTTCATGCCCGCGCCCGGCTTGAACACGTAGACCGCAACCAGGCCTATGAACAGGCTGATCACCGTCAGCCCGAGAAACAGCAGCATGGTCTTGCTCAGCAAGCGGCCAAGGGAGCGTTTGTCGTTCATCCCGGCGATGCCGGTGACGATGGTGCAAAACACCACTGGCGCAATCATCATTTTGATCAGCTTGATGAAGGCATCACCCAACGGCTTGAGGGCAATGGCCTGCTGAGCCCAGAAGTGCCCGACCACGACGCCCAGCAGCACGGCGCAGAGGATCTGGAAGTAGAGCGATTTAACAACTTTCATGGCATCACCCATTTTTAGAATTGTTCTGATGCAAAAACGACAGTGACTGCGCGGGAAGACTACCCGGCGAGCCGTTGGGAAACCGGGGCATACACAAAGCCGGAAAACAGTCTTCGCGCGGTACGAACAACAGAGGCGCGGATTGTGTCACCGTTTTTACCGGTGTAGGACAGCACGACATCGATGCCGCCGCTCGGGTGCTCGATCCGCACCTGTTGCAGACGCGGCCCACCGGTATTACCGAGCATTTGCGCAACCACACTGCCTTCGCTGACGCATGCCGTGGCCAGACCGATGGAACCGGTAATGGCCAGCGCACGGTGGCAGTTGTGCGGCATGAAGTAGCGAACCTGCAACGTGCCACCGGCCTTGGCCGGTGCAACCAGCACAGGCTTGGGGATGACCTTGTCGCTGACGTCGCCCAGCCCCATGGCCATGCCAGCCCGCAACCGCAGAGCTTCGAGACGGCGCATAAAGTCTTTGTCGGCGTCCAGCTCGGCCGGAGTTTCATCGCCGCGTTTGCCCAAGTGACGCGCCTCGATGATCAGCATTGGCATGGCCATGTCGATGCAGGTCACCGGAATGTCATCGAACCAGTCCTGGGTGCTGCCGGTTGGAAACAGCTTGCCGGTCTTGCTGCCCGCTGCGTCAAGGAATGTCAGTTGAACCGGTGCCGCGCTGCCAGGCACACCATCGATGGCGGTGTCGCCTTCATAGCTGACTTTGCCGTTTGGTGTCTGCACATCAGAGGTGACGAAGGTGCCGGTGTTGAGATTGCGAATCCGCACGCGGGTCAGCTCACCGACCGCCTTGACCAGACCCTGCTCGATGGCAAACGGTCCGACCGCACAGAGCATGTTGCCGCAGTTCGGGGCGGTATCCACCCGACGCTGAGACACCATGACCTGAACGAACAAGTAATCAACATCGGCATCGGGATGTAACGAAGGGCTGACGATGGCGACCTTGCTGGTCTGCGGGCTACCGCCGCCGATGCCGTCGATCTCCAGTTCGTGACCGGAGCCCATCACCGAGAGCAACAACTCATCGCGTTCTTCAACCGAAACCGGCAGATCCCAGGCGAGAAATACCGGTCCCTTTGAGGTACCACCGCGCATCAGCACACAAGGAATTCGTTGCATGGCCACTAACTCTTGTTAATCAATCGGGGTAATTGATGTCCTGCAAACAAGAGTGACAGGGAAGTAATTGTGTTTCCAATGCAAAGATCGGAGCAATTATTGCGTTTCACAAAAGAAAGTTTTAACGTTTAGAACGTGGTCCAACGCCCTCCCCAACGAGATAAAACATGGAATATGAGCTTCAGGACATCCGATCTTTCGTGAAAATCGCCGAATTGGGTAGTTTTCACGAAGCTGCCGATGCACTGCATCTGTCGCAACCAGCCTTGAGCCGGCGGATAAAAAAACTTGAAGAGGGTTTAGGGACTACGTTGCTCGATCGCACCACGCGCAAGGTCAGCCTGACCAGCGTCGGTCGCGACTTCCTGCCCAAGGCTCGTCGATTACTGGATGACTTCGACGATTCGATCCTGAACATCCGTGAATTGGCCGAACGGCAAATCGGTCAGGTGACCCTGGCCTGCATTCCAACCGCCGCGTTTTACTTCCTGCCATCGGTGATTCGTCTTTATAACGAGCGCTATCCGAAAATCCGCATCCGCTTGCTCGACCTCAGCGCCAATGAAGGGCTCGAAGCAGTGTTGCGGGGAGAAGCCGACTTCGGCATCAACATGATGAGCGGCCAGCACCCGGACATCGAATTCGTTTCACTGGTCAACGAACCCTTCGTCCTAGCCTGTCGTCGTGACCATGAACTGGCCCAGCGGAAGTCCGTGACCTGGTCAGAACTGAGCGATTACCGGTTGATCGGCGTCGGACGCCTGAGCGGCAACCGCATGCTGCTGGACCACGCCCTGTCGGGCCTGAGCTGGCGTCCGCAGTGGTTTTATGAAGTGCAGCATTTGTCCACCTCGCTGGGCATGGTCGAAGCCGGGCTTGGGGTTTCCGCCATGCCGAGCCTCGCAATGCCGGCGGCGGATCACCCGACACTGGTGAGCATCCCGCTGACTGACCCCGTCGTGAACCGGACACTCGGCCTGGTGTACCGTCGGGGCGCATCGTTATCGCCGGCGGCGGAGAAGTTCGTTTCGATTCTGCTCGAACAATGGCCCCACTGAGCCGTGGAGTTCGATCAATAACCTCGTTGCTGACTGAATGGACGCCAGCCTTTATCCTGACGCCCCGCTGAAAATCGGGCGAACGCCGCTCTCGCCTGCCCCCACCCAGGAGTTTCGCCATGCCCCACGAAGGCAACCTGTTGCAAGCCGCTGTCGTCTTTTTGTTCGCGGCGGTGCTCACCGTCCCCTTGGCCAAGCGCCTGCAACTGGGGGCGGTGCTCGGCTATCTGTTTGCCGGGGTGATCATCGGGCCGTCGGTGCTGGGCTTGATCGGCAACCCGCAAAGCGTCAGCCATATTTCCGAACTCGGGGTAGTGTTGCTGCTGTTCATCATCGGCCTTGAGCTGTCGCCGCGACGCTTGTGGGTGATGCGCAAATCGGTGTTCGGCGTGGGTTTGGCGCAGGTGTTGCTGACCGGTTCGGTGATTGGTGTGCTGGCGTTGTTCGTGTTCGGCCAATCCCTGAACAGCGCCATCGTGTTGGGCCTGGGCCTGGCGTTGTCGTCCACTGCATTTGGTTTGCAAAGCCTGGCCGAGCGCAAGGAACTGACCAGCCCCCATGGGCGACTGGCGTTTGCGATTTTGCTGTTCCAGGACATCGCCGCGATCCCGCTGATCGCGATGGTGCCGCTGCTGGCCGGGGGCGATCACACCACCAGTGCCGCCGAAGATTTGAACCATGGCTTGCGGGTGCTGGGCAGTATCGCAGTGGTGGTGATTGGCGGACGGTACTTGCTGCGCCCGGTGTTTCGCGTAGTGGCCAAAACCGGTCTGCCGGAGGTGTCCACGGCCACCGCATTGCTGGTGGTGATCGGCACGGCGTGGCTGATGGACCTGGTCGGCGTGTCCATGGCCCTCGGCGCGTTCCTCGCCGGTTTGCTGCTGGCGGATTCTGAATATCGCCACGAACTGGAAGCGCAGATCGAGCCGTTCAAGGGGCTGCTGCTGGGGCTGTTTTTCATCAGTGTCGGCATGGGCGCCAATTTGAGTCTGCTGCTGAGCGCGCCGGTCGTGGTGCTGGGGCTGACCCTGTTGCTGATCGCCATCAAGTTGCCGCTGCTGTTCGTTGTCGGTCGACTGGCCGGAGGTTTGGGCAAGGTCAGTGCGATTCGCCTCGGCATCGTACTGGCGGCCGGTGGTGAGTTCGCATTTGTGGTGTTCAAGATCGGTCGTGATCAGGGGCTATTCGAGCCGCGCCTGTACGACCTGCTGGTGCTGACGATTACCTTGTCCATGGCCGTGACGCCGCTGTTGTTGCTGTTGTGCGCCCGACTGGTCAGCCCCAAGGTTCAGCCCGTGGTGGTGCCGGAGAAGTTCCGCGAAATCGACGCCGACACGCCCCGCGTGGTCATTGCCGGCATGGGCCGTATGGGGCAGATCGTGGCGCGGATTCTGCGGGCGCAGAACATCAAGTTCATCGCCCTCGACACGTCGGTGGAAACCATCGAACTGTCCCGCAGCTTCGGCGGCGTGCCGGTGTTCTACGGCGACCCGATGCGCCCGGAAATCCTCAGCGCGGCCAAGGTCGAGCAAGCGGAGTTTTTTGTGATCGCCACCGATGATCCCGACACCAACATCAAGACGGCCGAGGTGGTGCACAAGCTCTATCCGCACATCAAGATCATCGCCCGGGCGCGTAACCGTCAGCATGTGCACCGGCTGGTGGATGTCGGGGCTCAGGCTGTGCGGGAAACCTATTACTCCAGCCTGGAAATGACCCGACGGACTCTGGTCGGGTTGGGGCTGACACAGGCCCAGGCAGATGCGCGGATCAAGCGCTTTACCCATCACGATGAACAGGTGCTGGAGGCTCAGCACGCGGTGTATGACGATGCGGCCAAGGTGATGCAGACCGCCCAGGAAGCGCGGGCGGAATTGGCAAAACTGTTTGAGTCGGATCAGTTGGAAGAGGAAGCGGGTAAGGTTTGAGGTGAACCTGATGGCCTCTTCGCGAGCAAGCCCGCTCCCACATGGGGTCTATGTCAGCCACAAAATTTGCGGCTGGCTCGGTCAATGTGGGAGCGGGCTTGCTCGCGAAGAACGATGACGCGGTATTCCTGGCAACCCCGAATTATCGCTGACGCTCATTGACACCCACACCAGAGCCCCCCGGCAGCATGCGTGTGAGCGTGTTGTCGCGGACCCAGTAGTGATGAAACAACCCCGCCGCTGCGTGCAAACCAATCAACCAGTAGCCAGTACTGCCGAGCCATTCATGCCAATGCTTGAGTTGCTTGGCCAGATCGGGATCAACCGCAACCGGCGCCGGCAGGAAAAAGCCGAAATACGGCATCGGCTTGCCCCCGGCGGCCAGCATCAACCAGGCCAGTAGCGGCGTAGCGATCATCAGCCCATACAACGCCAGGTGCATGAGGTGCGAGACGCCCGTCTGCCAGGTGGACGGGGCCGGGGTAATCGGTGGTCGGGGCGAGAGGCGCCCGAGCAAGCGGACCCAGACCAGCGCAAAAATGCTCAACCCGAATACGCCGTGCAGCCCCAGAAACAGGCCCTTCAAGGCATGCCCTCGGGGCAGCAATCCTTTGATCTCGATGCAACCATAAACGCCGATGAACAGCGCCAGCATCAGCCAGTGCAAGGTGATCGAGAGTTTTCCATACCGGTGTACTGCTGAATCTCGGGTCATACGGGGCCTCGTGAAGATCGGTGGCGGCTGCCGACTCAGTTCGTACAGCCTGGATCCGGTTTCGTCGAACCGACCGGCGCCACCCTGCCCGTCCAGTCTTAAGACAATCTGAAGGTCCACCTTCAGACTCCGTTAAGAATTGCCTTTGATACTCCTCCCGAACTTACCCAGGGAGGCGTTCTTGCCCATGCCCGATTTCGACTGGAACATCCCTCTGCCCCTGCACTTCGGTCAAGCCGAAACCCCGCAGATGAGTCTGGCAAGAGCCTTGCCGGACGATCCCCAGCGTCCGGTCTTCGAAGCTTTTATCCAGCAGCGTTTTCGAAAGGCCCACGGCGCCGACATCCGCCAATTCATGCCGCAGTTGTTCGGCATGAGCGATGCGTCAGGCACGCTGTGTGCGGTGGCTGGCGTACGACTTGCCGGTGCCGAACCCTTGTTTCTGGAGCGTTATCTGGACGAGGCGATTGATCCGCTGATCAGCGACACCGCCGGCCAACCCGTGGACCGGGCCGGTATCGTCGAGGTCGGAAACCTCGCCGCCAGCGATACCGGCAGTGCGCGCCTGAGCATCATCGCCATCACCTACCTGTTGGCCATGGGCGGGCTGGAATGGGTGGCGTTCACCGGCAACATCGGGCTGGTGAACAGTTTTCATCGCCTGGGCTTGAAGCCGGTGACGCTCTGCGCCGCCGATCCTGCGCGGCTGGGCGACGACCGTCACCTCTGGGGCAGTTATTACGAGAGTCAGCCATGGGTGCATGTCGGCAACATCCGCGCCGGTTTCATCCATTTGCGCAACATCGGTTTGTTCAATCGCCTGGGGTTGCCGACGTCCCTTGAGGAGTCCAGCGATGTCGCCTGAAATGGAGCGGTTCAAGCAGACCCTGCGCAGTCACGCCGAGCGCAAGACCAACGCCATCGCCTTGTGGGGCGATCAGTTGAAACTGGACTACGCCACGCTGTACGCCGAGGTCATGTATCGCCAGCAGCGTCTGCGCGATGAGCACGTCAAAGTGGTTGCGCTGGCCCTGGACAACGGCATCGAGGCGATGCTCTGGGATCTGGCCGTCCTGTTCGAAGGCCTGACCTGCCTGACGCTGCCGCCCTTCTTCAGTCCGGCACAACGCAATCATTGCCTGCAACAGAGCCAGGCGACACTGGTGATTGCCGAACCGGAACTGGAAGCCGAACTGCAAGCAGCCGGCTACGAGAAGACCGGCGAATTCTGGCGTCGCCCTTTCAGCGGCCCGAACCTGATACCCGAAGGCACCGCCAAACTGACCTTTACCTCAGGCACCACCGGTACGCCCAAAGGCGTGTGCCTGAGCGCCGAGAGCCTTTTGCGAGTGGCCCGCGAACTGGATCAGGCCAGCAAACCCACCGACCCACGGCATCACCTGGCGCTGCTGCCCCTGGCGATTCTGCTGGAAAACCTCGGTTGTTATGCCGCGCTGTATGCCGGCGCGACCTTGAGCGTACCGAGCCAGAAAACCCTGGGCATTCAGGGTGCCAGCGGTGTCGATGTGCCGCGGCTGTTGGGCTGTCTGGCCGCCCGAAAACCGGAAAGTCTGATCCTGGTGCCGCAGTTGCTGCTGATGCTGGTCAGCGCCGCCGAGCAAAAAGCATTCAACCCCCAATCGTTGCGTTTTGCTGCGGTCGGTGGTGCACGGGTTAGCGAAGAATTATTGCATCGCGCCCAGCGCATCGGCATCCCGGTCTATGAAGGTTACGGGTTGTCGGAATGTTCGTCGGTGGTGTGCCTCAATCGCCCGGGCGCGCGCCGCCCTGGTAGCGTTGGCAGGCCCCTGCCCCATGTCGGGATTCGCCTGGCCGACGATGGTGAAGTGCTGGTAAAGGGCTCGACCCTGCTCGGCTATCTGGGGCAATCCCCCTTCCGCGATGATTGGTGGCCGACCGGCGATCTCGGCGAGTTCGACCCGGAAGGTTTTCTCTACCTCAACGGGCGCAAGAAGCATCAGTTCGTCACCAGTTTCGGCCGCAACGTCAATCCGGAATGGGTCGAGGCCGAACTCACTCAGCGTCGTCACATCGCTCAGGCGTTCGTCCTCGGCGAAGCGATGCCGAGCAACCACGCCCTGCTCTGGCCCCATCGGCCTGACTGCACCGATGAAGAGCTGGCCGCCGCCGTGGCCCAGGCCAACGAGGCCTTGCCCGATTACGCCCAGGTTCATCACTGGACCCGTCTCGATCAACCATTCAGCGCCGCCAACGGCTTGCTGACCGCCAATGGCCGACCGCGCCGCGACGCCATCGTCGAGCGTTACCGGGCGCAGCTCACTGACTTCGTTTTTTCCGAGGAATCCGCATCATGAGTTTTTTCGACACCCTGCAAGAAGCCACCCAGCAGGAACGCCACGAGTTGTTCAACCTGCCGATCATCCGTGATGCCCTTGAGGGTAAGGTCAGCCTGGAGAGCTACCGCGCCTTCCTCGCCCAGGCCTACTACCACGTGCGCCATACCGTGCCGTTGATGATGGCGTGCGGCGCACGTCTGCCGCAGCGGCTGGAATGGCTACGCAAAGCGGTGTGCGAGTACATCGACGAGGAGTACGGCCACGAACAGTGGGTACTCGACGACATCGCAGCCTGTGGCGGTGACAAAGAGGCGGTGCGGGACGGTCGTCCATCGCTGCCGATCGAGTTGATGGTCAGCTTCCTCTACGACCTGATTGCCCGGGACAACCCGGTGGGCCTGTTCGGCATGGTCAACGTGCTGGAAGGCACCAGCATTGCCCTGGCCACCCACGCGGCCGGCAGCATCCGCGAGCGCCTGGCGCTGCCGGAAACCGCCTTCAGCTACCTGAGTTCCCACGGTTCGCTGGATATCGAACACATGCAGACCTACCGCCGGCTGATGAACACACGGGCGCTGGGTTGGGACTGACCATCGTCAGCACCATTGCGACGCGGCTGGGTGGGCGGATTACGCTGGTCAACCCACCTGAAGGCGGGCTGCGGGCGACCCTGTCGATTCCTGATGGCCAGAACCACAGCTCCGTGCAACGGACCACCCACGAGCTGCCGCCCAATGGCTGAGTGACTGCGCGCGGAACACAATCCCTGCAGGAGCGAGGCTTGCCCGCGAAGAACGATAACGCGGTGTGCCAGACCTGACGCCTTCGCGGGCAAGCCTCGCTCCTACAAAAAAGAATGAAGCTCACACTTCTAAGGCGTATTAATGTGATCCAGCACCCGGTTCGCGGTGATCTCCGCCACCATGATGCTGTTTGAAATGCCCAGCAGGGCGTGACGCGACTCACCCTCCAGATGATCCACCAACTGATGGACCATCACATCGACCGAGGCCAGTGTCTCGACCAAAAAAACCGCCAGGGTTTCGGTAGTCGCCTCTGGGGCTACGGCAAACAGCTTGCTGGGTTTACGCGCGGTGGCTTTGATGTCGGCATTCGACGGGAAGTGGAAGTTCAAAGCCCGCTCGGCGGCCTCATTGAGCTTCTTTGAATCGGACTCGTATGGAGACACCGAATCGGTGTCCGGTGGGTTGGGCGTAACCTTGAACATAAGCTGGCTTCTCTGATTGAGTGCCAACCCTCCTGCTGCTAAACGAGAGGGAGGCAGCTGTACGCAGGTTAGCAGACCGGGGAAGCTAGCAAAGCCGGCGCGCCCGAAGGCGCCCTGCGCACAACCACCATCAAGTGCAGGCATGGGAATGCCTGACTGACAAGAGCTTGTGCACTTGCTTGTAACCCCGGGCTGCTAAACCCGATCACTGATGGGCAGTGACGCGAATCAAGTTACCGAGCGGCCCCAAGGCGCACAAGCCGGCGGATTCTGGCGTAAGCGTAGGCAACGGCGCAAGATCTTGTAGCTTTCAGGAAGTAACCTTCAGGGCTTTTAAACACGCGCATTCCGGCAATGTTGCGAATCCCTGTGGGAGCGGGCTTGCTCGCGAAAGCGGCGTGTCAGGCGACATCAATATTGACTGTGCCGCCGTCTTCGCGAGCAAGTCGAATCGTCGCACCACCGCTCCCACAGGGATTCGCGCTTAACTCACTGGCATTGCTCAAGCCCAAATAGAACGTAGCCGCATGCACTTTTAAAGAGCCATGCCTGACAACGTGCACCAGTGCGAAGCGGTTTCCTGAGCTATTCCTTCCTTCAGCTCCAACGTCCGCCCACCCGCTCGCGGGGGCCAGAAGCCTGATGAGACCCGCGTGGGCCGGTGTCTTTATCACATTCTCCCATCGTTCAGAGGCCCGTTTTCCAGAACTGAGGAAGTCATGCACCGCGGACTGGCACAAAGGCTGCATTGATCCCCTCAGGTCCATCGAAAACAGATGGGCAGCCCACTCGATCAACGAAGATCGACCGGCCGAGCAGGTCGTGGGCAACATCGGTGGATCCGGCGAAGGCGCCAGGTCGAACACCGCGAAGAACAGGCAAAGACGCCTGAAACCGAGAGGTTTCAGGCGTTTTTTTTTGCTTTTTTAACCGTGATTGGCTTTGGCTGGGTGCTTACTATGAATTCCAATGTTGCCGCGTTGAACAAACTGCAAACACTGATCGTGATCGGCAATGGCATGGTCGGACATCATTGTGTCGAGCAGCTCATCGAGCGCGGCGCCCTTGACCACTATCGCCTGCATGTCTTCAGCGAAGAGCCGATGCGCGCCTACGACCGGGTGCATCTGTCGGAGTATTTCGGTGGTCGCGATGCCGAGTCGCTGGCCCTGGGCGAAGCCTCTCTGTACCAGACGCCGGGCGTCACTCTGCATTTGGGCGTGCCGGTGCTGGAAATCGACCGAGCGCGACGTCAGGTGATCACCGCGCAAGGTTGCGTCGCTTACGACAAACTGGTTCTGGCCACCGGGTCTTATCCCTTCGTGCCGCCTATTGAAGGTGCGGAAGGTGACTCGCGCCTGGTCTATCGCACTCTGGAAGACCTCGACGCGATTCGTTCCGCGGCGGCCAATGCCCGGCGTGGCGTGGTGGTCGGCGGAGGCCTGCTCGGTCTGGAAGCGGCCAATGCTTTGAAAAGCCTGGGCCTGGAAGCGCATGTGGTGGAATTTGCCCCGCGCCTGATGCCGGTGCAGCTGGACGAGCAGGGTGGCCTGGCGCTGAAGGCGCAAATCGAGCGGCTCGGTGTTGGCGTGCATCTGTCCCGTGGCACGCAGTCGATCAGTGCCGGCGAGCAGTACCGCTACCGGATGAATTTTGCCAATGACGAATTCCTCGAAGCCGACCTGATCGTGTTCTCCGCCGGCATCCGCGCGCAAGACGCGCTGGCCCGCCAATGTGCGCTGGACATCGGTCCGCGTGGCGGCGTGGTGATTGATGACCAATGCCTGACCAGCGATCCGAACATCTATGCCATCGGCGAGTGCGCCGCCTGGAACGGCAGCCTCTTCGGTCTGGTCGCTCCCGGTTATCAGATGGCCCGTGGCGTCGCGACGCTGCTGTGCAACCAAGTGGCGGAGCCGTTCCAGGGCGCCGACATGTCGACCAAGCTCAAACTGCTCGGCGTTGATGTCGGCTCCATCGGTGATGCTCATGCTCAGACCCCGGGTGCGCGCAGTTATCAGTTCATCGATGAAGCGACGGCCAGCTACCGCCGCCTGGTGGTGGATGCTGACAGCAAGCGCGTGCTCGGCGCGGTGTTGGTCGGCGACAACAGCTATTACGACACCCTGCTGCAATACATGCAGAACGGCATTGCCTTGCCGTCGGAACCCGCCAGCCTGATTCTGCCATCGTCCACCGGCGCGCCAACCCTGGGCCCGGGCGCGCTGCCCGAGTCGGCGACCGTTTGCTCGTGCCATAACGTCACCAAGGGCTCGATCTGCTCGGCCATCGACGGTGGCTGCACCGACCTCGGCCTGCTCAAGTCGCAGACCAAGGCTTGCACCGGTTGCGGCGGTTGCGCGGGGCTGCTCAAGCAAGTGTTCGAGCATGAATTGATTGCCCGTGGTGTCAGTGTCGACAAGAGCCTGTGCGAACACTTCGCCTACACCCGTCAGGAGCTTTATGCGCTGGTGCGGGTAGAAGGGGTGATCACTTTCGAAGAGCTGCTGGCCAAACACGGCCGTGGTCACACCGGTTGCGACGTGTGCAAACCGGCAGTGGGCTCGATCCTCGCTTCGTGCTGGAACCAGCCGATCATGGATGCCTCGCTGGTGCCGTTGCAGGACACCAACGACACCTTCATGGCCAACATGCAGAAAAACGGCACCTATTCGGTGGTGCCGCGCATCGCCGGGGGCGAGATCACAGCCGACAAGCTGATCGCGATTGGCGTGGTGGCGAAAAAATACGACCTCTACACCAAAATCACCGGCGGCCAGCGGATCGACCTGTTCGGCGCGCAGTTGCATCAGTTGCCGGACATCTGGTCCGAGCTGATTGAGGCCGGTTTCGAAACCGGGCATGCCTACGGCAAATCGACCCGCACGGTGAAGTCTTGCGTGGGCAGCACCTGGTGCCGTTACGGCGTGCAGGACAGCGTGAAAATGGCCCTGACCCTCGAGGATCGCTACAAAGGCCTGCGCTCGCCGCACAAGCTCAAGTTCGCGGTCTCTGGTTGTACCCGTGAATGTGCCGAGGCGCAGAGCAAAGACGTGGGCGTGATCGCCACCGAGAACGGCTGGAACCTCTATGTCGCCGGTAACGGCGGCATGCGCCCACGCCACGCCGAGCTGTTCGCCACCGACCTGGACGATGAAACCTTGATCCGTTACATCGACCGTTTCCTGATGTTCTACATCCGCACCGCCGACAAATTGCAGCGCACCTCGGTCTGGCGTGAAAGCCTGGAGGGCGGCCTGGATTACCTCAAGGACGTGATCATCAACGACAGCCTGGGGCTCGGCGCAGAACTTGAAGCGCAGATGCAACTGGTGGTCAACCGCTACGAATGCGAATGGGCCAACGCCCTCAAAGACCCGGAAAAACTCAAGCGCTTCCGCACCTTCGTCAACGATCAACGCCCGGACCCGGACATCCATTTTGTTCAGGAACGCGGTCAGCGCCGGCCGATCATGGCCGCCGAACTCAACCTTATCCCTGTCACCGAGGAGAATGCCTGATGAGTCAGTCCAATACCCAGCGTGTCGAAGTCCCTGCAACCGCGGCCAATGCTCAGGCGTGGCAGGCGGTGTGCAGCCAGCAGGATCTGGTCAGCAACTCCGGCGTCGTGGTCTGGCTCGACGGCGAGCAGGTGGCGCTGTTCTACCTGCCGCAGGCCGAAGGTCGCACCCTCTACGCCATCGACAACCATGATCCGCAATCCGGCGCGAACGTCATCGGCCGCGGACTGATCGGCAGCCTCAAGGGTGATCTGGTGGTGGCGTCGCCGATCTACAAGCAGCATTTCCGTCTTGAAGACGGCAGTTGCCTGGAGTACCCGGAGCAGCGTCTGCGGGTGTGGCCGGTGCGCCTGAACGCCGGCGTTGTGGAAGTCGCGGCGGCTTGATCGCCGCTCTGAACCGTATCGGAGAACGTTGATGAAGACAGCCGCACAGTTGCTCAAACTGAAAGTCGTGCAAAACCAGCAGGTGCACAGCATCGCACCGGATCAGATGGTGCTCGACGCCCTGAAAATGATGGCCGAGAAGAACGTCGGCGCGTTGCCCGTCATCGAAGACGGGCAGGTGGTCGGTGTCATCAGCGAGCGCGACTATGCGCGCAAGGTGGTGCTACAGGGGCGATCTTCGGTCGGTACGCCGGTGCGCGAGATCATGAGCGCGCCGGTGGTGACCGCCGACAGTCAGCAGAGCATCGAGCGCTGCATGGCGGTCATGACCGACAGTCATTTGCGCCATCTGCCCGTGCTGGAGAGCGGCGAACTGATCGGGCTGTTGTCGATTGGCGATCTGGTCAAGGAAGCCATCGTCGAGCAGGCCGATTTGATTCGGCAACTGGAACACTACATTCGCGGGCATTGAGGGCTGAGCGGGAACGAGCAGGCCATGTCTACGGTGCAGTAGACATGGCCTGTTCGGTACGGGCTTTAATTCGGGTTCGATACTCGTCAGCTCATCCAGTTGCCGCCATCGACGTTATAGGTCTGCGCCACGATGTAATCGCTCTCGGCCGATGCCAGGAAGATCGCCATACCGACCAGATCATCCGCCGTGCCCATGCGCCCATAGGGTACTTCCTGACCCGCCAGCTTTTTCTTTTCCCCAAGCGGCCGGTTTTCATATTTGGCGAACAGCGCGTCGACACCATCCCAATGCTCACCGTCCACCACGCCCGGCGCGATGGCGTTCACGTTGATGTGATGGGGAATGAGATTGAGGCCGGCCGATTGCGTGAGGCTGATCACCGCTGCTTTGGTCGCGCAATACACCGCGACAAGCGCTTCACCGCGCCGACCGGCCTGACTGGCCATATTGATGATCTTGCCGCCATGGCCCTGACGGATCATCTGCTTGGCCGCGGCCTGCAGCGTAAACAGAGTGCCGGACACGTTGATCGAGAACAGCCGTTCGTAGCTGTCGCGAGAAATCTCGGTAATCGGCGCGAGATCAAACAGTGCCGCGTTGTTGATCAGGATATCGAGCTTGCCTGTGGTCGCGATGACCGCCGCGATGGCACCGTCGATAGATTGCTGATCAGTCACGTCCATCTCGACCGCATAGGCATTCGGCCCCAGCTCGGCCGCGGTGGCTTGCGCACGTTCCAGGTTGATGTCTGCGATCGCGACCGTAGCGCCTTCGCGGATATAGGCTTGCGCGAACGTTCTTCCGATGCCTCTGGCAGAACCGGTGATAAGGGCGCTTTTTCCTTCCAAACGTTTCATTTTTCCCATCCAATCGTTAGAGCTAAAGAGACGCCCCCATCGAGGGCACCAAAAGCGGTCGTCAATCTGCGAAGAACCCTGTGGGAGCGGGCTTGCTCGCGAAGAGGGCGGCACATTCAACATCGATGCTGCCTGACACACCGCCTTCGCGAGCAAGCCCGCTCCCACACGGATTACCCCTACTTGGGATAACCCGCGCGTTTCATCTCGCGTTCGGTGGTTTGCTGGGCCGAGGCCAGGGCCTGCTCAACCGGCATCTGCCCGGTGAGCGCCGCAGACAGCAGCTTGCCGACCGACGTGCCGATGGCCTGGAATTCAGGAATGGTCACGTACTGGATACCGACGTAAGGCACGGGTTGGACTGACGGGTGTGCAGGGTCGGCGTGCTGCATCATTTTCAGCGTGACACTGGCGAAGGGCGCGGCCTGCAAGTAGGCGTCGCTGTAGGTGGACATGCGAGTGCCCGGCGGTACGTTGGTGATGCCATCCTTCTCGGCGACCAGTTGGATGTATTCCTTGGAGGTCGCCCAGGTCACAAAGGCTTTAGCGGCTTCTTTGTGTTTGGACGTCGCAGGGATGGCCAGCGACCAGGCATAGAGCCAGGACGAACCCTTGTCGGTGACCTGCGTGGGCGCCGCGACGAAGCCGACCTTATCGGCGACCTTGCTTTGAGTTGTATCGGTGATGAAGGAGCCTGCGACGCTGGCATCGACCCAGATCGCGCATTTTCCGCTATTGAACAGCGCCAGCGTCTCGTTGAAACCATTGCTCGAAACCCCCGGCGGGCCGTACAGCTTGAGGGTGTTGACGTAGAAGTTCGCGGCGGCGGTCCATTCCGGCCCGGTGAGTTGCGGCTGCCACTGCTCGTTGAACCAGCGCGCGCCAAAAGCGTTGGACAGGGTGGTCAGCAGCGCCATGTTTTCACCCCAACCGGCCTTGCCGCGCAGGCACATTCCATACTGCTCTTTATCCGGCTGGTGCAGCTTGCCGGCGAACTCGCCGAGCTGCGTCCAGGTCGGGTGCTCGGGCATGCTCAGGCCGGCGTTCTTGAACAGGTCGGTTCGGTAATAGGTGATGGTACTTTCGCCATAAAACGGCAGGGCATAGAGCGTGTCGTTGACTGACAGTCCCTGACGAACCGAGGGGAAAATATCTTCGAGGTCATAGCTGGCGGGCAGGTCCTTCATCGGCTCCAGCCAATGCTTGGCGCCCCACAGCGGTGTTTCGTAGGTGCCGATGGTGAGCACGTCGAATTGACCGCCCTGAGTGGCAATGTCGGTGGTCAGGCGCTGACGCAACACGTTCTCTTCGAGCACCACCCAGTTGAGCTTCACGTCCGGGTGCAGCTGTTCGAATGTTTTGGACAGCCGCTGCATGCGGATCATGTCGCTGTTGTTCACCGTGGCGATGGTCACCGTTTCGGCAGCCTGGCAGAGCAGGGCAGAGGACAATCCGGCGGACAGAAAAAGTACTGTTGGAATGATCTTCATTGTGTTCTCCGCTCTGCGCCTTGGGCGGCAGAGGCTCTTATTGTTGTAGTCCACGGTGCGAGTCATCGCCGCAACGGGATGACCACAGGATTACAGCAACCCAAGCGGTGAACAAATGAACGGCATACGCGGCACTGATACTTTTTTAACCGTGGCACTCGTGGAAAAAAAGTATCAGTGGCCGCCCTGTAGCGCGCTAGGCTTGCTGCCTGCTTAGTGTGAATCTGATAACCGCGCCTTGGCGTTTCGAATCAGCTTCGACTCGTCCCGGGCTTCGCGGTAGCCTTGATAAAACCAACAAAAACGGGATCGCCAGAGTGATGAACCATCACGTAACCGCAGACAAGCCGCCGGCGCTTGAAGTCATTCTGAACGAGCCGCAGCACAGCTTTCGTTGGTATGAACACGACTATCCCTTCGACCTTGCTCGCTGGAACCATCATCCGGAATTCGAGATCCACCTGATTCGCGAAGGCAGCGGACGGCTATTGGCCGGTGACTATATCGGCGTGTTCGAGGCCGGCCATGTCGCCCTGATCGGCCCTGGCCTGCCTCACGACTGGATCAGCGATCTGGGCAAAGGCGAGGTGATTGAGGGACGCGACGTGGTGTTACAGTTCGACGGTCAGATGCTGATGCAACTGCGCGACAAGGTTCCCGAACTCAGCGAGTTGCAAAACCTGTTTCGCCAGGCGGCACAGGGCATCGAATTTCATGGCAATACCCGCAAGAAAGCGGCCCGCCTGCTGGAAGACATCGGCCAGTGCCACGGATTGCAGCGACTGTGCCTGTTCCTGTCATTGCTGCAATTGCTGGCGTCGGCCCCCGACAATGAGAAACAGACACTTGCCAGCCTGCAATATGCGCCGATGCTCGACGCATTGACGGCCCAGCGCATGAGTATTGTCTTCGACTACATCCTCAACGATCTCGCGGATGAGCTGCGGATGTCCGTCATCGCCCAGCGCCTGGACATGAACGAACCGGCCTTCTCCAAATTCTTCAAACGCGCCACTGGCCATACCTTCGTCGACCTGACGCGCAAACTGCGGGTTCAGCGCGCCTGCCGTTTGCTGGCGCAAAGCAGTTTCAGCGTTGCAGATATCTGCTTTGAAGTGGGTTATGCAAACCTGTCGAATTTCAATCGGCACTTCCGACATGAAATGCAGGAAACGCCCAGTCAGTATCGGCAGCGGTTGCAACGGGTGGTGGCGGTCAGTCATTGAAGAGGGACATATAAGCAAGATCAAAAGATCGCAGCCTTCGGCGGCGCCCACAGGCGCGTAGGAGCTGCCGAAGGCTGCGATCTTTTTAGCCAACACTCATCTTGTGATAGATAGCGTTTTTTGTGGCGCTGAAGTGTTAGGCTCCAAAGCGACCGTGTATTGGCAATCGCGTATCTCGAATTATTTTCTCCCAGTTCTTGACATGCCTTTCGAACCAGTCCAGAATTGCGTCCATTCCTGCTTAGGGAACACGAAAACCCCTTAGATTTCAAAGGGTTGGATGCTAGATTAGAATCTTGTTTCCAGATACGAGTTTACACGTTTGGTGTTGTGCTACTGACATCAGATGTTTGAGGCCGAATAGCAAAATGGTTATGCAGTGGATTGCAAATCCACCTACGCCGGTTCGATTCCGACTTCGGCCTCCACTTTAAACGAGCTCCGTAGATCCATGATCTACGGAGCTTTTTTATTTTCGCAGTCCTGCAAGATTTAGTCTTGAAAAGGATCTTTGCGAACTTGCTTCACCGGGGCGGGATGTATATATTTCCCCCTCTGTTGCACAAGCGTCAGAACTGCCAGATCGTTATTGGTCAGTCTTCAGGCCGCTTTACCGCGCTACCGCCCGAATGGCGAAACTGGTAGACGCATGGGACTTAAAATCCCCCGCTCGTAAGGGCGTGCCGGTTCGATTCCGGCTTCGGGCACCATCTTACATTCCAGTGAGCGCTTTTAAGTTCTCTGGAAGCCTTGAAAAACCTGCCTTCTGGCGGGTTTTTTCGTTTTAGCATTCCGTCGGATTCTTGTCCATTCTTCTGGAATCTAGTCATTTAGAGGGTAAAGTTAGGGGTAGTCTTTGGTTCGATTAAGGATAGTACCCTTATGTCGCGCACAACTGCTCCGCTTACCGACGCTGCTTGCCGTTTAGCCAAGCCAACAGACCGTCCCTACAAGCTTTTCGACGGCGACGGTCTCTATCTCCTAATCCAACCCAATGGCCGTAAAGGCTGGCGTCTCAGGTACGTAAAGCCTGACGGTCGGGAGGGGTTGACCTCCCTCGGTAGCTATCCTGTGATTGGCCTTGCCGATGCGCGCCAGAAGCGTTTAGATGCGAAGCGGATGCTCGCAGACGGCATTGATCCCGTTGAGAACAAACGTAAAACCAAAACGGAAGATGCTGTCAACGGCCGCACCTTTGAAAGCGTTGCATTGGACTGGCACAAGAACATGTCGGCCAGATGGGCACCCGACCATTCCAAGAATGTGTTGAACCGTCTGAATAACTATGTTTTCCCGTTTATCGGTGCCCGCGCGATTGCTGATCTCGATACTTATGATCTGATGCAACCTTTGGAGGCGATCAGAAAACGAGGAACGATTGACGTCGCCTTAAGGGTACAAAGATACCTGCAAAGTATTATGCGTGAGGCAAAACGCCTTCGTCTTATTCCGATAAACCCTGCGTACGACCTTCAGGGCTTGATCAAAGCGCCGCGAGTCTCCCATCGTCCTGCATTGCCACTATCACGCCTGCCTGAGTTGCTGGCGCGAATCAATGCCTACAAGGGCCGAGAGCTGACCCGGCTAACGCTCATACTGTCGCTGAACGTGTTTGTTCGCTCGAGTGAATTACGTTTCGCTCGCTGGTGTGAGTTCGACCTCAAGCGTGGCGTATGGGAGATCCCGGATACTCGGCCGGAGCTGGAGGACGTACGCCATTCAACGCGGGGGACGAAAATGGCCGGCGATGTTCATCTTGTGCCTTTATCGCCGCAAGTTGTGGCCGTGCTTGAACAGATCCGCACCCTCACTGGCACATTCGATCTGGTATTTGCCGGTGATGCTAGGGCCTGGAAGCCGATGTCAGAAAACACCGTGAACAAAGCGTTGCGCACTATGGGGTACGACACCAAGACCGAGATCTGTGGTCACGGCTTCCGCTCAATGGCATGCAGCGCACTGGTTGAGTCAGGGCTGTGGTCAGAGACGGCTATTGAAAGACAGATGAGCCATCGAGAGCGGAACAGCGTTCGTGCCGCCTACATTCACAAGGCAGAGTTCATTGAAGAGCGCAGGCTGATCATGAGCTGGTGGAGTCGGTACCTTGAGGCCAATCTTCAGGAGCATGTCACCCCTCACGAGTTTGCGAATCAGGCCGACGAGAATGTCACTCGGTTAAAAGTAAAACGTGGCGCAATGAAGTAGGCGTACCGGTAATGCTTCGTTGGAAGGGCGATTAAAAGGTCGTTCGCCAATTGATGTCCTCACTCCGGATAATTTCGACGTGACCACGCGGTTCGTGTGCAGTGCCCTGGGCTCAAGCTGAGGTGTTAACTTCGAGCGGTGGCAAAGAATGTTACCGTTACAGTTGAGTGCTTCTGATGGGCGTTTGTTGTTCTTCGAATTGCCACTGGAGGGCTGGACTTCACATGCCACCTGAGGCATTGGGAGAAACTCGAAAAATGATGGTCAGTATCTGATTTCTACGGGCTAATGATCACGATATGCTGCCCTTGAGTCGGATTTTTTATTGCGCAGGAGAGCACCATTTGGAAATATCTCGCCCCCACACTCTCTTGTCAGCTCTCCATCCCTCTCATTTGGGGGCTGCGTCTCGGAGAGGGTGGGTAACCCGGCCTTCGTGTCGGGTTTTTTATTTACAAGCCAACCACAGCCGGCAGAATAATTTAAATATTTCTCTACCCTCTTAAATGGGGTGCTAGGGGTCGAGTGTTCGAATCACTCCGTCCCGACCATATCTTTCAATGACTTGGCCCGATCTGAAAAGGTTGGGCTTTTTCATGCCGAAAAGATACTCCCACATTTACTCCCACGGATATTCTGGATCTTGCTAGCTTCGTGTGAGCTAGCGATAGCTTGGGCACTGATTCGCGCGATGTGGCGCATGTAAGAAGATGACCGGCCCCGAAACCCTATCGACATCCAGCGGGCCGCCCGATCCTTCTACCTGCAGCACCATCCCATCGCGGCACGGTCACCGGGCAGATTCGGCGCACCGCGACTACTGGTCCGGCCATCAACCTGGTGCGGATCGAGGATAGCCTCGCGGCCGCTTGGCAGCGCCTGTCCGGCACCTACGTCGAAAATCTTCCCTGGCTTGAATGCGCTGAACGCTATGACCGTGCCCACACCTTCCACTACATGGACCCACCTTACTGGCAGACCGCCGGCTATGGCGTCGATTTTCCGTTCGAAAACTACGAGCGGATGGCCGACTTCATGCGGCGTTGCAAAGGTAAGGTGATGGTCAGCATCAACGATCACCCGGACATACGGCGGGTGTTTGAGGGTTTTCATTTCGAGACCTTGGATATCCGCTATAGCAATACCAATCAACGCCAAGGGAAAGCCGAGGTCAGTGGCGAGCTGGTGATTATGAATTGGCTGCCGGATGCGTTCGGCGGACTGTTTTAATCAACAAGGTATAAAGCCAGGGCAGCCGATACCCCATAGGTGCAGGAATTCTGTGAGTTTGATTAGAAACTCAACTGTCGCCGTTAGCAGCATCAAGATACTCATGATTTTTTCTCGCGCGGGGGCAGCGCCGCGATAAATGCGGTGGTGCGCTCGTTGGGTGTGTGTTGCTGTAAGAAACGATACTGCTTGATGAATGAGGACGTTAATAAGATGGGGGCAGAAAAAATTAATAATTTTGAGTGTCCCCAGTTTGTTCTGTTTTTTTGTTCTCTTGGTTGTGGGTGTGAGCCGCGTAATATAAGGGTTGTAGCGTTTCTAGCTAGCTGTGAGGGGGCGCGTGATGTGCTAATTGAATCCGCTTCTCGACAAATTTTAAAGACCAGATAGAGGCGAAAGTTTAAATCCTAACTTGGGAAGTGAGTTTGAAAGGCAGCGTAGAAACGAAAGTTAAAAACCTGGCTTGGGAAGTGAGATTAAAAACTACCGTAAAAACGTAAGTTGAAAACCTGGCTTAGGAAGTGAGCTTGAAAACTACAGAGGTAGGAAAATTTGAAACTCCTCTGAATCATGCTTGGGAAAGTCAGCCGATCAGCCAGAGACGGCGGTCAAAACTGATTGCTCCGGTGGCATGCTGGGTATACCTCAAGCAAGCGAGTCGGTGATCGGTTTGATCAACTCCGGTCCATGATTCCGCACATTGCCCACGGCTCGGTCGACTTTGAACCATTCGAACGCCTCTGTCGGCTCACCCTGGAGTAGCACCATCAGCTCGGCGCGCTCCTTGGGCGTGGCCGGGTCCAGCCATTCCCGGGCCAGTTCCGGCGATAACGTTACTGGCCGCCGGTCATGGATGTCCACCATGCCCCCGGCGCTGTCGGCGGTGATGATCACGAAGCCGTCATGCTCGCCGGGCTCATGTTCGCCGATGGGATACTGACCGATCGCAGCACAGAGGATCGGCGACTGGTCATGATGGTGGATCAGGTAGGGCTGCTTCTTCGGCCCGCCTTCGTAAACCCACTCAAACCAATTGTCGATCGCGATGATTGCCCGGTGCGGCCAGATCGCTTTGAAGAATGGGCCATGGGCGACCTTCTCAACGCGAGCATTGATCGGCGCGGCGCGGTCTTTGGCCCAGTGCGGGCGCCAGCCCCAACGAACCATGTCAGCGCGCAGGAATTCTCCATCTCGGTGAAAGAGGGCGAGCTGAGTGGTCGGCGCGGCGTTATAGCGCTCGAAAGGCTGGTCGCCGGCATAGTTGATCAGTGCGTTGGGAATGCTGAGCGCCGCGACGAAGTCGTGAATGCCCCGGTACTGGGAAAGGCGTCCGCACATGATTACACCCTCCGGCTATGTATTCAGGGTAGACCAGTGGTCGTCGGCTTCGTTACAAACCCTCGGCCAGCGCAGGTCGGGCAGTCTTCAGAGAGGTCAAAACGATCAAGGCAAGCGGGGCAGGTGCGGAACCTGGCCAGGTGGAGACGCGGCCGCACTCTTTCGAAAGCACGTATATCACTGCGCTCGTGGGCAATTTGGGCGGCGTCCACCAGCGCGCGGTAGATGTCCGGATCTTCTATCGGCTCGCGGGTCATCCCCTCGAGTGTTCGCCCGGTTTCGACAAGGTCGTATTGCTGCCCATCAGGCAGCGTCAATATAAGCCCGGCAATTCTCGCGGTAACTCCGGATGGGTTGAAAACAAGGTTCGCCCCAGCTGCATCGCGGTAAATCTTCCCGTCGTATGAGGATCGTGCGCTGTCGGCAAGCGTGCTTGCGAAATAGAAAATTGACTGTCCAATACGGCCGATTAGCTTGCCATTGCCGCGCTGCAAAACGTCGTATGCAGAAGCGCCGCAGTAGTGGTCCGGCGAGGTATGAAGTTCTTCCACTGCATGCCAGTAAGCGGCATTCGCCATTTCGTTCATGTCGTACTGCTGTAGCTCATCGATCAAGCCCTCGGTGAGAAGGGTGGCGCTCATTAAGTGAAGGGTCTGTCGGTGGGCCTCGGGGTTCTGCATTCGAAAGTCGTGGTCGTCGAGGGTCGAGCGCCACTGCTGAAGTCTCAGCGCTTTAGCCTGGTCGAAATTCATGTATAGGATTCTCTGTACGGATGCTGGATAAATGTACAGTAGTTGAGGGGCGCTCACGAGGCGAGGCTGAGGCGACGAGCTGAGGACTGTGTGAAGGTTTTTGGTGGCGTGGTGCAAACATCTATTTGTGGTACACTTTTTTACGTGTGCATGAACTGGTACAAAAAAATGAAAGCAACCCCCAAGTCGGTACCCTATGCAGCATTTGGCGAACTGTTGGTTCGACTCCGCGTTGCGGCGGGATTCCCAAAGCAGCAAGATCTGGCGACAGCTCTCGGAAAAACCCAACAGTCGGTGAGTCGATGGGAGAAAGGGGTTGCCCGCCCACGTTCTAATGACATTCCCTCGTTGGAGAAGCTGGTTGGAGCCAAGGAAAACGAACTCCTTGTGGTCGCCGGATATAAAGCGGCGCCAGCAGACCTTCGCATCGAAACGGCCACCTCTCATGACCGCGCGCTGCCCCTTTCTGCGCTGTACCCAGATACATTCGAAAGCTTCTGTGCTGCCCTTTTGGACCGCCTGTACCGGCCTAGTGGAGGCAAAGTTCATCGTTATGGGGGCACAGGCCATAAGCAACATGGCATCGACATCGTCGCCACCGGTTCATTCGGGACCCACTCGTTTCAGTGCAAGCGTGTCAATGAATTTGGCGCCCAAAAGGTCCATACCGCGGTGGCTGAGCAGACTTTCATCGCGGACCTAAAGGTACTCTTGCTGTCCGGCGTCGCGAGCCCAAGGGCACGCGATGCATTAGCTATGCATACTGACTGGGAGTTGTGGGACCGAGAGGACATCACCCGAAAGCTTCATGATCTCGCGATGTCCGACCGCCTGGACCTGGTCGATCGCTACTTCAGCGGTCAGCGCCTAGACCTACTAGGAGTTGATGAGCCCGGACCCATTCAGACTCTAGAGGCCTTCTTCAAACCGTTCCTAGTACCTGACCGCTTCTTCAACCATTCCTGGGCTCTTGTTGGTCGCGACGCAGAGGTTTCACAGGTTGTGGACTACGTCCGAGACGAGTCGGTACTCCTAACCTGCCTCGTCGGGGCGCCTGGGTTCGGAAAGAGTCGTGTTCTTCGCGAAGTCACTCAGCAACTAGCGGATAGCACCACCCTGCAAATTCGATTTGTGTCGCCGACCGAAGACGTCAGGGCTCACCACCTGGACAAACTGCGCGACAGCCTCGGCGGTGTGACGCTGCTTGTTGTCGATGATGCTCACGAGCGTGAAGACCTCGGCATCCTCCTTCGACACGCGGCAGTGCCGGACAATAGAACGCGGTTGCTTCTATCGCTTCGTCCCTACGGAAAGGAAGCGCTGCGTCTTCAAGCGGCTGACGTAAGCCTGTTGGGGTCGCTGGTCCAATTTGTCGATATGCATCAGCAGACGCGAGATGAAGCGCAAGCTCTGGCTGAATCGGTTCTCGCCGAGTGCAATCGCCCTCTGGCAGCCGCTGCCGAAATCGCCCGCGCAACGTACACGACGCCGCTGGTTACTGTCTTGGCGGCGCAGTTGGTCGCACGCGATGATGTGCCGTTGACGCTACTGGGCAATTCGGGGGAGTTTCAAACCTATGTGTTGTCGCGCCTTCAGGACGTCATTGCTGTCACCCTAGTCTCGGGGCAGGATGTTGCGAAGCTGAGGGCCGTCCTACGGGTCATCGCGCTACTTCAACCCATCATTCCGGACGATCCGGGTCTGCTCAACATCTTGTATAAGGTCGAAAAGATTGAGGCGCCAGATGCCAGTCGGTTGATGCGTTTGTTAGGAGAAGCTGGAGTTCTATTCAAACGCGGGGTTCGCTCGAGGCTTGCTCCAGACCTGCTGGCGGATGAAATCATTCGTTCGAACTTTCTCAATGCGGATGGCAGAGCTAACGAGCTCGTTACAGAAGTCTTCGACCTCGCGGGTGCAGACCAGCTGAAGCATCTATTCGTCAATCTCGGACGATTGGACTGGCGCCTACGCGAAGGAAAAACAGACGACAGCGCGCTTTTGACCAGTCTCAGCCCCAAGCTGTATTGGGGCGGCAGGTACAACAATCCGCACGTAGAAGCAGTGGAGGCCGTTGCCTACTACCAGCCCAGGTTTGCGCTGGACTTCGCGAAGCGGCTTATCGCCGAAAAGCATGGAGACAGCTCGGCTGTGTGCAACATGGTGCGCAATGCAGCATATACGTACGACCACGTCCAAGAAGCATGTCACCTCCTATGGACCGCAGGCCGCAGCGATGCCCGCGCGCTAAATCAGCAGCCAGGCCACGGCATTCGCATCCTCAAGGAACTGGCTACGTTTCAGTTGAACAAGCCGGTCGAATACGTGCGCGAGGTTATTCGCTTCGCATTCGCGCTTCTGGAAAGGCCTGCCTCGCTCAACACGGTTTACACGCCCTTCACCATCCTTGAGGGAGCACTGGGCACTGAGATTGAGGCGACGAGTTATTCACGCTCGACCTTCACTATCACCCGGTACCAGCTTTCCTTGAAAGCGGCAAAAATCGTTAGGGATGAGGTAACCGGAGCACTGCTCAAGTACCTGCGGGAAGGGCCGCCCCGAAAAGCGTTTCTCGCAGCACAGACGATGGCTCAAGCCTTGCGTGGCCCAATGCATGGCGACACGTCCGATCAAGAATGGAAACGAGAACACCAGAACCTCTTGCGGGAGCTTCAGGTCGTGTTGCAAGAAGTACACGTATCGCCCGTAGTACTGGTTCGACTAGCACAGTCCATTTCCTGGCATGCGTTTCGCGGCTGGCCGGAGACATCTGACGAGGCTCGCGCCATCATGGCTTTGTTGCACCGAGACTTGAGGACCCGATTCGTCCGGGCGCTTATCGACGGCTGGGGAACGGAAACATGGAAACTCAGCGAGTCGCTTGAACGCGAGGGGCATGAGAGCGACCGTGAACTCCTGACGACTGAGTTAGTGGCTGAGTTTCCTGATGCAGGGAGCTTATTCGATGAGTTGCACGACTGTTTGCAAGACATTGTGAACGTAGTTCCCGGGGGATATGGCTCTCCCTTCCTGCTCGTAAATCATCTGCTCAGTTTCGTGCCAGGTCTTGCTATCGAATTGCTCCGTAGAAACAACGAGTGCCAAGTCGGTCAACTCGCCCCGTATGTAGGCAAAGCTCTGAGCGTGGCTGTTGAGACCGGAAACTCGGGTTTGGTAATGGACTACGTCACTCGCTCGGAGGGTTCCGCCGAGGTATTGGCCCAACTCGCTGAGGCATACGCGAGATTTGAACCATCACGCCCCTACACTCCCCAAGAAGTTACCCTATTCAGGCGCATCTTTGAGTCTAAGGACTCGAGTGTGCTGTTCGTCGCGTCGAACCTTACGCGCCAGGTAGCTGATAGAAGCCCAGCTCTGGCAGTCGAACTCATTTGCTTGGCAGATTTCGAAGTTAACGCTACGGCAACTCACGACATGTTCATGTGGATCGCTGGCGGAAAAACCATTCCGAAGTGTGATGTCGTCGGCAGACGAAGCGAGCTCTTGGAGAAGCTTGAAGTATTGAAGAAGCTTGATGACTACTGGGTCCAGGCCTTCCTCGCATCGTCAATCAAAGAAGACCCCGCCGCTGTCGTCGCGCTGGTTAAAGCGCGTCTCATCGAGGCGACGCGTCAAAACGACTGGTCTTATGAGCCCCTGAGCAAAGAGCGTAACGAAAACAGCCTTAGACTCATGAGTCTTGAGGCTGGGCCACGTCTGATAAGAGAGCTTCTTGACTGGGCGCTCAACGAACCGGCAGATACTCGGGGGGTGCAGCGTTTTGGCGAGGCAATTTCCGGCCTCTGCGGCGACTACGACGACCTACTGCTTGACCTACTCCTTGCGTGGATGTCGTCGGGTTCGCAAACTCATGCCAGGCTCGTAGCCAGAGTACTGCTCGATAGCCAGCCGACCCTCATTTATGATCATCCAAAGTTCATCCGGGACATCCTCAACGCGGCAGAACTCATTGGCGAAGACGCGCTAGCTGATATTCGCTCATCAATCGAGGCCTCAGTACACTCTGGTATGCGAGGAGGAGTACCCGGTGAGCCATTTTTGGAGGATGTCCGGCAAGAGCAGCACTGCGTAAAGATGCTCGCATCACTCAGCCGCGCCGAGCCCGCATTTGAGCTGTACGACGAACTACTCAAGGGCGCGCGCGTTGCCATAGCACGTCAACGAAAATCAAAGGAAGCTCTAGAGGTTGAGGATGACTAGCCTGGGCGAATAGGGGCGGGAAAGTTTTAGGGCAAAATTAGGGCAAATTCAGGGCCGCCGTAGGCCGCAATCCGCCTTGGCCGTGATACGGAAATGCCGCTTTTAATGGGTTGGGGCGGTCCACGGGCGCGCGTGAAATTCAGTGCAAGTCACGCCGATGACCGCGTTCGGCCTAGGCTGTGTGAAAACGTTTTAGAGCACGTTTGGCAGTCAGAATCAGAACAAAAGTCGTGTTCCTACGCAAATTTCAGGTCTGCTGACTAACCAAACGCTGGCAGATTTTACGTAGCAAAGCAGACTTCAAAACTGTGCATGCGTTTTCACACAGCCTGGACCCGAAGCGGGCGAATGAGTTACATCCTAACTGGCGCTAATCAGAATCAAATGCACAACTTATGCGTCCGCTTTTCTATCAGTGATAATGTCCCTCCAAGCATATAAGGACGACCCCCATGGCCCGAGCGAAACCGCCCGCCACTGTTGCACCCAAGCTGGAGCTTTCTGCTCGTGAGATCGAGTGGGCCATCAAACGCATCGATGACAGAATCAGCGAGCTGGAAAATTTCGATATCAAAATAGTGATCCGCTCAACCCCTGAGCTGGCTGCACTATCGACTTCTATCGCCGCCACCTTAGAACGTGCCTTTGGCGAAAATACGTCCGCTTACCAACGCTATGCTGCGGCTACAAAACTGCAGTACGTGGCAATGACAATAGCGATGGATGGTTACTCTCGCCAAGTTGACTACCAAGGCCCCACCAAGGCGAACATTACTCGATCAATCGCACTGATGAGAGCCGCAAAAGGCGCATTGACGGAAGACCTTGCATACCTTCAGGAAGCCACGGAACCTGAGTCTTTAGCTAGTACCGACACCTCAGCATTATCGCGTCGTGTTTTCGTGGTGCATGGTCACGATGATGCAGCCCTGCAAGGCCTGGCTCGTTTTCTAGAAAAGCTTGGCTTAGAGGCCATAATTCTCAAAGAGCAACCGGATCAGGGCCGAACTATCATCGAGAAGTTTGAGGCTTCGGCGGCCGATGTAGGCTTTGCAGTCGTATTGTTAACTCCTGACGATCTGGGTGGATCTGCGAAGTCGGACACTCCGGACGCTAGGGCTCGACAAAATGTAATATTTGAGCTCGGATTCTTTGCCGGAAAGCTCGGCAGAGGGCGTGTTTGTCTACTTCGAAAAGGGCATGTGGAAATTCCTTCAGACCTATACGGTGTTATCTATACCGATATGGACTCGGGAGAAGGGTGGCAAACAAAATTGGTCCGAGAGCTCAAAGCCGCGAAGTTGGAATTTGATGCGAATAAGCTTTGGCAGTGAGCGGTGTTTGAATCAACCTTTGACTTCATAGGCATATCTGGATGGCTGCCTTGCCCGAACGCTACCTATAGATTGTATTTATTTGGCCATCGTTAGGCCTGCCTGGCTTGAGCTTGAGCTAGCGGATGCGGAGATTGGGGGGGGCGAAGATGGGGCAAACCGTACGCCAAACGATGCCATTCAATGCCAATCATGCGTTTATGCATGCTTTCGAAATATAAGGTGAAACCCCGTAAACACACGGGGTTGGGGCGCAATGTCCGAAATAATCCAGCACAATTTGCGCATGGTCGTGCTCGTTTGAGCGCAACCATGGTGTAGGAGGTGAGCGCAGTCAGCTGCGCACGGACGTCTGAAAGCCTCCCTGGGGAATTTGACTCTGCTGTGAGCCTGGCTTTGGCGGCCAGTTGTTGTAGACCGCCGTCACCGCCTGCACCTTGAGCACTCCAGCAGACGGAATATCAATTTCGCCAGCCAGCTTTTCAGTGAGTGCTTTAGCCAACAGCGCAGGCAAGTCCAATTTTTACAGGTCACCCGCATAACTGCTTTCATCAATTGAAATTGCTACATACAGGTCCATAAATACCTCGTTCGGGTTTTGGTTCAGACAGCGTAGCCGGTTGAATCCACAACCCATTGCAGACATTGGTTAACTTAACGCCATGGGAAAATGGTCGGTGGCTCGATGTGCTTGAAGAGGCGCAGTATCTCTAGCTGCTTAGCAAGGACAACGATTTCTTTACCTGCATCAGGTTTCATTATTACGTAATCGGCTGTGGGATTGCGGCCATCTTTTAGGGTGATGTCTGGATACGCGTTGTTCCATGCAATGTAGTCGAGGCTTCCATAGGGGAACGTATCTTTAATGTTATAGGCTGAAACCGCATCGCCTCGTTCAAAAGCTGCAATTGACCAGCGCCTGATTTGGATTGGGCGATCTGAATATGAAAGCAAATTGTTTTGTTGGTAAAGGGTGGATAACGCTCGCATAGCTCCAACCAGGCCTCCCTTAGCAGCTGTCAAATAACGCTGTTCAGCATAGCCAAGGTTCTTTTCTACTACCTTTCCTTCGCTGTAGGCATTACCAACCATGTAGTTCCCCCACATTTGTCCTTGGTCAGCAGCTAATTTGTAATATTTGAAGGATTTCTGAGGGTCTTTAAATTCATCGCTTGAATAAATTATGCCAAGCTCGGTTTGTGCCCGAACATCACCTTTATCTGCCAATGGTGTGAATATTTCGACGGCTTTGGGTTTGTCCTTGGCTTTGATAGCTGCCCAACCATCTTCAAATGTGGGTGGTTTGCAGGCAACCAACAACAATGACATGAGCAATATGGCTATCTGACGCACTGGTGTTTTCCTCGAGTGTAAAGATTCAGTTTCCGTTCAAACCGCTATCGCGGGTGAGAAGGCGGCGTTTCCAGTGGATTTCCTTCAACATCATTTCGTCTTTGCCGGTGTGCTTGTCTGCGATTTCTAGGATGCTGAACTTGAAATTCTCCGCGAACTCCTTTCCACGCTTGGTGTGCAGATCCCGGATGCGGGTGTTGCCACCATGACCATTATTGGCGTAGCTCGACCATCGATCCCACAAGCCTCCTGTGCCAGTCGCTGAGCCAACGTATAGCTGATGCTCGCCTTCGGTGCGGTCGGAAATCAGGTAGACGCCTGCAACGCTGGATAGCGCCGTTTGCCATGACTCCAAGCCTTGCTGAACGATGATCATTAACTCGCCGTGGCTTACGTCCACTTCCTTGAATCCGGGGAATCTGCCGACCGTCATTGGCTTTTCGAGAATGGAGGATACGACCATGCTTCTAAGGCACGTTTCCAGCCAAAGGTAGTTCCCTCGGGGCTTTGTGTAGTCGAGGATCAAACGACCTTCCAACTCGGCAAATTCTGGCACACGGCGGTAGTCGTAAACGAAGTCACGACTCTCCTTGCTGCCCGTCGCATCATTGACTTTGAGGGAGTCGTACACGCCTGCCAGAAGCCATTTCTTGGTGCCGGGTAGCTCGACCAATCCAATGACGTATTCGCACTCAAAATTCCTTCGGGACTGCCACGACTGCCATTCATCAAAATCCCCGGCTAGGTAAACGTCCATAGGGTGTTCACGCCCATTGTGCTGGGCAAGATGGACCTTTGTGTTCGAGGCTGTAAGCGAGGGCAGGAGACTGGTCAGAAGCTTTATTAGCATGAGTTGGCTCTGGTGAGTTGGTGAACGGCAACCGCTAAGGATTCACTGATGACGCTCTATGGTGAGCGGTCCGAGAACACTCGCCGGCCGATAACTGTCACTCAGGCGTCATTAGGACTGCGAGAGTTAGCTTGATGAACTCCTCATTTTTGTCGATGGTGGCCAGGGCGCCACGAACATTATCGGCGACGTCGGCCGATCCGCGCTGCTCAACCCAGTTCGAGAGTTCCAGGATGGCGGCTTCGAGGGCGAGCTAATTTTCGTTAATCTTGAATAGCAGGGAAGGGAGCAGGTCTGAATTTGGCAAGGGCGATTCCTCCGTGGAAGATTCAGCGTAGCAGTTCAAAAATTAACGCGGTGAGGTCTGCACAAAGGCCTTCCAAGGCCCGCACCGACCCAAACCGGTCAGTCGTGACAGGCAGAAATCGGCCAATAGCAAACACTCAATCCAATCAGATTTTCGCTTGCGGCTACCAGTCTTGGATGAAGGCAATCGTAGGCAAGTGGTTCTTAGAACGCATCTGCCCGTTTGACTAAATGTCGTTCGAACATCTCTTCAGGCCTAGGTTAATACCCTATAGAGGGTAAATGGCTCAAGAATGCTATCTTTCGACTACAAGAACGGGCGCGCGCAGGACCGTTTGTCACGTTTAGGAGGTAAGCGTGCTATAAACTCGACCATCAGTTACGTGGTTGCGGGCGCAGTGAATTTGAAAGATCCAGGAGTTAGGCATTTAAACTGATGGAGGGGTAAATGAATTTCGAATTTCCGACAAACTTATCTATAGAAAGCTGTGAGTTTTTTTTGGCTAAACTCGCAAGCGCGGATTCCGTGGATGATATTTTGATACCGGAAGGCACAAAAAACATTGCTTTTGGCAGTTATGCGGCGGCCATTCAAGCGATTAATACTTGGGCTCGTCGCAGCAGCAGTCGGAATGTCTACATAAAAGCTACTGAAGCAGAAATTCCGGAGAGAGTTAGCGAGCTGTTGAGTAGACCGCATAAGTTTTGCCTTTCGATGCTTGCTAAAAATATATACATCGAGGGTAGTCTGGACGATCTTCGACCGTCAGTTAATCTTGGAGCTCGCGACGCTATAGAACAGCAAGGAAACTCAAAGTTCGGGCAGCAACGCGGAGGATTGTGCTGGTTTGCGTTAGTGGACCATAGCACCAAGGGGTTTGATCGAAACTTTTATCTTCATAGTTATGACAAAAAACCAACAGTTAGGGATCAGCTCCAATTTCGATCAGTAATGTCAGCGATGGTCGGTAAGTCGACTAACCTCGTAGGTGGTGCAGAGCCCCTCAATGATGAGGAAAGCGGGTACTTAGGCAGGGCGTTCTACGAATTATTCCTGAACACTCATGAGCATGGAAGTCGAAGTGTCAAAAAGGATGTATGGCTTAAACCTGGCATGCGAATAATCTACACGAACGGCGTCAATCTCACCGCATCAAGCGTGGATACGAGGGCAGCTGCAAGCGGAGCAATGAGCAATTATTTTTCCTCTATTGATGAACTTCCGTTAGAGCGAAGGAAGTTCATTGAGATAAGCATTGTGGATTCAGGGCTGGGATATGAAGGCAGATGGAGCGCCGATCAGCCGCAAATAGAGCCTGAATCAGGGATATCACGCTTGGATGCAGAGTACGAAATATTCAAAAAATGTTTCACATTTCGACAAACCTCTTCAGGGAAAAGCTCAAAGGGCCATGGCTTGCCAGTAGTAATGGAGCGTCTTACTAAGCTTAAGGCATTCATGAGGGTCCGTAGCGGACGACTATCGCTATTTAGGGATTTTGTTAATAATCCATTTCAAAGCGACGACCTTTGTGAGTTTGAAGACTGGGAAACACAAGAAAGGGGCGCGAGAACTGAGATGGCTCCGGTATCAGGTGTGGCAGTTACCTTTCTAATCCCCTTGGAGATGAGTGAATGAACGGATGCTTTTCTTTTCGGTTTGAAAAATCGAGTGGCCCCCGGAAAAGTCTTCTTTTGTTTTTCTCTGGAGAGGTTTCAAGCGATTCTATTGCCAAAGTTGTAAAGGCGGATGTCGAAAAAAATCTGGTACCCGCAAATGTTTATGTATTGGCATCAAAAGATCAGCAGCAATCACTTTCTGACTTGAGTGCAGACATTACACTACGGGAAGAAATAGAATCCTTCGTAGGTGATATAAAAGAAAAGCTCATATGTATATTTTTTTCTCCTGACGGAAAAATTTTTTTTAATGAGGACTCGCAATTAATATCAGCCAACCTTGAGAAAGAGATAATCCAATCTGGTGTCATTGATGTTTTTCAACGTCGGTGCGGAGTAATTGCATCACAGTCGAATTATCACTTTCTAAAACCGTCAGGAGACCACTGCAATGCATTTATACGCGCGTCCAATCTATTGATTTCAAGTGTTGAAGTATCATTTTTGGCTATTGGCTTGCTGCCGTTCTTTGCTACAGGACTAAAAAGAATTTACGTTGATACTTCTTCAATATCCTACTTGGTGAGCCAAGCGTTGAGTATGTCGGGGAAGTTTGGAGCAACACTTCCGTTGATCGACAGCTTTGAATCTTATGCCGCTTTTAATAGGGATTATGATTTTATAGCCGACGCTGAAAGTCTTGTTTTAATTTCCGCTACCACCAGCGGAGGATTGGCGCAGAAGCTCGTTAAAAATAACGGGTTTGTAACTGACTCCGTGAGAAATATCTTTTATAGTCGCCTTCCGCCAGGAATAAATGGGATCTTCAATATTGCAGGCGCATTAACTGGTCACGAAGACTCATATCGCGCTAACGATTGCCCGCTTTGCAAAAGAGGTTCTCGCTTAATTAGAATAGTGGGCGATCAGTTTCTACCGGAAACTCCTACCCATGAGCAGTTAATTATTAAAAGGGCGGACTTCAACAAGGATCGCGCAAGTTTTTTCAAAGAGTTTGCGACAAAAAATATCCTTTGCTGGTCTCAGTCGTCTAGTCCCTCATCTGACTTTAGAGAACTTTACTACATCGATATTGAACGTGTTTTAAGCGAGCCGTCTCCTGAGTTTCGTAAGATTTTTGAGCGAAAGGTTAGGAAGAACTTTGCAATTGATGTTGAGCTTGTTGTGTCATTAGATGATTCAGGTTCAAAGGCATTTTCTGATGCGATAAGATCTCAAGTTGGGGCCGCTGCCGATAATATTAAGTGGTGTTCTGTATCCGAACTTCAACATAACCAATTAGTAAACGTCGGCTCAGTAGTTGTAGTCGCAGGTGCGATAACGTCTGGCGGAAAGTTGCTGGACATGTCAAGACGCCTTAGAAAAATGCAGCCTACCGCGTCAATCTTATATTTTGTAGGCTTTTCGAAAATCTCTAACTCCGTATCGCTCGAACAAGTCAGAAAAGACTTAGAGCAGGGTGGGCATGAACTAGTTGTGCTGCAGAAAGTCCCTATGCCTCGGGTGACAGAGAATAGCAAGAACTCTTGGGATATTGAACATGATAATTTGATGGTGGTTGGAGGCGACGATCCACTTGGAGACTCTGAGTCGCTACCCGAGATTTTGGCACAAAGATTAAGCTCCTATGGTGTTACGAATGACAACTTATTCCTTCCTGCCACTAGCGGAAAATCTCTAACGCTTCGCCCAACATTTGCATTTTGGCATGAGTTAGAACTGGATACAGATCGAGCAACTCAGGCTGATGTCTACTGGACTATCCAGGCATTGATACACGACTTGAGATGTAGAGTCGGAAAAGACGGTCTCGATAACTTTTATCATGCAACGGTTATCAGTCCAGCTTGTTTTGATCGGTACAACGACGGTGTGATCCAAGCTGCTTTGCTTCGTTCAGCAAATCCTACTGAGCTTGATTACTCAGTTAGCGATGATTTCAGTAATAAAATGTTAGGTGTAATTATTTCCATAGTAGAAAATCATGCGATCGAACAGGGTGAAGCAGCATTGGAATTCTTGATGGCTATGTGGATCGGAACGATGCGCCTGACGGCGGAAGACACTACAAAACTATGCCAAAGGTTTGGTGCCGGATCAGGGTCAGCAGATCTAGATTTTCTGCTAAATAAGGTCTCTAAGGGTTAAACATTAGCTTCGGTAGCAACACGTTGTTGTAGTGTTGCTACCTCTGTAACAAATTAAGCCAAAACATCGATTGTTTTGAAAGCATTTTAATCGAACTCTGGAGGCGGACGGTCAATTGGTTCCCAACAAAAAGGTTTTATTGGAGATTTACGGCGCTTTTTTTTCCACCTAATCGAGTTTCCGCTTCTGGCCCAGAGTGTGTAAAAACACAACTACGCTCAAAAGCCCTGTATCGAATTATTATTTCGTTGTACGTTGAGTCCGCGGGAGGCCTTGATCTGAAAGACCGTCCCTAGCCACAACACTCGCAAGGAATGCAGATGATCGATGGTCCCGCCGTTTTGACAGTCTTTTTGGTTTACCTGGCCGGTGTCGTTATTCCAGGGCCAAATTTCGTTGCAGTAGTCCACAAAGCGGTAGCTGCTACGCGGTCAGAAGCTTTGGCCTTGGTAGCAGGCATCGTATTGGTCAATTTATTCTGGGCCACCTGTGCAATCGCAGGTATCGGCGTTGTGTTTGCTGCGTTCCCTTGGGCGGCGCTGATCGTAAAAGTTCTGGGGGCAGCCTATCTGATGTGGTTTGGATTCCGACTGCTGCTCAAGGCCGGGAAGAGCGCGCTTGCCCCCTGTAGTAATGCTGTCGTCGGAAACTTTCGGCAGTCATTCATCCAAGGGGTCGTTACGAACATTGGCAACCCTAAATCCATGGCCTTCTATGCCGCTATTTTCTCAGCGGCAGCCCCCACCCACGTTTCACCAAGCACGTTTTTGTCGATGCTGGCAGTCGTAGTGGTGGTTTCGATGACTTGGTATGGAGTGGTCGCAATCGCTCTTTCGCAACCTGAGATCGCTTCAGCGTATCGAAGGAGGAAAAAAGCTATTGATCGATTATGCGGTGGTTTGATTTTGTCTCTAGGGATCCGGCAGCTGGTTCAATAAGTCTACGATTGAGTATCTATCCAGCCCGAAAACCCTTGCTATGATTTCTGAGGATTTCATCGCAAGGATCGCCCATGAAGCGCTTTATTCAAGGTGAACATCGAGGCCAAGGCACCTTACTTCCCGAGAGTCTCGACGACTACGTCAGCGATACCAACCCGGTGCGCGTAGTCGACGTCTTTGTCGATGAACTCAACCTGGTCAATCTGGGTTTTGAAGGTGCCATCCCAGCCGATACTGGCCGGCCTGCTTACCATCCCTCGGTCTTGCTGAAGATCTACATCTACGGTTATCTCAACCGCATCCAGTCGAGCCGACGTTTGGAGCGAGAAGCCCAACGCAACGTCGAGCTGATGTGGCTGACCGGGCGTTTGATGCCCGATTTCAAGACCATTGCCAACTTCCGAAAAGACAACAGCAAGGCCATCCGAGGCGTTTGTCGCCAGTTCGTCGTGCTCTGTCAGCAGTTGGGATTGTTTGGAGAAAATCTGGTTGCCATCGATGGCAGTAAATTCAAGACTGTCAACAATCGTGACCGCAATTTCACCAGCGCCAAACTAAAGCGGCGAATGGAAGAAATTGAATCGAGTGTCAACCGTTACCTAGCGGCACTCGATGCTGCCGATCGGCAAGAACCCACAGCTTCCGAGCCCAGCGCCGTGCGCTTGGAAGAGAAAATCGCCAAGCTCAAAACTGAAATGAAGGAGCTTCAGGCGATCGAAATCCAGCTCAACGCATCGCCGGATAAACAGGTCACCCTGACCGATCCAGACGCCCGCTCCATGATGACGCGCGGCACGGGAATCGTCGGTTACAACGTGCAGACAGCGGTCGATACGCAGCACCATTTGATCGTTGCACATGAGGTGACCAACGTGGGTTCCGACCGCGATCAACTCAGTTCAATGGCCAAGCAGGCGCGCGAGGCGATGGCGTCAGAAACGTTGTCGGTAGTGGCTGACCGAGGTTACTTCAAAAGCGAACAAATCCTGGCTTGTCACGATGTAGGCATCACCGCCTACGTGCCCAAGCCGATGACCTCTGGAGCCAAGGCTGACGGGCGTTTCAATAATGATGCCTTCGTCTATGATGCGGCAAAAAACGAATACATTTGCCCGGCTGGAGAGGCGCTGATCTGGCACTATTCCTACGTTGAAAAAGGCCTGAAGTTGCATCGGTACTGGAGTTCGAAATGCCAGGGCTGCGGGTTGAAATTGCAGTGCACACCGAGCACGGAACGACGAGTTCGACGCTGGGAGCATGAAGCCGTCTTGGAGGAGATGCAGCTTAGGCTGAGCAACGCGCCAGAGATGATGCGAGTCCGCAAACGGACGGTTGAGCATCCCTTCGGGACGCTCAAACAATGGATGGGTGCGACGCACTTCCTGACGCGAAAGCTGGCCGGGGTGGGTGCGGAGATGAGTTTAAATGTGCTCGCCTACAACCTGAAACGGGTCATGAAAATCCTCGGCACCACTAGCTTGATGAAAGCGTTAACCGCGTAAAAAGCGGGATATTTACCCCAGCCAAAGGACTTTAAGAAGCTACCGAGCCGTTTTAACTGTTCCTGGAAGCGTCGTGGCCTTGATCAGTTTGCGAAACGTGAGCACGGTCTCCTAGTGTCGATATAGAAACCCCGATTTGACGTTTTTACACACTCTGGGCCGATTACCGCCCTTGCCGCTAGGCAGTAAACGGCCAGAAGCAATGGGATGGACCAATCTGACTTCAGCCGAATGCGTCGTTCGTCGCAAAGGCACAAAGCTCCCCAGGCGCCGTTGATGGCCGTATGGGTCAGCCAGCCGCAAGTGACTAACCCTTATCTGGCTTCAAATGAACGAATCTTCGCCAGCGCACGGCTGATTGGCGGGTTTTCCATGCCTACCGGAATAAGAACATCGTCGTCAGGCTTGATAGCCGTAATCTCCTGGTCGTTCTCATCGATCTCCCAGGCATGTATGACAACAACCCCAGAGGTTAATAAATGGCTAACGAGCTTTCCTTCGGCATTCACCGTAGCAACATCACACTTCTTGTGCACCTCATAATCTTTCAAAAATCTGTCAATATTTACAGAAGAGCTTGGCGTCATAGTATGGATTCTAGAAAGGGCTGTTTGGACTTTCGAAGAGCCATCATCAGACCGATCAATATTGCTTGTAACAACCACACGATAATGCGCAGGATTCTGCCTGCTAATGCCACGTATCAATGCGATGCGCAAAGTGTTATTGGGATCTTTGTCCCCGATAGTTTTTGCGATATTCTCGAATATTTTATTCCCAACAGCGGTGTGCTCGAAGCCAAACATCAGCAAAGGAATTTCGCCTTCGCATGTTTGGAAGCCTAAGCCCTTCCAACCGGCTTGATCCCACAGACTCACCTGAATGAGAGAAACTACTTTAAGCTCTCTATGTTTCATTGTTGAAAACTGAAACGGATGTTTTGGACGCTCCTCGCGCACATTCGATTTAGGGCGCCAATCCATAGGTTCTATGTTGTGATGTTCAAACCAAGTGGCTTCTCGTGTTGGCTTGTACAACTCGAAGACCGCATCATTGTGAGAAACCATACCTGGTACTGCATCGCGCCCCATGAAATAGCTATCCAAGCCAACATTAGAATTGAAGATAACTGCGCGCTCCAAGGCCTTATCGTCTCGAAGCATTTCTTCCAGTTTCGACCAGCCAATTTGAGGGCAAACGATGGAGACAAAGTGAAGGCAGAATTCACTATAAAAGTTCTGGATTCTACTTCTTTGCTCGTCGGTTAAATTGGCAATACTGAACGGCGAGCAGAGAATCTCAGCAGAAGTCACCTGCGCAGCAGTATCGAATCTGTGCTGCAGTATGAAGTCATCCTCATCTTCCAATAAGATATCAATATTCACGGCGGGCACTGTAGCCGCTGCATGGTCTGACATCATCGGTGCGCAAAAGCTTTCCAGTACAGCCAGCAATTGCTGCGCCAGCTCAATGCAGGGGGATTTCACTGGGAAGGATACAGACACCTTACAACCCAGGATGTAGGAGCTTATGGTCGTCCAGCGGTCTAGATAAAGGTCGAGCGGAGCCACCGGAGCTCCCATATCAATGCTGCGCCACATGTTCATAAATTGAAAATCAATTGGCTCGCCCTCAGGCCCCGCTTTATCTTCATGACCCAAGCAAACCAATAGTGCGTCCGCACTGAGCCCTAGATCCAATTGATTCAGTTTATCCGGCAACCACGCCAGCCTCTCGATATCTGAAAAATTGGCATTGAGGAATAGCTTACCAATCAAACATTCATAATTGATCTTCTGACTATCTGTCCAAGGATTTTCATCCAGCATTGGAGAGATGAGGTGAGCCAGGTGATACCAAGTCAGCGACTGGCCCAAGCGACCTAGCTGACCTTCAATCCACATGAGTCGTTGGTAAATAGCGGCTTGCTTAGCACTGCTTCGCTGTTCCTTCAGCGCATCAGCGGTAGCAAGGTACGCTGCCATCATCGCTGCCCCTCGCGCAGCCCAGAGCAACCCCTGCTTCTCATACGCATGGGACAGCATATAAAGGGCAGCGAAAATTTCCCGCTTGCTCTCGCTGCTATACAACCCATAGAGGGACAACCCAAAGCACTTGATCGCCCTGTAGTAATCCTTTTTGTCGCTGCTCAGCGCTCCGCGCCTCAGGTACTTATCTGCCTTTATCCGGCTGTTTTCCCGTGCACCGGCATCGTCAATGACCTTATCCATCAGATCCTCGTAGGCCTTGAGATCTCCAAAGGCCACATCGAGAGCTTCCAACAAATTGACGAGGCGAGCCATAGGATAACCAATCAGCTTATGGGCGCTGTCGACTATAGTGCTCAGAATGTTAAAGGTAGTGTTGACTTGATCCTCACTTTCAGCCGTCAACAGGTCTAAAAGCGCCAAAGAAGTCTTGGCCTGCAATGCGCCGCTAATCATATCCGCGTCTTCGGCTATCGAGTTCAACTTCTCTCGAATGGCAGCCTCTAGGGAAACCACATCGAGGGTGCACTTGCCGTCTCGATGAGTGGTGACCACTAGATTGAACAACGTTACGACTTTCTCCCATACCTCAACGTTGTCGGTCTCTTGGGCCACGCCAAGCGCTTTTTCAAAGGTTTCCTCAAATAGTTCGGCATTTTCCAGCCACCAGTACGCGGCCCATGTCAGCTGATAAAGGGCATCAAAATGCTGTCTTGGGGTACCAAATTTTTTCGCTGTCCGTACGGCGATATCGAACTGATGCTGTACAGCAGCGGCATCCCGCTCAAGCTCTTTGTAGATGATGGCACGCTTGGTGTAGAGATCGACCTGGGGGATGGTCAAACGGCCTGGATCTTCAATCTGGTCGATCTGGCGTTCGATCTCTGCTAGCTGGATCTGCTTGTCAGCATCGAATGGGCCGATCTGAATTTTGCTGTCAATGCTGCCTGTAAGACCTAGGTGATCGATAGCAAGGTGCTGATTCTTGGGCTGCAGCGTTTTATCAAGCAGCCAGGTTCGATCGAGGATTGTGACCTTGACGTCATACTTTTCGGAAAGCTCGTCCTGGAGCTCTGCCCTGGAGCTGTTCTTGATGAAACGGCTGGTGACACAGAAAATTCGGACGTAGCCACGCCCTGTTGACATGATGCTCTCGACATCCTTTCTGCATTTTGCCCTCCAATCTTTCTGGGTGCTGACACCGAATGCCCATCGCTCGGACTCTGGGGACTCGTTTAGCCCCCAGAAGAAGGCGATCTGGTTGGCGACAGGGAAAGTTTCTGTGTCGGTTTTGCCGTCGCCACCTGCTGTTGGGCCGGTCTGGGGAACCAGGTTGGGACAGATTTCTCGCTCGCAAAGCTTCCGTACGAATATCTCGAACTGAAGCTCTTGGCTTCGATTGTTCAGAGTCTCGAAGTGGTACTCCAGCATGGAGCGGTCGATGGTCGATTCTTGTAGCTTTACAGTATCCGAGAACTGCTCCGGACGTCTTGCTCGCAGGAAGTCTTGCGGCTTAGGGCCAGCGATCTTGGTAGCCGATTGTTCCTTTTCCATCATCCACTCCTGAAATGATCAATGGCATCGCCCGGCTACGATCAACGCCTTGGCCCTGAGCCAACGCAAGGCTCGGCGTCATCGTGATGGTGTGCGGTTCACGATGCTGGGGAAGGTCCGTGCAGACATGGTGAGCGGACGATCGTTTACACCAGCCACCGGCCTTGATGGCTGATGGCTGATGGCTTGCTCGAATTTATGGGGCCGGCCTCTCGGGCTGCCAAAAATTGCAGCTGAAGTTATTCAGGCCTCCGCCGTGGGGACTAGGCCTGACCAAGAACACCTCAGGCACAGCATCACCGTCGCCACCCTTGCGAAAGAACTCTCTCAGAGAGAAGAGCGCCTGCATCTTCAAGCGCTCCCATTCTTCGAACAGGCGATCTTCGAGATCCCTCGCGACCTTGGCGGCGCTAGGTTTGCGCTTGGGCGGCAACTGGGTGTAGTTGGGCTGAGGGGAAAAGTCGTAGACGAAAGTCAGTTGCCCGTGATTCCAGTCCGCAGACTGTGACGCTCGCCAGCGGAACGGCACTCGCACAGATAGACGCTTGCTGAGGTGGAAAGGCGGCCTGATCTGATCGTCAATGTAAAACAGCTCCCCCTCTTGGCGCTCAGTTTCGAGCCGCCCCTTCATTTGTTGCACGGCGTGAACGAGGTCACTGCCGGCACGCAGCGCATCTTGCTGAGTCCGTTCGCGCTTCGCATGGGCCTTGGCCTTACTGTACTCAGCGATCGCTTGTTGGAACCCATGGAGCTTGGTAGCCACGTAGGGCCCACAGTTACTGAGACCAAGGCCATGAATCGGCCCTACGCGCTCTTCATCTAGGCACTTGTGTACTGCTGACCGAAGCACCGTCTCGTCGACGTCGCTGATTGCAGCTTGCTGATCACTGGGCAGGTTAATGTACGACATAACCAAAACTATCCTTGTGTAATGGTGGCCTGACTACCGCCTCATCTCAGCCCCTGGCCACTGGCAAGCCTTCGCCCGCGCCTATGGGAGATTGATTGTCCCATGGCGATAGCAGGAAGCTCTTGAGGATAATCAGGCGATGCTGTCACAAATGCTCAGATAGGCGCAATGCCCGCAGTGCCGGCCTCTGGAGGCAGACCGATCAGCTGCTGCAAAACGTTGAGCCTGAATCGCCCCTGCTTTTGTAGACGCCTTCAAGCTTCAAGGAAGGGCTGCTAACCCTGCGTAACTGTCCGCTTTCGGCCGTTTTCTGCCCGTCGCGAGAGGCAGATAACAGCCAAAAGCAATGGGATGGACTCCTCCTCACTTCGGCATCTTGAGTGCCAGACTGAAGGTGCGAACCGCAGTCAACCGTGAGAAGGAGTCCACACATGAAGCTTATGCGCATTGGGGTCGACTTGGCCAAGAACGTGTTTCAGATCCACGGCGTGGATCGTCATGAGCAGCCAGTCTGGCGGCAGCGTCTGTCTCGCGAACACTGGCTGCAAACGGTGCTGGAGAAGATCGAACCCGGCTGTGAGATCGGCATGGAAAGTTGTAGCGGTGCGCACCATTGGGCACGGCAACTACAAGCACGTGGATTTCGGGTGAGGCTGATTGCGCCGCAGTTCGTCAAACCGTACGTCAAGAGCAACAAGAACGACGCCAACGATGCCGAGGCAATCTGCGAAGCGATGAGCCGCCCCAGCATGCGCTTCGTCGCCGTCAAGACCATCGAACAACAGGATATCCAGGCGACGCATCGCATCCGGGCCGGCTTAATCGAACAGCGGACGGCCAAAGCCAATCAGATTCGTGGGCTGATCGCCGAGTACGGCCTCGTTGCTCCGAAGGAGTTGCTGATGCTGCGTCGCGCCATACCGTGCTGGTTGGAAGAGGCGGATAACGGTTTGACGGTACGTTTTCGTCGTCTGCTGGATGGCTTGTGGGGCGACCTTCGCACACTGGATGAACGCGTGGGCGAACTCGACAGCGAGATATCGGCAATCGCGGCAAGTGAACCAACGGCCGTTCGTTTGCAGCAGCTGCGCGGGGTCGGCCCGATGATAGCCACCGCACTCGTTGCTGCCATTGGTGATGCCCGACAGTTTGCCAATGGCCGGCAGTTGGCCGCCTCGTTAGGGCTGACGCCGAGGCAACACAGCTCCGGCGGCAAGGATCGACTGCTGGGCATCAGCAAACGTGGCGATGCTTATCTGCGAACGCTGATGATCCATGGTGCACGATCGGCATTACGCACGGCCAAATTTAAAGATGACCGGCTCAGCCAGTGGGCTGTCCGTTTAGCCGAGCGCTCACATCCCAATGTCGCCGCTATCGCTTTGGCAAACAAAACTGCACGCATGGCTTGGGCGATGCTGCGCAACGGTACTGATTACCAACCGGATCGGGCAGCGGCCTGACCCATTCATCCCGGAAGAAGCCCCATACACCACGATTGCGAAGCAACCCGAGCAATGGCAAACCGGTCGAACCGGCGTCGGCAAAACCCTTTAACGTCCAGGTGCATAAAGCACGTAAAAGCGATCGGGAGCCGACGCGCGAATAGCCCATCATGGCCCTGCATCGAAACGATGCCGCAGTAAGAGGCCGAATATACGTGTGCAGTCGGCACGGGCGCCAAAGCAAAGGAGGCTTGCAATGAGGAGGAGTCCATATACGGACATTTACTACGCTGGGGTAATTCAGTGTTGGCGCTGGTGCGATTTTGACTCAGGGGGGATGCGGCGGAAATCTTGGACTACCTGGAGGTAGTTCATGTACTCATACGAAGACCGTATCCGAGCGGTCAAGCTCTACATCAAACTGGGCAAGCGAACCGGGGCAACTATTCGTCAGTTGGGCTACCCGACGAAGAACTCTTTGAAGAGCTGGCACGCAGAGTATGAGCGATGCCTCGACCTGCCGCGTGGCTACGAGAACTCGAAGTCGAAGTACTCACTGGCCCAAAGGGAAAAGGCTGTCGGGCACTATCTCGAATACGGTCGCAACATCGCCGCTACCATCAAGGCGTTGGGCTACCCCGCGCGGGATTCGTTGCGTGCCTGGATTTACGAAATGCACCCCGAGTTGCATACGCGTATTGTCGGTCGATCAGACGGGTTAGCCCGGCCGCCAGCGGTGAAGCAGGCAGCGGTCATCGCGCTGTGCACGCGAAAAGAAAGTGCGAAAGCCCTGGCTCAAAAGCTGGGCGTGTGCAGGCCGACCTTGTACAACTGGAAAAACCAGTTACTCGGCCCAGAGGTATCCCCATCCATGAAGTGTCGGCTTGAACCCTCATCGTCACCGGAACGAGAGGAGTTGCAGCGGCAACTCGAATCTCTCCAGCTCGATGTTCGCCGTTTGCAGCTTGAACATGACCTGTTGATGAGGGCGAATGAACTCATAAAAAAAGAGACGGGCATCAACCGGCAAGTCCTGACCAATCGGGAGAAGACATTGCTGGCTGATGCCCTAAGGCAGAGGTACTCCTTGCTAGAGCTGCTTGACGCGTTGGGCTTGGCCCGAAGCTCCTATTTCTATCATCGAGCCCGAATGCAGGTCGCGGAAAAGTACACCGAAGCGCGTCGTGCCATGGCGGACATATTCGAGCGCAATCATCGTTGCTATGGCTACCGTCGGATGCGAGCTTCGTTGAGCAGGCAGCGTGTGCGCCTTTCAGAGAAGGTGGTGCAGCGCTTGATGAAGCAGGAGTGCCTGGTCGTCGCCAAGCCGAAACGGCGTCGATACGGTTCCTACCTCGGGGAGATCAGTCCGGCGCCGGAAAACCTCCTCAACCGCGACTTCACGGCCCTAGCTCCGAATGAGAAATGGCTGACCGACATCTCGGAGTTCCAGATCCCGGCCGGCAAGGTGTACCTGTCCCCCATGATCGACTGCTTCGATGGGAAGGTAATCAGTTGGTCGATCGGCACGCGTCCCGACGCCGAGCTTGTGAACACGATGCTGGATGCCGCTGTCGAAACGGTGGCCAGCAACGATAAACGGCCTGTTGTTCACTCCGATCGTGGCGCTCACTACCGCTGGCCCGGCTGGCTATCGCGCATCGCTGATGCGAAGCTGATTCGTTCGATGTCGCGCAAAGGCTGCTCACCTGACAACGCGGCTTGTGAAGGTTTCTTCGGCCGACTGAAAACGGAGCTGTTCTATCCTCGCAACTGGCAGTCAACGAGCATCGAGCAGTTCATTCAGGCCTTGGATTCATACATTCGCTGGTACAACGAAAAACGAATCAAGATTTCCCTCGGCGCGCTCAGTCCCATTGAGTATCGTGAAAGCCTGGGCTTCGCGGCATAACCAGTCCAAGTTTTTGTCCGCATCCCCAGGTTGCTGATTTTGACTGACCCACATGCTGTCTCCGAAATCGCCCGTAAGGTCATCATTTTTTGAGTAGTCGGGTGGGGCAATGAATTCCGGTAGCCTGGGTCAGAATCGCACCAGCGCCAACAGTTAGCTGTCTAGCCTGCACTGCCGAGGTCGTAACCCAGCATGAACAGCGATTGTTCTAGGCCGCGAAGAGCGTCTACCGGGGCCGCGATCGTAGTTAGCTTCCTGAAGGGAAGGGGTCTTCAGAATCATCAATCCTTTGCAGAATATTGATGTGTAACGATGGTGGTGATTCGCAGCTGTCCGCTGTTCGAACGTTGCAAACGCCGACCATGTAGCGATCGTCCTCAGCAAATGAGCCAAGCCGGCTAAATGCATCGAACAAGATGGCACCCTCGTAAGGTGACTGTGCGCCGAAGATGCCTTCCGATTTATCCTTCTGAAACTTCTTAAGGACCGGGTCAGCCTTACCAGGGGTGGCTGGCGCGGGTTCCTCTATTACTGCATCAGGGGCCGGCGGCGCTTCTGTGCAATCGGCCGCAACCGTCACCCGCATATGGTAGCGGGGTTCAAACGGATGGCAGACATCCGCTTCGATGCGCACCAGCACGCGCCCATAATAGTCGGTGGCGAGTTGCTGGGTGCCGAGGCAGTCTGGCGGAGCTGGCGGCGCGTGATGGATGTAGGGTGCCGGGAGAGGCGTTGTCAGCTTGCTGTGGTAACCCTTACCTTCGAATGTAAACTTCAGCTGCGTGGCGAAGTACAGTGTTGTCGACGCTATGAGGTTCGGGAGAGCGGTCGTGATTGTGTAGCGCTCAGGGGTGCCTGTTGGCAGAACTGGGATCGTCTCGACCAGTTGAGTCCAGAGTCGCTCGGAATTTGGATCTTCCAGGAGCTGCGCAGCCAGCCAGCCAGCCGGACAGCGGTAGAGGTTGGCGCCTGCGCAGCTCGTCGTCACCTCAAACGTGCAGCGGGTCAGACCACCTTGCACGTTGCCCATCGATAGGACCCGTGCGGTGAACGCACCAGTCGCGAGCGTGCCGCCGAGGTATCGTTCCAACTCTTCTTGCGCGAGGGGGCTGCGAATATCGGCCGACCATTGTCCTTCTGACGTTGGGCTGGGAGGCCCCAACTCCACGTCGTCTTCGGCTGGTGTGAGGCTCGGGTTGCGCATGAAAAGGGCAATCGTGGCGCCGGAGTAGACGGCAAGTGGATCCGCGACCCAGGCGAGCGTCTGGTCGAGGGCGAGGTTGACCACAGCCCCGGAGGGCATGTCCGGCGCAAGGCACTGGGCGGTGTGGAGCGGCAACGCAGTCCCGGTATAGTCAATGAGCGGTTGGATCATCTTGGCCGATCCGCCAGCCAGGCGCCGGTCCCAGAAGTCCCAAGCCTCAGCTTCGCAGCAGACGTCGCTGTCGAAGTAGGGAATGTCGAAGCGATGCTCGCGCTGCTCAATCAAGCTGTTGCCGCGCAGGGTCCGCGGCGACCTGTTGGGCCCGCTCAAGAAGCTGCCGGCTGGGACGTATGGCTGGCCGGTGATCGCGCTGTCCTCGGCGAGAGGGCGGGTTACGACGCAGTCGACCATATAGGGATCTGACGCCAGTATCCACTGCCCTGTGCATGTCACTCCCAAAGCGGGCAGAGCATATACCTCAGGTTTATCAGGCGCCGGACCAGGGCGCACCGCATTGGTGAGTTCGGCGCGCGATACCGGCAACGACGCGACTGTGCAGCGGGGCTTGATCAGCGTTGGGGCGAGCGAGGTGAGTGCGAACGCCCAGCTACTGTAGGCAACTACGGCGTCGCCGACCGCGGGCTGCAACCGGGCTTGCACGCGATAGACGTAAATCTCGTCGCTCGGCGCTGTTAGCAACGGCCCCCAGATTGTGTCGAGACTGGGCATTAACGCATGGTCACCGTCGACAAAACCCCATCCCATTAACGCAGCCGCCTCGAACTGGGTGGCCGCGATTAGCGCCAGCCCCATGATCGCACTGGGGGCCTCGGCTTCTGCGTCGATTGCCTGCTCGACGCTGCTCCCGAGTGCGCGGAGCTCGTCCCACACCCCGTGCTCCAGCGAGAGGAAAGGCAGGCCCGCAGCATTAGTCACCCGCTCGGCAGCCTCGTCGAGTGTCAAGCGTGGCCAAGTAGCAGCCGCGATCTCGGCGATCGGCTTGAACTCGTAGCTCAAATCGATATTGATGCCGCTAAGGTTGAGGCCGAGCACCTCCGGTACACGAGTGTCTGTCGAGAAAGACACGATTTTCACGTCGGCCCAATCGAAGTGGAAATCTTCGCCTGGACTGACGTCTGCAACGATTTGCGCTACTCCATTGACGTCAATCAGGGTCACGGTGGTGGTGGTTCCACCGAGCGGCAGGGCGAAGGAGACCGCGCTGACCCCAATACAATCCGGTCCGCGCACCCGAAATGTCCTTTCGTCGATAGGTTCTAGTTGCTGCCACAGCCTCGAAGGAGTGGGGCTGCGTGAGCGGTGGCCAACCCTTGGATCGAACTCTAACATCGCTTCACGCGATAACGGGCCAGCGCGCTCGACCACGAACGCTACTGGTTTGCCGAGGCGCTCGGCTGGCGGTGCCGCCATAAACGGGCAGCTCCAACGGAGTCGTATGCCGGCAGGGGGATCGGCGAGGACCGTCCGCAACCCGAAGTTTGTGGAATCGATCCAAGATGACGCCTGGAGTCGAAACGCGGGAGCACAACGTGCAGGATCCGGCTCGTTGCAAAGAAGATGCGTGGTCATTTCTACTTCTCCCACCAGATTTTGCCGACTTGTTGATCAAGTACCGTGACGACCTCCTCGAAGGTCTTTTTAAAATCGGCGGCTAGTGTCAGGCGGGGTAGCGGATCACATTCGAGCCGGAAACGGATGCGCAGCAACAACTCTCCTTTGGGGATACGGACGGGCACGCCTTCAGCAAGAAACAACAACGCGCATTGGCAGCCGTCAGGTGAAGGTAGGATCTTGAGTGCAAAGCGACGGGCTGCTGTACCGCCGGTATAGGCTGTGACCGCGGTTACCTCGATACGCCGCCAGTCGCACGGCTCGGAAGTGCGTATTAGTAGCGCGACTGGTGCAGTGGCCTGGTCCATCAAGAGGCAGAGGTCGGAAGGAGTGGGGCGGGCAAACGGGCCCTCGGCCAAGGGATAGCAAGTGCCTGTGAAGACCCGGCACCATTCGAGCAGGCGCAGGAAAGATAGACCGGCCTGACTGCTTTCGACGCCCACTAAAGACGCGATCGATTTGGGTAGGGTCCAGCCTACGCCGATCTGCGCAGGGCGGACTGCATCGACGTCAAGCCCGGCGGGGTAGGGCGCTGTTGTAGCCGGCAGGCGTCGGCTGCCGAAAGGTCCAATTGCGCGTACGAGAGAGGACGCGGTTGAGAGATGCGCCGACGGAGAGCGGTAGCCTGATACGCGGTAGGTCCATTGGTCGACTACGTCATTTGCGTCAGCATCCTGAGACCGCTTAATCTTGATGTCGTGAATTCCTTTGAGTTGATCGGGGCGAATCTGCAAGGTCAACTCATCCTCAAAGACGCTCGGCTGCCCGGTTTCAACACGCCACTCGCCGCTGGTCTTACTTCCGGCAGGCGTTCCCTGTTTGCAACTATCCACATGTACCTTTTCAATGGACGCATCGTCGTCGGTGCGGACGAAAAGGTCGGGGTAGATCATATGCAGGTAGCCGACCGACGCGCGGACCTGGCGGAAATGATCAGGATAATGGCCGAAGCCGTGACCGGCGGGATTTGGATTCCATCCGCCCACGTCGAGTCCGAAGATCCGCTCATCGCCGAATGTGGCATAACGCAGATAGGGCCGAAGCGGCGGCGGAACGACATCGAACTCCCGCACTACAGCCCATGGACTCTGGTCACGCGCGTCGTGTCCGCGGAAGCTCGCCTTACTCACGCCGGCTACGCTGAGCCGATAATGCCCAGGCGCCAGCACTTGGGTAGCGGGAATGTGTGTAGCGATATTTTCGCTGGCGCAATAGCCAATCGCGGAGATCAGGTTTGGCCATTCGCTGTTAACGAGGAGTGGCAGCTGGGCTTCGGGGGCGGTGCGCTCGATTGTTATGGACCATTCGCCCTGATCGTTGCTCACCGGACGGAGCAACGTGGGGGCTTGGTCGGTGCCATTTCTGATGCCCACATAAGGTGCTCGGTCCAGGGGTGAAAGGAAGCGGAGTTCGCACTTTTCTACTGCGAGCAGAGCGCGGCCGCTGCCATCTGCAAGCGGGGTCGAGAATTCGACTGCAAACTGGCGCAGGTTCAGCGCGCGCTGGTAGCCGTCCGCCCATGGAACGGGTACAAGCCAGAAGGTTGCCGTAGCCGAGACCGTCACATCCTCGAAGCGGGCGATCGCCTGCCCTCCAGGCTGTGCTAGATAGGGCCTGGTCGGTCCCATGCCAAAGGTCTGAAGTCGGAAAGTCTCCTGCCGCCGGCTGGTGCTGGGTTGCGCATAATCAAAGCGCTGTAGCCAGCCGAGCGGATCATTGCAGGGAATTGCGAGCCGGCTGGAAGGAACCGTTGCCCCGTCGACGGCATTGAGTAGCCAGCTGGCGCGTACGTTGGTCTCTTCGGAGAAATCCCCTGATGGATTCTTGCGTTCGATCATCAGGGTCGTGAACCGGTGGTACACGTCGATCCCAGCGTCGACCACATGACTGTCGGCCGGATTGACCACTATATCGCTTTCGCCAGCGCGTCGCAGGAAGTCAAGCACGAACATCGTGTCCGGCCAGACCTTGGGCGCAGCTGGATCGAGCTGCCCAACATAGCCGCTCGGCGGATGCATTATCGCGAGCGGACCATCAATTGCGCTTTTTAGCGTGGGCACTGGTATCGCCGGTTCCATCTCCTCAAAATTCCAGATATCCACCAGAATATGGATGGTCGCGAACCAATAGCTGATCACGAAATCGACGCCCATTTTGAAGATGAACGGCTTTTTGAGATAGAGTTCGGTGATCAGCCAGGCGCCAAGGCCAAGCCTATGTCCAAGCGCCTCTAACCATAGGCTGCCGCCAATCGTCAACTTTGCTTCAAGAGTGATAGGGCTCCACCCTACGCCACCTTCAATATCGAACCACAGTTGGTAGCCGCCGTTGAAGCCGCTAACCCTCAATTCCGCTCGGATCGGACCTGTAGCTCGCACGGCGATGCCTTGACTCGGAACGATGCGGACGCCGCCGGCCAGCTTCAGGATGTCGAGCACCTTTACGCTGCAGCCGTACATATCGTACCCGCCAATAGCAACATAGGTCCGTTTTTGGTTGAGGAGTGATGCACTGATTTCAAGGCTACCCTGGAGTTTAAGTGCGTCCCCGATCCAAGGGATCTCAAACCGCTGTGTAGCTCGCCCGAAAATGGATTGCGACCGAAGATCAATGACACCGACAGTTTCGCCGGCGTCGAAGTTATCGAGAACCCACGTTTCGCCGCGAAAAATGATGGTTGGCCCATAACTCACATTTGCGAGCCCGTACTGCTTCATCTGTACGAGTTTGCCTCCACTCGCCATGTCCACAAGGAGAGCGGATATGCCGTAGACACGGATGTCCTCCGGCACGGCGAGCCATGTGTGGAGATCTTTGGGATTCTCAGCCCAATCGGCGTAACTTCCTGCGTCGGCCTTCGCCAGGTGCTCCATCGCATTGCCCGCCACGGCGCCGTCGAGTGCCGGGGCAAAATGCTCTCCATAGAGAAGGCCAATCCCTTTCAGTCCTACTCCTGTCGCTCCAAGCGGGATCGCGACTGGCGATTCACCTTGGACGTCGATCAGAAGCCCGCCCTGGTTTGTCTTTCCGAGAAGACCGAACAGGCTAAATTTAGGTGCGTCCCACTTGATGCTAACCAATACGATTCGGGATTGGTTGGCGACGTTGTCATCCTGCGCGTAGCCCAACCGGATCGTCTGATTCTTCGTCTTGCTGAGCTCAATATCTAGCGAAAAGCCATCGACTTTCAGCACCTGAATCGGAGGCTTAGTGTCCGTTGTGAGATTGACCCATCGGGCCACGACCAGGTCGACGCTTGCTTCACCAATCTTAAGCCCGGGCATATGCGGAACGGGATAATCGGTTAGGCGCAATTGTAGAGTTGCAGTATCCGCTGTGTTGTCGACGTGAACGACTTTCATACCAAAGAACTCGTGGCCCGGCTGAGCCGTCTTAAGTTCATCGGTCCAACTTTGCTCCCAGTTCTTGAGGATATTCCCGTCGCCGCTTTTCTTAAAATCATCGAGCCTGATGATGAGTACGATGCGGGAAGCTTCCTCCAGAATACCTGGGAAGTCTCCCGGGATTTCCGGTATATCCATGTCACCGGTGGTCATAGCAGCCCCCGCTTCTGATGAGTGCTAATGAGTAGCCCGCTTAATTCTGCCTATGTAGGAATCTATCCTATGATTTAAAAAGGCTTAGAGCGTTTCGCGATCAAGTGTATTAGCGGTGGGGTTGAACTTGGATTTCAAACCCGAATGCAACAGGTCAGTTCTTGGCGCAATCGCCAAATTGCCCGCGAGAGCCCATCAGCCTCTGATTATGGTGGCGGGCTCAACCATCTAGGGGGGGCGCCAATCGCCTGCCGTTCTGCGCTGGAAAGCCCGCAGCGAGCTACTCACGCAAGACATATGCCCGGTACTTAAACGTTGGTACGGGAGAGCGCGCGCCCGTGCAGGGTGCCTTGGGGTTATGCAGTGACCGACATGCGTCAGCCCTGACAGCTATCACGGACATTTCCACCAGCAGACTGGGTTTGAACATCGCAGCTTCGACACAGGCCCGAGCTGGTCCTTGTCCTCCTGTCACCCAGGCTTCCCACACCTCGTTGAGGCCGGCGAAGTCGGCGTCGATGTCTTTGAGGTAAATGGTCACTGGCAGAATCCTGGATTTGTCGATGCCTGCCTCGGCCAGCAGTACATCAATTCTTGCCAGGGTTCCGGCAGTTTTCACCCAAATGTCGCCATCATGATTGTTGGCCAGCTGGCCGGCCAGGTGCGCGATCCCGTTGTATGCAATGGGGGGGGCGAGCCTGCACAATACTACTACCACGCAAGGTGTGAATCGCCCCTAATTTCGTAGACGCTGAACGACCGCATTTGGCCGATCTCTGCCTGTTGCGATGGGCTGCAATCGCCCCAAACTGTTTGAAAACACCTGCGATTTTGATGCTCTAGACCAGCACTTCATTTGGCGCATGCTTTGCGGCATATTGCGAGACGCTCATCGAAGACCTGCCACGGCGGTGTGGGTGTGGGGGTGGATTGCTATTGCAGCCCTACTGAAGTAACGACAGTATGTGTAGCCAAATGCCAGCAGCCAAAGGATTGATTTGATGCCCACCGACAATAGGATCATGCCCGCCATTTTGGATCGTGAAATTTCTGGTGCGGATCAAGATGCCTTTGGCCATAGGCATTTCGCTCAGGGCCTGCAAAGCCTTATCGAGTCAGAGCAATTAGCCCCGCCGTTTAGCATTGGCCTCCTTGGTGGTTGGGGTACGGGCAAAAGCAGTATTAAGGAACTGTACACAAACCATCTGAAAAACGATGCTTCCAAACAAGGTGGGAAGCATAGAAAGGATCGGTTCCACTGCATCACTTTCAACGCTTGGCGGTTCGGCGGGCACGACCAAGACATTAAGCGTGCCTTGTTGCGTCATGTGTACCTGGAGTTGGGTGGCAAGGAAGATCACCTACACGATAAGCTTTTTCGGCAGATCAGCGAGACAACCCAGAAACCGAAGGGATGGTTAAAAATTACTCTGGAGACGCTCAAGGCATGGGCGTTGCCGGTACCTGCTTTGATCGCAGCAATGTCCCTCTTGTTTGGGATTTGCTACCTCACCTTATTCGTATTCAATGTTCAAAGTGAGTTTCTAAAAAGCGTTGTCTTTCTGTGTGTGACCGCAGCTTACACCTACCTTTTAAAGCACATCAAACCACCTGCCGTTGCATCGTCAACTCCGATCACGCGAGTGGAGCTTCCTAACACTACGTCCGAACAATACGAAGACCTCCTCCTCGATCAAATCCGAAACTACAAGTCTGGTGACTGTAGATCTTTGGAGGGTCGCTCAGGAAAATCCTGTGAAAGGTTAGTTGTTTTTGTTGACGATTTGGATCGCCTTTCAGCCGAGGAAATGGTCCTTGGTTTGGATGCTGTACGCACCTTCATGGAGATTCCTGCAAATCGGCTTCCGAAGGGTATTGGCTTAGTGTTTGTTATTTCCTGTGACGAAGCCAAAGTAGCTGATGCTCTTGCTCGGGGGCGAAGAAATAGTGACCTTCCTGGCTCGGTAGTGACTCACAACGACGCACGTAGATATCTGGATAGGATCTTCCAATTCCGCTTGGAGATTCCACCGCCCCCCCGTCATGACATGCGCGAATTCGCGCGTTTTCACTTGGCTAAGTTGACTAGCGTCACGGCAGATCTTGAGGCCCGTGGTTTCCAGCTTGCACCGATTATTGATCGTATGATTCATGTCAGCGTCCAGGATCCGAGAAACGCCCTTCAGATCGTGAATGCTTTCGCTCAAGCTTGGTGGATTGCTCGGAAGAGGGAAGCCGAAGGTCTAGGCACTAACAAGCCGGGAGGACTCCACGAAGGGGCTGTCACGTCGCATCCCATTTCACTTGGGGCACTATGTGCGATGAAAGTAAGTTTTCCTGATTTTTATCGCGACCTCCAGGAAGACCCAGCATTTCTGCAGCGTTTCACTGATGTTGTCATCCGCGGGCTAAAGCTGGACGACCAGCCTCTGCAAACACAGGATCGCTTAAAGGAGCGCTATTACAAGCTCACTGATGGAGAGTTCACTCTTAAGGCAGAGCACCGGCCACTTCGGCAATTTATCGCAAGCCTCGTTGGTTTAAGGTGGCCGCCCTCACTACAAAGCCTGCTTCTACTTTCCGAGGATCACATCACTCGACGTTTGGGGCCGAAGATCGCCCCAATCTACGGTGACTTTATTTCTGGTAACACGCAGGGGGTTTTGGAGGGACTCGCCAGGCACAGCGATAATGCTCCTCTCCACGAAGACGAAGCCCGAGCGCTTTATCAGATGCTTGAAGACCTGCGACAGGAATTGCCTGAGCTCAGAGCGCGCGCTTCACGGGTAGTTGCAGACCTCGTGGAGCGCCTACCCGAGCCACCGGCCTACCAGCTCATCAGTATGCTTTGTCGTGAAATGGCAGACTCTCTGGATCTGCGCTCACAACTTGGGCTAGAAAAGATCGGCAAGATTCTGCAATCTGCCGTTTCCGACGACCAACGAGTTATTGCTTCCCGCCTTGTAGGCGATGTACTCGGCGGTACCGACGCCGTGAAGCTTCTGCGCGAGACCATGGAGCCCCCTAGTCTTGATGAAGCAATAGCTATGGTTCACATGGCAGTCCCGATGATTCTGACAGTGCGTGTAAGCATTGGACTGGAGCGTCGGGCTGACGAACAACTGCTTGGCTGGTTGCTCGATCGGAATATTTCGATCGGCACTAAACACGCGCAGCTGTCCTTCAACGAGCTGGAACAATGGCTGGAAAGCTATGGTGAGAAGTTAGTTGCAGACTTAGGTCTCGACTACATAAATGCGCTCGCAGACGAGCTTGAGAGAAGTCAGAATCCTCAATTTGATATGGCCTCCAGTATCTCTCGGGCCCGAGGTATTTTTGACCAGATGATGGCGCAAGGCGCCGAGTCACGAACGCGGCTATGGGCTCCGCTGGCACGATATGTATCTCTCTCTGAGGAGGTTGCCGTGCGTATGGCTTGGGAGGTCACTCTAAGCAACCACCGGTACGCTGATGATGAAGATGTTTGTCAATTCGTCAGCGATTTCGTCGCGCGGCTGTTGAGAGACTTCAACGACGAAGAGTCAACAATCGAACATGAAGTGGCAGCATCAATCTTGCTAGCGTTTGTCCGCGAACGGGTAGATGCCCTTGACGATGAGACGGTCAAAGCAACCGCTGATTTGGCTGATCAATGGGGTAAAAGCGACGTCCTTCCTGAGCAGGCATGTGCGTTGCTTTCAGAACTACGAAAAAGTAATGAAGCGGACTTCATGCGAGTGCTTGGCGGGTGGGCCCCCCAACTCTTCGTTAGCCTTCCCATCGAATGCGTGAAACTGATCGCGACTCAGTTTGAAACTCTGCCTGCACCGACTCAATCCGCGATAGGTAGTTCTCTTTCAACCTTTCTCACCAGTGTTGCCGTGACTGATCCGGCACTGGAAAGGTACAAAATATTCTCTCTTGCTACCCCTCAAGCGGCGTGGAAAGTCGGTCCGTTGCATGGCTATGTAAACAGTCTCCTTCCGCACTTGGTATCTCAGATCAGCGCCGAGGCATACATTAGATCGATCTTGGAGCCGAGCACGCCCCTCATACAACATGCATCGCCGAGCATCCTAGGACCCAACCTGCAGCAACTTTTTGTTCAGGGTAAAAGCTATCCGAGTCTTTTTTCGTGGCTACACAGCTGTCTTGCGGAGCGTTGGCCTTCGAAGTCAGACAGCCTCCCAAGCTACGACCCACAGGCCATTTTCGATGAAGCTGGCACGTTTGCAGTGACTAACTCCGCCGAGACGAAGCAGGGGGTTTTGCATTCCATGCGCCATATGGTTGAGAGAGGCCTTGTTGGAAGCGAGGGGCGCGCAAAACTCATTGCCGCTGCTTGTTCGGCCTGGTCAGCCAATCCGAATTCCGCATTGGACACCTTCGAGAGGGGCTATTGCGAGCTTACCCCTGATCAAGCTGCCAACCTTGCTTCACACATCTCATGGGATAAACCCGAGCACCTCGACGCACTCCAAAAGGCTTGGACGGCCATTGCCGCCGATAAGAAAGGCCCCGCACCTAGTGAGGTAATGGTGCGAATTCTTCAGCGAGGTCTACTTGGGAATACAGAACAGCCTGACTTGGCGACCCGTATGTGGATTCAATCCCAACAGGACACAGGGCACGAGCTTATGGCGAATCTACTAGCAAGCAAGACTCTGGAGGATAGCCATAGACGGAGGTTATGGGCTTGTTCGATTGAGCAGGTCAAAGAGCTCGGCGCTCCGTTCTTCCTAGAGTTAATCCCCAAAGTAAGCGCACTCACCAACGCTGATGAGACGATCAAGGCAGTGTTTGACGACTTCAGCATCGTCATGACCGTACTGGACTCTAATGATCTACAGGCTGAAATGGCAACGCGCTTGATGAACCAATTCGCAGGTGCCTCTACCAATTCAACGAAAGGGCGTATCGCCGAAATAAGCAACCAGCTAGTCGGCCAAGCTGCTTTAAAGAACTTCCAGCCAGAGTCGCTTCACAAGGATGAGTACGAGATGTTGGCGGTGCATTTTGGCGCTCGCCCCATGAAAAAATTCGAGAAGCTACTGGTCAATGAGTGATGTGTAACCATGGCTCGGCTTGAGCCACAAGGCGAAAGCACGGCGGGGCCCGAAATCAACCTTGAGCAGTCCCTGTGAGAGCCTGTCCCAACTCACCGTTTGGCTGTTGGATAAAGGTCTTGAACTTGAGTTTGACGTTGAACCGGGAGATTACATCCAGAGTAAGCGCCGCCGCGCTTACCAATGCCTCAAACGTGACCGTCCGGTTTTGGCCGATTTCTGCCTGTCGCCACCCTCAGATGTGGCTTGGGCTAGCGACCAGTTAAACATTGAGAGTTGGATGGAGTGATGGTGTTAAATCCAGTCCGGGATACGGCTACCGCCCCCTAATGTTTGAGGCTTCAATCGACACGAACCTGTTGGGTGACCCGCGGTAACCGAATGCGGTTTAATGCCAGGCGGGGGAGCCAAGTGAGAGTACCCACTTGCATCGACTTGACCGATACCACTTCCACAAACCTGAATTTTTTTCTGGCCGTCTTAGTAGCTTCTTGTTCTGCAACTAGGGAGCTCAGCGTATCGACCTCATGTACCATCTCGTGCATCTCGCCTTCAAATTCATTTCCCACACGGAGCGTGACTCTCAACCTAGGTGTGAAGCCTTTTGAGACTGTCTTTTTCTTCGCTGCCTTCACCGGTTGCACGATCACAACATCCGGGACTGTGTCCTGCACATCTGAGTGAATTGCCGGCGCAGAGGGCTCAGAATCACCGAATAGCGCCCGGCGCATCTCATCTTCCATCAACTCTGTGTTCATACCATTTCTCAGAAGGGTGTTGTCTATAAGGGCTTTCTTTGGGCCGGTTCGAACTGCCAGCCTTCCGACTTGGCGATGTAAAAACCTGTACCAATAGATAGGTTTTTACGCGAAAAGCCGTGTTGGCTTGGGTGCTAACTCCTTGTTTTCATTGACCCTAGCTGCCTAGAGGACACCCCCTGACATGGCGGTGTAATTCTGTTCGTACTGTAACGTCAAGACTTTGTGATTGCACTCCTTGCGATCTAGGTGTGAGTTCTTCGCGCGACGGCGGCTTTGTCACTCGTACTTCACCTTCCGCGTCTCCAGCAACACGACGAGTTTCAATCTTTTTCGATTGTGAGAAAAGGATTGTCGGGTGGTGTCAATTCAAAAAAAAGCTTGGGCTCTTCAATGAGATACCCCTTCAGGATGGTTTTCTTCCTAGGGCCCTGGACATGGCATGCCCAGATATTTAGGCCGTTGTCTCGCTTCCTGTGGACCTTCAGTTTTTCAAATTGCTTCTGCACCCAACGCCATTCTTCAACTTCTTGATCGGTCCCCTGAGAGAGACCAGGAAACTCCTGCGCGTAGCGTTGGAAGAGACCAGGCGTGACCAGAAATACGCTGCCACTCACCGTGTGGATTTTGGCCTTGCTGTCATTGATGATCAGCTTGTGACTCAGGATGCCTTCCTTGACCCAATTCAGGAATGCCTGACCTAGGTCTTCCGACGAGGGACTCGGGATTTCGAGAGTGTTTGGTGATGATCCGTCACTGACCTCAGACTCTTCCAAATCGAATATATCCAACAGCGTGCCGAGATAGTCGTCGTCTTCTTTCGTCATGGGATCTGTCGGCGAAGAGCTGTGACGCGATCCTGTACTGACAGTCTTAGGTGCTGGTGGTGATGCCGAAACGTCATTCGAGTGACCATCGGCTGCAACGTTCACCGTTCCGCTGAAAGCGTCAGGCCGATCTTCGTTCCCCCAAATCAACGCCGGTTGAAGGCGCAGAAAGGTAAAGCTCTGCTGCCAGTCTCCTTGTGTCACTTGCGCAGTCCAGATGGCTTTGCCTTCTGGGGTCGACTCGACCAGTCCGTGCGATTGCAGCTCGTCGAACACAGTGATATTAGATGAGGGAATGCCCTCAATCGATTGCGACAGCAGATAGGCTCGCAGTTTGTCGGTGACGGTCTTGCTGACCAGCCAGAGTGCGTCCCGGGTCAACCATCCCGCGGCACCCGGCTGGTTGAGTTTCAGCTCGTGTTGAACCAGATAACGCAGTCCGCTGATCAAGTGATGTTGCAGCGAATGAATCGGCGCTTGCAGGGCCTTGTTCGGGTTGCCACCGATATTCTGCGCAGTGGAAACACGGTCGGCCTGCATCACCAACTCGCCCAGCACGCCGGCACGTTCGTACTGCCCCGCCAGGACATACAGCAAGCTGGCCCACAACGACGGAAATCCACTGAGCCAATCGAGGATCGGACGGTCGAGAATTTGGGTGTAGAGCAAGCCTGCGGCAGCGCCGTGCAGGTGGTAGTCGCGACCTTTGAGGTAGCGAAAACGGTAGGGCTGATCCAGGGGACCCTGCCAGGGGTGCCAACGGCTGCCATCCTGACGCTCGACCTGCAGGTCCACGGCGATCTTGCCGATGTCATGCAGCAGGGCACCATAAGCAATACCCGCTGACCAGGCATCAGTCTGGGCGGCTTGGTCTTCGGGCGCGGCCCCGGTGGGCAGCAGATACGACTGACGCAGTTTCAAACTGCAAGCGACCAGTTCCAGTCCATGGTCGAGCATGCCGCCGAGATACGCATGGTGGTGCGACTCGCTGGCCGGGAGTTGCTGGACCTGATCGGCGTAGCGATGGATCGGATTTAAATAGAGTTGGGTGAATTGGACGTGGGAGAGGGCGGTGTACTGCCAGATGCGATCGAGTAACTGGCGACGGTGCTCCGCTGCTAACAAGCTGTGGGCCGACTCGATGGGCAGATAACCTTCGGCGACGCTCACGGCCGGTGGCGGAGGGAGCTTCTGCCTTTTGTAGCGAAACAGACTGAGCATCGTGACCTCCGGGAAGTGACTGGGTCAGTGGCCTTTTAGCCTTTTCGGATAGGGCTCTTACCCTTGAATCCCCATTCCCTTCCAACCCTTACCCGTCCTTTTGGCTCGTGTCCCTTTGTGCCGCAATCGGAATATGGATACTGCTCGACATCGTTTTGTTGGAGGGCTGGTACGGAAAAGACAAGAGTCGGTACACTGCGGTGCGAATTTTCTCGGGGCTTGCCATGAATCTGACTGACGCCACGCTGGTGCTGCTCCTTGCGGCACGTATCCATGGGACAGACGAAGCCGTCAGGGCCTCGGCGAAGAGCGTGGTCAAGAAGTTGCCGCGCAGTAAGCGCGATCTGATCTACAAGGTGATCGACAGCCGGAGACCACTCGAGCTGGTGGATTTTCTGGCGCAGAACCTGGATGCGGAATGACAGGCTGCTGGTGTGCGCGCCTCTCTTGTTCTTTGCGTCAGAGTCCCGCGGCATGGAGCTCTTCTTCTGAGCATAAAAAAGGGCCCAACTCGTGTCAGGCCCTTTGAAGCGTTTGCAACGGTGAGGTATCGATTAAGCTCCATCGTTCATGCAAGGCGAGTCATCCATGACCGCTTGCTTTAGTTGCTGCTCCAGGTTGAGTACATACTCCGAGGCGCTTCGGGCCTGGCCACTGGCGCGGAAGATCGCGCGTTTGTCAGCCTTGAGCAGGCCGAGCCAGGAGTCAATGTAGCCCTCGTGCCTAAGTTCTCCCTGTATACCGGTGTAGGCACATAAAAACGCAGCGCCCATTTCGGCGATCAACTCCTCAAACGCGTAGCCTGGCGAGCCGAACGGACAGGATGACGTCACGCCTTCGCGCTGCAACCGAGCGTGATGCCCGGTCCAGTGCGTCAGCTCGTGAAGTGCGGTGGCGTAGTACCCGCCTTCATCGTGGAATTGCGCTTTTGTCGGCAGTTGGATGAGATCCCTGATCGGGTGGTAAAAGGCTTCGTCGACAGGCCGATGAACGATGCGTGCACCTGAACTTAACAGCAGATTTTCCGCAACGCTGTTGGCCTGGAAGGGATCGGTCGGTTCCGTTTCGAGCAGGGTTTCATTGAGCGCTTCGAGCCCCTCCGTTTGCTCGATGTTGAACAGAAAATGCGTCCTGAGTATGCCGAAGTGAGCGACCTTGGGCTGACCATTTTCATCGAGTACGGGTTGGCCTGACTCGGTCTGTTCCTCGCGCTCCATCGGCTTGTAGAGCACAGCCAGAGTGCTGTGCTCACCCTTACGGATGTGCCCACCGGCCTTTTTAGCTTGGTTGAAGGTCAGCCAACGATCTTGAGTGAACCCCTGCAACCTGGCCTCGGTCCAGAGCAGCGGTAAATTGATGCCCGAATACGGACGTCGCGTGATGGCATTGATGGGGTAGGGTTGATGGCCGATGTAAGCGGAGCCACTTGAGGACCAGGGTTTGATCCAGGGAGCAACGTCTTGGTCTAACGCGGTAACGATCTTGTCAGTTACGTCTTGGTAGATATCGCGCATGGCAATTTCCTCGAGAGAAAAATGGAGGAACGCCTTGCCCGTCGGGAGGGGGTTCCCCGGTGGGTGATGGGCTGGATTGATGCAGGTCTTGCATGCCGTCCGAATGTGGAGGTGGGCGCCGCCAATTGCGCTTAGCGCTGGTGTTCTCCTGCAAGCGCTATCAGTAAGGCGCCAGGCTGACCCGGTTCTTGGAGTAGGCTGAGACTCAATTGCAGCAACGGGTCGTGGTCGAAGTGATCGGTTGGTTCAATGTGGAATACCTCGAACAGCACATAGGGCTTTTGTGGATAGGCCAGGTGGGCTTCGAAGGCTGCGCGCAATACGTGGCTCAACCGATCGATCTGCAGCTTCCCAGCGTGATCGGAACGCTCGAGCTGTACTGCGCGTTGCCACGCGTCAGGTGTGAACACGATGGGCAACCGAAGGGTGTTCAGTGTTTCCGGTGTAAGTGAGTCGGGCATGGTATGTCTCCGTTGAAAACGCGAAGAAACCTGTCCCGTGCGGGGAAAGATTTCCCCGCAGTGGGTTGAAGAAAATCAAGAGGGTTTTCTCACGAGCAGAGCTCGAAAGGCGCTCAGGAGAGCAGTAGGCGTTCATCACCGTAGAAACGGTCACCGTGCGAGCTACCGAACGCTAATCGCACTTGGGGAGAACCATCACCGAAGTGAACGTAGCCTTGAAGGCTCTGGCTACCTGGGAAGGTGCTGTCGATAACAGCGATCCATACCTTGTATTTAGCCGGACGATTTATATGGGTCAATCACTGTAAAGAAGCTGTTTCACGGGACTTGTCTTCTGTCTTCCAGTGAAGATTTTTTGGCCGGGAAAACTGATAAACGGTCAAGCACGGACAGTTTTCAGTAGTAGGCTCTTACTCCTGTCTCAATCATGAAAACGCTCAGAAGAGGGCGAGAACATGCAGACGCAGAACCCCGTTCAAGTTTCCCGTGCCCACCGCTGGGCCTACGCATGTGGCATGTCGGTAAAGCGTGGTTACCGTAAGTTGAAAACGTTTGAGTACCGCGTGGTTGAGCGTGCGGTGACGGCAGGTATGCCCGCAGGTAAATTACTTGTTCGCGGGAGTTTTTTGATTGCCAAACTGGCATTGATCGGAGGATTGCTCTTTGTTAGTGCTTGGATGGTTACTTTCATTGTGATGATGCTGGCTGTCACTACTTTGCTATGGCTCAGGGTTTTTATTGGTGCCGATCAACAAGAGAAAAATCCAGGGCCAGACTACCTAGGTGCTGACCTCTACATCGGTGACTTCGACGACAACGGGCATTATATAGGCGACAGCAAGTCATCTAATTGAGCGCTTAGCAGCACCCAATATTTGATCCGTACCTTTGCTCGCCGAGTCACTTGCAGCTTTGCTACCGTTCGCCAACATACCTTGAATCCCGTTGCCGACTGAATATCCTGCCCAGCTCATGGCTCCTAGAAATAGCATCGGCAGCACGATGAACATCGCACCCATCACATACTCAATTACCTGCGCCGTAACTGTCCCCTCCATGAAGCCGGATGTGGGCAGCGATAACAGCACTTGATTGGAAGCCGAAACTTGGTTGTACAAGGTGTCGAGCATGCTGGAGTCGACCCAGCGTGCTAACTCCCACCAGAAGCTCAACATGTGCAGCGTGAACAGCGCGAACGTCACCGTCATGACGGTCTTCAGCTGGTAGGTACTGACCAGCAGTATCAACGGCAAGCTGATGATGACACCCATGATGAGGAAAGCCTGCACCATCGGCAGGGCGGCGCGTAGCGCATTCATCGTCGGGAAGTTGCTGAAGGAGCCGAGGGCCAAGCCGGTATTGGTGGCCAGGTTATTAAGCCCCTGATTGATCGAACCGCCACGAGCGCTGGAACCATACTCCTGGTACACCTGTCCGGGCGACATGGACATCGATTGCTGGCGCGGACTGACCAACTCACGGAGGGTGGCATCCTCGATCTCGTTGCTCGAGCGGCCAGTCAGCCAACCTTTCAGCTGAGTCAGCAGAGAGGGATCAACCTGCTGGATCAACCGCTCGCGCAAGCCAACACCGCTGTCGCTCCACCACTGCTTGCAAGTGGGGTAGCCCGCGCCATTCTCCAGCCGCGGCAAGGAAACATCGCGGCTTTCGTCATACGGCCAACTGATTCGCGGTGTGCGTGAACGATCCGTATCGTAGTAGCCGGGAGTGTCGAGAAAATAGCTTGAGCCGATCCAGGACGCGTCGTGACTTTGTGCCTTGTCCAACTGCGGGCGGTTGGTGAACAGCCGAGAACGCGAATAGCCATAGCAGTCGCGGGTGAAGTCGGCGACTTCCTGCAGCAGTACCTGGTTGTCGATGCGCGAACTGTCGATCTCCATGCGCATCTGCCGGATATCCGGTGCACAGGGGATGGCAGCGGTGGCCGCCGCGGTCACCCCTTTACTCAAGGCATGCACCAGAAACCACCAGATCGGTACGTTGGCGGAACGTTCGCCGATGGTATTGAAAGTGGCACTCCAGGCGGTTTCCGCCGGCTTGGCCACACTGACACCGCAGCGCTGGCTCGCCGCATCGTCGAATGCCATTGAGGCGAGGCTCAGCGGAAAGACAGGTGCGCAGCCGAACAACACAACGATGTAGGCCAGCCACAGCCGGTTTTCAATCCTAGATATCGAGAGCAGGCCCTTGTTGCCTTCATCCGCGCCTTGCTGACGGGCCGATAACCATTCTTGCAAAATGATTGCGCCAAAGGGCGCGGCGAACAGTCCGGTGTCGGACAGGACGCTCCAGAGGCCGTTGTTGATGATCCAGGCCAGCAGGGAGAGGTAAAACTCCAGGTAGCTGTTGGTGCTCAGGAGCATGGTGGTGACCTCACAGTCGGGTGAACTCGACGACGGTCAAGAGCACGAGCCCTAATGCTCCGATGCGTTTCACGCGTAGTCGATCCTGTGGTCGATGTCGGTAGCGCCGAAGCAGATCCCACCAGAGCGCAAAGAGGGCGCCATAGAGCAGGGCACGCCACCACCGCAGATAGGGCCGTGCGGATTCGAATGCCTGCTGCCAGACCTCGAAACTACCCAGCACAGTTCGGCCGATCCAGGCGACCAGTGCGGCGGTCAGGATCGTCACCGCGGCAATCCCCAGACCTGAAAGCAGAGTGAATAGCGGTGAGCGTTTCATGGCTCACTTGCGCCTGGCATCAGCGTCATTGAGTCGGCCCGGCTCGGGATCACCTTGTTCGATGGTGCGCGATGCACCGGCACCACCGGCATGCCGATCGAGCACCAGGCTGGCGGTATTGGTGGCCAGCATCTGCCGGACCTCTAGTTCGGTTTGCAGCAGGCGAATTTCGCGTTCCAGCGTGTCGATGTTTTTCGTCAAGGCCGTCTGGGCCGGTTCGGCGGAGGCGATGTTCGGTTCGTGACTGCCTGCCAGTAGCGTGCGCAGTAGCAGTAGTGCCTTGTCGAGTACGCTGGACAGGGCCGTCTCACTGGCTAGGCGTCGCGCCAGCAGATCCTGATCGGGATCATCGCGCAGGGCTTCGATCACACCGCGGGTCACCGGCAACATCGGACTGGAGGCTTTAGCCAGGTTGTCAGGAGTAGGCGGCAGCGAGCCCGACAGCAACCCTTGCAGAGCCTTAAGGCGCTCGCTGTAGGCCTCCTGGATCAGCGGCGTCAATCCGCTGCCAGCGGTCGCACGCAGGGTTTCGCAGCTGTCGCAGGTCGAGACTTCGCTCTCGCCCAACACGCGAACGGCCCATTCGGATTCCTCTTGGGGCGAGGCCCAGGTCTGGCAAATAGCCCCACCCAGGCAATCGCTGCTACTGATCGAGGCACTGTCATCCACCGACCGGTTATGCAGCAGGTTATAGCCCGCGCGCACCACGTCGGAAGTCACCCGAATGGGCGTCTGCCCGTTACCTCCGGCCTTTGAACCGCCGATCCAGGACACCCCATTGTTGCCGTTACGGGCCTCGGTGTTTTTCACCGCAGCCACCGCATCACCGCCGGTTTGCTCCAGATTGCCCTGCATTTCTTGGTTCTTGGCCAGCGCGCCCCAACCGGCTTGACCGACCTTGTCCGCCATCTTTTCGGCCATGGCCTGGCAGGTCAGTTTGGAGCGATCGAAGTCGATACGCCCCTGCATCACCCCGTTACTGAGCAACTCATAGAGACCGGGGTTGGCGCGCTGTATGATCAACGCCGGTAGCGACATCACCGCTTGGGTCGCGTTCTGCACGATGTTGCCCATGATCTGCTGGAAACCTTCGGTGACGCCGTTCAGCTGGTTTTGCAGGGTGTTGGTGAGGCTCATGTTTCCGCACATCATGTTCGCTCGCCATGACCCGCCGACACCGAGACCGCTGGGTCGGTAGAGCGCGCTCGGCGAGCCCACTGCCGAGCCGCCACCGATGGTGTACATCACCCGGTCGTCGAGCACTTCGCCTTGGGTGCCCAGGCGGTAATTGCCTTCGGCGGCGTGGGCATGCGTGGCAATGGCGAGCAGTCCGTAGAGCAACAAACTCACCACGCCCAACCATGGTCGCGCGCGAAGTCGACTCATGAAGCACCTCCTTCGAAGTCGATGCTGAACAGGAAGGTCTGTCCCTCACGTTTGCAGCAGCTATAGGGCCGCCACAGTGACCAGGCGTAGCCGCCATCCGCGCTCTGTACCGGATCGCTGGGGAAGATGGCGCATGTGGGCTGCACCTGGGGGTAGAGCAATTGCCATTTGTGGGTCGAAGCGTCGTTTTCAACGATCGGACCCGGCGGCCAGTAGCCGTCGCGTTTGGCGGGCGTGAGTGGTAAGTACGCATGCGGCTGCCAATTGCGGGTAATCACATCGCCGGCCCGTTGCGCCATGACTGCGGCCGCCTTGAAATCGTCGGGCTGCACCAGAAAACCCTGCCGGGGATAAACGTTGCCCCACATGTTTCCTGAGGCCTGACGACCGATTTCACGGATCCCCGGCATGAGCGACTCGGGGTAAAGACTTTCCGGAATGCCATGACGCCAGGCCAGTGAGTCCAAGGTGCTCAGGTAGTAGGGCATGAACGCAGTAGCGCCGCTGGCGCAGGCGTAGCCTGATTGCGAAGCCAGTTGTGTTGCGATCCAGCCAGCGGGGTGACCGATGCCATCGACGTTCTTGAAGCGGGGTAGGTTGTCGCGCTGGGTGTTTGGCGTGATCAAGTTACCGCCACCTTCCGCACCACTGATGGGAGCGGAGAGGGTGGCCATCTCGGTCCAGGGATTGTTGCCGGTGGTGGCGTAGCTCGAGACCACCAGCTCAGGAATGAAATGACGAACCTTGGTCGAGGTTTTGACTGTGCAGCCGAAGGGCGTGCAGAGGAGCCAGAAACAAATGCCGACGATCCGGTATTCGAGACAGCTTGGAGAAAGCACGGAGGACGTGATGCTGCCGGTGTCCAGCGCCATGCTTGGGCCGCACGCCAGCAGGACGCTCAGCGCCAAGGGCCGTAGCTTTGTGGGCGGGATTGACGAGCAGGCAACAGACATGATCCAGGCTCTCGGTGTATGGCCTGGGCAGGTTCGGTTAGTGACTGAAGACTGTCAGTGGAAATTATGAAGGCGGGTCTATCGGGTTTGTGAGACGTGAGACTATTATTTGACGTGAAGGGCGCTGCGCAGGATGTCGGGGTCCACAAGTAACTGATCTGCGGTAATTTCGAAAATATTGGCGAGCTTGCACAGGACCAACAGCGACGGATTGCCCGTGCATCGTTCGATTTGACTGACGTAGGTGCGATCCACCTCGGCCATGAGCGCGAGCTGCTCTTGGGTCAGGTTTTTCACGCGCCGCATCAAGCGGATGTTCTCCGCCAGTTGCAGGCGAAGCTGTTCGTAGTCTTGAGTCATGCGCGCAAATTGCGCCTTGAGGGACTCTCAATCCACGGGATATAGTCTACATTGGTATTGATCTAGGCCATTTGATGCTCATGCCTGTTATCGAGCGTTCATTTGGTGTCGTTAAGCTTCTCTAAGCTGGGCCCAGCGTCTAACAATAAATCAGACATCTAGGGTGTGTATGGACCAAAACTACATTTCAATTCCTGCGGCGGATGGTTGCCCAAGTCTTCTGACACCTTGGGGCAACGAATTTGCATCGATGATCGAACGTGGTGTGCAATGCGCCCAGGCTTGGCTCGATACGTCCAACGAGATTCCACTGTGGTGGGAGTTGGCACAAGCGCGCAAGACCTTTCCTGTCGGTGACTGCCAGGATGCCTTTGAAGCCGGATTCTTGTTGAGGATTCAGCAGCGGCTAAGCAGTGTTTCACCCAGCCCAAATCAAAGCTGAGAAAAACGACGTTTAAGACGCGTTCATACTCATGCTTGAACGGCTCCCGGAGTTCAGCAAGCGTTTCGGCTGCTGAAGCCCCAATACCAGCGCTCTCGCAGAGTTGGTATTGGGCAATCGCCACCAGCTTCTAGTTAACCGCGTCTTTCAGCGACTTACCGGCTTTGAAACTAGGCGTCTTCGCGGCTGCGATCTTGATGATGGCCCCAGTCATGAATTTTCAGTACGGTTGAAGAGAAGGTTACGATAAATCAGTAGGTTGACGAAAGTTATTCCATTCCTTTCGGGATTTTTTCACTTTAAATGAAATTGGCGAAGGTTTTGATCTTTTTATTTGAGTATCTATGCGCTGTGCCTGTCCACCCAATTACGCTGAGACGAGTTGCTCCTCTCGCCGAGCCGCTCCCAGTGAGTCACCATTTCAAAGCCGATTGGTTAATTCGACGATAATTAGGTGGTCATTAGCAACGTATTTAGGTGGTTAAGTAGGTGTAATGTCGCAATATCAACTAGAGGCAGGGGGGGCGCCATAAGCTCAATGTCGTTCGGCGACAACGACTTGAAACGCAAAGCGAAAAGGTAGGAAAAGTTGGGATCAAGAAGTCGCCGAGGATAGATACAGTCCTGAAAATTAACCTGCTCTGGCAGTTAATAATATTTCGGCTATTTGCTTGTTTAGTTGCGCGATTTTTACGTTTCCCGAGGCGTGCGCAACAACCGTTGTTCCGGTAATAAGGCTTAGAAACTGTGGGAGAATAATGTCTGCCTTTTCAGGTTCCACGAACAGGGATAAGCGCGCCATAATGAAGTTAGCCCATTCATCGAAATGCACGCTGACTTTGGCGCGTAAAATTTTCGATGCGTCGTCATTAAAGTCATTCAGACCTCGGGCAAATGCGCAGCCTCTGAAATCTTGTTCAGAAAACCAATATTCAAGGAAATCAAAAATTGCCAACAGTTCAGCTTTTGGGTCGCCGCTAACTCGCGCAGCGTATTTATTAAGGTTTGTAAATCGAAGCCAATGCCAAAAATCCAAATAGGCGGCAATAAGGTCGGCCTTCGAAGGGAAGTAGTTATAGAAGGTTCTCTTCGATACACCGCTCTCAGCGATAATTCGATCAATTCCGACGGTGTGCACGCCACGTTCATTAAAGAGGATGATTGCCGTCTTTAATATACGATCCCGTGGCTTGAGAGATGCAATGTCCTCGAAGCGAAGGTCTTTGAAACCTGAAGCAAAATTCGTCATGGAAACCCTCCAGATTGCACCGTAGCAGGGGTACACAGATCTGTCTACTTTTTTCTTGAAGGGGTAGACAGATCTGTGTACTTTTAGCTGACTGGCTCGGCCCAGTCACAAAATATTCAAGAGCGCTGGAGACACAAAATGCCCAACTTCAATGATTTCTCTTTCAAAGCACAGCCTTGGTACAACGAAGCGGAGTTCCGCCCGCTCTTTGCCAAGGCGGTGAGTCTCAACACCATCGTCATCCACTGCTTCGATCCACGTGCTTCGGAAATACCGGCCGTTGTTGCCAAGCATTTTGGTGAGGTCTACCCAGGCGAGAACGTTCTCGACGAAGCTGGAAACCGGGTAGGACATACGACGACCTTGTTCCCAGTGTCTGTCGCTGGTGGTCGGGCCGTCGCAGGTGTGCAGTCGATCGCCACGATGGTCCATATCTTCGGCATCGAAAGGGTAGTGGTTGTGCACCACTCATTCTGCGGTGCTACGTCTTTCACCAACGAAGGCATCATTGACGCGTTCAAACATGAGCACGGCAGCGATATTTCCTCCGCGTTTGACCATGACAGCATTTGCATTTCGGATTTCGAGACTTCGCTCAAATACGATGTCGGAGTTGTTCGAGCAAACCCAGGGGTGCCAGCGCACGTGAAGATCTACGGCTTCTTCTACAATATCGATACGCTGGAACTGACTGAGGTAGTGAGCGACATTCCTGATCAGGCCAAGGCCTGATTTCAGAGCGGCGACTGACAGTGTTGGTCGCCGTATTTTACGTGCAATTGGATGTGGGCTTCATCCCCCAAGTGGCTGCACGTCTCTCGTTGAATAGGCCCCTCGACCGCCCAATAATGGCGGTGCGGCCATTGCTGACGCTCGCTCGGAGTGGGGGCGGCAGCTCTTAACTATTTACTTAATTAGTAAGCCGTCTCCGGCGATCGATGAACTCCCCGCGATTGAGCTCCTGACATCTCGTCCGTGCTAAACCACACACGTGAAGGTCTGGTAGGCGACTCGCTACAGTATTCTCCCTTAGCCTACTGCTGACGATCTCGCTGCGCTCCGCTTTATCGCATGCTCGACAAGTATCCACAGAGCTTTCCCTTGTAAGCGTCCAACTCGTTTGTATTTTTAACACTGATTCAGATCGCCACAACGTCAGTTGGCTTATAAGATGTTTCGGAAGGGCAGAAGCCAGGCTGCGAACTACTAGCTAAGTAAGTCGCAGTCTGGACATTCTGTAAGCAGATTAAACGAAAGGAGGTAAATCAAGTGCGTGCGGAACTGTTTCCACCAGCCCACTTGTCACGGCCTTAAACGAAACTTCAAATCGCGTGCCGACGAGGTGTTCAAATGCTGTCGCGCTGAACACGCTGTAGAGTTCGTCTCGGGAGTACTTGGCAAGCACATCTTTTACTGATTGTTGAGACATTCGTGACACACCTGTGCCGAAGACATCACAGATAGCGCCGCGCGTAACCAAGAATGCCTCTGCACCATGTTCCTCAGCCGGAACGTGATAATTAAGGTGCACCGCAATGGCGTGCGCCACCGTATCGGCATGCGCGCGCGCGAAGCCCTGTCCTAGCAGGAAGTCTCGTGCGTGCACGCCACCGTTGACGGCGAAGCAACAGTCACACGGTCGCGGGTCAGCTGTGGGTGTTAGGCCAAGGTCGTGAAGCATGGCCGAGGCGAAACCTAGTTCACGGTCAAATTCGATACCATCGTGCAACGCGATCATTGATCCGAAGTAGTAGGTGCGCCAGCAGTGTCTCATTAGAGTCGGCTTATACAAGTCCTGAACATAGGCTAGAGACTCTCTGACCATTTTGGTATCAGGCGGTAAAAGGTCATCGATGGAAATGTACTTTGGATTCAGAAGGCCAAGTCGGTGGCGTTCTGCATCCAGTCTCTCTTGGCTAAATATGTACTTCAAATTTTCGATGAGCTGGACTTGTTCGCTCTCACGGAGAATGCCTTTGGTGGATTCTCCCCATTCCACGGATCCGACTGAAACATCGAGTGCGCTTGATGAGCTAGACACAATCTTCATTCTTAACTCCTGGACGTTTTCGTCACGGTGTTGCAACTACTACTTATTGCAATTCAGCAAAGTGCTGTAAGTAGGGATTTGATTTTTTACTGTCCTGCCGAAGCAAAATGGTCCGAGAACCTCGCTGGGTCTGCGCTCCGATCTCGCGACAGCTACCCGCGGGCTTTAGAGCTACCCGCTTGAGACTGAGAATACGGGGGGAGATTTGTGGTAACCAATGGCGATATCGACATAATCGGAGTCGATATCGACACCGTCTGGTTTCGCTGGCTAAGTGACATCGATGACCTCTTGCGTTGTCGCATGCTGCTCGCGGACCCATTGGATCGCCCACTAAATAGGCTTTAACCCCAAGTAGTACAAGGCCCCGCGTCCGGTAGCAAAGAAGCAGCGGGGGTCCCCAGACTGGTCGACCCGCCGAACGGTCATGATCATTAATTGACAATAGGAGCGTACGCTTCTATCTTGAATTCCACATAGGGGCATATGCTCCTATCGTGAATCAACGAGCATATGCTCCATTCAATTGAGAGGATTACGAACATGAGCGCAGCGGATATTCTTGTAAGCGGTGCAACCGGGCGGACTGGCGCAGCAGCAATTGATGAGCTGCTTAAATTGGGCAAAAGCGTCCGCGCTTACGTGCGGTCGGACGACGAAAGGGCTGCTGCTTTGCGCCAGCGCGGAGTTGAAATTGCAATTGGCGATTTCACCGACATCGATGCTATTCGTGCAGCAATGGAAGGAATTCGCTCGGCCTATTTCCTTTATCCACTGGCACCTGGGATCGTCGAAGGTGCAGCCTATTTTGCCCAGGCAGCGAAAGAGGCTGGGGTAAAGGCAATCGTGAATATGTCGCAGATCTCCGCGCGCCGCGATTCCAAAAGTCACCTGGCGCAGGATCACTGGATCTCAGAGCGCGTTTTCGACTGGTCAGGCGTACCGACAACGCATCTTCGCCCCACTTTTTTCGCAGACTGGCTGGCGTATCCTCACTTTGCAAAAGAAATCTGGGCCAAGAAAAAAATCGAGTTCCCCTTTGAAAATGGCCGTCACGCGCCTATTGCTACTGATGACCAAGGCCGGGTGATTGCCCATATCCTGGCCAACCCAGTGGGGCACGAAGGTAAGATCTACAGCCTTCATGGTCCGGTCGAAATGAACCACACCGAAATCGCCGCCGCCATGAGCGAAGTGCTTGGCGCGGAAATCCAGTACGCACCGACATCAATCGAGGCGTTCGAGCATAAGATGGAGCACGAGTACAAGTTTCCACCGGCTCTCGTGCAGCATTTGGTCGAGGTTGCTCAGAACTACCGTGAGGGCGTCTTTGCGGGTGAGAACGACGTAGTAGAGAAGGTTACCGGTACGCCCGCTCTGTCGGTGCAGGCCTTCGTGGAAAAGTACCGCGACGTGTATGTGTGACCTGAATACCCAGGGCACAAAAAATCAAACAGTAGTGAAGAGGAAGTAGAGATGCTGCCGGTGAAACAACCACTAGGGATCGACCATTGCAACTGTTCCGCCATTAGGAAGGCGAGCCGGCAGATCACCCGTTTCTATGATGCGCAGCTCGAGCCTTCGGGGCTTCGAATCACTCAGTACCTTGCCCTGGCAGCGCTTAATGAGTTGGGAAGTGCTGCAATCAATACCCTTGCTGAGCGGCTCGACATCGAGCGCACGGCGATGGGAAAAATGACCGGCCTGCTGGAGCGCGATGGATTGATCTCGATCAGTCCTTCGCCATCCGACGCCAGGAGTCGCCTGGTTAAATTAACCGAGGCGGGGCGAGACTTGTTTGAAAGAACAGCGCCTCTATGGGAAGAGGCTCAACGGCAATTTGAGCAGTTGAACGGCACGGAACAAGTAAGCTCGTTGCGGCAGGGGCTGGCTGCTATGGTGGTCGGTGATATCGAGCGCGTCGTATCGAACGACTGAGTTATCGCACTGCCTTCCAGGGGGAACCCGGGCACAACAATCACCGACAGATTCCTCCGACTCCTGCCTCCGTATCAATTAGCGGATCTGTGCAGTCACACGCGAAGCTATGCCGCTCAATGATTCGAGCTTCGTTGCCTTATCGTACAACCCATATTCTTCGGGCTGCCTGGATCGATTAAGCCAAAACGCGTGGAAACCGAACGCATGAGCCCCTATGGCATCCCAAGCGTTGGATGAGAAAAAAGCGATCTCTTCGGTCGACGACACATTCAGTGCTGCTACTGCAATCTCGTAGGCCGCCGGATCCGGCTTGTAGATTTGTACCTGCTCAATGGAAAGGCACTCATCAAGCAAAATATCCAAACCCGCAGACCGAACCGCGCTTTCCAGCATCCGGGGAGATCCATTCGAAAGGATCGCTGTTCGTACGCCTGCTTCGCGAAGGCTGTGCAATGCTGCTGGGACTTCAGCGTAAGCGTCCAGCGTCAGGTAGCTTGTTAGTAACGTCTGTTTTAGCCGCTCATTCTTCACATTGTAAAAAGCCAGGGCATAGTCGAGCGCTGCCTCGGTTAACGTCCAGAAATCTGTATGGCGCCGCATCAGGGTATGAACCCACGAATACTCCAGTTGCTTGGTGCGCCATAGGATCGATATTTCGCGAGCGTGCTTACCCAACGCATCGGCATGTCTTGCGACCGCAGAATGGACGTCGAAAAGAGTCCCGTAGGCATCAAACACGCAGGCGGAGATTCGTGGTGTGGTCATGATTGCCCCTAAACATTCTTAACTGGTTAACAGGGTTTGGAGCTCGCGCATTTGCTTATCGTCCAGCTCTCTCTGTAGCGTTAAAGCGCTTAATCGATGCATCAATGCTTTGGGCTGTTTCTGAAAACTCGATGGCGTCGCTGCTCAACTATGCCCTAGATATTTGAAAGGGAGGTCGTAAGGCTGCTTTCAGCAGCGTGGGCGTGAGAAGGATTTTGGCTATCGCTGAGTATTAGCTAGTGAGGTGCTCAGTCTTTACTTTCTGAAAAGCTTTTTTGCCGCAGATCCTGGCAATCGTAGCCTGACCACCAGGATTGAATTTCGTCGAGTAAGAAGGGGAGAGGTTACTTCATGTCGTCGCTGTCAGCATTCAGTGCTCGTGCATCGACGTCCAGCTTGACTGACTCCTTCTTGCCGGTAGCGTCTTCCACTGTCAGTGTCAGAGGCACTTTGTCACCTTCTTTCACTTGGGCGGATAACCCTATGAACATCACGTGGTAGCCGCTTGGATCAAAGACGACGGTTTTGCCAGCAGGTAACGTGACCGAATCAACGGGATCCATGTGCATCACTTCGTTTTGCATGGTCGTTCGGTGAATCTGGACCATTTTTGCAGCCGGCGATTGAACGTTAACCAGTTTACTGTCCGTACTGGACGTGACCTTCAAGAACGCACCGGTCGATTGCTGCCCAGGCACGGTTGCCCGAATCCATGCGTCTTCAATTTTGGTCTGAGCACTCGCTTGCCAGGCCATTCCCAACAACGAAAAAAGTAGTGCGATTTGCCCCAGAGGCTTGATGAGCGATTTTTTGTAGGATTGAGATTTCATTAGCTGACCTTCATGACAGTGAGTAGATCTTCCGCGCATTCCTGTTCCGTGAGCGACTGACTCAACCCAAGGCACAACGTCCCCTTGGAGTCATAGACATAGCTCATTGCGGTGTGAGAAATGGTGTAGGTCTCGCCGAGGGGGACTTTTTCATAGATAACACCAAATTCTGCAGCCGTTGCCGCCGTGACTTCGAGGCTTCCATACAGTGCCTCAAACGTTGGATCGAAAGTTTTTACATAGGCGTCCAGGACGGCTGGCGTATCGCGCTCTGGATCTAACGTGATAAAGACGACCTTCAGTCGGTCGCCATCAGGACCTAAAAGTTTTTTGATTTTTGCGGCTTTGGACAGTGTGATAGGGCAAACGGCAGGGCATTGGGTAAAGCCAAAAAAAATCATCGCGACCGAGCCCTGATAGCTCGACAGTGTCTTTTGATTGCCTTGCGTGTCGTTCAAGGTGAACGAACGTCCGCGAGTTTGACCTCTCAAATCCCAGCCGTTTTTAAAGGTCGAAGCGAAGCTATTGAAGCTTACAAAAATGCCCAGGCCGAGCACACCCATGCCTGCGATCACGTTGCGGCGAGTTAAAAGAGTATTCATGTGCAGGTGCCTATATGAAGATGAATGTGCTGCCGAATTTCAGTGTGTGTGCTCCTCCCTGAGCTAAGGATTTAACGAAAAGCATCAGAATTCGAAACCCTAGCGGTTTGCGCGAACGGAGCCACCAACCGCATGAATTGACCTATCTCGTTTTGCTCAACTCGCAGCTGGGACTGTCGTTGCGATTTTCTTTTCCTGCTGTCTGATCGTCATGATGGCTACCGCAGCGATCAGACAAAGCGCACCGCCTGTGAAGAATGCAGGCAGGTAGCTCAGGAGTGTCACCCGTGACCAACCGGCCCCAAAAGCGGCGGCGGCCGCACCGATTTGATGACCGGCAAAAATCCACCCGAATACAAGTCCTGCGCGCTCCGCACCAAAACGGGAGGCCGCAAGACGCACGGTTGGAGGAACGGTCGCGATCCAGTCGAGGCCATAAAACACAGCGAACAATGAAAGGCCGTAGATCGAGAAGTCAGTGAAAGGCAGCACGATCAATGACAATCCACGAAGGCTGTAATACCAAAACAGCAGGTGGCGGTTGTCGAAGCGATCGGACAGCCAGCCGGACGCGATGGTACCGACAAGATCGAATACACCCATGGCTGCGAGTAAGCCGGCAGCTTTCACCTGGGAAATACCAAAGTCGCCGCACATCGGGATCAAGTGAACTTGCACTAGGCCGTTGGTTGTCGCGCCACAGATGAAGAATGTTCCGAACAGGATCCAGAACACCTTGGTTTTTGCGGCGTCGCGCAGGGCGCCGATTGAGGCGGCGATGATCGATGCGCTGCTTGACGTAGGTACAGTGATCGGATCAGTTCCGACATCTCCGTAGGGCCTCAAGCCCATGTCACTTGGACGATCGCGCATTACCAGCAGCACCGCCAATGCAGCAATCACCAACATGACGCACATCAAACCGAGAGCCCAGCGCCATCCCCATTGGTCGGTGATACTTGCGAGAATAGGCATAAAGATAAGCTGCCCAGTCGCTGTACTGGCGGTGAGCACGCCAACGACGAGGCCTCGACGAGCACTGAACCAACGCGACGCGACAGTGGCGCTGAGTGTCAACGCTGTCATGCCTGCGCCGATGCCGACTGCGACGCCCCACAAGACTACCAGTTGCCAGACCTTCGTCATGCCGAGCGAAAGCAACAGGCTGACCACAATGATCGTCAATGCAGTGAGGGTGACATGGCGCAAGCCGTATCTGTTCATCAGTGCGGCGGCGAAAGGAGCCATCAGTCCGAAGAGCACGAAACGGATCGAAAGGGCGGAGGAAATCTCCACGGTGTTCCAGCCGAACTCCATCTGCATCGGTACGATAAAGACACCCGGCGCACCTACCGATGCAGCACTGATCAGGGCGGTTAAGAAAGTGACCGCGATCATGGCCCAGCCGTAGTGAATGTTACGGCGGGCGAGAACGCTCGAGAGCCATCCGGAAATCATAGGTACTCCTTTTTTGTGGCACTCATCGCCACTACGATTGCAAGAAAGTGAGAGCTGTCGAACGATAAGTTCAACAGCTTTTTAGCGGCTCTCGCCTCGCGTACCGTGCGTATCAAGCTCCACGGAATCACTCGCCAGTCTTCATTTCGACCGAGGTATTCAACTTCGCTGAACAACAGGAGAACTAGCGGCCTGCCGGCTCCTAGCCTGCGCCCGATACAGCTACGGACGGGACTGGCTTCTTTTTCTCAACCGGATGATTCTGAGCGAAGTGTCTGCCCTAGTAGGCGTTGCTCGCATCACCTCGGTTTGAACTTCTAAACGGCCTAGTCACTGTCAATGGCGAGCTTGTTATTTAAATTGTTATCGTCATATGAAGCGATGTATCACATTGCGTTAGGCTGACTAGAAGGCCTCCTCCGTAAGCCTACTTCGATCATTTTCGAACCGACCTGACAGTACGGTTTGTGCGGCTGATTCCCCTGGCTGCCGCTGCAGGGGGAAGGTACGGATACCGGATATTTGCATTCACCAGTGGGAACCAGCCGAAACCAACTCTATGTTTATTTCATAGGTAAGAATTGACTGTTTCTGGATGATTTGTGCCAGATTTTGAGGCGGATCTATTCTGGCCTTGTAGGCATACCGAATCGTCACTCAACGCGCGGCCCCCGACTTTCACTGTTGTTCACGTGCCTCTGCCAAGTGTCACCGGTCGTTCTCAAGAAACACATTCGTCTATGGGGGGCTGCGAAGATCGAAACCCATGCGTTGCTCAGGAGAAAAACCAGAGTCCAACAGTTCAGCCGGTAGCGTTACAGATTATCGAGCGCTTTTAATCTCCGCTGCACAGCGGGCCTGACGCAGGATTCCAAGTTTCCGCCAGCCTTGGTACGGCATCTGGTTGAAGTCGCTCAGGACTACTAAGAGGGGGTTTTCTCGGCTGTGAATGACGTAGTGGAAAGGGTGCCGGCGCACCCGCGCTGTCCATGCAGGCTTTCATTGAAAAATACCGAGATGTCTATGCGTAACCAGTACGCAAATGCTTAAGCAATCATCAGTCGCAGAGAGTCAATATAGAGGTGCTGCCGGCTAGCCAATCGTTAGGTATCGATCAGTGCAATTGTTCCGCAATAAGGAAGGCGAGTCGGCAGATCACTCGCTTATACGATGCTCAGCTTGAGCCATCGAGTCTCCGAATCACCCAGTACCTCATTCCTCTGATGCTCTTAGGTGACAGGGCCCTTAACGACATTTCTGAAGCATTCACTATCGGCACGTGCAACCAGCACGTGGCGCGAATCTGGTGCAAAGTTTTAATGAGCTGAATTTGATCGTAAAGTGCCTGAGTCTCGAGTGAGATTCAGTTCATGCGTCCCTCGACTAGAGGATTTCAGGATCGATGTACGCTGGAACCTTGGACGAAAGCGTTTGCTTCAATGCACGAGTACCTTCATCCGCCAGAACCTCACTTTCGCCCGCCTCAAGGGCATCGTAGGCTTGGCGGACTACGTCCATCGGGTTCGCCTTCGGCACGTCGAAACCCTTCGTGAGGTCGGTATCTACGAAGCCAACATGCAAACCGACCACCTGAATGCTTCTTTCTTTAAGATGCACCCTGATGTTGTTGGTATAGCTCCATGCCGCTGCCTTCGATGCTGAATACGGTGCAAGCATTGGCACGCTTCTCCAGGTGACATCTGACAATACATTTATGATACCGCCCGTGCCATTGCTGGGAAGGGAAGCCTGAAACGCACGAGTCGTTCGCATAAGGCCATAAAAATTCGTTTCGAAGATTCGCCGCGTTTGATCATCTGCGCCTTCGGAAAACGGCGACTCGGTGATCTCCGCAATCCCGGCATTGTTCACCAGAAGAGTCACATCGGATGCGATCCTTGCCGCCGCGATGACGGACTCTGGATCGGTGACGTCGAGCTTGACTGGAACGAGGCCGGGCTCCGTGAAGTCTTCGGGGTTGCGGATCCCTGCATAGACCTTTTTAGCACCGCGAGCGAGCGCCTCACGGGAAAATGCCAGGCCGAGTCCGCGACTCGCTCCCGTCACGAACACGACTGAATTCTTGATCTTCATATTCAAAACTCCAGGGGCAGTGCAATAGAAGGATCGAAGGCCCTTGCTCGGGATGTCCAGTGCTGGCCAGCCCGAGCAGCCCGCTCTTGGCTTTCCTTAAGTACCAGGCAGGAAAGGTCGTATTGCAGCGGCAGAGATATCTGGCGGCGTCAGTCGGCGATTCGTCGTTGAGCCGCCGATGTAGCGCTCGGCGATCCTCCAACCGTTTTCGGTCTCGCGAAGTCGATCAAGCATTGGCGAATACATCCAGATCATCGGTAGATAATCGCTCTCGGTCAGCTCACCGTCGCTCATTTTCGGAGCGTCTTCCGGTACGGCGTAGCGCACAAGAAGGTTGTGATATCGGACTGCGATGAGTCCATTTTCTTCTTCATCAACAATGTGACCTGAGCCGCAACGACTGATTCCTGGAACCAGATAAGGATAGATCTCAGTGAGAAAATGGCGGATGTTGGATTCGCCGCTTACTTCACCCTTGAAATGAATGACCTTCGCATCAGCAGTAAATGAACTGATCATTTCCTCGAGATCCCATGTCTCGAACAGCCAATTGACTCGGTTGACGAAATCAACTGCACTCGCTCGCTTATCGGGATCAATCTTGTGCGCAGCAACTACCTTCGGAAAGAAGCGCATCTTTACCTCCTAAACAAATAGTTAGCACTGACACTGCAAAGCGAATGCTCGGTTCGCTCGTTCCGTCTTACCCCGATTGGGTAAGGTTCGTTATAGTGCGCTTGGCTCCCACCCACGCCACAAGCCTCTGCAGCAACCGGCCTGTCCACTTGGCCCACAAGCGACGGTCATAGGGCGAACAGCCCTTCAGGCATCTCCTTAGAGCTATGTCCTCAGATGTTGCATAAATTGGCGAATAGCTGTTGCGACCGCCTCGGGACTTTCGAGTGGTGACAGGTGTCCAGTGCCAAACATTTCCGTTCTCCGCGTCTATCTACGTGCTCACGAATGGCAGGTTCGCCGAGGCAATGCGAGGGGCAGCGAATTTCAGTCTAAGCTGTTCGGACGGAGCACAAGTGACAGATCCAAGACTATTTCTGCCACAAATGTTCACTCTAAGCCCGGACGCACGGGGCCTCCTCCAATGAGAAAATTTACGAAACCAGCCGCTCCGCCTGCGAACATGAGGCAAAAGCGGATTGTCATATTGGGTTTGCCACCGGTGGACGCGCTCGACGTGATCGGCCCAGCGGAAGTATTCGCGTGGGCGAATCAACTGGACCGCGGTGGACTTGCCCCTTATTTGCTCGAACTAGTTAGCTCTGCCGCTGATGTGCACCTCGAGAGCGAAACAGGTATTGCACTCAGAGGGCATAGCACACTCGAGCAAGAGCGGCGTGCGAACAAACCCATTGACACCTTGCTCGTGACAATGGGTTCCAGGTCGTTCGAACAGATCGACCAGGAAGCCATAGAGTGGCTTCGAGCGCGCTCGAAGACTGTGCGGCGCGTGTGCTCTATATGTGTTGGGGCGTTCGCGCTGGCTGCCGCGGGTCTTCTGGACGGCCGCAGGGCGACGACTCATTGGAGCGTGGCACGACGCTTGGCCGAGCGCTATCCCAAGGTACAGGTCGATCCGTCTCCCATTTGGGTGAAAGACGGCAATGTCTACACGTCGGCTGGCATATCGTCCGGAATCGATCTCGCGCTATCGCTGGTAAGTGAAGATCTTGGAAACGACTTCGCCATGGAGATAGCGAAGAATTTGGTTCTGTACTTGCATCGTCCGGGCGGACAGGCGCAGTTTAGCTTCGCGCTTCAGTCACAGCATGCGCACAATTCAAGTCTGAGCGAATTATGCCTCTGGATCAGTGAGCATCTGCATATGGATCTCACAGTCGAGATAATGGCAGCCAGAGTTTCAACCAGCGTCAGAACGTTGATACGAATGTTTCAGCGAGAATTGCAGACCACACCTGCAAAATACGTCGAAAACGTCCGGCTGGAGGCTGTCTGCCGTTCGCTTGCGCTTGGCGAGAAATCGATGCACGACATCAGTCGCCGGAACGGTTACCACAGCGTCGACGTGCTCAGGAGGGTATTTACGCGCCGCTTCGGCTTGAGCCCAATGGAATATTCCCACCATTTCGGCAAAGGCACCGAGCCGACGGAGTCCGGTTGATATCGGCCTCCAGCTCCGACAAGCAATACCCCCAAACCTACCTTCTGAGGCATGAACCGAGCAGGCTGGAGAAAATCATCGGCCAATATGCTGGGTTCTATGGCGACGTCGATCCGGACGACTTCCAGCGGCGATCAAGCAGAGTACGCGTTCTGTAAAGAACGTGGGCAGATAGCTCAGCAGTGTGAATACTACGTCGGGCGAGGACACTAGAGAGCCATCCGGAAAGCATAGGTTTGCTTCTTGGAGAGGGCGTGGAACTCATTGCCTCTCATAGTTACAAAGTAAGCGGCCTGAACAGGTGATAAGTGAACAACCACGCACGATCCGCGACCTGGTACATACTCATTCTCGCGAGAACTCGGCAGCCCTAAACGGATAAGCTTAAGTATTCCTCATCAGTAAAAATTGGCTGTTTTTGGATGATTTTTGCCAAATTTAGAATTTGCACGTGGGCCGAGAATCTGGTTGTCAGAGTGCTCCCCAAAATTGCGACTACGGATTCTCGAAAGCTCTTATTCCCCGTTGTACGGCAGGTCTAGCATCGACTGCATTGAACCACCGCGATAAGCGAGGCAGCGTTGCCCAGTTCAATTTGTCACGTACTGATGCAGCAATGGTGAACGCTGAGATATCCGCCATGGAGAAATGATCGCCAGCCATGAAGGCGTCGGTAAGAAAACTTTCCGAATAGACCAGTTGCTCGATGACAAGCCGCTCGATCTTTGCAGCTGCATCGTCAAGTCCAGTTTGGCGCAAGAAGAAAGCTGCATGGCTAGGCGCAATGACGTCAGTCACGAAAAAGAAGTACCGATCAAAAACCCGATCACGTTCCGATCCAAGTTGTGCGGGTGCTAGCCGGCCGGGAGCACTAGCGTCGGCGAACTGAATGATTGCGTTTGATTGATTGATGATCCGTGCCGGTACTGATGTGTTATCAACCAGCGTCGGGACTTTTCCAGCGGGATTGAGCGCCAGGTACGCCGGGGCGCGGTGCTCAAGTGCCCGCAGATTCAATAGGCGTGCCGTGTACGGCACACCTGCTTCTTCCAGGGCGATTGCAGCCCTCAGGCTGTTGCCGGTTTGGGCGCCGTACAGCTCTATAACAGCGTTCATCAGACACTCCCTCGCGCGGGATTTGGTTAGGCACGCGCTGCCTCAGGATGCGAGGTCGGGGCGACGGCGATGCCATTCGGTACTCTGCTGAAACACGTGGCCAAGATTCAGTAGCCTGTCCTCGGAAAATTGCGCTCCTACCAGCTGAAACACAATAGGAGTCGTGCTTTCACCCACGCCACAAGACAATGTTACCGATGGTCCGCCAATCATGTTGAACGAGCGAGTAAACGTGTGCAGTGCTGTGATCATCTTGAGATCGACATTGGCCATCCGTTCCTTTTCTGATCTCGTAAGGGCTATGGGGTTTAGGTTTTCTCGTTGAAACATTTCAATAGTTCACTTCGAAGCCAGACCTCGGCCGGATCAGATTCATCTGCGCGGCGCCAAACAAGACAGATAGCAGTTTTTCCGAGTGCGGTTTTCTGTAGTTCAGGCGCTAAATTGGGTGCGTGGCCTACACCCACTGAAATGTCGCCAGACATTAACATCTCAGACATTTGTTCGGCACTTGTATACCGTACGACTAACCCTACACCAGGCATTGCTGACGTGATTCTCTTGGTCAACGTAGAGAGCGGAGCGGGTGCAATGTCAAGATTGACACCGATGTGAAACTCAACAGGGCTGATCATTGGCTTAACGTTGCTCATCGCACTCACTGCAGTACAGACTGAATCCAGAGCTGGGGTAAGCATATGTGCAGCGCGTATTGCCATGGCTGTGGGCTCCATCTTCCGCCCAATGTACTCAAACAAGGGGTCGTCAAGCAGTGTGCGTAAGCGCTTCAGCGCTGCATTGACAGCCGGTTGTTTTAGCGACAGCTTCTCCGCGGTACCAGCCATACTCCGCTCTTGAAACAGCGTCTCAAAAATGACTAACAAATTAAAATCGATACCGTACAGATTGCTACGATTCATTGGTTACGGTCGCTTTAAGTTTTTATTCATTGTCCAGCCTGGCCTTATGGCCTAGGTAACCACCATGATGGCGAATACCATAATCGTGGCGCGTGATTCCTTTTTCCTCCATCAGCGTTAGAGTAATAGCGTCACTAATCGCGCTCATGACTGCGATGCTCGCGCTTGGAGTCAAGCCCAAGTAGCAGGGTTCTTCTATAATTCCCATATCGAGAACCAGATCAGCGTTGTCCCTGAGTTCACTTTCTGGATGAGAAGTGATAGCGATAACTTTCCCGGAAGTAAGGTGCCGGCTGAACTTAATCAGTTCAATGACTTCTCGAGTTTTCCCACTGGTAGAAAACGCAAAAATCAGGTCATTTTTCTCGATGACGCCGAGATCACCATGAGCGGCCTCTGCGGGATGAATGTAGACAGCAGGGGTTCCCGTTGAACAAAGCGTCGCCGCGAATTTCTTAGCGATAAACCCCGCTTTGCCGATGCCGGTGATGATCAGTTTTCCCTCACAGGTTTTCATCAGTTCAATGGCTTGGTCGTAACGATCGTCGATTTCAACACTGCTGATAGCCTTGGCTTCTGCAGCCAAAATACCTTTGATTCTATTCAGTCTTTGGCTCATGGCGAGTACCTCGCGCCTATGGAAGTTTTATGCGGTGGGAATCTCGGCCAGAAGCTTGTCTGGCCAAGCATCATGCTTTCAACCGAGTACTGCCCGAGAGCGCCAGACCATCATCTTCTCGACTTGCATTTCCTTCATGGTGTGCGGGATCCCACCTACGCCATGACCGGACAACCGCGCTCCGGCGAACGGCATCCAGTCCACTCGGAACAGTGTGTTCTCATTGATCATGACGGCAGTAGCGTCAAGGTTCTGGTAACACTGCATGGCGGTGTCCAGATCCTGGGTGAACACTGCGGCCTGAAAGGCAAACGGCAGGGCGTTAGCCAGCTTAATTACATCTGCGAGGTCTTCGTAGGCGTACACCGCGATCACCGGTCCGAACACTTCTTTCTGCATCACATTCGAGTTAATCGGCGGATTTAACAACACCGTGGGCGCATAACAGTTGTGACTCAGCGAACTACCGCCTGTGATCAAGCGTGCACCACCGGCAATGGCCTCATCGACCCATTGGCCAACTCGCTCAACTTCGCGTTCGGCGATCAGTGGGCCGACGTCGGTATGGATGCTAGCTGGATCACCGACCATCAAAGCATTACCTATATGGCCTAGACGCACCGCGACCTGTGTGGCGATGCTGCGGTGACAGAAAACTCGCTGCACACTGACGCATGCCTGTCCGGCGTGCCAGAAACCGCCGCGGGCGATACGTGGCAGGGCGTCGTCAAGGTCAGCGTCGGCAGCGACGATCACCGGCGCCACGCCGCCGTGCTCCAAAGCACAACGAGTGCCTGGGGCAAGGGTCGAACGCAACATCCAACCGACGGCAGCGGACCCAATGAAGCTAAAAAAACCTACTCGCGGGTCAGAAACCAACTTGCCGGTAATAGCGTTTTCAGTTGGCAGCACCATTTGAGCCCAGCCTTTTGGCAGGCCAGCTTCAGCCAAAATATCGAGCAGGGTCTGGCAACTGAGCGGAGTGTTGGATGCGGGTTTTACGATCACTGGCGCGCTGACAGCAATGGCCGGTATCACCTGGTGCACAATCAAATTGAACGGATGGTTGAACGCCGAGACCGCGGCGACTACGCCGATAGGTTCATATTGGGTGAACGCCACACGATTTGCGGAAGTAGCGTTTAAGCCCATGGGGACAACATGACCGGCTTCAGTGCGAAGTACTTCGATGCAGTTGAGGATACCGTCGATGCCGCGCTCTACTTCAGTGATGGAGTCCTTCAACGGTTTGCCGCCTTCGTTGGCGGCCTGGGTCGCAATCTGTACCTTGCGCGTACTGATCAACTCGGCGGCGCGGTGCAGGATTTCTATGCGCTTTGGCTTTGACAGCCACTGGTTACGGTCGCGGAAAATACTATGCGCGACAGCCAGCGCCTGCTCCACATCTGCCAGGGTAGAGACCTCCACTTTGCCAATGACAGTGCCATCGTAAGGGGAGTGTACAGCCAGGGTTTGTTCAGACATTGGGCTCACCTATCCATTAACGCGATACGCAATGCCCCTAGCCAAAGTGAGCAGGTTTCGCCGCCTACTCTGGTCTGGGGGGGCAATCATCCAAGCGGTAACCTATCCCGCGTACGGCGGGTAGTCGATATAGCCTTCGGCTTCGCCCTGATAGTAGGTGTCACGATCCGGCGGCGTCAGCGGCCAGCCATTTTGCAGTCGCGCCACTAGGTCGGGATTGGAGATAAAGGGTTGGCCGAACGCCGGCAAGTCGATCAGATCGGCTTCGACCAATTCGCGGGCACGCTCCAGTGTCATGTTTCCAGCCAGGATCAATGCGGTCGTGTTCAGGCCTTTGCGGCAGCTGCGTAGGAGTGCCTTCAATGCATCCTCGCGGGCTATCGAATTCTCAGCTGCCAGGAAAAAGTGTGTTTGATCCATGACGTGAACGTAGGCAATATTTCGCTCGCCCAGACCCGCGCAGAGGGCCATGTAGGTTTCGTCGATTTCCGGGTAGAGCGGCATGTCCATCAACTGACCGTAAGGCGAAATACGGATGCCCACACGATCTGCGCCGATGCGCTCGCACACAGCGTCCACCACTTCGAAAACAAAACGCAGGCGGTTTTCCAGGTTCTGCGCGCCGTAGTGATCGGTCCGGTCGTTGACCAGCGGGTTGATGAACTGCTCGAGCAGATAGCCGTTGGCGCCATGCAGCTCAACACCGTCGAAGCCAGCTTCTATGGCATTAGCAGCGGCCTGGGCGAAGTCTTCGACCACGCGGCGTACTTCGTCGGTCGCTAAGGGACGGGGCGTGGATGTCGGCATAAAACCTGGCTCACCATTCTCGGTGTAGGCGTAGGCTGTAGCGCCATTTGCAGCCTTCCCGGTTGCGCTGACAGGTGCGGCACCGTCGATTTGAAGCGAGGTGTGGGAGACGCGACCCACGTGCCACAACTGGGCGAAAATCTTGCCGCCGACGCTGTGCACCGAATCAGTGGCGAGTTTCCAACCGGCAATTTGCTCTGGCGTGTAAATGCCTGGGTTGAACAGGTAGCCCTGGCCCTCTCGCGAGATAGGCGTACCTTCGGTAACTATCAAGCCAGCGGTGGCGCGTTGGGTGTAGTACAGCGCCGTTTGTTCAGTGGCGATGTCTTGAAAAGCACGGGAGCGTGTCATCGGGCCCATGACGAAGCGGTTCTTCAGAACCAGGTCGCCCAGTTTGAAATCGTTAAAAAGACTCAAGGTAAAATTTCCCGCGTGGAATGTTGACGTTGGCGCAATCAGCAGGCCATCGATGGCTTGATGGCCTGCCGACCCGAGGTCAAGGTTTCGGAAGTGGATGGTCAATGAACATTTGGTTGAGATAGTTCACGACATCGTGTTCGCCCGGGCCTGCGCTATTGCGCAGTTGGCGGCCAGCATCAACGACGACCTCGGTTGTCGCAGTCTCCAGCAACGCCATCGTTTGCTCGATGAAGGGCTCCAGTTGCAAGGCGCGTTCGTCACCGCTTTTATAAACGAGGTCGGTATCAACCCAAGGTGGCGCAATTTCCAGGACGTGCACGCTGGTGTTGCGCAACGCGAAGCGTTGGGACAGCGAATAAGAGTGGATGGCGGCTTTGGTCGCGGAATAGAGCGCGAACATTGCCATCGGAATAAAAGCAGCCGTGGAGCTATTGTTGATGATGTACGCCAGTGGTTGGCGTTTCAGGTGTTCGATGAACGCGCCACTGATACGTACCGGTGCCAGCAGGTTCGTGTCTACCAGGTAAGTGGATTGTGCATCGTCGAGCGGGCCCGTTACATCGTCGAACGGCATGATGCCGGCGTTATTGATGACGACATTCAATTCCGGGTACTTATGGATGAGATCTGCCGCGACGCTGGCGATCTCCGCCGGGTTACTCACGTCGATTTCTACCGAATCTATACCAGGGTTGGCTTGGGTGATTTCATCCAGCAGTGCCTTGCGGCGGCCGCCG
>NZ_AKJE01000041.1 GCF_000282495.1 Pseudomonas sp. GM79
CGGAGCAGGACCGGAGCGAGGGCATGCCGAGCCTGGGCGAGGCACCGAACGAAAGGGGCAAGAGCGCTTTGGTTACTTTGGCGCTTTTCCAAAGTGACCCGCTGTAAGAGCGGAACCGCCAGCCGGCGCAACCGAAGAAATGGATATGTACACAACCATAAAGCCCCGGTCGGCCCTCAGGCCGCTGCGTAACTCAACGTCAGGCACAAACAAAAACGGCCCCTATCCAATAGAGGCCGTTTCCGGTACAGCTCAAGACGTTATCGCAAGACAGCGCCTATCAGCGGTCTTCAAGCCGAGTGATATCACGCGACTCATAGCCAGTGTACAGCTGACGCGGACGGCCAATCTTGTACGGGCTGGAGAGCATTTCCTTCCAGTGGGAAATCCAGCCGACAGTCCGCGCCAGAGCGAAGATCACGGTGAACATGCTGGTCGGAATGCCGATCGCCTTGAGGATGATCCCCGAGTAGAAGTCGACGTTCGGGTACAGCGAGCGTTCGATGAAGTACGGATCGGTCAGGGCGATCTCTTCCAGGCGCATGGCCAGTTCGAGTTGCGGATCGTTGGTGATGCCCAGCTCTTTCAGCACTTCGTCGCAGGTTTGCTTCATGACGGTGGCGCGTGGGTCGCGGTTTTTGTAAACCCGGTGACCGAAGCCCATCAGTTTGAACGGATCGTTCTTGTCCTTGGCCTTGGCGATGTACTTGTCGATGTTCGAAACATCGCCAATCTCGTCAAGCATGGTCAGAACGGCTTCGTTCGCACCGCCGTGGGCAGGGCCCCACAGTGCAGCGATACCGGCGGCGATACAGGCGAACGGGTTGGCGCCCGACGAGCCGGCCAGGCGTACGGTAGAAGTCGATGCGTTCTGCTCGTGGTCGGCATGGAGGATGAAGATCCGGTCCATGGCCTTGGCGAGTACCGGGCTGATCGGTTTGATCTCGCACGGGGTGTTGAACATCATGTGCAGGAAGTTTTCCGCGTACGACAGGTCGTTGCGCGGGTACATCATGGGTTGGCCCATGGAGTACTTGTAAACCATTGCGGCCAGGGTCGGCATCTTGGCAACCAGGCGGATCGCGGAGATTTCGCGATGCTGCGGGTTATTGATGTCGAGGGAGTCGTGGTAGAAGGCCGAGAGGGCACCCACTACGCCGCACATGACGGCCATCGGGTGGGCGTCGCGACGGAAGCCGTTGAAGAAGGTCTTCAACTGCTCGTGAACCATGGTGTGGTTCTTCACGGTGCCGACGAACTGGGCCTTCTGTTCTGCGGTCGGCAATTCGCCGTTGAGCAGCAGATAGCAGGTTTCCAGGTAGTCCGACTTTTCAGCCAGCTGTTCGATCGGGTAGCCGCGGTGCAGCAGAATGCCGTTGTCGCCGTCAATATAGGTGATCTTCGACTCGCAGGAGGCAGTCGACATGAAACCAGGGTCAAAGGTGAAACGGCCCGTGGCCGTCAGGCCCCGAACATCGATAACATCGGGACCAACGGTGCCGGTTAAAATGGGCAGCTCGACGGGGGCTGCGCCCTCGATGATCAACTGCGCTTTTTTGTCAGCCATGTGGCCTCCTATTTATGCTTGAAATCATCAGACAGACCCCCCACGCAGGGCCCGCACCACTATAGTGAGATAAATTCGAATGTCAATTTGCCTAAAGTCTTGCTCCAGAAGGCTTTAACCGGACTTTTTCCTCGAAATTGACTGCCATTTACGCCTTTTATGTCACTTGTGCAATCAGCTATTAGGGGAAGGTGAACGCGTTGTCATTAGTAGCCTAACTGTCTATACTCGGCCACCGACCGCCAGGGGCTTTTGGGCCTGCTTTATTGGGGGTCGCATCCCTGGGTGGTGGTTACCTGACCAGTGCACTCCCCAACAACTTTGCCCTGATTGTTAGGGGCTCTTCAGTGTGAAAAAAAGCCGTGAAAAGCCAACGACCTGTAAACCTAGACCTAAGGACCATCAAACTCCCCATCACCGGCGTTACGTCGTTTCTTCACCGTGTTTCCGGCATCATCCTCTTCCTGGGCCTTGGCTTCATGCTTTATGCATTGGGCAAATCTCTGGGTTCCGAGGAAGGTTTTGCCGAGGTGAAGGCATGCTTGACCAGCCCGCTGGCCAAGTTCGTAGCATGGGGCCTCCTGTCCGCTCTTCTGTATCACCTGGTAGCCGGTGTGCGCCATTTGATTATGGATATGGGCATCGGTGAGACGCTGGAAGGCGGCAAACTGGGCTCGCAAATCATTATCGCCGTATCTGCGGTGTTGATCGTTCTGGCGGGAGTTTGGATATGGTAACCAGCGTTACGAACCTGTCGCGTTCGGGCCTCTATGACTGGATGGCACAGCGTGTGTCTGCGGTCGTTCTCGCGGCTTATTTCATCTTCCTGATCGGATACCTCGTTGCGAATCCAGGCATTGGCTACGACCAATGGCATGCCCTGTTCGCCCACAACGGGATGCGTATCTTCAGTCTGCTGGCCCTTGTAGCCCTGGGCGCTCACGCCTGGGTCGGCATGTGGACCATCGCGACTGACTACCTGACGCCGATGGCGCTGGGCAAGTCCGCGACTGCAGTACGTTTCCTTTTCCAGGCAGTATGCGGCGTTGCGATGTTCGCTTACTTCGTCTGGGGTGTGCAGATTCTCTGGGGTATCTGATCCATGGCTAACATTCCAACGATTTCTTTCGACGCCATCATTATTGGTGGCGGCGGTGCCGGCATGCGCGCAGCGCTGCAACTGGCACAAGGCGGTCACAAGACTGCCGTGATCACCAAGGTTTTCCCGACGCGTTCGCACACCGTATCGGCTCAGGGTGGCATCACCTGCGCTATCGCTTCTGCGGACCCGAACGATGACTGGCGCTGGCACATGTACGATACCGTCAAGGGTTCCGACTACATCGGTGACCAGGACGCTATCGAATACATGTGTCAGGAAGGCCCGGCTGCGGTGTTTGAACTGGACCACATGGGTCTGCCGTTCTCCCGTACCGAGCAAGGCCGTATCTATCAGCGTCCATTCGGCGGTCAGTCGAAGGATTACGGTAAAGGCGGGCAGGCTGCCCGTACCTGCGCCGCTTCCGACCGTACCGGTCACGCGCTGCTGCATACCCTTTATCAGGGCAACCTGAAAGCTGGCACCACGTTCCTTAACGAGTACTACGCTGTTGATCTGGTGAAGAACCAGGACGGCGCATTCGTCGGCGTGATTGCCATCTGCATCGAAACCGGCGAAACCACCTACATCCGCGCCAAGGCTACCGTACTGGCCACCGGCGGTGCAGGTCGTATCTACGCGTCGACCACCAACGCCCTGATCAACACCGGTGACGGCGTTGGTATGGCGCTGCGTGCAGGCGTGCCGGTACAAGACATCGAAATGTGGCAGTTCCACCCGACCGGCATCGCCGGCGCCGGTGTACTGGTTACCGAAGGTTGCCGTGGTGAAGGTGGTTACCTGATCAACAAGCACGGCGAGCGTTTCATGGAGCGTTATGCTCCGAACGCCAAAGACCTTGCCGGTCGTGACGTCGTTGCCCGTTCGATGGTTAAAGAGATCATCGCCGGCAACGGTTGCGGTCCGAATGGCGACCACGTAATGCTCAAACTCGACCACTTGGGCGAGGAAGTGCTGCACAGCCGTCTGCCAGGCATCTGCGAACTGTCCAAGACTTTCGCACACGTTGACCCTGTTGTTGCTCCAGTTCCGGTCGTTCCGACCTGCCACTATATGATGGGCGGCGTTCCGACCAACATTCACGGTCAGGCAATCACCCAGAACGACGAAGGCGTCGACCAAATCATCCCTGGCCTGTTCGCAGTGGGTGAAGTGGCGTGCGTATCGGTTCACGGCGCCAACCGTCTGGGCGGCAACTCGCTGCTCGACCTGGTGGTATTCGGCCGCGCTGCCGGCCTGCACCTGGAAAAAGCGCTGAGCGACGGTATCGAATACGATGACGCCACCGACGCTGACATCAACGCGGCCCTGGCACGTCTGTCCGCTCTGAACGAGCGTACCGAAGGTGAAGACGTGGCAACCCTGCGTCGCGAACTGCAAAGCTGCATGCAGAACTACTTCGGTGTGTTCCGTACCGGAGAATACATGCAGAAGGGTATTGCTCAGCTGGCTGATCTGCGCGTGCGTATCGCCAACGTCAAGATCAACGACAAGAGCCAGGCCTTCAACACCGCGCGTATCGAAGCGCTGGAACTGCAGAACCTGCTGGAAGTGGCCGAAGCCACTGCTATCGCTGCAGAAGTGCGCAAAGAGTCCCGCGGTGCTCACGCCCGTGAAGACTTCGAAGACCGTGACGATGAAAACTGGCTGTGCCACACCCTGTACTTCCCGGGTGACAAGCGCGTTGCCAAGCGTGCTGTGAACTTCTCGCCGAAGACTGTTCCGACTTTTGAACCTAAGATTCGGACTTATTAAGGGTGGCCGTCATGTTGCAAGTCAGTGTTTATCGTTACAACCCTGATCAGGACGCTGCGCCGTTCATGCAGGAATTCCAGGTTGATACCGGTGGTAAAGACCTGATGGTGCTGGACGTGCTGGCCCTGATCAAAGAGCAGGACGAAGGTTTCTCCTATCGTCGCTCTTGCCGTGAAGGTGTTTGCGGTTCCGACGGCATGAACATCAACGGCAAAAACGGTCTGGCATGCATCACGCCGCTGTCTGCCGTCGTAAAACGTAACAAGCTGATCGTTCGTCCGCTGCCAGGTTTGCCGGTTATCCGTGACCTGGTCGTCGATATGAGCATCTTCTACAAGCAATACGAAAAGGTTAAGCCATACCTGCAGAACGACACGCCGGCTCCGGCCATCGAGCGTCTGCAGTCCCCTGAAGAGCGTGAAAAGCTCGACGGTCTGTACGAGTGCATCCTGTGCGCTTGCTGCTCGACTTCGTGCCCGTCCTTCTGGTGGAACCCGGACAAGTTCCTGGGGCCGGCTGCTCTGCTGCAAGCCTATCGCTTCCTGGCAGACAGTCGCGACAACAAGACATCCGAGCGTCTGGCTTCGCTGGATGACCCGTTCAGCGTATTCCGCTGCCGGGGCATCATGAACTGCGTCAACGTTTGTCCGAAAGGCCTGAACCCGACTAAGGCCATCGGTCACATCCGTAACATGCTGCTGCAAAGCGGCGTGTGATTCAGCTGCTGTAACCCGGCTGTTGTAAAAGTTGTACCGCTGTACCCGTAGATGCTACGGCGCAGGCTTCAACCGGCGCCGTAGTTTTAACCTGGGCAGCAGCTTATAAGGCTGCGGCTCTTATTTTGAAGAAATGAGACAAGCAGGGGCATCCGGGCTGGTACCCGGACTATCAGCGTGATCCTAAGTGGCTTGTTTTAGTCGCTGCATTCGGACTTCTGCAAGTTTTCTCGGTGTCGACGCCGGTGGTGTTCCCCTAACCGAGGGTGACCAAGCATGCAAGAAAGCGTGATGCAGCGCATGTGGAACAGCGCCTACCTATCCGGTAGTAACGCTGCCTATGTGGAAGAGCTCTACGAGCTCTACCTGCACGACCCTAACGCTGTGCCAGAAGAGTGGCGCACCTACTTCCAGAAGTTGCCTGCTGATGGCAACACTGCCACCGATGTTTCGCACTCCACAATTCGCGATCATTTCGTCTTGCTGGCAAAGAACCAGCGCCGCGCCCAACCGGTTTCCGCCGGTAGCGTGAGCAGTGAGCACGAGAAGAAGCAAGTTGAAGTGCTGCGATTGATCCAGGCCTACCGTATGCGTGGCCACCAGGCAGCCCAGCTTGACCCGCTGGGGCTGTGGCAGCGTCCTGCACCTGCAGACCTGTCAATCAATCATTACGGCTTGACCAATGCCGATCTTGATACGACCTTCCGTGCCGGCGACCTGTTCATCGGCAAAGAGGAGGCGAGCCTACGCGAAATTCACGAAGCGTTGCAGCAGACATATTGCCGCACCATCGGCGCTGAATTTACGCATATCACCGATTCCGAGCAGCGCCAGTGGTTCCAGCAGCGTCTGGAAAGCGTGCGCGGCCGTCCGACGTACTCCGTCGACATCAAGAGCCACCTGCTTGAGCGCGTCACCGCCGGCGAAGGCCTGGAAAAATACCTCGGGACCAAATACCCGGGTACCAAGCGTTTCGGTCTGGAAGGCGGCGAGAGCCTGATTCCGATGCTCGACGAGCTGATCCAGCGTTCCGGTTCTTACGGCACCAAGGAAATCGTGATCGGCATGGCCCACCGTGGCCGTCTCAACGTGCTGGTCAACACCTTCGGCAAGAACCCGCGCGAGCTGTTCGACGAGTTCGAAGGCAAGAAGAAGGTCGAGCTGGGTTCCGGTGACGTTAAGTATCACCAGGGCTTCTCGTCCAACGTGATGACCACCGGCGGTGAAGTTCACCTGGCCATGGCGTTCAACCCTTCCCACCTGGAAATCGTTTCCCCGGTGGTCGAGGGTTCGGTTCGCGCCCGTCAGGATCGTCGTAACGACCCTACCGGCGAGAAGGTTCTGCCGATCTCCATCCACGGTGATGCGGCATTCGCCGGTCAAGGCGTGGTGATGGAAACCTTCCAGATGTCGCAGACCCGCGGTTTCAAGACCGGCGGCACCGTGCACATCGTGATCAACAACCAGGTCGGTTTCACCATCAGCAACCCGCTGGACTCGCGCTCCACCGAGTACGCGACCGACGTTGCGAAGATGATCCAGGCGCCGATCCTCCATGTGAATGGTGATGATCCGGAAGCCGTGTTGTTCGTGACCCAGCTGGCCATCGACTACCGCATGCAGTTCAAGCGTGACGTGGTGATCGACCTGGTCTGCTACCGTCGTCGCGGCCACAACGAGGCCGACGAGCCTAGCGGCACCCAGCCAATCATGTATCAGCAGATCACCAAACAGCGCACTACCCGTGAGCTGTATGCCGATCGTCTGACCCAGGGCGGTGTGCTGGACGCAGAGCGTGTTCAGGCGAAAGTCGACGAATACCGCAATGCGCTGGACAACGGCCTGCATGTGGTAAAAAGCCTGGTCAAAGAGCCGAACAAAGAGTTGTTCGTGGATTGGCGTCCGTATCTGGGCCACGCCTGGACCGCGCGTCACGACACTCGCTTCGATCTGAAAACCTTGCAGGAACTGTCCGCCAAGCTGCTGGAAATTCCGGAAGGCTTCGTGGTTCAGCGCCAGGTCTCGAAAATCTACGAAGACCGTCAGAAAATGCAAGCCGGCGGCCTGCCGATCAACTGGGGTTACGCCGAAACCATGGCGTACGCGACCCTGGCGTTCGAAGGTCACCCGATTCGCATGACGGGTCAGGACATCGGTCGCGGTACGTTCTCGCACCGTCACGCTGTCTTGCACAACCAGAAAGACGCGGGTACCTACGTCCCGCTGCAAAACCTGTACAAGGGCCAGCCACGTTTCGACCTGTACGATTCGTTCCTGTCCGAAGAAGCCGTGCTGGCGTTCGAATACGGTTACTCGACCACCACGCCTGAGGCGCTGGTGATCTGGGAAGCCCAGTTCGGCGACTTCGCCAACGGTGCCCAAGTGGTTATCGACCAGTTCATCACCAGTGGCGAGCACAAGTGGGGCCGTCTCTGCGGTCTGACCATGCTGCTGCCGCACGGTTATGAAGGTCAGGGTCCGGAGCACTCTTCGGCTCGTCTGGAGCGTTACCTGCAACTGTGCGCCGAGCACAATGTTCAGGTTGCCGTCCCGACCACCCCGGCTCAGATCTACCACTTGCTGCGTCGTCAGGTGATTCGCCCGCTGCGCAAGCCGTTGATCGTCCTGACTCCGAAGTCGCTGCTGCGTCACAAACTGGCCATCTCGACCCTGGAAGATCTGGCCGAAGGTTCGTTCCAGACCGTTATCCCGGAAATCGATGCCCTGGACCCGAAAAAGGTCGAGCGCGTTGTTCTGTGTAGCGGCAAGGTCTACTACGACCTGCTGGAAAAACGCCGTGCCGAAGGTCGTGATGACATCGCCATCGTGCGTATCGAGCAGCTGTACCCATTCCCTGAGGACGACCTGAAAGAAGTCCTGGCTCCTTACACCAACGCCAAGCATGCCGTTTGGTGTCAGGAAGAGCCGATGAACCAGGGTGCCTGGTACTGCAGCCAACACCACTTGCGTCGTAGCATCAGTACGCTCAACAAGTCTCTCGTACTCGAGTACGCGGGCCGTGAGGCTTCTGCTGCACCTGCTTGTGGTTATGCATCGATGCACGCTGAGCAGCAGGAACAACTGCTGCAAGACGCCTTTACTGTTTAACGCCTTCGCGCACCTGAAACCGAATTTAAGGACCCACAGATAATGGCTATCGAAATCAAAGCCCCCACTTTCCCGGAATCGGTTGCCGATGGCACCGTTGCCACCTGGCACAAAAAACCGGGCGACGCCGTCAAGCGTGACGAACTGATCGTCGACATCGAAACTGACAAAGTCGTACTGGAAGTGTTGGCCACCGCTGATGGCGTGCTGGGCGCTATCGTCAAGAACGAAGGCGACACCGTTCTGTCCGACGAAGTTCTGGGCTCCATCGGTGAGGGCAGTGCTGCCGCCGCTGCTCCAGCCGCCGCTGCTGCACCTGCTGCTGCCGCTGCTCCTGCCGAAGCGGGCGAAGACGATCCTGTTGCTGCACCGGCTGCTCGCAAGCTGGCTGAAGAAAACGGCATCAACATCGCTTCCGTTGCCGGCACCGGCAAAGGCGGTCGCGTGACCAAGGAAGACGTTGTTGCCGCTGTAGCTGCCAAGAAAGCCGCTCCGGCTGCCGCGCCTGCCAAGGCTGCTGCGCCTGCCGCTGCTGCCCCGGTGTTCGCTGCCGGCGATCGCATCGAGAAGCGCGTACCGATGACCCGCGTGCGGGCCACCGTTGCCAAGCGTCTGGTTGAAGCTCAATCGAACATGGCAATGCTGACCACTTTCAACGAAGTCGACATGACCGAAGTCATGGCCCTGCGTTCGAAGTACAAGGATCTGTTCGAGAAGTCCCACAACGGCGTGCGCCTGGGCTTCATGTCGTTCTTCGTCAAGGCTGCCACCGAAGCACTGAAACGCTTCCCGGCTGTCAACGCGTCGATCGACGGTGCCGACATCGTTTACCACGGCTACGCCGACGTCGGTGTTGCTGTTTCCAGCGACCGCGGCCTGGTTGTACCGGTTCTGCGTAACGCCGAACTGATGAGCCTGGCTGAAATCGAAGGCGGCATCGCCACCTTCGGCAAGAAGGCTCGTGACGGCAAGCTGTCGATGGACGAAATGACCGGTGGTACGTTCACCATCACCAACGGTGGTACCTTCGGTTCGATGATGTCGACTCCGATCGTCAACCCGCCACAAGCGGCCATCCTGGGCATGCACAACATTCTGCAGCGTCCTATGGCGATCAACGGTCAAGTCGTTATCCGTCCGATGATGTACCTCGCTCTGTCCTACGATCACCGTTTGATCGACGGCAAAGAAGCTGTGACCTTCCTGGTTACCATCAAGAACCTGCTGGAAGACCCGGCTCGTTTGCTGCTGGATATCTGATTTCGTTGCACGGGCCGCTCAGTGATGGACGGCCCTTCTGTAATGACCAGCTTCGTCCCACGACGGTCCCCAAAAGGGGCCGTCCGGTTTGATTCGAGAAGGAATGACACATGACTCAGAAATTCGACGTGGTAGTGATTGGCGCGGGCCCTGGCGGCTACGTGGCTGCCATTAAAGCAGCGCAACTGGGCCTCTCCACTGCCTGCATCGAGAAATACACCGACAAGGAAGGCAAACTGGCCCTCGGCGGTACTTGCCTGAACGTCGGCTGCATTCCATCCAAGGCGCTGCTGGACAGCTCCTGGAAGTTCCACGAAGCCCAAGACGGCTTCGCGATCCACGGTATCAACCACGCTGGCGTGACCATGGACGTGCCAGCAATGGTCGGCCGTAAAGCCAACATCGTCAAAGGCCTGACCTCGGGTGTTGCCACCCTGTTCAAAGCCAACGGTGTGACCTCGATCCAGGGCCACGGCAAACTGCTGGCCGGCAAGAAAGTCGAAGTCACCAAGCCTGACGGTTCGGTAGAAATCATTGAAGCCGAGAACGTGATTCTGGCTCCAGGTTCGCGTCCGATCGACATTCCACCGGCTCCGGTCGACCAGAATGTGATCGTCGATTCGACTGGCGCGCTGGAATTCCAATCGGTTCCAAAACGTCTGGGCGTGATTGGCGCTGGCGTGATCGGTCTGGAACTGGGTTCGGTCTGGTCCCGCCTGGGCGCAGAAGTTACCGTTCTCGAAGCGCTGGACACCTTCCTGATGGCCGCTGACGCTGCCGTTTCCAAGGAAGCGCTGAAAACCCTGACCAAACAAGGTCTGGACATCAAGCTGGGCGCTCGCGTTACCGGTTCCAAAGTGAACGGCGACGAAGTCGTTGTGAACTACACCGATGCCAATGGCGAACAGAACATCACTTTCGACAAGCTGATCGTAGCCGTTGGTCGCCGTCCGGTGACCACTGATCTGCTGGCTGCCGATTGCGGCGTGACCCTGGACGAGCGCGGTTTCGTGCACGTTGACGATCACTGCGCCACCACCGTACCGGGCGTTTACGCCATCGGTGACGTGGTTCGCGGCATGATGCTGGCACACAAGGCTTCGGAAGAGGGCATCATGGTTGTCGAGCGCATCAAGGGCCACAAAGCCCAGATGAACTATGACTTGATCCCGTCAGTTATTTATACTCACCCGGAAATCGCGTGGGTCGGCAAAACCGAGCAGACCTTGAAGGCTGAAGGCGTTGAAGTTAACGTTGGCACCTTCCCGTTCGCAGCCAGTGGCCGTGCCATGGCAGCCAACGACACCGGCGGTTTCGTGAAAGTCATTGCCGACGCCAAGACTGACCGCGTATTGGGCGTCCACGTGATTGGCCCGAGCGCTGCAGAACTGGTTCAGCAGGGCGCGATCGGTATGGAATTCGGCACCAGCGCTGAAGACCTGGGCATGATGGTTTTCTCCCATCCGACCCTGTCTGAAGCCTTGCACGAAGCAGCTTTGGCTGTGAATGGCGGCGCCATCCACATCGCCAACCGCAAGAAGCGTTAAGACAATAAGAAACCACGGCGGTACGGCCCGTCGTGAGCCTTGCATGCAAGACTCACCGCGGAATGTCCGCTGGACGCAGTCTTGCGTAGCTGCACCGGGTAACTGGAAAGCTACGCAAGCAGCAGTCACAGGTGGTGCGGCACCAGAACGGTGCAGCACCGAATGCGCAGTACCTAACGAAGACGGTAATAAGCATGAATCTTCACGAGTATCAGGGTAAGCAGCTGTTCGCTGAATACGGCCTGCCAGTTTCCACCGGCTACGCAGTAGACACCCCGGAAGCAGCAGCAGAAGCTTGCGACAAAATCGGCGGCACCGAGTGGGTTGTCAAAGCCCAGGTCCACGCTGGTGGTCGCGGTAAAGCGGGCGGCGTAAAGCTGGTTCGCAGCAAAGAAGACGCCAAAGCATTCGCTCAACAGTGGTTGGGCAAGCGTCTGGTGACTTACCAGACTGATGCCAATGGCCAGCCAGTCACCAAGATCCTGGTTGAATCGTGCACTGATATCGCTAAAGAGCTGTACCTGGGCGCTGTCGTTGACCGTTCGAGCCGTCGCATCGTGTTCATGGCTTCCACCGAAGGTGGCGTGGACATCGAGAAAATCGCTCACGACACCCCTGAGAAAATCCTCAAGGCCACTATCGATCCACTGGTTGGCGCTCAGCCATTCCAGGGTCGCGAGCTGGCATTCCAGCTGGGTCTGGAAGGCAAGCAAGTTGCTCAGTTCGCCAAGATCTTCGTAGGTCTGGCCAAGCTGTTCAAGGATCACGACCTGGCTCTGCTGGAAGTGAACCCGCTGGTGATCAAGGCTGACGGCGATCTGCATTGCCTCGATGCCAAGATCAACATCGACGCCAACGCCATGTACCGTCAGCCTAAGCTGAAGACTTTCCACGATCCGTCGCAAGACGATCCGCGCGAAGCGCACGCTGCCAAGTTCGAACTGAACTACGTAGCACTGGAAGGCAACATCGGTTGCATGGTCAACGGTGCTGGCCTGGCCATGGGTACCATGGACATCGTCAACCTGCATGGCGGCAAACCAGCCAACTTCCTCGACGTGGGCGGCGGTGCTACCAAAGAACGCGTTACCGAAGCGTTCAAGATCATCCTGTCCGACACTAACGTCGCTGCAGTACTGGTCAACATCTTCGGCGGCATCGTTCGTTGCGACATGATTGCCGAAGGCATCATCGGCGCTGTGAAAGAAGTCGGCGTGAAAATCCCGGTTGTTGTTCGCCTTGAAGGCAACAACGCTGAGCTGGGCGCTAAAGTACTGGCAGAAAGCGGTTTGAACATCATCGCTGCTACCAGCCTGACCGACGCTGCTCAACAAGTTGTCAAAGCTGCGGAGGGCAAATAATGAGCGTCCTGATCAATAAAGACACCAAAGTTATCTGCCAGGGTATTACCGGTTCGCAAGGTAGTTTCCACACCCAGCAAGCCATCGAATACGGCACCAAGATGGTTGGTGGTGTAACTCCAGGCAAAGGCGGCACCGAGCACCTGGGTCTGCCAGTGTTCAACACCGTGAAAGACGCTGTAGCTGCTACTGGCGCCACCGCCAGCGTGATCTACGTTCCAGCTCCTTTCTGCAAGGACTCCATCCTGGAAGCAGCATTCGGCGGCATCAAGCTGATCGTTTGCATCACTGAAGGCATTCCTACCCTGGACATGCTGGACGCTAAAGTTAAGTGCGACGAACTGGGCGTAGTCCTGATCGGTCCTAACTGCCCAGGCGTGATCACTCCAGGCGAATGCAAGATCGGCATCATGCCAGGTCACATTCACTTGCCAGGCAAGGTCGGTATCGTTTCCCGTTCCGGCACCCTGACCTACGAAGCTGTGAAGCAGACTACTGACGCCGGTTTCGGTCAGTCGACTTGCGTCGGCATCGGTGGTGACCCGATCCCGGGTTCGAACTTCATCGACATCCTGAAGCTGTTCCAGGAAGACCCGAAGACCGAAGCGATCGTGATGATCGGCGAGATCGGCGGTTCGGCTGAAGAAGAAGCGGCTGCCTACATCAAGGCACACGTGACCAAGCCGGTTGTTTCCTACATCGCTGGTGTGACTGCTCCTCCGGGCAAGCGCATGGGCCATGCTGGCGCAATCATCTCTGGCGGCAAAGGCACTGCAGACGAGAAATTCGCTGCTCTGCAAGACGCAGGCGTTAAAACCGTGCGTTCGCTGGCAGACATCGGCAAGGCCCTGGCCGAGCTGACCGGTTGGGCTGTCAAGTAAGCCTCGCGCTTAACTGACGCTTCACCAGACAAAGGCCACCTTCGGGTGGCCTTTGTCGTTTTCGGGATTAGAGATATTCGCAGGGCTTTTGTGGCGAGGGAGCTTGCTCCCGCTGGGCTGCGGAGCGGCCCCAAAACCTGCAACATCATTGTTTCAGACACACCTTATTGCCTGCCTTTTGCGTCTGCTTCGCAGCCGAGCGGGAGCAAGCTCCCTCGCCACAGAGATCGGTTGTGAAATTTAGGTATGTAAACGCGACATTGAAATGTCGCGTATCGGATAGTTCGCCCTGTAACAGTGCGTTTGTCGTGCAAATTCGTTAGGCTAGCAGCCATTTTTGCGTCCGCAGCCCACAAGGCAGCGACGCGCTAAACGGGTTAGTCCTATACGGGCCGACAGCATTTCCCTCACCCATAAGGGAAATCCCTCTCTAAATTCCGATTCAGTAGTGTGGTATTTCCTTAATGAAAGTGTTGAAAGGCCAGGACATCCTGGCACTGGGTTTTATGACATTTGCCCTGTTCGTCGGGGCTGGCAACATCATCTTCCCGCCTATCGTCGGTTTGCAGTCCGGGCCTAATGTCTGGATGGCGGCGCTGGGTTTTCTGATCACCGCGGTTGGTTTGCCGGTGATCACCGTTGTCGCCCTGGCCAAGGTCGGTGGTGCAATGGATGCCTTGAGCAGCCCGATCGGTAAAGTCGCTGGTGGCCTGCTGGCAGCCGCGTGCTACCTCGCTGTCGGCCCGTTGTTCGCAACGCCGCGCACCGCGACCGTGTCGTTCGAAGTGGGCCTGGCGCCGCTGACTGGCGAGAGCCCGCTGGCGTTGTTTCTCTATAGCTCGGTGTACTTCCTGGTGGTGTTCTTCATCTCGCTCTACCCGGGCCGCCTGCTCGATACCGTAGGACGTTTCCTCGCACCGCTGAAGATTATCGCCCTGGCCGTTCTTGGCATCGCCGCGTTTGCGTTGCCGGCCGGTGATATCGGCGTGGCCACTCCTGAATATGTCGCAGCACCGTTCTCCCAGGGTTTTATCAATGGTTACCTGACCATGGATACCCTGGGTGCGCTGGTATTCGGCATTGTCATTGTCAATGCGATCCGCTCCCGTGGCGTGGAATCACCAGCGCTGATCACCCGTTACGCGATCATCGCCGGTCTGATTGCCGGCGTGGGTCTGGCGCTGGTTTACGTCAGCCTGTTCCGTCTCGGTTCGGGCAGCCATGAAGTGGCCGCCGGTGCTGCCAACGGCGCGGCGGTATTGCACGCGTATGTTCAGCACACGTTTGGGTCGTTGGGCAGCGGTTTCCTCGCGGTGCTGATCTCCCTGGCCTGCCTGGTAACAGCCGTCGGCCTGACGTGTGCCTGTGCCGAATACTTCAGCCGTGTACTGCCACTGTCCTACAAGACGCTGGTGATCATCCTGGCTGCGTTCTCCCTGTTGGTGTCCAATCTGGGCCTCACCAAGCTGATCGCGTTCTCGATCCCGGTGCTGACCGCCATCTACCCGCCGTGCATCGCCCTGGTAGCGCTGAGCTTCTGCAAGGACTTCTGGCATGAGCAGGGCCGCATCGTCGGTCCGGTGATGCTGGTGTCGTTCATCTTCGGTCTGATCGATGCCCTCAAGGGGGCCGGTCTGGCAGACTGGATGCCGACTCAGATGGCTCACCTGCCGCTGAGCGAGCAGGGGCTGGCGTGGCTGGTGCCGTCGTTCATGACCCTGGTGGTTGCGGTGGTCTGCGATCGCCTGCTGGGCAAGCGCGAAGAAGCGCTGGCTTAAGCTGCTTCCTGGCTCGCCACAAGCGGGCCTCGCGCTGAGTCCTGGCAAAAATGGAAATGCCCCGTATCAATCGATACGGGGCATTTTTTATGGCCGTACACAAATCTAATGTGGGAGCGGGCTTGCTCGCGAAGAGGGCTTAACATTCAATAGCGATATTGACTGGAAGTCCGCTTTCGCGAGCAAACCCGCTCCCACAGGATTTCGGTATTCCTCCTATACCTCACAAGGACCTGCATGTCGTTCATCCACGCCAATCTGATCCACATCCTCGCCGCGCTCTGGTTTGTCATCTGCTGGGGTGGCTACACCCGTTATGCGACATGGAAAGGTCGCGACACCGCGTGCCTGGCCAGCGTGTTGCACCTGTATCGCGAAGACTGGATGCGCCGCATGCTGTTGCGCGACAACCGCATTGCCGATGCCAGCGTGATCGGTAACCTGGAGCGCAATGCCTCGTTCTTCGCTTCCAGCACGCTGATTATCCTGGCCGGTATTCTCACGGTATTGGGTGCGTCCGACAGAGCCGTGTCGTTACTGGCGGATATCCCGATGGTGCAACAGGCTTCCCAGGGCATGTCGGAGATCAAGTTGTTGTGCCTGGCGCTGGTGTTTGTCTATGCGTTCTTTACGTTCAGCTGGTGCATGCGTCAGTACAACTTTGCGGCCATTCTCGTGGGCTCGGCGCCGATGATCGGAGAGCGCCATGTGTCCGAGCAAGAGCGTAAAGCCTTCGCTTCCCGAGCGGCACGTGTCATTTCCATGGCGGCCAACCAGTTCAACTTCGGTCTGCGTTCCTATTACTTCGGCATGACCATGCTGGCGTGGTTCGTCAGTCCCTGGTTGTTCATGTTGATGAGTGCGGGCGTCGTGCTGGTGTTGTATCGCCGCGAGTTTCACTCCGACGTTCTTGATGTGATGGTCTATACCCCTACGGAGGCGCCATTGCCTGAAGCAAACAAAGAGGCTGCTTGATGAGTATTCCGTTCTGGTGTGTGTTTATCAGCGCATTGTTGATTTTCGTGGCAAAGATTCCAGTGGCCAAAGCCATGAACGAGCAGGGTGGTTACAACAATCATCTGCCGCGCCAACAGCAGGCGCAACTTACAGGCTTCGGTGCCCGTGCATTGGCGGCCCATCAGAACAGTTTCGAGGCGTTCATGATCTTTGCGGTGGGGGTGTTGATGGCGCATACCACGCAGACAGCGGGATGGCTGATCGATACGCTGGCAATCCTCTTTGTGATCGCGCGCATCATATATCTGTTGTGCTATTGGGCGGACTTGGCCTGGCAGCGCAGCCTGGTGTGGTTCGTCGGCTTAGTGTGTTCATTGTTGCTGATGATTAGTCCGACTTTTAGGACGATTTTGCTCTAAGGCTGCACGACAAACAAAAGTCGCAGGCAAAAGAAAACCCGCACTTGGCGGGTTTTCTTTTAGCACTAAAAACGCGTTTAGTTTTTAGGTGCTTCTGGCGCGGCTTCTTTTGTCGCTGCTGCGTTAGATTCGGCCTGAGCTTTGGCAGCTTCGGCGTTTTCTTTTGCTGCCTCGTTCACTTTATCCTGAGCTTCACCCATTTTTTCCTGAGCTTGCTCAGCATGTTTGGTGGCTTCTTGAGCTTTGTCCTCGGATTTTTTATCGCAGGCAGCGAGACCGAGGGAAGCGGTCAACATCAAGGCAATAGCTAAAGTCTTACGCATGGGGTGTTTCTCCTGATGGAAAGTATCTACTGGCCTTTCGAGCGCAGCGATCAGGGTTAAGTTCCTTAATTCGCACAGATATATAAGTTTGTTTTTCTACGGAACTTTTACCCACTAGCCTGCTACTTTCCCGGAACACTAATAAGAGTTTAATCCAATGGCCGAAAACCCCGTTTTTGAGCGTGCGACGCGATTCCTGTCGGCATTGCGGCATTGTCAGGTACTCGGCATGCGCGTTCACAGCGCCAGCAGCGAAGGATTGACGGTGATTCTGCCGTACAGCCCGCAGATCGTCGGCAATCCGCAAACCGGGGTGATTCATGGCGGAGCGTTGACCTCGCTGATGGACACCGCCTGCGGCATGGCTACCCTTTGCGTGCTGCCTGAGTTCGAAGTCTGTCCGACGCTCGACTTGCGGATCGACTACATGCACGCCGCCGAGCCGCACAAGGACGTGTACGGCTTCGCCCAATGCTACCGAGTGACCACCGACGTGATCTTTGCGCGCGGTTTTGCCTATCAGGACGACCCCGAACAGCCCATCGCCCATGTGGTGGGCACTTTCATGCGTATGGGCAAGGGCATCAAAGGCACTAAAGGTTTTGGCGGCGCCATTGCTGGAGGTGCGAAATGACAGACACGTTCAAGGAGCAACTTCAACAGGCCCATGCGCAGGGGGACTACGCCTCTCTGCTGCACCTGATTCCTTACGCCAGACTGATCGGCGTCGAATGTTCGCGTGTCGGGGATGAGCTGCTGTTTCGCCTGCCGGCCAACAAGGACAACATTGGTAACCCTTTATTGCCGGCGATCCATGGCGGGGTGATTGCCGGGTTCATGGAGCTCTCGGCGGCACTGCACCTGCTGATCTTCACCGGCTCGCCCGGCGTGCCGAAGATTATCGACTTTTCCCTCGACTACCTGCGCGCGGGGCAGTTTCGCGATACCTGGGCCAGATGCCAGGTGTGCCGACAGGGGCGGCGGGTGGCAAACGTGGCGATTACCGCCTGGCAAAGCACTGAAGCCGAGCCCATTGCCACGGCCCGCGCTCATTTCAAAATCGAAGAGCCCTTGAAATCCTGATCTCAGCCCCCAACTCTGAGGACAACCCGCCGTCGACCTTCAAGGTCGCGGCTTATGCCATCTGATTGGAGTTTGATGACCATGAGTGTGGAAACTCAAAAGGAAACCCTGGGCTTCCAGACCGAGGTGAAGCAACTGCTGCACCTCATGATCCATTCGCTGTATTCCAACAAGGAAATTTTCCTTCGCGAATTGATCTCGAACGCCTCTGACGCTGTCGACAAATTACGCTTTGAAGCGCTGGCCAAGCCTGACTTGCTGGAAGGCGGCGCGGAACTGAAAATCCGTGTGAGCTTCGACAAAGACGCTAAAACCGTCACCCTCGAAGACAACGGCATCGGCATGAGCCGTGACGACGCGGTCACCCATCTGGGTACCATCGCCAAGTCCGGCACTGCCGATTTCATGAAACACCTGTCTGGCGATCAGAAAAAAGACTCGCACCTGATCGGTCAATTCGGTGTCGGTTTTTACTCGGCCTTCATCGTTGCCGATAAAGTTGACGTATTCAGCCGCCGTGCCGGCCTCGCTGCCAGCGAAGGCGTGCACTGGTCGTCCAAGGGCGAAGGCGAATTCGAAATCGCCACCGTCGAGAAGGCTGACCGCGGCACGCGCATTGTCCTGCACCTGAAGTCCGCTGAAGACGAATTCGCCGATGGCTGGCGTCTGCGCAACATCATCAAGAAGTACTCCGACCACATCGCTTTGCCGATCGAGCTGCCGAAAGAAGTGGCCGCTGCCGAAGGCGAAGAGCAGCCGGCCGTCGAGTGGGAAACCGTCAACCGCGCGAGCGCCCTGTGGACTCGTCCTCGCACTGAAGTGAAAGACGAGGAATACCAGGAGTTCTACAAACACGTCGCTCACGATTTCGAGAACCCGCTGAGCTGGAGCCACAACAAGGTCGAAGGCAAGCTCGAGTACACCTCGCTGCTTTATGTACCGACTCGTGCGCCATTCGATCTGTACCAGCGTGAAGCGCCGAAAGGCCTGAAGCTGTACGTGCAGCGTGTGTTCGTCATGGATCAGGCCGAGTCGTTCCTGCCGCTGTACCTGCGCTTCATTAAAGGCGTGGTCGACTCCAACGACCTGTCGCTGAACGTGTCGCGGGAAATCCTGCAGAAAGACCCGATCATCGATTCCATGAAGTCGGCGCTGACCAAGCGCGTTCTGGACATGCTGGAAAAACTGGCGAAGAACGAGCCTGAGCAATACAAAGGCTTCTGGAAGAACTTCGGTCAGGTCATGAAAGAAGGCCCGGCAGAAGACTTCGCCAACAAAGAAAAAATTGCTGGCCTGCTGCGTTTCGCGTCCACTCAGGGCGACGACGGCGAGCAAGTTGTGGGTCTGGCCGACTACCTGGCTCGCGCCAAGGAAGGTCAGGACAAGATCTACTACCTGACCGGCGAGACCTACGCGCAAGTTAAAAACAGCCCGCACCTGGAAGTCTTCCGCAAGAAAGGCATCGAAGTGCTGCTGCTGACCGACCGCATCGACGAGTGGCTGATGAGCTACCTCAACGACTTCGACGGCAAGAGCTTTGTCGACGTGGCACGCGGTGACCTGGACCTCGGCAATCTGGATTCGGAAGAAGACAAGAAAGCCGCGGAAGAAGTCGCCAAGTCCAAAGAAGGCCTGGTTGAGCGTCTGAAGACTGCACTGGGCGACTCCGTTGCTGAAGTGCGGGTCTCCCATCGTCTGACCGACTCCCCGGCGATTCTGGCCATCGGCGAGCAGGACCTGGGCTTGCAAATGCGTCAGATCCTGGAAGCCAGCGGTCAGAAGGTTCCGGATTCGAAGCCGATCTTCGAATTCAACCCGGCTCACCCGCTGATCGAGAAACTCGACAACGAGCAGAGCGACGAGCGCTTCGGCGACCTGTCGCACATCCTGTTCGATCAGGCGGCCCTGGCGGCCGGCGACAGCTTGAAAGACCCGGCCGCTTATGTGCGCCGTCTGAACAAGCTGTTAGTTGAACTGTCGGTTTAACCCCGTTGTAAAAAAAACCCGCTTCGGCGGGTTTTTTGATCGTTCCCACGCTCTGCGTGGGAATGCCTCTAGGGACGCTCCGCGTCCAGTGATGCGGAGCGTCACGGGCTGCAACCACGCAGAGCGTGGGAACGATCAGCCGATCAATTACAGGGGCGTTGGCGGGCTTCGGTGTTTCGGCAATTCGATCCGCTCACTTTCCCCCGGCACTGTCGGCCAGTCCCCGGCCGCCCAGCGCCGACGTGCTTCATCGATCAATGCCGGATCACTGGCCACGAAATTCCAGTTGATCCGCCGTGGTCCATCCAGCGGCGCGCCGCCAAACAGCACGGCATGACAGTCGCTCTCGGCGAACAGTGTCATCTCTTCCCCGGCCGGCAACACCACCAGCGAGTGCGGTTCCAGCGGCTCGCCATCCAGTTGAGCTTCACCGCTCAGCAAATACAGTGCCCGTTCTTCATGCTCGGTGGGAATCAGCAATGTGGTCGCCGTTTGCAGGTTCAATTCGGCATACAGCGTAGGAGAAAGCACCGGGACCGGCGATTCGAGGCAAAAGCCTGACCCGGCGATCATCCGTATCTTCACGCCAAGGTTATCGCTGACAGGCAGCGTGGCAGCCGGGTGGTGACTGTAATGTCCCGGACCGTGTTCACGATCCTTGGGCGAAGCCAGCCAGATCTGTAAGCCGTGCATCGTAAAGCCGCTGTCTTTCAATGGTTCGGGTGTGCGTTCGACGTGGGCGATTGCGCTACCCGCCGTCATCCAGCTGACATCGCCGGCATTCACCACCTGATCGGAACCGAGGCTGTCCTTGTGCTGGATTTGCCCTTCGAACAGGTAGGTGAGGGTGGACAGGCCGATGTGTGGATGCTGACGGATGTTCATGCCTTTGCCCGCCGGATAACGGGTTTCGAGCATGTGGTCGAAAAACACGAAAGGCCCGACGTTGCGGCATTTGGCTGACGGCAACGGGCGAAGAATCGGCTGGCCTTCGACATCTTCGGCGCGAGGGCGGATCACGAGTGGCGTGTTCATGGTGCATTCCAGGCTGAGCGGGTGACGCAGGGAGCATAACCCGCTTGCGCAGGCCTTGCCGCTATTGGCTGAACGCACCTTCGGACAGATGGGTTTCGATGCTGATGTCGGAAGTGGTCATCAGCTTGTGTACCGGGCAGCGGTCGGCCACGCGGTGCAACTCGTCACGCTGGGCGTCGGTGAGGACACCCTTGAGCGTGAGTTCGACGTGCAGGGCGTATTTGCCTTTCTGCTCTTCACTGTTGTCGCGCTTGACCTCAACCTCGACGCCCGTCAGCGGGATGCCCTTTTTCCTTGCATACATTTTCAGCGTCAGGGCCTTACAGGCACCCAGTGCTGCGTCGAAGTAGTCGTGTGGTTCAGGTGCCGTGCCTTCGCCGCCAGAGGTTTTCGGCACATCGGCAAAGAGTTCGTGATCATCGATCTGGACGCTGTGACGAAAACCTTCGGCGGAGACGGTGTTGACGGTAACAGTCATAAGAAACCTCGCAGACATTGGGAAAAGTCATTCGATCAAAAAAGACCCTGAAGTTATAGAGCATCCCTTCAAATTCGCGTTCCACTTTCTTGCCAGGCGATTTGACTAAAACGCAGTACCTGTAGGAGCGAGCGGTGCGGCGATCCGACTTGCCCGCGAAGAATGCACCGCGGTTTTTCAGGCATTACGCGTCATCGTTCTTCGCAGGCAAGCCTCGCTCCTACAGGATTTCACTGAACTTGTCATCGTCCTGTCACCCCGGCGTCATACCCTCGCGCTCATCTCAATCAAGGAGCGCACCATGCACCTCACCCGTTTAACCGCCCTGGCCACAATGATGTTTGTCAGTGGTCTGGCCAGTGCCGAAGTCCGCGTCGAAGGCCCAGTGGAATACGGCGTGTTCGCTGGCCCCAAAGCCGAACTGCAATCGGGCGAGCGAGTTTTGCGCCGCAGCAATGAACAGATCCAGCAAACCGAAATCGTCCCCGCCAAACTCGGCACCAAGTTTGGTATGCGCTACCAGTTGGCCGGCAAGGTCGCCGAAGACCAGCCGCTGACGTTGCTCTATTTCACGCCGGGCATCCGTACTCCGGATGGCGTGCGTCACGACAAACTGGAAGTCACTCAAAAACTGGTACCCGGTGCTCCGCAGGACCTGATGGCCTTCGAGTTCACCGAAAGCCATGAAGTCGTTCCCGGTGAATGGCGCTTCATGGTGTTCCAGGGCGACCGTCTGCTGGCCCAGCAACGCTTTACCGTGCGCTGATCGCGCTCGCCCAACCAAATGCAAGACGAAAAAAAGCCCCGCGTTTGCGGGGCCTTCATGTCGTTGCGAATCAGCTGCCTTTGACCGTCTTGCCGTTGACCGTACCGTCGAGGAGCATGATGTTGTACTCCTTGCCGTCGGTTTCGACCTGTTGCAAACGAACCAGCAGGTAATCCCAGTCCTTGGCGAACCACAGCACGGTGATGCGCTTGCTTTGTGTCGGGTCGCGCACGCGCTCGACCTTGATTGCATCGATCTGGCCAGCCTTGGTGTCGACCTTCTCCGAACCCAGCACGCGGAAGTCATAGGTATCGACTTCGCCATCGTCGACGACCTGATAGCTCATGCTTTTCTTGCCGGCGGCCACGTCATGCTGCAGGGCGAGCTGATAAGTGGATTTATCGACCATGCCGCGGTTCAGCGGGATCTTGACCGCGTCGCCGCGATCGGTGCCGGTGACCATTTTGGTGGTCCAGTCGAAGTCCAGGTCGGCTTTCTTGGCTTTGCCCAGACCGCCACGTTCGAAGTGGTAGGACTGCGGCAGCAGGGTGTCCTTGTCCAGGGTCAGGGTGCTTTCTTCGGTCAGGCTGGCGATCATCATCGACGCCTTGAAGCTGAGTTTCCAGACGCCGTTGGCGCCCTTGGTCAGGCTGCGTTCGGCGGTGCCGCTCATGGGCAACTGCTTCCAGTCGGCGGTGTAGCTGGCGGAGAAAGGTTGTAGGTCTGCGGCCTGCGCAAACGGCAGGGCGAGCAGAGCGCAAGCGAAGAGCAGGGCGCGACGCATAAAATCTCCTAGGTTCGAATCAAGTGGCCGCTGGCCGCGAGTAACTGTCCATCCAGTAAAGCACCTTGTTCACCGAGTGATAAACGACCTTCGGCAAACCAGCGTACGGCCATCGGGTAGATCAGGTGTTCCTGGGTATGGACTCGCTGCGCCAGACTCTGCGGCGAATCGTGCAACTCTACCGGTATTACTGCCTGTACGACCAGTGGTCCGCCATCGAGTTCCTCGGTGACGAAGTGCACGGAACAGCCGTGTTCAGTGTCGCCGGCTTCCAGCGCGCGCTGATGGGTGTGTAACCCTTTGTATTTGGGTAGCAGCGAGGGATGGATGTTGAGCAGGCGACCCGCGTAGTGGCGCACGAAGTCAGCGCTGAGAATGCGCATGAAGCCGGCCAGTACCACGAGTTTGGGGTTGAAGGCGTCGATCTGTTCGATCAGCGCGGCATCGAAGGCCTCGCGACCTTCGAAAGCCTTGTGATCCAGGGTGCGGGTGTCGATACCCGCGTCCCTGGCGCGTTGCAGGCCGTAGGCGTCGGCGCGGTTGGAAATCACCGCAGCGATGCGGGCCGGGCTGTCGCCGGTCCGCGTGCTGTCGATCAAGGCCTGCAAGTTACTGCCGGTGCCGGACAACAGCACCACCACATCACAGGTCTGGGACATCAATGAGCCTTGAGGTTCTTCAGTTCAACCTGGGCCGCGCCTTCGGCAGCGGTAGCGATCTGACCGATGACCCAAGGCTGCTCGCCAGCTTCACGCAATACGTTCAGCGCAGTTTCAACGTGCTCCTGGCTAACGCAGATAACCATGCCGACGCCGCAGTTCAACACGCGATGCATTTCGTTTTCGTCGACGTTGCCTTTCTCTTGCAACCAGTCGAACACGGCAGGGCGAGTCCAGCTTGCAACGTCAACCACCGCTTGTGCGCCTTTTGGCAGAACGCGCGGGATGTTGTCCAGCAGGCCACCACCGGTGATGTGGGCCATGGCTTTGACGGCGCCGGTTTCCTTGATCAGCTTGAGCAGTGGCTTCACGTAGATGCGGGTCGGGGCCATCAGCAGGTCGGTCAGCGGTTTGCCGTCGAGCTGGATGTTTTCGATGTCTGCACCGGACACTTCGATGATCTTGCGGATCAGCGAGTAGCCGTTGGAGTGCGGGCCGGAAGACGGCAGGGCGAGCAGGGCATCGCCGGCAGCGACTTTGGAACCGTCGATGATTTCGGACTTTTCCACGACGCCGACGCAGAAGCCGGCCAGGTCGTAGTCTTCGCCTTCGTACATGCCAGGCATTTCAGCGGTTTCGCCGCCGACCAGGGAGCAGCCGGACAGTTCACAGCCAGCGCCGATGCCGGTCACGACCTGGGTCGCGGTTTCGACGTTCAGTTTGCCGGTGGCGTAGTAGTCGAGGAAGAACAGCGGCTCGGCGCCGCAGACCACCAGGTCGTTCACGCACATGGCAACCAGGTCGATGCCGATGCTGTCGTGCTTGTTCAGGTTCAGCGCCAGGCGCAGTTTGGTGCCGACGCCGTCAGTGCCCGAGACCAGTACCGGTTGCTTGTAACCGGCCGGGATTTCGCAGAGGGCGCCGAAACCGCCCAGGCCGCCCATGACTTCCGGGCGCGCAGTGCGCTTGGCGACGCTCTTGATGCGTTCGACCAATGCTTCACCGGCGTCGATGTCTACACCGGCGTCCTTGTAGCTCAGGGAGGGTTGCTTGCTCATGATCCAGGCCTTTAGGGGGGATTCAGGGGTAACGACCGAGTCCAGTGGGGCCACTGAAGCTGGCGAAGGGCAATTGCCGTACGCGAATTTCAGGGTGCCCGGCTGTTGCCGGTCTGCGAAGGCGCGCGATTTTATCAGGCTTGAGGGGCAGCGGCCATCCTCGTGCCGACGGGCAGGGGCATATCGCGTTAAAAAAACCCATATTGCCCGTGTTGGTGGCGTCCCGGATGGCTGTATAAGGTATCGACGTTAACCGTCTATCGTTATGACAGTGCGAAAACTTACCGGGATCGGGTGAATGTTTTGCTTGAGCGTGTGGTCAACAGACCCTTGGTTCAATCATCTTCACGCGGTCTGTTCCAGCCGCTCTTGTCGTCAGGAATCTTTTTATGCGTTTTCTTAAATTCTTGTTCGTGGGCTGTTTAACCATGGTCAGCCTGACCGGTCATGCCGAAACCGTCAAAGGCCTCTATCAAGTACGCGAGCCTGTCAGCAGCCAGACACCGGAGGAGCGCGATCAGGCGACTCAGCGGGCGCTGGATACGTTGGTGTTGCGTCTGACTGGCGACCCCAAGGCGGCGCAGAGCCCGGGGTTGGCGACCGTGCGCAAAGACCCTCAGCAGATCATCAGTCAGTTCGGTTATGAGGCCGGGCCACCGCAAGTGCTGAAAGTCGATTTCGACCCGGCCACCACCGAACAGGCCTTGCGGCGTGCCGGGTTGGCCGTATGGGGTGCCAATCGGCCGTCGATCCTCGGCTGGTGGTTGAACGATTCCACTGAAGGTTCGAGCCTGGTCGGCGATGGCCAGGCCAGCGCCACGCCACTGCTTCGAGCGGCGCAACATCGTGGTCTGCCGCTGCGTTTGCCGCTGGCGGACCTGGACGAGCAGATTGTCGCCACTGCGCCGAATCTGGAAAGTGCAGACCCGGCGCCGTTGCGTGACGCATCCGACCGTTACAATGCCGACGCTTTGCTGGCGGTGCATGCCCGTGAAGAGGGTGGCCAATGGCAAGCCAAGTGGCGTTTATGGTTGGGCGATCAGAAAGAAGCCGGTAGCGTGCAGGGCGCCGATACCGCTGCGCTGGCCGATGCGGTGATGCTGGCTGTCAGTCAACGCCTGGCGCCGCGTTTTGCCGCCAAACCGGGTGCCTCGAGCGAGCAATTGCTGGAAGTGCAGGGAATGAGCCTGGAGCGTTATGCGACGCTCGGGCGTTTGCTGGAGCCTTTTGGCGCACGCCTGCAAAGTGTCGACGGCGACCGCGTGCTTTATCGGGTCAACGGCAGCCCCGATCAGCTGCGGGCGCAGTTGTCCTTGGGCAGGTTGCAGGAAATTCCGGCCGGTGAGGCGCAGGCTCCGACGGCGCCTGTTCAGCCCGTGGCGGCTGGCTCGACACCGGCCGTAGCGCCAGCCCCGGCACCGACACCACAGTTACGTTTTCGCTGGTAGTTTTTCTTTATATAGAGGCAGGAGTGGTACATGGCCGATACACGGCGTTGGTTCTGGCTCGGTGGGGTGGTCCTGCTTTGCGCGTTTGTTTACCTGTTGCACCCGATCCTGACGCCTTTTTTGGTGGCGCTGTTGCTGGCTTATCTGTTCGACCCGCTGGTGGATCGGCTGGAAAAGTACGGCCTTTCACGGACCTGGGGCGTGGTGGCGGTGTTTGCCTTGTTCACATTGCTCGTCACCGCGTTGCTGTTGGTGTTGGTGCCGATGCTCGCCAAGCAACTGTTTCGCTTGTATGAACTGGCGCCGCAAATGCTCGACTGGTTGCAGCACACCGCCGTGCCGTGGGCGCAATCGAAGATGGGGTTGTCGGACGGTTTCTGGAGGTTCGACAAGCTCAAGGCGGCGTTCAGCGAGCACATGGGCCAGACCACCGACGTTGTCGGCGTGGTGCTGAGTCAGGCGACGGCTTCAGGTCTTGCACTGATCGGCTGGCTGGCCAATCTGGTGCTGATTCCGGTGGTGAGTTTTTATCTGCTGCGCGACTGGGATCTGATGATGGCCAAGATCCGCAGCCTGCTGCCGCGTGATCGTGAAGAGCGCGTGATGTCCCTGGCGGGAGAATGCCATGAGGTACTCGGGGCGTTCGTGCGCGGGCAGTTGCTGGTGATGCTGGCGCTGGGCGTGATCTATGCCGCAGGCTTGATGATCGTCGGGCTGGAACTGGGGCTGTTGATTGGTCTGATTGCCGGGTTGGCGGCGATCGTGCCGTACATGGGGTTCGTCATCGGGATTGGTGCGGCATTGATTGCCGGTCTGTTCCAGTTCGGTGGCGATTTGTATCCCATGATCGGTATTGTCGCGGTGTTCATGGTCGGCCAGGCGCTGGAAGGCATGGTCCTGACACCATTGCTGGTGGGAGACCGGATCGGCCTGCACCCGGTGGCGGTCATCTTCGCGATCCTGGCCGGCGGCGAGCTGTTTGGTTTTACCGGTGTGTTGTTGGCATTGCCGGTGGCGGCGGTGATCATGGTGCTGGTGCGTCACGTACACGATTTGTATAAGGACTCGGATATCTACGGCGGTGTCGAAGAATCCGAGGTGTAAGGTTTTTTGATCGCTCGTAGCGGGCAGTCTGGTTGCGTGCCAGGTTTGCCCGTCTCCCTTGTGTGGCTGTCACATGCACCGCCAAAGAAACTGTCAAAAAACCAGTGTGTTAACGCAAACCTTTGATTTTGCTTGTGGTCTGTCGCATTGTGCGGCCAGCCCCACGGGTATAAACTTCGCAAACTTTACACAGAGGCCACTAACGGTTCCTTTGGAACTGTTCAGTCAGCATGAAACCGATTCAGCTGCCCCTAGGTGTGCGTCTGCGTGATGACGCTACCTTTATCAATTACTACCCAGGCGCCAATGCCGCTGCACTCGGCTATGTCGAGCGGCTCTGCGAAGCCGACGCTGGCTGGACGGAAAGCCTGATTTACCTCTGGGGCAAGGACGGGGTAGGGCGCACGCATTTGTTGCAGGCGGCGTGTCTGCGCTTCGAACAACTGGGGGAGCCGGCGGTGTACCTGCCGTTGGCCGAGTTGTTGGACCGCGGCATTGAAATCCTCGATAACCTCGAACAATACGAACTGGTCTGTCTGGACGATCTGCAGGCAGTCGCTGGCAAGGCGGATTGGGAAGAGGCGCTGTTTCATCTATTCAATCGCTTGCGTGACAGCGGCCGGCGTCTGCTGATCGCCGCCTCGACGTCCCCGCGTGAACTGCCGGTGAAGCTGGCAGACCTCAAGTCGCGGCTGACGCTGGCACTCATCTTCCAGATGCGTCCACTCTCTGATGAAGACAAACTGCGTGCCTTGCAGTTGCGCGCATCCCGTCGTGGTCTGCACCTGACCGACGAAGTCGGGCATTTTATCTTGACCCGTGGGACCCGCAGCATGAGTGCGCTTTTCGAGCTGCTTGAACGTCTCGATCAGGCCTCCCTTCAAGCTCAGCGCAAGCTGACAATCCCGTTCCTGAAAGAAACGCTGGGTTGGTAAAAAACTGATCAAGCCCAGGTTTTACGCAGGTTTCGGCATATTCCAGGCGTCAACAAACCCGCTTTCCTGCAAGAGGGCAGGCTGCGCAAAGGTTCAAAATGGGCTTAAGCGCTTAGATGTAAACGAGAAACCGAAAAGTCACATACAGATCGATTGAATTTGCAAATGAGGTCGATAGCGGGCATAGTCGCGGCTTCTTTAGAAACTTTCAGCCACGGTCGTGCCCATGCTAAATCGCTTCGCACCCCTCGTGCCTCTCGCACTCGTCACCCTGTTGTTCGGTTGCGCTGCCCACTCTCCAGTGTCCCAGCAAGAGCCAAAACAGCAGGTTTCAAATTCAGTTACCGCGCAGTCTTCTTCCGTTCTTTTCCAGGAAGAGCTAGCCACCGATAAAGAACTGGCAGACTTCGCCGGCGGCAAGTCTTACCAGCTTCCGGTTCTCGCCGACAGCATCCTCGAACGTGGCATGTCCCTGATCGGTACCCGTTACCGTTTCGGCGGCACCTCCGAGGCCGGCTTCGACTGCAGCGGCTTCATCGGTTATCTGTTTCGTGAAGAGGCCGGCATGAACCTGCCGCGCTCCACCCGCGAAATGATCAATGTTGACGCTCCTCTGGTTGCTCGCAGCGCCCTCAAACCGGGTGACCTGCTGTTCTTCGCCACCAATGGTCGTCGCGGTCGTGTCAGTCACGCCGGGATCTACCTGGGTGACAACCAGTTCATCCACTCCAGCAGCCGCAAAAGCGGTGGTGTCCGGATTGATAGTCTGGGCGATAGCTACTGGAGCAAAACCTTCATCGAAGCCAAGCGCGCACTCGCGATGGCGCCGACTGCGGCCCCGGCTATCGTCACGGCACGCAAGTAAGCGGACAGTTTGTAAGGCGAACTTAAAGTCTTACTTGAAGTTTGCCGCGTAGCCGCTAGAATCCTGATCTATTATTGATGGCAAACCGCCTGCGTTCTGCGCAGGCGGTTTTCTTTTCTGCCTTTTCGGTGGAAAAAGCCGCAGCCAGATCAGGATGTTCTGTTTATGACGATGTCGGCCCGCCTCACACTCATATTCTTCGCAGTGCTGCTCAGCGCCTGCGCCAGCCGTACACCGCCACCTGCGCCGGTGGTCCGCGCTCCGATTGTTTTCGGTCCTTCCCAAGCCTTTTCCCCTGCGGCAGAAGACGTGCTGTTTCGCGCGCTGGGCCTGGTGGGAACACCTTATCGCTGGGGCGGCAACACGCCGGATTCCGGATTCGATTGCAGCGGTCTGATCGGTTACGTTTATCGCGATGTCGCCGGCATTTCCTTGCCGCGCTCCACCCGCGAGATGATCGGCATGCAAGCCCCCAGTGTCGGCAAGGAAGGCCTGCAAACTGGCGACCTGATTTTCTTCGCCACCAATGGCGGCTCCCAGGTCAGCCACGCCGGTATCTACGTCGGCGAAGGCCGCTTCGTCCACGCGCCAGCCACGGGCGGCACGGTCAAGCTGGACAGCTTGTCCAAGGCTTACTGGCAGAAAGCGTACCTGAGCGCCAAGCGCGTCTTGCAACCTGAGCATTTGGCACATAATCCGTAGGTTGTCATAGCCGCTCGCACGCTCTGTCGTAACGCTGATCCCCTGTGGGAGCGGGCTTGCCCGCGATGACGCCGGCACATTCAACATCGATGTAGTCTGGGCTTTCGCTATCGCGGGCAAGCCCGCTCCCACAGGGTTTTCGTCTTGCAGTAATCACATTATTTAGCCGCGGACACGCGCCACACCTTGTTCCCCACATCATCCGCCACCAGCAAGCCTCCTTGCTGATCGATCACAACACCCACCGGCCGGCCCATGGCTTTTTCGTCGTCAGTGAGGAAGCCAGTGAGCACATCCACCGGCTGCCCGGTCGGTTTGCCGGCGGTGAATGGTACGAAAATCACTTTATAACCGCTATGAGGTTTGCGGTTCCACGAGCCGTGTTGGCCGATGAAGGCGCCTTGGGTGAACGGCGCGGGCAGTTTGCTGCCCTCGGCAAACGTCAGGCCCAGTGACGCGGTATGCGGCCCCACCGCGTAGTCCGGTGCAATCGCCTTGGCCACCAGATCGGGGTTTTGCGGCTCGACGCGAATGTCGACATGCTGGCCATAATAGCTGTAGGGCCAGCCGTAGAACCCGCCATCCTTCACTGAAGTGATGTAGTCCGGCACCAGGTCGCTGCCGATTTCGTCACGCTCGTTGACGGCTGTCCACAGTGCGCCGCTCTGCGGTTCCCAGGCCAGGCCGTTTGGATTGCGAATCCCCGAGGCGAAGATCCGATGGTTGCCGGTGGCGCGGTCCACTTCCCAGATCGCCGCGCGGCCTTCCTCCTGATCCATGCCGTTTTCACCGACGTTGCTGTTCGAGCCCACGGTGACGTACAGCTTGCTGCCATCCTTGCTGGCGATGACGTTTTTGGTCCAGTGGTGATTCAGCGTGCCACCCGGCAGATCGACCACCTTGATGGGCTGCGACTTGATCGCCGTCTCACCGTTTTCATAGTGGAAACGCAGCAGGCGATCAGTGTCAGCGACGTACAGGTCATTGCCGACCAGGGTCATGCCGAAGGGCGAGTTGAGGTTTTCCAGGAATACCGTGCGGGTTTCAGCAACGCCATCGTGGTCCTTGTCCCGCAGCAGGGTGATGCGGTTCGGGCTGGGGACGCCGGCACCGGCACGGCCCATGACTTTGCCCATGACCCAGCCGCGAATGCCTTGGCCATCATCGGGTTTGGGCGGTGCGTTGGTTTCGGCCACTAGCACATCGCCGTTTGGTAATACGTAGAGCCAGCGCGGATGATCGAGGCCTTCGGCAAACGCCGCCACTTGAGTCCCTGTCGCGGCGACGGGTTTCTTACCTTCAGGCCAGCCGATCGCCGGGGCGATGTTCACCGTCGGGATCAGGGTTTTATTCGGTTCTGGCAGCTTGGGCGAGGGGCCTGTGCCATCCGAGACTTGCAGGCTGGAGGTTTCACCACAGGCGGCGAGCCCTCCGGCGAGCGCGATGATGAAAACGAGTTGGGGGTTGCGCATTACTGATCTTCCCTATGAATGCATTGACGTAATCATAGAGAAGCGTAGACGTTCGATGGTTCAACCGGTCAGCCGCGGGCTTCCTTGAGCAGAACAGCGATGCCTGGATGGTAGTTGCCGGCTTCATTGCGCAACTTGCGGTAGGCGTAAGGGAAATACCAGGCCACGGCGCAGGTATGTTGCTTTTGCAGGTCGTCGACCATGTCCTGGAGTTCTTCCGGGGTGGCACTGTGTTGGGCTTTTTGTGGCGCGACAAACAGACAGCCGAGTTTCAGGTCGCTGGCGTAGCTGATTCGCTTCGCGTCACTGGTGATGTCCGCCAGTGCCTGAGTCAGGTTCAGGCTATTGACCCGTGGCCAGCGCTGGGTGGCCTGGAGATACGCGCGTTCTTCGCTGCTGGCGATAAACAGATCGGCGCGGGCGTTGCGTTCGCCTTCTTCGATCTGTTTGCGGGTCGACGTCTGTGCCAGCGTGACCATTTCTGCCATCCAGGCCGCGGCGGAGAGCAGGCCGAGGTTGGCGTTTTCGTCGTACCAGTAAGGTGTATCGTTATCGCCGCGCACGGTGTTGTAGCGGTCGATACAGTCAAACCAGCGTTCCAGCACCGGTCGCAGGAATTCCAGCTTCGGATTGCTGATGATCATGCCTTGCATGTGGCTCACCCTTGTTATTGTGTTGTCAGGTTGTGGCTCTTTGATATCACTGCTGACAGTGTGGCACAAGATTGGCGTCAGTTAATTGATCGACGGCAGTTATTCGCTCAGCGGCGCCCCGGCTTTAATTGACGCTCCACCCCCAACCCTCTAACCTTCGCGGCTTGTTTCAGGTGCTCTGTGACCTTGGTCGACAGAGTGAAACAGGGAAGCCGGTGAGTGAATTTCTTCCAGCGAAGAATGATCATGATCCCGGCGCTGCCCCCGCAACGGTAAATGAGTAAAAGCTGCGCCTTGAGCCACTGTGTCGACTGTCGACATGGGAAGGCGCGCAGTCAGGCGCAAGCCGCTCATGAGCCCGGAGACCGGCCTGATTCATCCAACGGCATCACGGTGGGCGATGCCAGGCTTCTTGCCGTCTATTCTTGTGCCTGCCCGCCGTTATCCAGCCTCAACGGAGAGCTCCCCCATGACTGATACCCCCGATCGTGACGAACGCCATCTGGCGCGCATGCTGCGCAAAAAAGCGGTGATCGACGAACGCATCGCCAACTCGCCGAATGAATGCGGTTTGCTGCTGGTGCTTTCCGGTAACGGCAAAGGCAAAAGCAGCTCGGCGTTCGGCATGCTTGCGCGGTCCATGGGCCACGGCATGCAATGCGGCGTGGTGCAGTTTATCAAGGGGCGCACCAGCACTGGCGAGGAGCTGTTCTTCCGGCGCTTCCCGGAGCAGGTGCGTTTTCATGTGATGGGCGAGGGCTTTACCTGGGAAACCCAGGATCGCCAGCGCGACATCGCCGCCGCCGAAGCCGCCTGGGCGGTGTCCCGGGAACTGCTGCGTGATCCGGCCATTGGCCTCGTGGTGCTTGATGAGTTGAACATCGCCCTCAAGCACGGCTACCTTGATCTCGATCAGGTGCTCAGCGACTTGCAGGCCCGTCCACCGATGCAGCACGTGGTGGTCACCGGTCGCGGCGCCAAGCCCGAGATGATCGAACTGGCCGACACCGTCACTGAAATGGGCATGATCAAGCACGCCTTCCAGGCCGGAATCAAAGCGCAAAAAGGCGTCGAGTTGTGAACTGCACTTTATGAATAGCCATCGTCAATGCCCGGCGGTACTGATCGCCGCACCGGCCTCCGGTCAGGGCAAGACCACCGTCACCGCCGCGCTTGCCCGTTTGCATCGCAATCGGGGGCGCAAGGTTCGCGTGTTCAAATGCGGCCCGGATTTTCTCGACCCGATGATTCTCGAGCGCGCCAGCGGTGCACCGGTCTATCAACTCGACATGTGGATGGTCGGCGAGCAAGAAAGTCGGCGTCTATTGTGGGAGGCCGCTGGCGAAGCCGATCTGATCCTCATCGAAGGCGTCATGGGGCTGTTCGACGGTACGCCGTCCAGCGCCGATCTGGCGCGGCACTTCGGTGTGCCGGTGCTCGGCGTGATCGACGGCACCGCGATGGCGCAGACGTTTGGCGCGCTGGCCCTGGGTCTTGCACGCTATCAGCCGGATTTGCCTTTTGCCGGTGTGCTGGCCAACCGGGTCGGCACCGTGCGCCATGCGCAGTTGCTCGAAGGCAGCCTGACTGAAGGCTTGCGCTGGTATGGCGCGCTGTCCCGGGAGACCGGCATCGAATTGCCAAGTCGGCATCTCGGCCTGGTTCAGGCCAGCGAATTGAACGATCTCGACCTGCGTCTCGATGCAGCGGCCGAGTCACTGGCCAGCAGTTGCGATGTGGCGCTGCCGCCAGCCGTGGAATTCGCCGCGCCTGAAATGATCGCAGCCGAACCGTTGCTGGCCGGTGTTCGGATTGCCGTGGCCCGGGACGAAGCTTTCGCGTTTACCTACGGCGCGAGCCTGGATCTGCTGCGGGCCATGGGCGCCGAATTGACTTTCTTTTCGCCGATCCGCGACAGCGAGTTACCTGAGGCAGACAGCCTCTATCTGCCGGGCGGCTACCCCGAATTGCACCATGTAGCGTTGTCGCAAAACACGCCGATGCTGACCGCGATCCGCGCTCACCACGCGGCGGGCAAACCGTTGCTGGCCGAGTGTGGCGGCATGCTGTATCTGCTGGATTCCTTGACCGATGTCGAGGGCACTCGCGCTGAACTGGTTGGCTTGCTGGCCGGTGAGGCGGTGATGCAGAAGCGTCTTGCCGCGTTGGCCTTGCAGGCGGTCGAATTGCCGGAAGGTTCGCTGCGTGGGCACACCTATCACCACTCGCTGACCAGCACCGGGCTTGAGCCGATTGCTCGAGGTTTGAGCCCCAATGGCGGGCGAGGGGCGGAGGCGGTTTATCGTGAGGGGCGGATGACGGCTTCTTATGTGCACTTTTATTTTCCGTCCAATCCATCGGCGATTGCTGCGTTGTTTGTGCCTGACCTTGAGGACGCCATCGCGAGCAAGCCCGCTCCCACAGGGGAATGCAATTCAAATGTGGGAGCGGGCTTGCTCGCGAAGAGACCATGACGAACAACACATTTTCCGAAGCCGAACGCGCAGCCGTTTACCGAGCCATCGCCGAGCGCCGCGACATGCGGCACTTCAGCGGCGGCACGGTCGAACCCGAGTTACTGAGGCGTCTGCTCGAAGCCGCGCACCAAGCGCCGAGTGTCGGCCTGATGCAACCCTGGCGTTTCATCCGCATCAGCGATCGGGCATTGCGCGGCAAGATCCAACAGCTGGTGGAAGACGAACGCATCCGCACCGCCGAAGCCCTCGGCGAGCGCTCCGACGAATTCATGAAGCTCAAGGTCGAAGGCATCAACGACTGCGCCGAGGTACTGGTTGCCGCGCTGATGGACGATCGTGAACGGCACATTTTCGGCCGTCGTACGCTGCCGGAAATGGATATGGCCTCGCTGTCCTGCGCCATCCAGAACCTTTGGCTGGCGTCCCGCGCCGAAGGCCTGGGCATGGGCTGGGTGTCGCTGTTCGAGCCACAAGCCCTGGCGGACTTGTTGGGCTTACCGGCCGGGGCCAAGCCTTTGGCTGTTCTTTGCCTGGGGCCGGTCAAGGAATTCTATCCGGCGCCGATGCTGGTACTTGAAGGCTGGGCGCAGGCGCGTCCACTCAGCGAATTGCTGTATGAAAATTATTGGGGAGTGAGTCAATGAGTGTGGCGTTGTTGAGTGTCGCCGCGGTCGCGCTGGATGCGCTGCTGGGTGAACCCAAACGCTGGCATCCGCTGGTGGCGTTCGGTCGTTTTGCCGATCGCATCGAGCAACGTTTCAACTCCGGTGGCCGCGGCTGGCGCAGTCACGGGGTTACGGCCTGGGTGATGGCGGTCGTGCCGCTGACCTTGTTGGCCACCGCACTTTCCTGGGCGCCTTACGTTGGCTGGATTGTCGAGATTCTCTTGCTCTATTGTGCCCTCGGCATGCGCAGTCTCGGCGAGCACGTCGAGCCGGTGGCCAAGGCCCTGCGCGGCGATGATCTGATCGAGGCGCGCAAACGTGTTGGTTATCTGGTCAGCCGTCAGACCAGCGAACTGGATGAAACCGAAGTCGCCCGCGCCGCCACCGAGTCGGTGCTGGAGAACGGCAGTGATGCGGTATTCGCCGCGCTGTTCTGGTTTGCCGTGGCGGGTGCGCCCGGCGTGGTGCTCTATCGCCTGAGCAACACCCTCGATGCGATGTGGGGTTATCGCAACGATCGCTTCGAACGTTTCGGTTGGGCCGCGGCGAAGATCGATGATGTTCTGAACTACATTCCTGCACGCCTGGTGGCGTTGACCTACGCGCTGCTGGGTAAAACCCGACTGGCGCTGAAGTGCTGGCGTACCCAGGGCCCGACCTGGGACAGCCCGAATGCCGGGCCGGTGATGGCGGCCGGTGCTGGCGCGCTGGGTGTCGAGTTGGGCGGGGCGGCGATTTATCACGGTGAACTGCATCAGCGTCCGCAATTGGGCGAAGGCGTGCCGGCGGATGCCGATTCCATCGACCGTGGCTGGCAATTGGTCCAGCGCGGGGTATGGTTATGGCTGCTGATTCTCTGCGTGGGGGCTGAATTCTATGCTTGAACACGGTGGCCGCTTGCGCAAGGCGGCGCTTGAATACGGCATTGCCGAAGCCGATTGGCTCGACCTGTCCAGTGGCCTGGCGCCTTGGCCATTCCCGGTCCCGGACATCCCGCTGCGGGCCTGGGCGCGGCTGCCGGAAACCGATGACGGTCTGGAGCAGGCTGCCTGCGACTATTACGGTGCGGCTCAGGTGTTGCCGGTGGCCGGGTCGCAAATGGCGATTCAATTGCTGCCGCGTTTGCGCCGGGCCGGCAAGGTCGGCGTGCTGTCGCCGTGTTACGCCGAACACGCCGAAGCCTGGCGTCGCAACGGGTACATCGTGCGTGAAGTGCTGGAGTCGGAAGTCGATTTCTTTCTCGACAGTCTCGACGTGCTGGTGGTGGTCAACCCGAACAATCCCACCGGGTTGAGCCTGACTCCGGCTCGCCTGCTGGATTGGCATGCGCGGCTGGCCCAGCGCGGAGGCTGGCTGGTGGTGGACGAGGCGTTCATGGACAACACCCCGCATTTGAGTCTGGCGCCGTTTGCCAATCAGATCGGTTTGATCGTGCTGCGCTCCTTCGGCAAATTCTTCGGCCTGGCCGGTGTGCGACTGGGGTTTGTGCTGGCCGAGCGCAAGTTGCTCAAGCTGCTGGCCGAACAGGTCGGGCCTTGGGCGGTAAGCGGTCCGACCCGAGTGCTGGGTCAGGCGTGCCTGACGGATACGGACGGGCACACCCGACAGCGCATTCGTACTGACGAGGCCGGCGAGCGTCTGGCGTTGCTGCTTGAGCAGTACGGTTTCAAACCTCAGGGCGGCTGCGCATTGTTCCAATGGCTGATCACCGAGTGCGCCGAAGCGCTGCATGAATTCATGGCCCGGCGCGGCATTCTGCTGCGGTTGTTCACCCACAACAGCAGCGTGCGGTTTGGCTTGCCGGCGGATGAGGCGGATTGGTCACGCCTCGAACAAGCCCTGCAAACCTATGCCAAGGAAAACCCATGACAACGTTGATGGTGCAGGGCACCACGTCCGACGCCGGTAAAAGCACGCTGGTGACGGCGCTGTGTCGCTGGGTCACGCGCCAGGGCGTGAGTGTCGTGCCGTTCAAGCCGCAGAACATGGCTCTCAATAGCGCGGTGACTGCTGACGGTGGCGAGATCGGTCGCGCTCAAGCGGTGCAGGCCCAGGCCGCCAACCTTGAACCGCACACCGACATGAACCCGGTGCTGCTCAAACCCAATAGCGATACCGGCGCCCAAGTGATCATTCATGGTCGCGCGGTCACGACGATGAACGCGGTTGCCTATCACGACTACAAAGCCATCGCCATGCAAGCGGTGCTGGCCTCCCATGAGCGTTTGAGTGCGGCGTATCCGGTGGTGATGGTCGAAGGGGCGGGGTCGCCGGCAGAGATCAACCTGCGGGCCGGCGACATCGCCAACATGGGGTTTGCCGAGGCGGTGGACTGCCCGGTCGTGCTGATTGCCGACATCAATCGCGGTGGAGTTTTCGCGCATTTGGTCGGTACGCTGGAGCTGCTGTCCCCCAGCGAACAGGCGCGGGTCAAAGGCTTCATCATCAACCGGTTTCGCGGCGACATCGCCTTGCTGCAACCAGGCCTCGACTGGCTGGAAGAGCGCACTGGCAAACCGGTGATCGGCGTTTTGCCTTATGTGATGGACCTGCATCTTGAGGCCGAGGACGGTCTCGATCAGCGTCAGACCGACAAGGCCGATCAAGTATTGAAAGTGGTGGTGCCGGTACTGCCGCGTATCAGCAACCACACCGATTTCGATCCGCTGCGCCTGCATCCGCAAGTGGACCTGCAATTCATCGGCCCCGGTCAGGCGATTCCGCCGGCCGACCTGATCATTCTTCCCGGCTCGAAAAGCGTGCGCAGCGACCTTGCGTACCTGCGGGCCAACGGTTGGGACACGGCGATCTCGCGGCACTTGCGCTACGGCGGAAAAGTGCTGGGGATCTGCGGCGGTCTGCAAATGCTCGGCGAGCAGGTGCACGACCCGCTGGGCCTCGAAGGCGCGCCGGGTTCCAGTGCTGGCTTGGGCCTGCTGGCGTTCGAAACGCAGCTCGAAGAAGAAAAGCAGTTGCGCAATGTGCGTGGGCGCTTGGCACTGGAAAATGCGCAGGTCAGTGGCTATGAAATTCATGCCGGCGTGACCACCGGGGCGGCGCTGGAAATTGCCGCCGTGCAGCTCGACGATGGTCGCTGCGATGGCGCGCAAAGTGTTGATGGGCAGATATTCGGCACGTACTTGCATGGGCTGTTCGAGTCACCGGCGGCGTGCAGTGCGCTGTTGCGCTGGGCCGGGTTGCAGGATGTGCAGGAGGTCGATTACCACGCTTTGCGCGAGCGCGATATCGAACGGTTGGCGGATCTGGTGGAGAAGCATCTGGATACTTCGCTGTTGCGTGAGCTCTGCGGTTTTTAGAGTGAATGTGCTGGCCTCTTCGCGAGCAAGCCCGCTCCCACATTGTATGTGAGGTGTTACGCCACTTTGTGACCAATACAATTCCCCCTGTGGGAGCGGGCTTGCTCGCGAAGACTGAAGTGGCCTCACCGCACATTTTAAGGAATAAACCATGCTGCAACTGATCCTCGGCGGCGCCCGCTCCGGCAAAAGCCGTCTGGCTGAAAAACTGGCGACAGACAGTCAGCTCCAAGTCACTTATATAGCCACCTACATCGCCACCAGCCAATCTCATGACGGTGAAATGAACGAACGGGTGGCCCATCACCGCGCCCGTCGTCCGGCCGAATGGGCATTGATCGAAGAACCGCTGGAACTGGCCCGCGTGCTGCGCGAAAGCGCCAGTGCCGATCGTTGCTTGCTGGTGGATTGCCTGACGCTGTGGCTGACCAATCTGCTGATGCTCGACGATGCCGAGCGCTTGTCGGCCGAGCGCGAAGCCCTGCTGGACTGCCTGGCGTCATTGCCGGGTGAAATCATTTTTGTCAGCAACGAGACCGGGATGGGTGTCGTGCCGTTGGGCGAATTGACTCGCCGCTATGTCGATGAAGCCGGTTGGCTGCATCAAGCCTTGGCCGAGTGCTGTCAGCGAGTCGTCCTGACCGTTGCCGGCCTGCCCCTGACTTTGAAAGGAACTGCGTTATGACTCACGCCTGGTGGCTGAACCCGTGCAAGCCCATCGACGCGCAAGCGGTCGAACAGGCGCAGGCGCGTCAACAGCAACTGACCAAACCCGCGGGCTCACTCGGCCGGCTCGAATCGGTGGCGGTGCAACTGGCCGGGTTGCAGGGGCAGGTCAAACCGACGCTCGATCAGCTGTGGATTGCGATTTTTGCCGGTGACCATGGTGTGGTTGCTGAAGGCGTGTCGGCATTTCCGCAGGAAGTCACCGGGCAGATGCTGCTCAACTTTGTCAGCGGTGGCGCGGCGATCAGCGTGTTGGCGCGGCAGTTGGGGGCTTCCCTGGAAGTGGTCGACCTCGGCACCGTGACGCCGTCGTTGAACCTGCCGGGTGTGCGTCACCTGAACATCGGCCCGGGCACGGCGAATTTCGTTCAGGGGCCGGCGATGACTCAGGCCCAGGGTGAACTCGCCTTGCAGGCCGGCCGCGACAGTGTGCAGCGCGCCATCGCAGCCGGCGCGCAGTTGTTCATCGGTGGCGAAATGGGCATCGGCAACACCACTGCGGCCAGCGCGTTGGCCTGTGCGTTGCTCGATTGCCCGGTGGTGCATCTGGCTGGCCCGGGCACCGGATTGAACGCGGCGGGTGTCAGCCATAAAGCCCAAGTCATTGAACGTGCCTTGGCGTTGCATGGCGCTCAGCGTAGCGATGCGCTGCAAACTTTGTTCAACCTCGGCGGTTTCGAAATCGCTGCGCTGGTCGGCGCGTACCTGGCCTGTGCTCAGGAAGGTGTCGCGGTGTTGGTCGACGGGTTTATTTGCAGTGTCGCTGCGCTGGTGGCGGTGCGTTTGAATCCGGCCTGCCGTGAGTGGTTGCTGTTCGGTCATCGCGGCGCCGAGCCAGGCCATCGCCATGTGCTCGAAACCCTGAACGCCGAACCGTTGCTGGACCTTGGCCTGCGACTGGGCGAGGGCAGTGGTGCGGCGTTGGCCGTGCCATTGTTGCGTCTGGCCTGCGACCTGCACGGGCAGATGGCGACGTTCGCCGAAGCCGCAGTGGCGGATCGCCCGGCATGACCTTGCGCCTGGACCTGTTGCGCCATGGCGAAACCGAACTCGGCGGCGGTTTACGCGGCAGCCTCGACGATGCGCTGACCGGCAAGGGTTGGGCGCAGATGCGCGCCGCGGTGATCGAGCAGGGGCCCTGGGATCGACTGGTCAGTTCGCCGTTGCAGCGTTGCGCACGCTTTGCGGACGAGCTTGGGGTGCAACTGGGGTTGCCAGTGCAGCTGGATAAGGACCTGCAAGAGCTGCACTTCGGCGCCTGGGAAGGGCAGAGCGCGGCGGCGCTGATGGAGACCAGCGCCGAGGCGTTGGGCTTGTTCTGGGCCGATCCTTATTCGTTCACGCCGCCCGAGGGTGAGCCGGTTGCGGACTTTTCAGCGCGGGTGTTGGCGGCCATCGAACGGCTGCACACGGCCTATGCGGGTGAGCGAATCTTGCTGATCAGCCATGGCGGCGTCATGCGTTTGTTGCTGGCTCAAGCGCGCGGATTGCCGCGTGAGCAGTTGCTCAACGTTGAAGTTGGCCACGGTGCGTTGTTCTCGTTGTCGGTCGAACCCGGCGTCTTGTTAAGGGAAGCGATCTGACCATGTTGCCGTTCTGGATCGCCCTGCAATTTTTGAGCAGCCTGCCGATTCGTTTGCCGGGTATGCCGACGCCCGAGGAATTGGGCCGGTCGCTGCTGTTTTATCCGCTGGTCGGTTTGCTGTTCGGCGCCATTCTGTGGGGGCTGAACTGGCTATTGCTGGGCGCGCCATTATTGCTTCACGCCGCACTGCTGCTGAGTGTTTGGGTCGTGCTCAGCGGGGCATTGCACCTGGATGGCCTGGCCGATAGCGCCGATGCGTGGCTCGGGGGTTACGGCGACCGTGAACGCACCTTGACCATCATGAAAGACCCGCGCAGCGGGCCTATCGCGGTGGTGACGCTAATCTTGGTATTGCTGCTCAAGTTTGCCGCGTTGCTGGCGTTGATCGAGCAGCAGCACAGTGTGATCCTGATCATCGTTCCATTGATTAGCCGCAGCGCGTTACTGGGCTTATTCCTCTCCACACCTTACGTGCGTCCCGGTGGGCTGGGGCAGGCGCTGGCCGATCATCTGCCGCGTTTGGCCGGCAAACAGGTGTTGGCGATCAGTGCTTTGGCCTGTGTGCTGATGGCTGGCTTCAGCGCCGTATGGGCGCTTGCACTGGCGGCAGCGATGTTTGTCTGGTTGCGGCAAGTGATGGTGCGACGATTGGGCGGGACGACGGGCGATACCGCGGGGGCGTTGCTGGAATTGCTGGAAGTGGCGGTGCTGGTGGGGCTTGCACTGCTCTGAACCCCTGTAGGAGCGAGGCTTGCCCGCGAAGGCGAAGTGTCAGTCGATATCAATGTTGGCTGTGCCGCCGCCTTCGCGGGCAAGCCTCGCTCCTATGGGTAATATGTATCAAAAAATTTGCATTCATTTAACCGCGGGTATATACACGCACTATGCTTCCTTCTCAATGTTTGTGCACTAACCTGCGTCGCGCCGCTCGTGGCGTCAGCAGGCACTACGACGGCGCCCTCGACGGCTTCGGGATCAACGTTGCCCAGTATTCTCTGCTGTGCAATCTGCAGCGTCTGGATCAGCCGAGCATCTCGTCTCTGGCCGAGGCCATGGGCCTGGATCGCAGCACCTTGGGGCGCAATCTGCGGGTGCTGGAGGGCGAAGGTCTGGTGACACTGATCGAGGGTGAGGACATGCGCAATCGCATCGTCCTGCTCACCGAGACAGGGCGCGAACGCCTGGCGGCGGCGTTGCCAGCCTGGGAAGCGGCGCAGCAGCGGTTGATCGACCGTCTGGGTGCCGAGAAGCGTGAAACCTTGCTGAAACTGCTGGACGAACTGGCTTGAGGCCAGTTTGTTCGATCTTAAGCGGGTATATACCCGCTACCGGAGAACAACAATGACATCGATGTGGCGTACATGCGGTTGGGTGCTGTTGGGGAGTGCGCTGATTCTGGCGTTGTCCTTGGGGGTGCGACACGGTTTCGGGCTGTTTCTGGCGCCTATGAGTGCCGAGTTCGGCTGGGGCCGCGAGGTGTTTGCCTTCGCCATTGCTTTGCAGAACCTGATCTGGGGCCTGGCGCAGCCATTCACCGGCGCACTGGCCGACCGCTTTGGCGCTGCGAAGGTGGTGTTGATCGGTGGTGTTCTGTACGCCCTGGGTCTGGTGTTCATGGGGCTGTCCGATTCGGCGGTGACCTTGTCCTTGAGCGCCGGGCTGTTGATTGGCATCGGCCTGTCGGGCACCTCGTTCTCGGTGATCCTCGGCGTGGTCGGCCGTGCCGTGCCACCGGAAAAACGCAGCATGGGCATGGGCATCGCCAGCGCCGCCGGTTCTTTCGGTCAATTCGCCATGTTGCCCGGCACGCTGGGGTTGATCGGCTGGCTTGGCTGGTCTGCGGCATTGCTGGTGTTGGGCCTGGTGGTGGCGCTGATCGTGCCGCTGGTGAGCATGCTCAAGGACAAGCCGCTGCCGGTTCTCGGACACGAGCAAACCCTCTCTGAAGCGCTGCGCGAAGCCTGTTCCCATTCAGGATTCTGGCTGTTGGCGTTCGGTTTTTTTGTCTGCGGTTTTCAGGTGGTGTTCATCGGCGTGCACTTGCCGGCTTATCTGGTGGACCAGCACTTGCCAGCCTCCGTCGGCACCACGGTGCTGGCGCTGATCGGTCTGTTCAATATTTTCGGCACCTACACCGCTGGCTGGCTCGGCGGGCGGATGTCCAAGCCGCGCTTGCTCACCGGTTTGTATCTATTGCGGGCGGTGGTGATTGTGCTGTTCCTCTGGGCGCCGGTCACTCAGGTCACGGCTTATCTGTTCGGCATGGCCATGGGGTTTCTCTGGTTGTCGACGGTGCCCTTGACCAATGGCACGGTGGCGACCTTGTTCGGTGTACGAAATTTGTCCATGCTCGGTGGGATCGTTTTCCTCTTCCATCAGCTCGGCTCGTTCCTCGGCGGCTGGTTGGGTGGGGTGGTGTATGACCGAACCGGGAGTTATGACTTGATCTGGCAAGTGGCGATTCTCTTGAGTCTGGTGGCCGCAGCTCTGAACTGGCCGGTGCGCGAGCAGCCGGTGGCGCGTCTGCAAACCCGGATGAGTGCTGCATGAACAGTCTCTGGCCGCAGATGGCTGCTATCGGCGTCGGGATATTGTTGCTGGCCCTGGCATGGTGGGGCTGGCATCAGGGTGGCCTGGCATTGATGCAGCTGGGCATGGGTGCTTGCTAGCGAGCGGCGAAGGCGAGTAATTTCGTTTTCTGACGATTGTTCAAGGATGCACCGACATGCTGATGCGTTGGCTTGCAGTTCCCGCATTGTTGATGGCTTTTACCGGGCTGGCCCAGGCGGCAGAATGCCCGGAGTTGCTACAAGGCTCTTTGCCCAAGCTGCGCGCCAAGGAATCCATCGATCTGTGCCAGCGCTTCGCCGGTAAGCCGCTGGTGGTGGTCAATACCGCGAGCTTCTGTGGCTTCGCTCCGCAATTCAAAGGCCTTGAGGCGCTGTATCAGCGTTACAAGGATCAAGGGCTTGAAGTGGTTGGTGTGCCGTCCAATGACTTCAAGCAGGAGTCCAAGGATGGCGCAGAGACTGCCAAGGTTTGTTACGTGAACTACGGCGTGACTTTCACCATGACCGAGCCGCAGAAAGTCCGCGGCGATGACGCAACGCATTTGTTCAAGGTTCTCGCTGAACAAAGCGGTTCGCCGAAGTGGAATTTCTACAAGTACGTGGTCGATCGCCAAGGTAAGGTGATCGCCAATTTCTCCAGCCTGACCAAGCCGGATAATCCTGAGTTCATCGAGGCGGTGGAGAAAGCCCTCGCATCGAAACCCTGATCGACACGCACTAAAAAGCCCCGCCTCTGTACAAGAGCGCGGGGCTTTTTCAATTCAGGCGGCGAGGGAGTCGCCGTGAATCATCAGAAACGGTATGTCGCGCCAACACCGAAACCGTTCGCATAGTTTTCATACTCTGCGCTGTAGTTCTGACGGCCGTTGCTGTTGTTGACCTTGACCGACTCTTCGCGCAGGTACGAGTACGCTACGTCGATGGTCAGGTCGTCGGTCGGGCTCCAACCAGCGCCAAGGCTGAAAATCTTGCGATCGCCAGTCGGAATGCGTGGGGACCGGTTTTCGTTATTGGTCGGTGCCTGGTCAACGGACAGGCCGGTACGCAGAACCCATTGTTTGTTCAACTGGTACGAAGCGCCGATGGCGTGCGCCCAGGTGTCGTGCCAGTTCTGCTCTTCGGTGATGGTACCGAACTGGCCATTGAGGAGGGCCGGAACGCCTTTGTTTTCGACGGTGATTTCTTTCAGGCGGCTCCAGCGAGTCCAGGTGCTACCTGCGTAGAGCGTCCACTGGTCATCCAGTTGATGAGTGACCGAGAAGTCGACCGATTCAGGCGTGGTGATGTCCAGCGACGCATCGTACTTCTGGTTCGGGTTCTGACCAACGGCACCGAGGAGGTTGTAATTGACCTTGGTGTCGCCTTCGAGCTTGTACTTCACTTTCGAGTGGTAAGTCAGGCCGACGCGCGTGCTGTTGGTGGCTTGAACCAGCACGCCGATGTTGTAACCCAGCGCGGTGTCGTCACCCTCGATCTTGACCTTGCCGTCCGGCGCGGCCTGAGTGATCGACAGGTTCGATTCCAGAGTGCCGGAAATGTGGTTGATGGTCGGACCAAAACCGATCGACACCTTGTCGTTGAAGGCGTAGCTGACGGTTGGCTGGAGAGTCACGATTTTGACTTCGCTCTTGCTGCCGAAGTATTTGCCGGCGAAGCCGTTCTCGTAGTCGGTCACCAGGCCGAATGGAGCGTAGACGCCGAAACCGAATGCCCACTGGTCATCGATTGGCTTTACGTAGTAGCCCATGGGCACGCCCATGAAAGGGACCATGTCACCTTTGTTGGTGCCACTATTCGGGCTGGAGCTCGCATCACTGATATCAGCGTGTGCGTCGATAAATGCAACACCACCGCTCACTTGTTCGCGCTTGAGGCGAGACATGCCGGCAGGGTTACCAAAAACTGTAGATGCGTCGTCGGCAGATGAAGATCGCCCGGCAAAACCTGTCCCCATCCCGCTGATGCTTTGTTCGTTGAGCGCGAAGCCACTTGCGAAGAGTTGGGTGGATGCCATGGCAACGGCGAGGCTAATGGTGGTTTTGAGCATTACTTTTTTCATTATTAGAATTCCTGGTGATCACCGGGGCGGAAATTACCAAGATTTTCGTCTGGGCGCTATAGCCTGTAACGCTTGAGTTAGAGCGGTTTTGTAGGACAATCCGACCAAAATCGCTACCTGTTGTGCGATTTTCGGAAATGGGTGGCTTAGCAGGCGACCTGATTCAACGATGAAACACAGGTTTGCCACGCGTAGGTGAAATCTCGCAGACGACCTTGGGGCTGGAAAGTCTGGCGCCAGATTCGGGCCATTCCCAACAAGTCATCGGAGGCGGGGAGGGGAGTGTTCTGTTCTTCTACCAGCAGCCAGGCAATGGCGGTGGCGTAACGCAGGTTGACGGTCAATTCCAGATGCGGCCCGCTGAGAAAAGCATGCTGGCTGGCAAGGCCGCGGACCAGGCTTGCCCGATCCGGGTCCAGGGCCAGATAGTGATCCCACAGGGCCTGGTGGCGGGGTTCGGTGATTCGGTACAGGCCGTGTCCACGGCGGTCATGCAGGGCTGAACCAAGGGCTGACTGACTGGCGGCGATGCCCAGTAGCAGGGATTCGGCAGTTGCGCTATGGCGTCCGAGGTAGATCAACGTCGGACGGATCACATAACGACACAGTTCGCTGGCAGCGATTCCCATAAAGCCCTCGAAACAGGAAGTGGTCGGCGATACCTGAAGGGCCTTGGCAGCAGTTGGATCGATTCAGGCTCGCCGCAAGCGGATCAAGCCGCTTGAGTTGAAGTGTAGTGTCATTATTTCGCTGTAAAGGACTGTTTTTAAAATATTTCCAGCTTCGAGTTATAACCGTTATATCGGTTGGTGCTTAGCCGCAGGTTACGAAATGAGAAACATCGGGCAATAAAAAGCCCCGCTTTTCAGCAGGGCTTTTTAGGTTTTCAGCTTTTCTGGCGTCTCAGGCAACCAGTGCCTGGCGAGTACGCTCGATCACAGCCTGCAGCGGTTCTGCGCTGGAGTATTGATCAGGGTACAGGCGTTCGCTATGACGAGCGATGCCGTGTTCGTTGACCAGAGTGAAGCTGAAGCAGCCTTTGCGAGCGGCCATAATCAGGCAGTTCATTGGAGCAAAAGCGTTGGTTAGGGTGCGAATGGCATCCTGAGTGTGGATTTGAGTGGACATAATTGGTGTTCCTACAAGCGACACGGATAAGAACCGTGCAAAGTTAAAACGTTCCAGTGACGACGACCACCATTGGTCGAACGAAGAACCCGACTGGAACAAAGCAGCCAGTTTGAAGCGCTGATAAATTGGCGCGCTTGGGCTGGCAGGTAGGTACTTAGGAGGGCAGGCAACACATCAAGGGCAAAGGTTCTGGGCCCGGGGTGAAGATCCTGATCAATTTGCAGGCTGGTTCGGTCAGAGTAAGTGAGCTTGGCAACACCCTTTGCTTTCGATTCAAAGGCTGTGTTTGCGCAAGATTTACCTGGAAACCATCGAGGTGGTCGATCCCGTTTTGTCGGTGGAGGCTTCTCTTAGGGAAGGCTGACCGGGGGATTTGTTCGACCAGAATTGACTTTCAGCTTGGTACTAACGCCGCGGATACTAACGGATTGAGCTGTGGAAGGGAAGTCTGTTTGAAAAAAAGCGCTGAAGTGCCTGTCGGCAAGTCTCGATTGAGCGGTCAAAGAGCAGGCCAGTGCCCCGCAATAGCCCAGAACCCGACCGTTGATCCGAGAGAACGAGCGAGTCAGGATCGACCGGCGGCAAGGGTTGCTCGGGTTTATCCCCAGACGCTACCGAAAAGCGCGCCGAAAAAGCGCATCGATATAACCGCCTCACAGGTACTTGTGCACATAAATTGCGCGAACTGTCATCCCACTGTCATCCTTGCCTCAACGGGAGTGGGTGCCTGTAATGAAAATTTAAGTCAATGAAAAACATCGCTTTTTTTTACTGGTGAAAAAATCGTCAGTTTGACTGCGAGCCCCACGCCACACGGCTTTGCGCGAGTTGAAAGGCGGTTGTCCACTGAGTTATCCACAGCTTCTGTGGATTGTCCCAAGCGCTTGCTCTAGGACGGGCGTGCAGGCTTTTTTCGACTTTACCTGTACGAAAAAAAGAGTAGAGTGGCGCGCCTTCCGATCTGCCCTACAGTGCTTTATGAAGTTTCGCTCAGTACCAATCTCTGCTGCTTCCACCCCCCTCAGTGTTACCCCACCCAAGCGCTTTTCGATGCGCGTGGCCGAGTGGCTACTCGACAGCCCGCGCCTGGGCGAAAACTCCAACATCAAACACTTCGCCGGACGCTTGCTTAAGCAGCCTGCCCGTGAAGGCGTGGTGGCCGCGCAAAGCCGTCTCGGCCTGCTAATGTGCCGCGAATGCGGTAACGCCCGGGATCGGCGCATTGGCCAGGAGCTCCTGCGTCAGGCCGCGCGTGCGGGCGACCGACGTGCGCAACAGGAACTGGGCCTGAGCGAAGACTGAGCTGTCCAAGACCTGACGCCTTGGTTAACCTTCACGCTTTATCGAATCGGCAGGAGTGGCTATGGCGATGGACTTGACCAGCGCATTGCTGGGGCTGGCTGGCGCTGGGTTGCCGTTACTGGTACTGGCCTGGCAACTTCAGCGTCGGGCGAGTGCGGGGCAGGCCGAGCTGGCAATACTGGAAGAGCGCCTTGCCATTGCCCAACTGACGCAGGACGGCTTGAATGCCCAGCTTGATACTTGCCGTGATGAAATCGCTGACCTGAGCCAGGCCAATGCCGCCAAACAAGCGGATCTGGCCGCGGTGCGCCGTGAAGTCGAACTGCTGCAGATCGAACGCGACGACGCCCGCGACGCATCTCACGCCTGGAACATCGAACGCGCCGGCAAAGAGGCTGAGTTGCGTCGCCTCGACGCTCAGGCCGCCTCCCTCAATGCCGAGCTGCGTGAGCAGCAGGAAAGCCATCAGCAGCGTCTCAACGACCTTCAAGGCTCGCGAGACGAGCTGCGCGCGCAATTCGCCGAGCTGGCGGGCAAGATCTTCGACGAGCGTGAGCAGCGTTTTGCCGAAACCAGTCAGCAGCGTTTGGGGCAGTTGCTCGATCCGTTGAAGGAGCGCATTCAGTCGTTCGAAAAGCGCGTTGAGGAAAGCTATCAAGCCGAAGCCCGCGAGCGTTTTTCCCTGGCCAAGGAACTGGAGCGGCTGCAACAGCTGAACCTGCGCCTGAGCGATGAAGCCACCAACCTGACGCGCGCCTTGAAAGGGCAGAAAACCCAAGGCAACTGGGGCGAACTGATTCTCGAGCGGGTGCTTGAGCACGCGGGTCTGGAGAAGGGGCGTGAGTATCAGACCCAGGTCAATCTCAAGGGGCCGGACGGTGAGCGTTTCCAGCCGGATGTGATTATTTACCTGCCCGGCGACAAGCAGGTCGTGGTCGATTCCAAGGTCAGCCTCACGGCCTATCAGCAATACGTGGCGGCCGAGGATGATGCCATCGGCCAGATCGCCATCAAGCAGCATGTGCTGTCCCTGCGCACTCACGTCAAAGGCTTGGCCGGCAAGGACTACAAGCGGCTCGACGGCTTGCACAGCCTGGATTTCGTTCTGCTTTTCGTCCCGATCGAAGCGGCGTTTTCTGCGGCGTTGCAGGCTGAGCCGACGCTGTTTCAGGAGGCATTCGACCGCAATATCGTGATCGTCAGCCCGACCACGTTGCTGGCCACTTTGCGGGTCATCGACAGTCTGTGGAAGCAGGAACGCCAGAGCCAGAACGCCCGGGAAATCGCCGAGCGCGCCGGTTGGCTGTACGACAAGTTCGTGTTGTTCATTCAGGATCTGGATGAAGTCGGCAATCGCCTGCAGCAACTGGACAAGGCCTACAGCTCTGCACGCAATAAGCTGACAGAAGGCCGCGGCAACCTGGTCAGCCGCAGCGAGCAGCTCAAGTTGCTCGGAGCGCGGGCCAGCAAGAGCTTGCCGGCGGACCTGCTGGAGCGAGCGATGACGGATGTCGATGGCTTGGCCGAACTGCCGGAGTAGCCGAAAAGCTTCGCGAGCAAGCCCGCTCCCACAGGGGTTTGTGGTGTTCACTCTATTTGTGCAACAACACCAATCCACTGTGGGAGCGGGCTTGCTCGCGAAGGCGTCAATCGCCCCACTGCAGGGTTCAAACCTGCCGCATTACAACGGCAAATGCCGACTCAACAACGCCCGCAACGCCGCCGGTTTCACCGGTTTGGCCAGGTAATCCAGGCCAGCTGCATGCACCTGGGCCACCGTCTCCGGCCGTCCATCGGCACTGATCACTACCCCTGGCACCGGCTCGCCCAGTTGCGTGCGCAACCAGGCCATCAACTCGGTCCCGGTTTCGCCATCGTCCAGGTGGTAATCCACCAGCGCCAGTTGCGGGCGCATCCCATCGCCGAGCAGCGTTGCGCATTCCTCACGGTTGCGCGCGGTCCAGACCTGGCAACCCCAGCGCGTCAGCAAACTGTTCATGCCGATCAAAATGCTGTCTTCGTTATCGATACACAGCACCTGCGCGCCGCTTAGCAAATGGCCATTAAGTTCGGCCACTTTGGCCGGCGTCGCGGCTTGTACCCGAGCCAGCGGTACGCTGACACTGAACACACTGCCGCGACCCGGCCAGGAACGCACGCGCAAGGTGTGACCCAGCACGCGACACAGCCCATCGGCAATCGCCAGGCCTAGGCCCAGACCTTTCTCGGCCCGGGTCTGGTGGCTGTCGAGGCGTTTGAATTCTTCGAAAATCACCTGCAGTTTGTCTTCTGGAATACCCGGTCCACGGTCCCAGACCTCAAGGCATAGCTCGCCGTTGCGCCGCCGAACACCGAGCAGCACCGGCCCTTTGGCGTAGCGGAAGGCGTTGGTCAGGAAGTTCTGCAAAATCCGTCGCAGCAGTTTGATGTCGCTATCGACCCGCAGCGCGCTGCCCCTGACGCGAAATTTCAGCCCCTGTTCCTGCGCCAGAGCCTTGAACTCGGCGCCTAGCGTATGGAATAAATCATTGAGCTCGAAGGGCTTGCGATCAGGGTTGATCTTGCCGTTTTCCAGGCGGGAAATGTCCAGCAGGTCGCTGATCAGGTCCTCGGCCGAGCGCAGTGAACTGTCCAGGTGATGAACCAGTTTCCGGGCTTCACTGGATAGGTTTTCCTCCTGGTGGGAGAGGGCGGCAGAGAACAGTCGCGCAGCGTTCAGCGGTTGCATCAAGTCATGGCTGACGGCGGCCAGGAAACGGGTTTTCGACTGGTTCGCCGATTCGGCGGTGCCCTTGGCTTCGGTCAGGGCAACGTTGAGTTGCGACAGTTCGTGGGTCCGTTCGATGACCCGTTGCTCGAGGCCTTCGTTCGCTTCGGTCAGCGCTTGCTCGGCCTCGCGGAACGCGGTGATGTCGGTGAAACTCATGACGAAACCGCCGCCGGGCATCGGGTTACCGATCAGCTCGATCACTCGACCATTGGGGAACAACCGTTCGGAGGTATGAGCCCGGCCCTGACGCATCCAGTGCAAGCGGCGGGCGACATGCACTTGCGCTTCGCCGGGGCCGCACAGGCCGCGTTCGGCGTTGTAGCGAATGATGTCGGCAATCGGCCGGCCCACGCTGATCAAACCGTCGGGGTAGTTGAACAGCTCAAGGTAGCGCCGGTTCCAGGCCACCAGTTTCAACGACTGGTCGACCACGCTGATGCCCTGGGTGATGTTCTCGATGGCGCCTTGCAGCAAGGCTCGGTTGAACTGCAGCACCTCCGAAGTTTCGTCGGCGATCCGCACCACGTCCTCGAGCTGCATTTCCCGACCTTCGATGGCGGCTTTTACCACTGCCCGGGTCGAAGATGCGCCGAGTACACCGGCTAGCAAGCGTTCGGTATGGGCGATCCATTCACCGTCCGCGTTCTGGGTCGGGCTGAAGCCTTTGCCCTGACGGTAGGCGAAACGGATGAAACTCTGACGAGCGCGTTCTTCGCCGACAAAACGGGCAGCCAGTTGCAGCAAGTCGTTGATTTGTACTGCCAGCATTGAGCGGGCGTTGGGTCGCGCGCTGATTTCCTGGCCGATGAAGCGGCCGGCCTGCCAGTGCTCCGAAACCCGCGTGCGCGACAGCACCGAGACCCAGGCGAACAGGGTGAAGTTGCCCGCCAGGGACAGCACCACGCCTTGAGTCAGCGGCGTGATCGGCAGGTTCAACGGGTTGCCTTGCAGCCATGCCAGCCCCGGAAAACTGCTCAGGGGCAGGCCGAGACTCTTGGCGGCGATCGGCAACACCAGGGTGTAGAACCAGAGGAACGTCCCAGTGGCTAGCCCCGCGAACACCCCTCGACGGTTAGCCTGTTTCCAGTACAGCGCGCCGAGCATGGCCGGGGCCAGTTGGGTCACGGCGGCGAAGGCGATCTGGCCGATGGTCGCCAGGCTCGCGGTGGAGCCCAGCAGTCGATAACTGACGTAGGCCAACAGCAGAATGACCACGATGCTCACCCGGCGCACCGAAAGCATCCACTGGCGGAATACTTCGAACGGCCGCTCGGCGTTGTTACGCCGCAGTAACCACGGCAGCAGCATGTCGTTGGAAAGCATGGTCGACAGCGCCACGCTGGCCACGATCACCATACCGGTCGCCGCCGAAGCACCGCCGATAAACGCCAGCATCGCCAAGGCAGGGTGAGATTCGGCCAGAGGCAGGCTGATGACGAATGAGTCCGGCAGTACCGAACTGGGCAGCATCATCTGACCGGCCAGTGCGATCGGCACGACAAACAGCGCCGCCAGCGCCAGATAGGCCGGGAACACCCACTTGGCCAGGCGTAGATCCTGAGGATCGATGTTTTCCACCACGGTTACATGGAACTGCCGGGGCAGGCAGATGATCGCCATCATCGCCACGCCGGTTTGCACCACCATGGACGGCCAGTTGATGGTTTCTTTCCAGTACGCCTCGAGGCGCGGGGCGAGCATGGCCTGGTCGAACAGGTCGTCGAAACCGTCGTACAGGCCGTAGGTCACGAACGCGCCGACTGCGAGAAAAGCGAACAGCTTGACCAGCGACTCAAAAGCAATCGCCAGCACCATGCCGCGGTGGTGTTCTGTGGCGTCGAGGTTGCGGGTACCAAAAACGATGGTGAACAGTGCCAGCACCAACGACACGATCAGCGCCGTGTCTTGCGCGCGTGTGCCCATGGCGTCAGCACCGGCGCCAATCAGCAAGTTCACGCCCAGCACGATGCCCTTGAGCTGCAAAGCGATGTAGGGCAATACGCCGACCAGGCAGATCAGCGCCACCACCACCGCCAGCGACTGGGATTTGCCGTAGCGGGCGGCGATGAAGTCGGCGATGGAGGTGATGTTCTCCTGCTTGCTGATCATCACCATTTTTTGCAGGACCCACGGCGCGCACACCAGCAGCAGGATCGGCCCGAGATAGATCGGCAGGAATGACCAGAGTTGCTCGGCCGCCTGGCCCACGGCACCAAAGAATGTCCAACTGGTGCAATAAACGGCCAGCGACAGGCTGTACACCCAGGCACGCATCCGTGGCGGCAACGGTGTGCTGCGCCGGTCACCGTAAAAGGCGATAGCGAACAGGATGGCCATATAGGCCAGGGCGACGGTGGCGATCAGCCCGATGGACAGCGACATGGGAACTCCAGACAAAAAGACCTCCGGGACTCCGCCCGGTCAGGACAGTCTCGCATGACCGCTTGAGTTAGTCAGTGTCGACCAAGGTCGTGACGTGGCGGGGTGTCGCAGGTTGGGAGTCAGTTCGATTTTTGGTGTGTTTGGGGGCCTCTTCGCGAGCAAGCCCGCTCCCACACTCGATCGTCAGTGAACACAAAATATGTGGGCACCCTCAATCCAGTGTGGGGCGGGGTTGTTCGCGAAGGCGGGTGTTACTCACTCAATGCAATATCGATCAACCAATGCACTCCGTCAAAGTCTGCGTCTGATTATGTATCTGTAAAATAGATAACAGTTATAGATATTGCCAGTTATATCGATATTCGATTCGGATCTATCATGAGCTCCACCTCACGAGAGGACAGGAGTTCACCATGACCTGCACCCATAGCGTTAAACCCGGTATCAAACCGCTCAGTCATTTGCAGCACCCTCGAGAAGCCATCCGCCAATTCACCCCCAACTGGTTCGCGGCGACCATGGGCACGGGTGTATTGGCGCTCGCGCTTGCGCAATTGCCGGTGGCGAATCGCGGTCTGCATGCGTTTGCCGAAGGCCTGTGGCTGTTCAATATTGTTCTGTTTGTTATGTTCACGGCCATGTATGCCGCGCGTTGGGTCATGTTCTTCGACGAGGCGCGGCGGATTTTCGGGCACTCCACGGTTTCGATGTTTTTCGGCACCATTCCCATGGGCCTTGCGACCCTCATCAATGGTCTTCTGTTGTTCGGTTTGCCGCGCTGGGGTGACGGTGTGATTCATCTCGCCCAAGTGCTGTGGTGGCTGGACGTGGCGATGTCGCTGGCCTGTGGCGTATTGATTCCCTACATGATGTTCACCCGTCAGGAGCACAGCATCGACCAGATGACCGCAGTCTGGCTGTTACCGGTGGTGGCGGCGGAAGTGGCGGCGGCCAGCGGCGGGTTGCTGGCGCCGCATCTGGCCGATGCTCATTCACAACTGGTGGTGCTGGTGACCAGCTACGTGCTGTGGGCCTTTTCCCTGCCGGTGGCGTTCAGCATTCTGACTATCCTGTTGCTGCGTATGGCGTTGCATAAATTGCCCCACGAAAACATGGCCGCCTCAAGCTGGCTGGCCCTTGGGCCGATTGGCACCGGTGCGCTGGGCATGTTGCTGTTGGGGGCCGACGCGCCAGCGATCTTTGCCGCCAACGGTTTACCGGGTATCGGCGAGATCGCCGCAGGGCTTGGCTTGGTGGCCGGCATCACGCTGTGGGGCTTCGGGCTCTGGTGGATGCTGATTGCGCTGTTGATCACCGTGCGTTACTTGCGCGCCGGTATCCCGTTCAACCTCGGCTGGTGGGGCTTCACTTTCCCGTTGGGCGTCTATTCTTTGGCGACGTTGAACCTGGCGAGCACGTTGCACCTGACGTTTTTCAGTGTCTTTGGCTGTGTACTGGTGGCGTTGCTGGCGGTGATGTGGCTGATTGTTGCCAAACGCACGGTGCAGGGCGCATGGCGAGGTGAGTTGTTTGTTTCGCCGTGCATTGCAGGATTAAACAAATAACCGGCAAAGATTGGGTAATCTGTGGCCTGGATCGACGTTCGACATTCCAATAACAATTGTCACGCCGCTTTTTCATCCAGCATCAGCTACCCAACATCAGGGACACATGGAAGATGAGTCACCCCTCGCAGTTCACCTTGCTTCGCACTCGGCGCTTCCTGCCGTTTTTTGTCACGCAGTCGCTGGGGGCCTTCAACGACAACATTTTCAAGCAGTCGTTGATCCTTGCCATTTTGTACAAGTTGACCATCGAGGGTGACCGCTCGATCTGGGTCAACTTGTGTGCGTTGCTGTTTATCTTGCCGTTTTTCCTGTTCTCGGCCCTGGCGGGGCAGTTCGGGGAAAAGTTTGCCAAGGACGCGCTGATCCGTCTGATCAAGCTTGGGGAAATTGTCATCATGGCGGTGGGTGCGGTCGGTTTCATGTTCGATCACCTGTCGCTGATGCTGGTCGCGTTGTTTGCCATGGGCACCCACTCGGCGCTGTTCGGGCCGGTGAAGTACTCGATCCTGCCGCAGGCCTTGCGCGAAGAAGAGCTGGTGGGCGGCAACGGCCTGGTGGAAATGGGCACTTTCCTGGCGATTCTCGCCGGGACCATTGGTGCCGGTATCATGATGTCGGCCGGCAACTATGCGCCGGTCGTGTCCACGGCAATCATCGGCATCGCCGTGCTCGGTTACCTGGCCAGCCGCAGCATTCCCCGGGCTGCCGCGGCATCGCCGGAAATGCGTTTGAACTGGAACATTTTCAGCCAGTCCTGGGCTACCTTGAAGTTGGGCCTGGGGCAAACTCCGGCAGTATCGCGTTCGATCGTCGGCAACTCATGGTTCTGGTTTGTCGGGGCGATTTATCTGACGCAGATCCCGGCGTATGCCAAGGAATGGATGCACGGCGACGAGACGGTGGTGACGCTGATTCTTACCGTGTTTTCGGTCGGTATCGCACTGGGTTCGATGCTCTGCGAGAAACTCTCCGGGCGCAAAGTCGAGATCGGTCTGGTGCCGTTTGGCTCATTCGGTCTGACGGTGTTTGGCCTGTTGCTGTGGTGGCACTCCGGCGCGATTCCAGACAGCGTTGCCGGTCATGGCTGGATCGAAGTCCTTGGGTTCGGTCACGCCTGGCTGGTGTTGATCGACATTCTTGGTCTTGGGGTCTTCGGCGGTTTCTACATCGTGCCACTGTATGCGCTGATCCAGTCGCGTACTGTCGAGAACGAACGGGCGCGAGTGATCGCCGCCAACAACATTCTTAACGCCCTGTTCATGGTGGTCTCTGCGATTGTGTCGATCGTCTTGCTGAGCATTGCCAAGCTGTCGATCCCGCAGCTGTTCCTGGTGGTGTCGCTGCTGAACATTGGCGTCAATGCTTACATCTTCAAAATCGTCCCCGAGTTCAGCATGCGCTTCATGATCTGGCTGCTTGGCCATTCCATGTACCGCGTTGAGCATCGCAATCTGGAGCTGATTCCCGATGAAGGCGCGGCATTGCTGGTTTGCAACCATGTGTCGTTCGTCGATGCGTTGCTGATTGGCGGCGCAGTGCGTCGGCCGATTCGCTTTGTGATGTATTACAAAATCTACAATCTGCCGGTGCTGAGCTTCATCTTCCGTACGGCGGGGACGATTCCGATTGCCGGACGTCAGGAAGACATTCAGATCTACGAAAAAGCCTTCACCCGCATCGCCCAGTATCTGAAGGACGGCGAACTGGTGTGCATTTTCCCTGAAGGCAAGTTGACCGCCGATGGCGAGATCAACGAGTTCAAGGGCGGGCTGACACGGATTCTCGAAGAAACGCCGGTGCCGGTGATTCCGCTGGCATTGCAGGGGTTGTGGGGGAGTTTCTTCAGTCGCGATCCGAACAAGGGGATGTTTCGTCGGTTGTGGTCGCGGGTGACATTGGTGGCGGGGCCGGCGGTGGCCGTTGAAGTGGCTGAACCGGCGACACTGCAAGGGTTGGTGGGGGAATTGCGTGGGGGCGTCAGGTAGTCGGTGATTTTGCGGGCCTCTTCGCGAGCAAGCCCGCTCCCACATTGGGAATGCGGTCAAATGTGGGAGCGGGCTTGCTCGCGAAAGCGGTAGTGGCCTAAGCGCTAACCTTGAGCCCAACCAACCCGGCAATAATCAACGCCACACTCGCCAGCCGAAACAACGCCATGGACTCACCAAACAAAATGATCCCGGCGATCACCGTGCCCACCGCACCCACGCCAGTCCAGATCGCATAGGCCGTGCCCAGCGGCAATTCCTTCATGGCAAGGCCCAGCAGGCCAAGGCTGATCGCCATGGCCGCGATGGTCAGTGCGGTAGGAAGAGGGCGGCTGAAACCGTCGGTGTATTTCAGGCCGACGGCCCAGCCGACTTCGAACAGGCCGGCGAGAAACAGAATGATCCAGGACATCAGAGACCTCCATCGATGGATGGGGTCGTCCCCGGATTAATGATTCGATCGAGCCGCAGGGTCGTCCCCGCGTTGCGCAATAGAGTGCCCATCATTAACCCGAGGATCAAGTTATCAGCTTAATCCGCCGCCTGCTGAGCGGCGATTTGCCGGTCTTCTTTCTCGCTCATACGACGGAAATACGTTGAGAGCAGTGCTCCGGAAATGTTGTGCCAGACGCTGAACAACGCGCTTGGCACCGCTGCCAGCGGCGAGAAGTGCGCACTGGCCAGGGCCGCGCCCAGGCCGGAGTTCTGCATGCCGACTTCCAGTGCCAGGGATTTGCGCTGGGCCAGTGGCAGGTTGAACAGGCGCCCGGTGAAGTAACCCAACAAGTAGCCGAAGCTGTTGTGCAACATCACCACGGCCATGATCAGCAGGCCGGATTCGGCAATCTTCGCCTGGCTGGCAGCCACCACGGCAGTGACGATGATCACGATGCTCACCACCGACACCAGTGGCAACACGTCTACCGCGTGACGAACCCGATCACCGAGTACGCGCTGGGCAACCACGCCGAGCACGATCGGCAGCAGCACGACTTGCAGGATCGACCAGAACAGCTCCATGAACGACACCGGCAACCAGGCCGAAGCCAGTAGCCAGATCAGCGCTGGCGTCAGCAGCGGAGCGAGGAGGGTAGTGACGGCGGCAATGGCCACCGACAACGCCAGATCGCCACGCGCCAGCCAGGTCATCACGTTCGAGGAGGTGCCGCTTGGGCAGCAGCCGACCAGAATCACCCCGACGGCGATCTCTGGCGGCAGGTGGAAAACCTGGCAGAGTAACCACGCCACACCGGGCATGATCACGAAATGGGCGACTACGCCCAGCGCCACGCGCCACGGATGGCGAGCGACTTCGGCGAAGTCTTCAAGCTTGAGGGTCAGGCCCATGCCGAACATCACCAGACCCAGCAGCGGTACGATGGCGCCTTTCAAGCCGATGAACCAGGTCGGTTGCACAAACGCCACCACGGCGAAAATCAGTACCCAGTAAGCGAAGGTGTTGCCGACAAAACGACTCAATGCAGCCAGTGCGCGCATGGCCTGATCCTTGTTATTCAATACCAACACAGATCCAATGTGGGAGCGGGCTTGCTCGCGAAGGCGTCATAACATTCAACATCGATCTTGAATGTTATGACGCCTTCGCGAGCAAGCCCGCTCCCACAGTAGAGATCACAAGTCTTTAGATCCCTTGCGGGGTCTCTTCGCCACCCAACGCTTCAACCATCGCCGGCAGGAAGTCACCGAAGGTCAGCATCATCAGGGTAAAGCTGGCGTCCAATTGACCCAGGGCTTCGTCGCCACCGTCCTGTTCCGCCTGATCCTGCAGCAGGTCTTCGAACTTCAGGCGCTTGACCACCATTTTGTCGTCAAGCACGAACGACAGTTTGTCCTGCCAGGCCAGCGACAGTTGAGTGACCACTTTGCCGGTGCTCAGGTGCAGCTGGATTTCTTCGCTGGTCAGGTCCTGACGCTTGCAGCGCACGATGCCGCCGTCTTCGTGGGTGTCACGCAGTTCGCACTCGTCCAGCACGAAGAAATCGTCCGCGGCTTTCTGGGTGGTGACCCACTCGGTCATGGTGGCGGTCGGCGACATCTTCACTGTCAGCGGACGCACCGGCAGCGAGCCGATCACTTCGCGCAGGGTGGAGAGCAGGTCTTCGGCGCGTTTCGGGCTGGCCGAGTTAACCAGGATCAGGCCTTGTTTCGGCGCGATGGCGGCGAAGGTCGACGAACGACGGATAAAGGCGCGGGGCAGGAAGGCCTGGATGATTTCATCCTTGATCTGATCGCGTTCCTTTTTGTAGACCTTGCGCATTTGTTCGGCTTCGATCTCTTCGACCTTTTCCTTCACTGCGTCACGCACGACGCTGCCCGGCAGAATGCGTTCTTCCTTACGGGCGGCGATCAGCAGGAAGTCGCCGCTGATGTGCACCAGTGGCGCGTCTTCGCCCTTGCCGAATGGCGCGACGAAACCGTAGGTGGTCAACTCCTGGCTTGCACATGGACGCGCCAGTTTGGTGGCCAGTGCAGTTTCCAACGCCTCGGCATCAAAAGGCAGATCTTGGGTCAGGCGATAGATAAGCAGGTTCTTGAACCACATGGGGTGAGTCTCTCCTTTATACAAAGGGGGGCATTATTGTCCTCCGTGTGCCATAGGCCAACCCTTCTCTAAGCCTTTGGAAGGCCTGAGAAAATTAATTAAAAAAGTGCTTGCCAGAGGTTGGGTCGCTACGTAGAATGCGCGCCACACCGAAAGTGAAGGGTGATTAGCTCAGCTGGGAGAGCGTCTGCCTTACAAGCAGAATGTCGGCGGTTCGATCCCGTCATCACCCACCATTCGCTTTAGTGTTACGCGCAGCGGTAGTTCAGTCGGTTAGAATACCGGCCTGTCACGCCGGGGGTCGCGGGTTCGAGTCCCGTCCGCTGCGCCATATTCGGTAACCTGGAACGCTGAACGCCAGGTCACCAAGGAAAAGCCCGCTAACGCGGGTTTTTTTCTGCCTGAGGTTCCTGCAGGGTGTGTCGTTTTACCGGTTTTCAGATTTTTTTTGATTTTTTATCAATTAAATCAACACTTTATGAAAATCTGTGGCACAATGCGCCCCGCAACGAAGGTAAAGGGTGATTAGCTCAGCTGGGAGAGCGTCTGCCTTACAAGCAGAATGTCGGCGGTTCGATCCCGTCATCACCCACCACTTACTTTCAACGCTACGCGCAGCGGTAGTTCAGTCGGTTAGAATACCGGCCTGTCACGCCGGGGGTCGCGGGTTCGAGTCCCGTCCGCTGCGCCATATTCGGTATCTGGAACGCTGAACGCCAGATCACCACAGAAAGCCCGCTTAATGCGGGCTTTTTGCTGTCTGGGATTTGGCTTTGTAGCGAATCCACTGAAAAAGCGACCCGAACAGGTCAATACCGGTCAGTTAAGCGCGGAACCTGTGGGAGCGGGCTTGCCCGCGATAGCGACCTGTCTGGCGCATCAATTATGAATGTGCTGCCGTCATCGCGGGCAAGCCCGCTCCCACATGGATTGCGCTTGACTGGCATTACCCGAACAGGTCGCTTTATTGTTCGGCGTTACGACTGTGCCGGTAGTCGCTGACGGCCTCATACACCGCTTTTCGCAACCGGTTGATCCCGCCAATCGGCCTATGGGCTTCAAGCCCGAACCATGGGTTGAACGACAGGTTGTCGCATTGCAGGTTCAGCGCCGGGGTGTCGAAATCCTGGGCAGGCAGTTTGAACCGGGCCACGGTTTCGAAGGGCGCGTCGCTTTCGTTCCACTCGATACTGGTGTCTTCGATCGGCATGTACTTGCCCGCATCCTGACGCTGGATCTGTAAAACGAAACAGGCCGGCACCCGATCGGTCGACAGCTGCTGGTTCAGCGCGCTGCGCAGGAAATTCGGCAGGTTTTGATTTTGCGTGGGCAGCGCGTAGACCGGGCAGCTATCAGGGTCCGGCATCACGCGGAATTTAGCGTTAGCTTTACCGAACTTGTACGGCGAAACCGAAAAGTAAGTGGTCTGCGTCGGGCTTGCCGGGGCAGGGGAGAGCGTCGCCAGCGCAATAAACAGATGGCGAACCTGCCACGTGCGCGGGTCCCAGCCCGGGAAGAACGCCATCGCCTTTTTGCCATCAGCCTGAGCAGCCACATTCTGACGATACTCTGCGACATCGCTGACAAAGAAGTTCGGATGGTTGAACATCACGAAGTCCTGTTCGCTGTGCCCTTGTCGGTCACTCAGCAACTGTTTACCAGGCACATCGAATAGTTTGATGGCCATGCCCCGGGCATCGCGGATGCTATCGAACTGCGGATACGCATTGCCGTTGGACAGCCGTATCGTCGCTTGCCAGGTTTTGCCGGGCTCGCTGAACACGCCTTGGCGTAACTCAGCCGTCAAATCCGACAGCACCTGTACCTCGGCCTTCACGCAGCCATGGGCCTTGGCATGGGCATCGCGCAGGTAGCGGGTGCTTTCCCGGTGTTGATCGACGATACGTACGGCCGTCTGGATGATGTCCTGGGTCATTGCCGCTTCGCCGTCCGGAATCAGTTCTTCAGCCGATACCGGGCCGCGATGCTGCCAGGCGGACCAGGCCATGGTCAGCGCCCAGCCGAGCAGGCCCAGACCCAACAACCACAGCAGGGTTTTGCCGAGGAAGGCGCCCAGGCGCAACCAGAGAGTGATCAGCATGGGTCAATCCTTTTGACTGAGGCGGCGGTCTGGCAATTGCGACTCCATTGGGCCGCCCAACACTTTCAGGTATTCCAGCAGCGCCCAGCGTTCCTCCGGTTGCAGCAGACGACCAATGACGCCGTTACCGCGTTCACCTGCGCGGAACTCGTGACCGCTGTTGTGATTACCGGTAATGCGCGTGTCGAACACAAAACCGTTGGTGAAGGCTTCGGTGCGATAGCCCAAGTGTTTAGGGTCATATTCGAAGGTGCCTTTGTAGAACGTGGTCGCGCGTTCACTTTGTGGCGAGAGCAATTGATAAAGACTCGGTACCGAACCGTTGTGCAGAAACGGCGGCGTGGCCCAGACGCCCGCCAAAGGTCGGGCCTTGTAGCTACGCAACTCCTGAACGCCGATCGGCAGGCCGAATCCGTCCAGGTTCGGGCGCTCTGCGGGTATCACTTTGGCTTCGCGGTAGGCCTGGTTGCCCACGAAAGCAGTGACGTAGGCCAGTCCCTTGGCCACGGACAATTGGCTCATATCCAAGGGTTCTGTGGGTTTGGGATGCAGTTGTACGTCCAGTTGCGCAAGCTCCGCCGGATCCCACTGTAAAGCCGTCAGATCGAAGCGATGATCGGCAATGTTGTTGGCGGCGCCGGGGTCTGTGCCAATGACCTCCACAGGCAGCAATTTCAGATGTTGCACCGGTCTGCCGTCGCTTTGGGTGACGCGGGGGGCATGACACCCGGCGCAATTTTCAGCGAACAGTTCGCGGCCTTTTGCGGCCAGGGGCTTGTCGATGTTGCCCAGCAGGGCTTCCGGCCAGGCAGGCGGTTTGAGTCGCTGCAGGGTTTCTTCGATCCGATGCAGATCGCGCACCCGGACGCTGGACGGGTAGCGGTCGTCGCCCTTGAGCGGCTGCCCGCTGCTGTCGAAGAAATTCAGCGTGGCGCCCACACCCAAGGCTTCGCCGATATTACGGGCCATCGGTTGCTGCGCCGAACCGTTCCACTGCACCCAGTCGAAGGTCCACATGTCCCACAGTTGCGGGTAGTCCACCGGAGCGTTGGCCACACGGTAGTTGGCGGGTGAGATCGCGTCGCCGAAGCTGGCGTTGGCAATGCGCCCGAAGGCGTCGGTGCGGCCGGGGCCTTCTTCGGTGGGGTAGAGGCCGCGATGGGTGTCGTTCCAGGCCACTTTCAAGAAGGTATCGAGTGAGACTTTAAAATCCTGGCGTAGTTGTTGATGCCGTGCGTCGTAGTCCTGACCCAGAACGTTGCGGGCGAAACGTTCGAATTTCCAGGGGTTGTAGTAAGTCGAAGCGAGGCTGGCCACCAGTGCCTGGCCGAAGCTGCCGCCACGCAGGGTAGGGACGCTGGACGGCAACACATGCTGGGCCGAGCCGCCGTCGATGCGCACGGCTTGGCCATTGAAGCGTATTTCGCCGGTATGGCAGGCAGCGCAAGTGATGTCCAGATACTCGTCCTGGCTGCCAGGGTTTTGATGACGGGCAAAACCGACGGGCAAGTTACCAGGATTGTTCGGTGTGGCTTTCTGGCTCGGGTCGATCAGAAAACCAAAGCGTGCGAGGTATTCAGGAGCAGCGAATCGTTTTTGTGAGAAGGGCAATTCAAGGGCATTGAACCAGTCATAGCGCAAGCCTTTGACCTGGGTACCCTGAGGGGTGAAGTAGTAAGCCTGTCGGTCGGCGGCGCTCCATTGCTCCAGGTAATTTACCTGTTGCGCCGGTGACCAGGCCGGCAATTTCGGGTTGGCGACGTAATACAGCACTACGGCGAGGCCCAGCCCCAGCAATACTGCGATCAGGATCAGCAAGCGGAATATGAGGCGCACGATAAACGTCCTTGTCAGTTTGTAACTCTCTTATGCCTCAGCTCACGAAGTGCGGCAAGAGGCCATTACGCCAGAGTCTGTGGGAACCGGCCCTCAAGTCCGTAAGAGCGAAATGACAGAAGCTTCATCCTTCTATAGCCAAAATGCGTTTAAACACCTGAACTTATCAGACGTTTCCTGCTCTCATGCCGGTAGCCATTGGTCGTGGCGGCCTGATAAGCTCGCGGCTTTACTCGATTGCCCTTTAGGCGCATGAACAAGGAAATAGCATGAAACAGCATCGGTTGGCGGCGGCGGTGGCCCTGGTTGGCCTGGTACTTGCGGGTTGTGATTCGCAGACCAGCGTAGAGCTGAAAACCCCGGCGCAAAAAGCTTCCTACGGTATCGGCCTGAACATGGGCAAAAGCCTGGCTCAGGAAGGCATGGATGATCTGGATTCCAAAGCGGTAGCCCAGGGCATCGAAGATGCCGTCGGCAAGAAAGAACAGAAGCTGAAAGATGAAGAGCTGGTTGAAGCCTTCGCTGCATTGCAAAAGCGTGCTGAAGAGCGTTTGGCCAAGATGAGCGAAGAGTCGGCAGCCGCTGGCAAGAAATTCCTCGAAGAGAACGGCAAGAAAGCGGGTGTCACCACCACGGCTTCCGGCCTGCAATACGAAGTGGTCAAGAAAGCCGACGGCGCTCAGCCTAAGCCGACCGACGTAGTGACTGTTCACTACACCGGTAAATTGACCAATGGCACCGTTTTCGACAGTTCCGTCGAGCGCGGCAGCCCGATCGATCTGCCGGTCAGCGGTGTGATTCCGGGTTGGGTTGAAGGCCTGCAACTGATGCACGTTGGCGAGAAGTACAAGCTGTACATCCCTAGTGAACTGGCTTACGGCGCCCAAAGCCCAAGCCCGGCGATTCCAGCCAACTCGGTACTGGTATTCGACCTGGAGCTGTTGGCCATCAAGGATCCAGCAAAACAAGACGCCCCCAAGTAATTCGCGTCTGCTTTAAAAACAACGCCTCGCTTATGCGGGGCGTTGTTGCATCTGGCGTTCAGTGGAGGTAAACAAAGCGAACGGATGCGGTACGCTGAAGTCATAGCCAGTGAGGGCGCTCGAGCTAGACGGGCCAGAACGCCAAGTCAATGAAATCTTGGGTTTTTTTATGTGAGTAAAAAACGCCCGATCTGAGTCAGGCCCTTATGAAACGGGGCTTTCAGCGGTGAAATGCAGCTCTGTTCACAAGGTTATCCACAATTTGTGTGGATAACATTTCAGCGGGAGTAATAAATGAAAACGCCCTGGAATTTTGCTCGTTTCCTGCCTCTGGCTGGACGCCTGCTCGCCCGTGGTCGTTTGCCGACCCTGTTGTTCGCGGTTGCCAGCAAAGGCGCGAGCCAGGGCAATCGTCTGGGCAAGCTCAAAGATGATCTGCGTTTGTTACAGGCACTCTGCCTGGCCTACTGGCGTGGTGAGTACCGGGCCATCAGCCCCAAAGCATTGGTTTCGGTGGTGGCCGGCCTGATGTATTTCCTGAGCCCGGTGGATGCGATCCCGGATTTCATCCCGGTATTCGGCATGCTCGACGACATTGCCGTACTGGCCTGGTTGATGAAAGTTCTCGATGACGAACTCAACGCCTTCCGCGCTTGGCGCAAGCGTCAGCTGCCGGAGAAGCTTGCGGTAGTCGAACGCTTGCCTGATACCCCCGAACAACTGCAGCTTCAGGGGCCGAAAAAAAACTGAGCCGATTCAAAATCCTCCAGATATTCATACCCCCCCGCGACCTTGGCCGCTGTTAGGATTACACTTCTAAGGAAAAGCGCCGACTCGCTAAGTGTCGTTGTCCTACGGGGTAGTCATGGATATTCAGATAATTACACGCGAAGGCGAGCCCGAATATGCGGTTCTGCCATGGGCTCAGTATCAGGCTCTACTGAAAGCAGCAGGCATCAAGCAACAACCACCGCGTGACGCCACAGCGCCTCCCGCGGCGGCACCAGACCAGATTCTTCCGGGTCTGGATCAACTACGCAATTTGCGCGAAGGGAAGGGCATCGCCATTGAGGCGCTCGCCCGCACGGTAGGCATCAGCCCGTCATATCTCGCCTTGATCGAAAGCGGTGAGCGTCAACCCGACGCTGCTATTCGCCGCAGCCTCGCCTGGGAATTGACGGTGCCAGGATGGAGGGATGAATCGTGAGCGTACGCATAAGTCGTCAACATTGGGACGGATTGCTGGGGGAGCTGGATCAGGCGCGTCGTCAGCGCCATCTTTTGACTTATCGGGCGTTGCTGGAGCGTTTGCAACTACCCACGCCGGCCATGCAAACCTTGACCGCAGCCCTTGAGCACCTGGCCGCACTGGATGCCAGAGCCGAGCAGCCGTTGCGCAGCTCGTTGGTGATCAGCCAGGGGGCCAGCCGCTTGCCGCGCACCGGCTTCTTTGAATGTGTCGAGCGACTCGGGCGCTTTTCCGGCCCGTCCGATGGCGTGGCTGCCGCGTCCTGGCATGCCTCGGAAGTGGTGCGGGTGTTCGAATACGAGTACCCCGAATCGGCGGAAGCCTGAGTGTTTTTACGACTCAAGGCGCGGGCCAGTTACTGGTTGGCCCGCCGGTTGTTCCACTGGTCGTGGTTTGTGCGTCAGCCGCGAGGCTGGAGCTGGCTCGAGGGCCAGTTTGCGCGTATGGCGAACCTGGGTGATGTCGGCGCCCAGAGCTTCTACGGCCACATTCTGACCTTTCGCGGCGTCGGTCTTGGCGCACGCGAGGAGGGTGTGCGATTACTGCGCCTGGCCGCGTTGGCGGGGGATGGCAAGGCGGCCTATCAGGTTGGCGTGATCTGCCTTGCGGGAACGCCGAGCAAGGCGCCGGATCCGGTGGAAGCGGCTCGCTGGTGGGAAATGGCGGCGAAGGCCGGGCATCCGCTGGCTGAACTTAAATTGAAAGAATTGGCGTCCCGCGGTTCTACGGATTAAATAATTGTGTGTCTGACAAATTAACGTGGCGTGAGGGAAACCTACCGCCACGTTTTGTTTCTGGTTGCTTTAGTAATGAGTTGATCGCTTTTAGCGAATTGCCCTACAGCAACATCATCCTTTCCCGACTTCTTTCCTGATTGATCCCCCGCAAAGTCCCCGCGCCTAATTTTCTGCGCCAGGGATTGCTCATGTTCGAACCGATTTTTAACCCCGCCTCCTATCGTTCGGTGCTTTGATGGAGCACGTCACCCGGATCGAACAGGAACTCGACAGTTTTCCAGACACCCTGACGCTCTATCGCGAACAGCTCAAAAAATGGTTCAGCCAGGCCGCGGACAACGTCAGTCACATGGCGGATCTGCCGTCGCTGATGGGTATGGAACGCAAGATCAAGCTGGGAAATACCAGCAAGTCGGTCAGTAGTCGCGATGACGATTTTTTCTCCAGCGTTGCGCAGTGCCCGGACAGCGGGATTCTGGAGATCGAGAGCAAGTTCGAATCGGTTTATGACATTCCCCTGGGCAACATTCAGGTCGATGTGATCGCGGTTGAGGGTGGGGAGTCGACACCGGTCACCCTCGATAAAAACGGCAAGGGAACATTCCGAGGGAAAGAGGGCAGGTTCTACCGCGTTCATGTTCACAACGAAGTTACGCCGCAGCAGGTTGAAGATCTTTTCTCTTCCTACGACGGGCTGACCCAAGAGTTGGAAGGGTGGCTGCGTAAAGAGTGGGAAGGCTTTAAGCCGCAATGGTCACAGTCGACTTTTATAGCCGCTGGTAACGGATTGCTGGCAGGCAGTTGGGCGGCGGTCGTGGGCGTTTGGGACAGCCTCAGCCTGCTCTCGGACATTCTTCAGGATCCCCGCAAGTTCGTTGAACGGTTGGGCAGCGGCGCCGATGAATTGGTCAAGCTTGCGCAGACGGCGCCAGAGGTCATGGCAAAAGTCCAGCTGCTGGCCAGTGACGAAGCGGCGCTTTGTTTGCTGCTGCGCACCGCGAGTCTGTGGCTGGAAATGCTCCCGCCCAGCGAGATCGCTGGCAACTCGGCAGAGGTGACCAGCCAAGTCATTGTCTCGGTGCTGATCGATATTCTGATTGCTTCGGCACTGGCTTTTACGCGAGTCGGGATCCCTGCCGCCAAAGCCTATCTCACCGCTCGCGGGCTCAAGTACGGGGCGTTGCTGGCTGGTCTGGCGATGCGCTTCGTCGAGGCCACTTTCACTATCCTCAACACCTTCATGGAGTACGTCGACCGCTATAAGAAAGTCGCCGCGCGCGGTGTTGCAGCGGGACTGAAAAAGGGTCGCATGCAACTGCGCTGGGATGCCAAACGCAATACCACGCTCAAACAAAACGAACACCACGACGACGCGTCGAAGCAGGCCACCAACCCCAACGGCGACAGCGCTGACTCCGCGGATAAAACCGCGACCAACAAATGCCCGGTCTCGATGGTCACCGGCGAAGAGCTGCTGACCCTCACCGACGGTTCGCTGGACGGCATCCTGCCGTTCGACTTCACCCGCCTCTATCGCACCAGCGCCGCCGAAATCGACGACGGCCTCGGCTTTGGCTGGAGTCACTCGCTCGCCCATCGCCTGGAAATGGATGGCGATCAGGTCATCTGGATCGACCACGAAAACCGTCGCACCACCTTCCCGTTGCCATCGATTGAGCGCCCGGCGATCCACAACAGTTTGTCGCGCGCGGCGATTTATCTGGGCGATGAATCGGAAGAACTGATCCTCGCCCAGGCCGGCGAAGAACCGCGTTTCTATCACTTTCACAACGGTCGTCTGACGACGATCAGCGACGCCTACAACAACCGCTTGCGCATCGCCCGCGACCGCCAGCAGCGCATCCAGCGCCTCGACAACGGCGCCGGCCGTTCGCTGCTGTTTTGCTATGAACGCAGGCACCTCGTCGCCATTGAATACCAGTCGTTTCATCCCACCGATGCAGTGGGTGAAGCCTGGCATACAGAGCAGACACTGGTTTTCTATCGCTACGACGCCCGCCAACGCTTGATCGAAGCAACCAATGCCGCCGGTGAAAGCGAGCGTTACGATTACGACGACCAGCACGTGATTCTGCAGCGGCAACTGGCCGGTGGCGCGAGTTTCTTCTGGGAGTGGGAACGGTCCGGCAAGGCGGCGCGTTGCATCCGCCATTGGGCGTCGTTCGCGCAGATGGAGGCGCGCTACGTCTGGGATGACCAAGGCAGTGTCACCGTCCAGAACCTCGATGGCAGCGAAGAGGTTTACGTCCACGATGACCGGGCGCGGCTGGTGCGCAAGGTTGAGCTGAACGGTGGCGAACACCTCAAGGCCTATGACGAACAGGGCCGCTTGGTGGCCGAGCAGGATCCGCTCGGGGCCGTCACTGAATACCGTTATGACGAAGTCGGACGGTTGGTGGCGCTGATTCCGCCGCAAGACGAGCCAACATCCTACGAATACCGCAACGGTTTCTTGCATGCGCGCTATCACGGCAAAGCGGTGTGGAAATACCAGCGCAATGTTCAGGGGGATGTCACCGAAGCCACCGATCCGGATGGCCAGGCCACTCACTGTCACCACGACGCTCAGGGGCGTTTGCTGTCAATCCGCTACCCGGACACCAGTCGGCATGTCTTCATCTGGAACGGGCTGGGACAACTACTCGAAGAGACCTTGCCGGACGGCGGTCAGCGGCGCTTTTCCTACGACGCGCTAGGCCGGCAGACGACCCGTCAGGACGAACACGGTGCCGTCACCCAGTACCAATGGGATGCCGTCGGCCGACTGGTTCAGACGACACTTCCCACCGGCGCCAC